>CAYSJJ010000053.1:10721-30230 GCA_964431365.1 uncultured Geobacter sp. | reverse complement strand
TCAAAAATAGTCAGATCGTCGCACCCGCAGCGAGCTCCGCGGAGGCGTAGTACCCAAACTCCGGGCATAAACAGCGCTACGCCGCACCGAGGAGCTTGCGAGGACGGCGGCGAGATGGCCGTTTTTCAGCAACCTTCTAGAGGCTCACCCCCATGGCTTCGGCGACCGTATGGATATCCTTGTCCCCCCGGCCGGAAAGGCAGACCACGATGCTCTGCTCCTTTCCCATGGTCGGTGCCCGCTTCAGGACATGGGCAATGGCATGGGCCGACTCCAGGGCCGGCAGGATCCCCTCTTCCCGGGTCAGGGTCTGGAACCCCTCCATCGCCTCGTCGTCGGTGATCGGGACGTATTCGGCCCGACCGCTCTCCTTGAGCCAAGCATGTTCCGGCCCGACCCCGGGATAGTCCAGGCCGGCGGAAATGGAGTGGGCATGGCTGATCTGGCCGTCGTTGTCCTGCAGCAGATAGGTCCGGTTGCCGTGCAGGACGCCGACATTGCCGGCGCAGAGCGGGGCCGCGTGCTTCCCGCTGGCGATGCCGTAACCGGCCGCCTCCACCCCGACCATCCGTACCTCGCGGTCGTTGATGAACGGATAGAAGAGCCCCAGGGCGTTACTGCCACCGCCGACGGCCGCCACCAGGACATCGGGAAGCCGCCCTTCGGCCTTCAGGTGCTGGGCCCGCGCCTCACGGCCGATGACCGCCTGAAAGTCCCGCACCATCATCGGATAGGGGTGCGGCCCGGCCACGGTGCCGATGACGTAGAAGGTGTTCGCCACATAGGTGGTCCAGTTGCGCATCGCCTCGTTCATGGCGTCCTTGAGGGTGGCGGTGCCGGAGTTCACCGGGGTCACCGTGGCACCCAGGAGCTTCATCCTGAAGACGTTGAGGGATTGGCGCCGGATATCCTCCTCCCCCATGAAGACCTCGCACTCCATGCCGAACAGGGCGGCGATGGTGGCGGTCGCCACGCCGTGCTGGCCGGCGCCGGTCTCGGCGATCACCCGCCGCTTCCCCATCCGTTTCGCCAGGAGCCCCTGGCCGATGGTGTTGTTCACCTTGTGGGCACCGGTGTGGTTCAGGTCTTCCCGCTTCAGGTAGATCTTGGCCCCGCCGAGCTTTTCCGTCAGCTTCCCGGCGAAGTAGAGGGGATTGGGGCGCCCCACGTACTGCCGGAGGTAGTAGTCGAACTCGGCCTTGAACTCCCGGTCGTTCTTGTACTTACGGTAGGCCTCTTCCAACTCCAGGAGGGCCGGCATCAGTGTTTCCGATACGTACCGGCCGCCGAACTGGCCGAAATGTCCTTGTTTGTCAGGCAGTCTCATTATTTTATAATCCTTTTGCGTTCCTGATGAATTCTCTCACCTTGCCGTGGTCCTTCTTTCCCGGCGCCGCTTCCACGCCGCTGGAGACGTCAACGCCGTAGGGTCGCACCTGCTCCACGGCCTGTCGGACGTTGTCGGGGGTGAGCCCGCCGGCCAGGATCAGCCGACCGCCGGCGGCGACCTCCCGGGCCAGGTCCCAGTTGAACGTCTCGCCCGTGCCGCCGAGGGCTGCCGGCGACCAGGCGTCCAACAGGTAGCCGGCCACGCTGTACCGTTGCAGGGAGACGAGACTCGCCGCGTCCTTGACGCGAAACGCCTTGATCATCCGCCGCCGGATCTCGGGACAGTACTCCGGTTCTTCGTCGCCATGGAGCTGGACAATGTCGAGACCGCAGAAGTCGGCGGTCCAGTTGACCTGCTCGGCCTCCTCGTTGACGAACAGGCCGACGGTCAGGACGAAGGGGGGAAGCTTGGCAATGATCGCCGACGCCTGCATCGGGTTCACATGGCGTGGGGACTTCTCAAAAAAGACGAAGCCGAGGGCGTCGGCACCGGCCTCAACCGCTGCCAACGCGTCGTCCAGGTTCGTTATGCCGCAGATTTTTACTCGCATCATATTTTCACCGCAGTGACGCTAAGGAGACGGAGAATCCGGCGCGGAACGTATCGACACCCTCCGCTCCCTGCATGTTTTCTCTGCGTCCGGCTGTCAGAGAGTGATCTTCGGCAGCCGCTCCAGCGCCTTCTTTACCATCTCGTCCGGATACTCGTAGTCCTCCAGGTTGCCGGAGAGATAGGCGTCATAGGCCGCCATATCCAACTGGCCGTGGCCGGAGAGGCCGAAGAGGATGGTCCGCTCCTTCCCCTCTTCCTTGGCCAGTACCGCCTCGTCGATGGCGGCCCGTACGGCGTGGGACGACTCGGGGGCCGGCACGATCCCTTCCGAGCGGGCAAACAGCACCGCCCCCTCGAAACAGGAGTTCTGCTTGTAGGCCTTGGCCTCGATCTGGCCGGCCGCGTAGAGCTGGGAAACCAGCGGCGACTCCCCGTGGTAGCGCAGGCCGCCGGCATGGATGCCGGGGGGCATGAAATCGTGACCAAGGGTGTACATCATGGAGATGGGCGCCATCTGCGCCGTATCGCCGTAGTCGAAGGCGTAGACCCCCTTGGTGAGGGTCGGGCAGGAGGCCGGTTCCACTGCCAGGCAGCGCACCTGCCTGCCGGTCGCCCGCTCGGCCAGGAACGGAAAGGCCAGGCCGGCAAAGTTGGAACCGCCGCCGCAGCAGGCGATCACCACGTCCGGGTCGTCGCCGGCGATCTTCATCTGCTCCTTCGCCTCCAGGCCGATGACGGTCTGGTGCAGGCAGACATGGTTCAGGACGCTCCCCAGGGCGTAGTTGGTGTCCTCGTGGGTGGCGGCGTCCTCCACCGCCTCGGATATGGCGATCCCGAGAGAACCGGGGCACGCCGGGTCGTGGGCCAGGATCGACCGGCCCGAGTTGGTGAACTCGGAGGGGGACGGGATGACATTGGCCCCCCAGAGCTGCATCATGCTCTTCCGGTACGGCTTCTGCTGGCAGGAGACCTTCACCATGTAGATGGTGCACTCCAGGCCGAACATGGCACAGGCCAGCGCCAGCGAGCTCCCCCACTGGCCGGCCCCGGTCTCGGTGGCCAGGCGGCGGATACCGGCCTGCTTGTTGTACCAGGCCTGGGGAATGGCCGAGTTAGGCTTGTGGGAGCCGGCCGGGGAGACCCCTTCGAACTTGTAGTAGATCTTGGCCGGGGTGCCGAGGGCCTGCTCCAGCCGGCGCGCCCGGAAGAGCGGCGACGGCCGCCAGAGGCGGTAGATCTCGCGAACGTCGTCCGGAATGTCGATCCAGCGCTGGGTCGACATCTCCTGCTCGATCAGGGCCATGGGAAAGATGGCCAGCATGTCGTCAGGCGTCACCGGCTTCAGGGTCCGGGGATTGATGACCGGTGCCAGCGGGCCCGGCATGTCCGGGATGATGTTGTACCACTGTTTCGGGATCTGGTCCTCACTGAGAAGAATCTTGGTGTTCATCGGTGAACCTCGCGCTATGAAATGAACTCAACAACTCATGGAACTCATGAAACACATGGAACTCAAGAACCCGACGTCACCCCAGCAGCTCCTGGAGCTTGACGCCGATGTCAGCCTCCCGCATCAGCGATTCACCCACCAGGAATGCCCTGGCACCGGCCTTCTGCAGGCGCTCCACGTCGGCCCGGCAGTTGACGCCGCTCTCCGCCACGATGAAACGATCGGCCGGAATACGCGGCGCCAGCCGTTCGGTGGTGGAAAGGTCGGTGACAAAGGTGTGCAGGCTCCGGTTGTTGATGCCGATCAACCCGCAATCGGTCTCAAGGGCCATCTCCAGCTCACGTTCGTCGTGGACCTCAAGAAGGACGTCCAGTTGCAGCTCACGGGCCAGGGCCGCCAGGTCGCGAAGCTGGGAGAGCTCCAGCATGGCGGCAATGAGGAGGATCGCGTCCGCCCCCCCCACCGAAGCCTCATAGACCTGGTACGGGTCGAAGAGGAAATCCTTGCGCAGGAGCGGCAACCCCACCTGCTCGCGGATCAGGGCCAGATAGCGGAGATGGCCGAGAAAAAAGTGCTCGTCCGTCAGCACCGACAGGCAGGTGGCACCATTCTCCTGATAGGTGGAGGCGATCTCCAGCGGATCGAAGTCGGGGCGGATCAACCCCTTGCTGGGGGACCCCTTCTTCACCTCGGCGATGATGGCGGTCCAGCCGGAAGCAGCCGCGTCGGAGAGCGCCCGGCTAAAGCCCCGGGGCTGGTCTTCCCGGTCGGAAAGGTGCGACTTCAGCTCCGCCAGGGGCATGGCTGCTTTCGCCGCTGCCACCTCTTCCCGCTTGTGGGCGACAATTTTTTTAAGGATATCAGGGGTATCGGTCATTGGTCACTCGTTGGTCAGGGCAGCCAGTTTTTCCACCTGGGCCATTGCCCGCCCGGAATCGATCGCCTCCGCCGCCAGCACCATGCCGGCCTTGACATCGGCGGCCCTGCCGGCGGCCAGCAGGGCATAGGCGGCATTCAGCAGCACCACATCCCGCTTCGGCCCCTTTTCACCCGAGAGCACCTTACGGACAATGAGCGCATTCCCCTTGGCGTCACCACCCCGCATGTCCGCCATGGTGCAGAGGGTGAGCCCAAGCTCCTCCGGTCGCAGGGTGCTGACCGTGACTCCCTCCTGGGTCACCTCGCCGATATGGGTCGGTCCGGTAAGGGTGATTTCGTCCATGCCGTCGCTGCCGTAGACCACGAACCCGTGCCGGCAGCCGAGGTTCTTCAGCACCTGGGCCAGCGGCTCCACCAACTCTTCCCGATAGACCCCCATCACCTGACAATCGGCGCCCGCCGGGTTGGTGAGAGGACCGAGGATATTGAAGATGGTCCGGATGCCGATCTCCTTGCGGGGACCGATGGCATACTTCATGGCGCCGTGCAGCGCCGGCGCGAAGAGGAAACCGATACCGATCTCATCAATGCAGCGCTCCACCGTCTCGGGGGTCACGTCCAGGTTGATGCCGAGCGCCTCCAGCACATCGGCGCTGCCGCAGGCCGAGGAGACCGAACGGTTGCCGTGCTTGGCCACCTTCACGCCGCAGGCGGAGACCACGAAGGAAACGGTGGTGGAGATATTGAACGAGTTGGTGCAATCGCCGCCGGTGCCGACCACGTCCAGGATCGTCTCCCGGTCGATGTTGATGTCGTCACGGTCGATGTCCAGAGCCCCCTTGCCGACCCGGATGGGGGTCGCCCGCTCCCGCATGACCCGGGCCGCGCCGGTGATCTCGGCAACGGTCTCCCCCTTCATCCGGAGCGCCGTGATGAAGGCGCCGATCTGGGCCGGCGTGGCCCCGCCGGACATGATCTGGTCCATGACCTCGATCATCTCCCCCTCGGCCAGGTCCTGCCGCTCAACGACTTTCGCGATGGCTTTCTTGATCATTTAATCCTCTCTCCGTGAAACGTGAATTTTTCGCAAGGTCAAGGCGGCCAAGGGATTGCGCGGAGGCGTAGCATCGCTACGCCGCACAAGCAATCGTGAAGGCCAACGCAGAGATTGCGGACAATTCGCGTTTCACTTCGTCATTTCCAGGAAGTTGCGGAGAATATCCATCCCCCCCTCCGTAAGGATCGATTCCGGGTGGAACTGGACCCCCCAGAGCGGCAGCTCCCGGTGCCTGAGCCCCATGATCTCCCCCTCCTCCACCCAGGCCGTCACCTCCAGGCAGCTCGGCAGCGTTTCCCGCTCCACGATCAGGGAATGGTAACGGGTGGCGTTGAAGGGATTGGGAAGGCCGGCGAAGAGCTCACGGCCGTCGTGGTGGATCGGTGAGGTCTTTCCGTGCATCAGGGTGGCGCTCCTGACCACCTTGCCGCCAAAGGCGGCACCGATGGACTGGTGGCCGAGACAGACCCCCAGGAGCGGAATTTTGCCGGCGAAGTGCCTGATGGCGGCCACCGATATCCCCGCCTCCTCTGGCGAGCAGGGGCCGGGCGAAACAACGAGCCGCCGCGGCGCCAACCGTTCGATCTCTTCCAGCGAGATCCGGTCGTTACGGTATACCTGGACCTCTTCACCCAGTTCGCCGAAATACTGGACGATGTTGTAGGTGAAGGAATCGTAATTGTCGATCATGAGCAGCATCAGTCGAGCCCCTTTTCAACGGCTTCTATCGCCTTCACCACACCCATCGCCTTGTTCCTGGTCTCCTGGTATTCGGCTGCCGGCACCGAATCGGCCACGATGCCGGCGCCCGCCTGCAGATGGACCTTGCCGTCCCTCACCACCAGGGTACGAATGACGATGGCCAGGTCCATGTTGCCGGAGAAGGAGAAGTAACCGACCGCACCGCCATAGACCTCGCGCCGGCACGGCTCCAGCTCGTCAATGATCTCCATGGCCCTGACCTTGGGCGCGCCGGAGAGGGTGCCGGCCGGAAACGTCGCCCTGACCAGTGAGTAGGCATCCTGGCCGTCGGCAAGCTCACCCTGCACGTTGGAGACGATATGCATGACGTGGGAATAGCGTTCCACGGTCATCAGCTCCGAAACCCGGACCGATCCGGTGTGGCAGACCCGTCCGAGGTCGTTGCGTCCCAGATCGACGAGCATGACGTGCTCGGCCCGCTCCTTCGGGTCGGCCAGGAGCTCCTCTTCCAGTTGCCGATCTTCTTCCGGCGTCCGGCCGCGGGGGCGGGTGCCGGCAATGGGGCGGAGCTCCACCTTTGCCCCCTCCTTCCGGACCATGACCTCCGGGGAAGCCCCCACCACAACGGTGTCGTCCAGCCGGAGGAAGAACATGTACGGCGAAGGGTTCATGGTGCGGAGCATCCGGTAGATGTCGAAGGGATCGACGGTCAGATCGCCGGAGAAGCGCTGGGAGAGCACCACCTGGATGATATCGCCGCTCCGCACATACTCCTTGGCCCGCTCGACAGCCGCCTCGAACTCTGCCGGCTCCATGTTGGAGTGCCACGCAAGCCCCTGGGGCTTCGGCCCGGCGGGGAGAGGGGGTAGCGGCCCCTTCAACTTGGCGATCAGGGCGTCGATGGCCGTTGTCGCGGCGGCATAGGCCTCTGCTGGCGTCTGGCTGCCGTCGAGATGGGCGTTGGAAACCACCTGGATCTTCTGGCGGACGTTGTCGAAGATAACGATGGTGTCGGTGATGAGGAAGTAGCTGTCCCAGGCGCCGATGAGGGTCGGCTTGTCGCTCTCCAGCCGCTCGAAAAAGCGGACCATGTCGTACCCGAGGTAGCCGACCGCGCCGCCGAAGAAACGGGGGATGCCCGGGATCTCCACCGGCTGGAAGCGGGCCATATGATCCCGGATATAGCCGAGCGGGTCGTCGGTCTCGATCCGGCGCGGCTCCTGACCGGCTTCGAGGAGCTCAACGACACGCCCCCTGGAGCGGATGACCGTTGCCGGTCCGGCACCCAGGAAGGTGTAGCGCCCCCATTTTTCGCCACCCTCGATGCTTTCCAGGAGGAAGGCGTAACGGCCGTCGTCGATCTTGCGAAAGGCGGTGACCGGGGTATCCATATCGGCCATGATCTCGCGGCAGACCGGGATCAGGTTTCCCTGTCCGGCCAGGGTCGTAAAGCTGTTCAGGTCGGGGAAATACATCGTAACTCCGCTCTCGTGAACTACCAGTTTACGATTCGGAAACGGGGGATTTTTGTCCTGGCAAGGAAATCAAGGGAGTATGCGGAGGCGTACTATCTGTACGCCGCACTTAAGTAAGACCGCAGATTGACACCGCCAGGGCGAAAAAGGACCGTTTCCGGACGGAAACTAAAGTAAATAGTAACTATCACAGGGAGCCCGGCTTCTGCAAACCTATTTCACCCGTTACGGCAACGAACTTCGTGAAACGCGTTTCGGAAGAGAGCGATGGCACCACCCCACCTTTGCCAGTATACTGGACGTGAAAGGGCCATCACATGACTATTCCGACCTACCCGGAGCGGCGCCCCCTGCAGCTTTCGGACAAGCCACTGCTGGATGAGGCCTTTGCCAGGCTTCAGCCCCGGGTTTCCGAATGCACGTTTGCCGGGCTCTTCCTGTTCAGACATGCCCACAGCTATCACCTCACCCTTGTGGGCGACGCAGTGGTGGTGCTGGGCCAGGGGTACGACGGCGCTCCCTATTTCCTCCCGCCGCTTTCCGGCGACATCGACAGTGCCGCCCGATTCCTGCTGAGCCGTGGAGAAACCCTCTATGGCGCCGACGAGCAGTTTGCCGGCCGCTACCTGGACGACGCGTCGGTACAGGTCAGCGAAGACCGCGACAACTTCGACTATCTCTACCAACGGATGGAGCTGGCCGAACTCCCCGGCCCCAGGTATCACAAAAAGAAAAACCGTATCAATTACTTCACCTCCCGTCACCGTTACTCGGTTGAACAATACGGTTCGGCCCACCGGGAAGGAGGCATGCGCTTGCTGGACGAGTGGCTGGCGCTACGGGGAGAAAGCGGGAGCAGAAGCCTGGCGCTCGAAACGGTGGCAACCGCGGAAGCGCTTGAAACCTTCGAGACATTGGGACTGGAGGGGGTGGTGGTCCTGGTGGACGGCAAGGTAGAGGCCTTCGCCCTGGGGGAACGGCTGAATGCCTCGACAGCGGTCTGCCACTTCGAAAGGGCAGACCCCTTCATGGAAGGGCTTAGCCAGTTGGTGAACCGGGAGTTCAGCCGCCTTCTCTTCACCGACTGCACTCTCGTCAACCGGGAGCAGGACCTGGGCGAACCGGGGCTGCGCGCCGCGAAACTATCCTATCACCCCATGGGATTCATCAGAAAGTTCCGTATCAGCAGGCGACGCCGCTAGTGTCCCGTGCGGTTAGTTCACCGCAAGAATTCTGAGGGATTTTGGTTCCTGGCAAGGCGCGGCGACGCAGGCCTAGCAGGGCCTAAGCCGAGGAGCCGCAACACAGCCAGGGGCCAAAAGAGCCAGAATTCTAAGGAAGGAATTAACCGCTCGGGGCACTCGTGCCCCCCAAGGTGAACGAAAAGGTTGCCCCCACCCCGGTCGTTCCTTCGGCCCATATCCGGCCGCCGTGGCGGTGGATGATCCGCTGCACCGACGCCAGTCCGACGCCGGTCCCCTCGAATTCGGCGCCATGGAGCCGCTGGAAAGGTGCGAACAACTTGTGCACATAGGTCATGTCGAACCCCACGCCGTTGTCCCTGACGAAGATCACCTTCTCGCCATCCCGCTCCTCGGCGCCAAACAGGATTTCGGCATGCTCCCTCTTCGACGTGTATTTCCAGGCGTTCCCCAGCAGGTTCTGAACCACCAGCCTGAGCAGCCGGGAGTCGCCATTCACGGTTATGGTGTCCGCCACCCGGCAGCACACCTGCCGGTCCGGGGAAGATTCCCGCAACTCCAGGCAGACCGACTCTGCCAGAGCACTCAGGTTGACCGTCTCCCAGTGCATTTCCTGTCGCGAGACCCGTGAGAGCTCCAGAAGGTCGTCAATCAGATCACCCATCCGGTCCGATGCCTCATAAATCCGCTTCAGGTAATGCTGTGCCTCCTTGGGGACCTGGTCGCCGAAATCCTCAACCAGAATCCGGCTGAAGCCGCTCATATGACGGAGCGGGGCGCGAAGATCGTGGGAGACCGAATAACAGAACGACTCCAGTTCGCGGTTGGCCGTTTCCAACTGTATGGTCCGATCGTACACCCGCTGCTCCAGCTGGTTGTTCAGGCGATGGACCTCGGCCTCCACCCGTTTCCGGTCCGTTATCTCCCGCACCAGTTCGATCCCGGCCACGATGTTTCCGGCACCATCCCGCAGGGGGGACGCGGAGATCTCGAAATAGTGGACACCGTCATCGCGCGGAACAACCCGTAACACCTGATGAATCGAGCCATCGGCATAAGCAAGGCGCACCGGGCAACCATCACAAATCTCGTTACTCTTCTCGTACACCTCGTAGCACAACCCTCCAGACGCATCGCCGGCCATCCGTTTGTGGGCCTCATTCTGGAAGAGGACCCTGAACTCCAGATCCTGTATTGAGAGACCGTCCCCCATGCAGGTCAAAATCGTCTCCAGCTTGTTCTTCTCTGCCAGGAGCTGATCCTGCGACTTGATGTATTCGTCCACCTGTTGACGCAGTTCCTCTTCTGCCGCGGCCAGCTCTTCATTGCGCTCCTGCAGCTCACGCTCCCGGCCGCTGAGGATCTCGGTTGCCACCTGCAGCTTGTTCCTTTCGTTCAGCAGCTCGTCCTGGGATCGAACATATTCGTCCACCTGCTGACGCAACTCCTCCTCGACGGACGTCAACTCTTCGTTGCGGTCCTGGAGCTCTCGTTCCCGGTCCTGAACAGCCCTTGCCATGGCCTGAAAGTGCTCATTCAGCAGGTCGATCTCCCTGAACGTTGCATCAGGCAGCGCCATATCATAGCTCCCCGACGCCAGGCGACCACTGGTCTCCACCAGCAACTGCACGGGTCTTGTTATCCTGCGGACAAACGAAGCGCCGAGGAGTATGGCAAGCCCGGCCGCAGCCAGTATCAGGAGCGAGTTGCGCAGGAGCAGACGATTGGCCTCTGCGACAATGAACTCCTCAGAAAAACCTGCGCGGAGGAAAAAACCGGGGCTTGCCCCCGGTGAGAACCGCAACCGCCTGAAGGCATAAAATCCCCGTTCCCCCTTCTCATCGGTACCGAAAAACGTATCCAGATCGTTCGGCGAATCGCTCATCCGTCTGAACAGCGACGTGACGTCCGGCTTGCCGACGGCGTCATTTTGGGAACCTGTCCGATAGAGAATCGTTCCCCGGTGGTCGGTGATCACCAGGTGCACCCCTTTTACCTTCTCCTGACTTCCAAGGAGGTCGCGGAAGTGGTCCAGATCGTACCCGGTCTGGAGTATCGCCGTCACTTCTCCGGACTTCGAGCGGACCGGATAGGCGTAGTTTATGATCGGTTTGCCCGTGACCCGGCTGACGACAAACTCGCCGACGGCAAACTCACCGTTATTCAGAGCATCACGATAGTATTTGCGATCGCTTATCGAGAAAGGCGTTGGTGTGGGAATGGCCATTGCGATAGGGAATCCGGCCATATCGAAGACATCCATGGAGGTATAGGTAGGATTCTTGGCAAGGATGCTCCGGAAGATCCCGCTGCTGGGCTCTGCCCTCCCCTCGCGCACTTCCGGGACTTCGGCAAGGATCGTCAACATGCTGTGCGTTCCCTCGACAAAGCTCTGCAGGGAGAGCGCTTCGTGCTGAACGATGCTGACCGCCTGTTTTTTCGCGTCATCCAGCGCAACCCGCCGCATTTCAATGCCGGAGTAAAGGATGATCCCCAGAACCGGCAACGTTGCCACCAGGACCATGACCATCAGGTGCGTGCGTATCGACGAGGTGCGACCTCGTTTTTCAGTTCTCATCTTCCGAGACCTCTGACAGGAATAGTCGTGACATCAACGGTCGTGGCGGGTCCAGGCGCGGGAGCGGCACTCTCCCGGTTTTGTACGAAGCACCCGGTATCCCGTATAGTCTCGTTTCGGCCGAGAACACAAAAAGTAAAGATTGTCTGCTCGTTTTGTCCTGCCTCAAAGGTGGCCGCACCACGCCTGCCGTTCCGCCGGCAGCACCCTGTTCAAACTGCAATTCCGGAGCATCGGCAACAGGCAGATGGCATCGCAGCAGAAAAAAATGATCCGGTCCCTTGCATTTCCCGGCAGTAATGATTAGTTTCGTTCCTGAAAACAACCAAAGGAGAGTCGATTTACCATGTCCAAAACCACCAAGCAGTTTCAGACCGAGGTCCAGCAGCTTCTCGACCTGGTCATCCACTCCCTCTACTCCAACAAAGACATCTTCCTCAGGGAGCTGGTCTCCAACGCATCCGACGCCATCGACAAAGCCCGCTTCGAAGCCCACTCCAACGAGGCCATTCTGGAAGGAAACAGCGACTGGCGCATCAAGATCGTCCCGGACAAGGGAGCCGGCACACTCACCATCCTTGACAATGGCATCGGCATGTCGCCGGCCGAGGTGGAAGAGAACATCGGCACCATCGCCCGCTCCGGCACCAAGGCCTTCATGGAGGCGCTGAAGGAGGCCAAGAGCACCAACAATCCCGAGCTGATCGGCCAGTTCGGGGTCGGCTTCTACTCTTCCTTCATGGTCGCCGACAAGGTCACCCTCACCACGCGCCGGGCAGGCGACCCCAAGGCCGGCTGCCGCTGGGAATCCACCGGCGACGGCACCTATACCGTCGAGGAGTGCGAAAAGGAGGGGCGCGGCACCGAGATCGTCCTCCACCTGAAGGAGGAGGCACGGGAGTACCTGGACGAGTGGAAGATCCGCGGGATCATCAAGAAATACTCCGACTACGTCCAGGACCCCATCGTCATGGACGTGACGAGAAAGGAACCGGCCACCGGCCTCGACGGCAAGGTCATCGAGGGTGGCGGCGAAATCGAGAAAACCACGGAAGAGACCCTCAACTCCATGAAGGCGATCTGGACCCGCTCCAAGAGCGAGGTCACCGATGAGGAGTACGCCGAGTTCTACAAGCACATCTCCCACGACTTCGAGAATCCGTTCAGGACCATCCACTACTCGGCCGAGGGGACCAGCGAATTCAAGGCGCTCCTCTTCCTCCCGGCAAAGAAGCCGTTCGACCTCTTCATGCCGGAGCGGAAAAAAGGGGTCCATCTCTACGTGAAACGGGTCTACATCACCGATCACTGCGATGCCCTCCTCCCCGACTATCTCCGCTTCGTCCGCGGGGTGGTCGACTCCAGCGACCTACCGCTGAACGTCTCCCGCGAGATACTCCAGGAAGACGTGCAGATCAAGCGGATCCAGAAGAACCTCGTGGGAAAGGTCCTCTCCACCCTGGCCGAGGTGAAGGAGAAGGAGGGCGACGAGTACCGGCAGTTTTACCGTGAGTTCGGCCCGGTCCTGAAGGAGGGGCTCCACTTCGACTTCGCCAACAAGGAAAAGCTGCAGGACCTGGTGCTGTTCGAGAGTTCGACGACCGAGGCCGGCACCCTCGTCTCCCTGAAGGAGTACGTCGGCCGGATGCCGGAGGGGCAGAAGGATATCTATTTCATCACCGGCACCAGCCGGGCGTTGGTGGAAAACTCGCCGCACCTGGAGATCTTCCGCAAGAAAGGGTATGAAGTCCTCTTCCTGACCGACCCGGTGGACGAGTGGGTCGTCCAGAGCCTCAGCGAGTACGACGGCAAGAAGCTCCATGCGGTCGACCGTGGAGACCTGGAACTGGCCGGCGAGGACGAGAAAAAGGAACAGGAGAGCCGCAAGGAAGAGGCGAAAAAGCAGTACCAGGGGCTCCTGGAGTGCATCACCGACAATCTGAAGGAACGGGTCAAGGAGGTCCGCTTCTCCAGCCGCCTGACCGACAGCGCCTGCTGTCTGGTGGCAGACGAGTACGGCCTGAACGCCAACATGGAGCGGATCATGAAGGCCATGAACCAGGATGTCCCGGAAAGCAAGCGGATCCTGGAACTGAACCCGGACCACCCGCTGCTGAAGGTCATGGGAAGCATGTTCGAGCAGGACAAGTCGCACCCCCGCCTTGCCGACTACTGCGAACTGCTGCTTGACCAGGCGCTCCTTACCGAAGGGTCGTCCATTGCCGATCCGCTCCGTTTCACGAAACTCGTGAGCGAACTGATGGTCAGCGCCGGTTCCGGCAGAACCGTTGAAAAATAAACTCCAGCAAGATCGGATTGTTACCAAATCGCAACACCGGCCGCCTTGACTTTCCGGCCGGAAGGGGCTAAAGTCATCTCTCATTAAACACATACGGACATGCACGGCAGCAGGCCGGCCATGGGCCGTTATTGATAGACGATACTACTAAACCATCCGCGAGGATGGGGCGGAAAGCCCACAGGGTCTCACCGAGACAGCCGGGTCGCCGAACTATCTTGATCGATAGCTCCGCGACCCGGCTTTTTTGTTTCCGGTCTGCCGGGACCTTTGTGAACATCAGGAGGAAAACAGTATGAAGCTAAACGAAAAAATCAAGGAAATGGCGGTATTCATCGAATTTCTCGCCGGCTCGGGCCTGGCCATCTTCTTCCACTGGGTACTCAACAACCCTGAGGCCGCCTACGTCATCTTCGGCATCGGCATCCTCCTCTCGCTGGCCACCTACCTGCTCCGCGAGGACCTGGCCACGACCCGCCTCGAGCTGACGACCGAGTACCGGCAGGCCCACGAGATCACCTTCGCCCTGGCCGGCATCGTCGACCCCGAATGCCGGGTGCGGGCACAGGAACTCCTCTCCGGGACCAAGCGGACCCTCTCCCTTCTCCAGCAGGGGTTCATCCCGCTGGACGAGACAGAGTTCTACCTGGAAGGGGCGCGCTGTGCCGATTGCTCGACCCACCGGATCAGGGCCGTCGATCCCCTCACCACCGGGTGGAGCTCACGCAGCGCCATGGTCAACTTTTTCCAGGCCAATCTCAGGGCGCTTGAACGCGGGGTTGCCATCACCCGCGTCTTCGTCGTCACACCCGAAGAGCTGAACGACCCGGAGGTGCAGAAGGTGCTCGCGACCCACCTGGGACACGGCATCGACGTGCGCGTCGCCTTTCGCGATGAACTCCCCCAGGCGAGCGAGATCAGCGGCCGCGACACCAACAGCCCCATCGACTTTGCCATCTACGACGACCAGATCGCCACCGAAGTGTTTCCCCAGACCGGCAGGTACTATGGCCGCAAGACCACGCAGCAGGCCGAGGTGGACCGCTACAAGCGCCTTTTCGAACTGGTCGAGCACAGTGCCCAGTCAGTCAGCCTGATCGACGAGCGGGTATACCTCGCCTCGGAACTCCACAGGCTGGCGTCATGAGAGCGACCCCGTACCTCTGATTAAGGAAGCAACACTCTGTGCCATTATTGGCAAACAATAAGTTATCCCTAACGGTACTTTTTTGCATTTAACCTTGACACCAGAGAGCCGATTGCGGTAACGTCACATTCAACAGTAGTCAAATTTAGATACACGAGAATACTAAACCATCCGCGAGGGTGGGACGGAAAGCCCAAGGGTCTCTTCGAGACAGCCGGGTCGCCGAAATATCTAACCGATATACGGCCCCGGCTGTTTCATTTTCGGGTCGTAAAACGAGCAGGGAATCGGGATCGCGCACCCCGGTCTCCCGGCCAAGGAAAGGCCGAGCAGTTCGGCCGCAACCTTACCCTGAAAAAGGAGAGACTTAATGCAGAAAAAAACCTTCTCGACAGTGTTGGCGATCGCACTCTCGGCCGCAGTACTCATGCTGGCAGGATGTGGTAGCTCCGGCGGAACGGCATCGCCGTCCGTATCCGGCATTGCCGCCACGGGAAAGGCGATCGTCGGCAACGTTCGACTCAAGGATTCGTCAGCAACACCACGGGAACTCACCGCTGCCACCGCCACCAACGGCTCGTTCGCCTTCAATGTCGCCGGCCTCACCCCCCCCTTCATCGTCAAGGCAGAGTGGACCACCGACAACGGCACCCAGTCGCTCGTCTCGTTCGCAGCCGCACCCGGAACCGCCAACATCAACCCACTCTCCAACGCCATCGTGGCCTATGCCGCGGGCGTGGATGATCCGGTCGCGCTCTTTGACGCACCGACACCTGCCGTACAGAACAGGATCGCTGCCGCCATCGGCACCGCCACCACCGATCTGCAAAACCAGCTAAAGCCTCTACTTGCCGCCTACGGCACCGCCATCGACCCGATCAAGGGAGCGTTCGCCGCCAACCATACCGGCATGGACGCCATGTTTGACGCCGTAAAAATCACCCTTATCAACGGCACCTTGACCGTCAGCAACGCAACCGCACCCATCTTCACGGCCCCGGTAACACAACTCACCAGCGGCGTCTTTGTCACCGCAAACATGCCGAGCGCCTCACCGATCGTGACCCCGCCGTCCATGGACGGTGCTGCCCTCTATGCGACCAACTGCGCCGGCTGCCACGGCAGTCTGGCAAAATCCAGGAAGATGGGCGCTTCGGTGGCCCGTATCCAGTCCGCCATAGATGCCGACATGGGGGGGATGGGCTCGCTCTCCGCCCTCAGCTCCCAGGAGGTCCAGGCGATCGCTACTGCCCTGGGTGCCCCGGCCACCACGACACCGGTACCGGGACCGGTGCCGGCTCCCGCCCCGTCCACGTCGGCTGACGGTGCCGCGCTCTATGCAGCCAACTGCGCCGGTTGCCACGGCCCCCTGGCCACCTCCACCAAGAAAGGGATCACCACAACCAGGCTGCAGGCAGCCATCAGCGGCAACATCGGAGGGATGGGAGGGATATCCTTATCCGCAGCAGAGTCCCAGGCGCTCGTAGATGCCCTGGCCACCGCCCCGACGCCGGCACCTGCCCCGACTCCGACTCCGACGCCGGCGCCCGTTGACGGAGCATCGCTCTACGCCACCAACTGCGCCGGTTGTCACGGTGCCCTTGCCTCCTCCAGTAAAGCTGGGGTCACCCTTGCCCGGCTCCAGTCGGCCATCAGCGGCAACATCGGCGGTATGGGCTACCTCTCCACCCTCACCTCTGCCCAGCAGCAGGCCATCGTGACTTCCCTGGCCGTTACCGCTCCGGCTCCGGCACCATCACCGTCTCCGACGCCGGCGCCCACACCGGCACCGATTGACGGAGCATCGCTCTACGCCACCAACTGCGCCGGCTGTCACGGTGCCCTGGCCTCCTCCAGCAAAACAGGGGTCACCCTTGCCCGGCTGCAGACGGCCATCAGCGGCAACATTGGCGGCATGGGCTACCTCTCCAGCCTCACCTCTGCCCAGCAGCAGGCCATCGTGAGCGCCCTGGCCGTTACCGCACCGGCACCGGCCCCTACGCCGGCCCCCACACCGGCGCCTACTCCGGCACCGATTGATGGAGCTTCGCTCTACGCCACCAACTGCGCCAACTGCCACGGCATCCTGGCCAACTCCACCAAGCAGGGGATCACCCTTGCCCGGCTCCAGGCAGCCATCAGCGGCAACGTGGGCGGCATGGGCGTCCTCTCCTCGCTCAGCTCGGCCGATCAGCAGGCAATCGTCAACGTCCTGGCCGTCGTCGTCACCCCTACGCCCACCCCCACCCCGGCACCGGTTGACGGAGCAACCCTCTACGGCACCAGGTGCGCAGGCTGTCACGGCGCACTGGCCACGTCCACCAAGACAGGTATCACCCTTGCCCGGCTCGACGCTGCCATCAGCGGCAACGTCGGCGGCATGGGAACGCTGTCGACACTCACCGCCACTGAGAGGCAGGCCATCGTCGACGTCCTGGCCGTCACTACCCCGACACCCACACCGACGCCTACTCCTGCACCGGCCGACGGAGCAACGCTCTATGGCAGCAACTGCGCCGGTTGTCACGGTCCGCTGGCGACTTCGGCCAAGGCTGGCGCCACGGCAACCCGCATCCAGACGGCCATCAACGGCAATGTGGGTGGCATGGGATACCTCTCCACCCTGACCGCGACCCAGGTTCAGGCAATCGCCACGACGCTGGCCACCGTCACGCCGCCGACGACACCGGCACCGACGCCGGCATGTGGTAGCTGCCACGCCATACCGCCGGCAACGGGGCACCATTCGACACACCTCAGTCGTGTCACCTGCGCCACCTGTCACGGTACCGGCTACAGCACCACGACCGTAAACGCGGCCACGCACAACAACGGCGTCAAGAACCTGACCACCACCATCGGGTGGAACGCAACAACGCGCTCGTGCTCGAACTCCTGTCATGGGACGGAGAGGTGGTAGGACGATAAGCTGAACCAGCGGTACATTTGAGTGCGAACAACAAAGGGGGGGACAGATTGTCCCCCCCTTTGTTGTCGGTGCCTCCAGCAAACTACACAAACGTCACGGAAGGTTGGCAACCCTGATCCCGTCGCGGCCACCTCCCTTCACCGCGTACATCGCTTCGTCCGCCAGCCGGACCAGATCCAGGTTCGAGGCCGCATCGTCCGGATAGGTGGCGATGCCGAAGCTTGCCGTCACCTGGAACTCGCGGCCGTCATCGGCATGAAACCGCTCCCCCCGCATCACCCTCCGCAGGTTCTCCACCAGGGTCATCGCCCCGGACTTGGGGGTGTTGGGGAGCAGCAGCACGTACTCGTCGCCGCCAAAGCGGGCTGCGTAATCGACCATCCGTATGTTCCGCTTGATCACCCCCCCCATCTCGCTCAGCACCCTGCTCCCCACCAGGTGACCATAGGTATCGTTCACCTGCTTGAAACGGTCCAGATCGAGAAAGACCATGGAGAGCGGGTGACCGTACCGCTTCGCAGCCTCGACCTCCCGATCGAGAATGGCGTTGAAGTGCCGGGCATTGTACAGGCCGGTCAGGTCGTCGGTGATGACCAGTTCGCAAGCCCGCTGATAGTTGCGCGCATTGTCGATGGCAATGGCCGCATAATCGGCGATGATCGAGATGATACGGAGTTCCGCCTCGCCGTATCCCTTGTCTTCCAGGCTGTTGACCAGTTCGATGACCCCGAGCACCTGCCCCCGGACCATGAGCGGCACACAGATGAGCGAGCGGGTGGTGAACTCCACCTGCTTGTCGATCTGCCGGGCAAACCGGTCATCGTTCTGGGCGTCGGCAATCAGCAGCGGCTCGCCGTGCTGTGCCACCCAGCCGGCAATACCTTCCCCGATCTTGAGCCGTACCTGCTTCAACTGCTCCGCCACCGGCGACACCACAATCTCGAAGTAGAGCTCGTCGCTCTCCCGGTCCACCAGCAGGAGCGACCAGAGCTTCGGCTTGAGCAGCGCTCCCACCTTGCCCATGATCATATCCAGAACCTCCTTGAGGTTCAGACTGGATGTCAGGGTCTTGCCGATCTCCACCAGGGAGGCCAGCTCCTCGTCCCACCGCGCCTTTTGGCCAAGCGGTGCAACAGCGGCACGTTCGGTCATGCTCTTCCTCCCGACAGCTTTGCATCAGGTTCAGACGCTCGCCTTCGCGTCCTTACTCCTCTCGGCACGCGAAAAGGTTCCCTTGAGTATAATCCACTCCACGGCTTTTGAAACTCGCGGACGCGGATCACAAAAAAAGCCGCCCTGCCAAACTGGGCAGGGGCGGCTTTTCATGGTGCACCACAACGTTGCAGACGGTCGACTACGACACCTTGAAAAAGACGCTCCCCTTGGCGCCGCAGACGACGCAGGTTTCCGGTGCCTCCTTGGCCACGGTGTGACCGCAGACCGGGCAGAGATAGAAGTCGTACAGTTCGCCCTTGGTCTCCAGGGCATCCAGGGCCTGCTGATAGAGGGCGGCGTGAACCTTTTCCACCTCGTTGGCGTACTGGAAGGAGCGGAGCGCCTGATTTTCGTTCTCGGTCAGGGCCTCGGCGATCATGGCCGGATACATGCTCTTGAATTCGTGGGTCTCGCCGGCGATCGCCTCCAGCAGGTTCTCTCTCGTCGACTTGATGCCGCCAAGCGCCCGCAGGTGGTTGTGGGCATGGATGGTTTCCGCCTCGGCAGCGGCCCTGAACAGCTTGGCCGCCTGGGGGTACCCGTCCTTGTCGGCCTGCTTGGCGAAGGCGAGGTACTTGCGGTTGGCCTGGGATTCACCGGCAAAGGCATCCTTCAGATTCAGTTCGGATTTCGG
>CAYSJJ010000053.1:0-10711 GCA_964431365.1 uncultured Geobacter sp. | reverse complement strand
ACCCGTTTTCACCGGCCAGTCAAGGCCGATAAAGACGAATCCCGGCCGTATCGCGTATACGCCCCCAGTCCCCGGCCTATAGCCGTATCAGATCCTCATGCTCCGGGTCGTCGTGGGGATTGATGTGGATCATCACGTCACCCACGTTGGGGAACCGCTCGAAGATGGCCCTTTTCACGGCCGTGGCAATATCGTGGGACTGTTTCACCGTCATGTCGGGGTCCATCTCCAGCTTCAGGTCGATGATGACGTACTGACCTGAACGTCGGCCCCTGATCTCGTGCACGTGCTCGACCCCCGCAACCCCTTCGGCGAGCCCCGTAACGGTTACCAGCATCTCCTCCGGCGGCTGGGCGTCCATCAGGTCGTGAGCCGCATTGCTGAACGTTTCCCAGCCGATGTGGAAGATAAACAAGGCGGTGAGGCCGGCAGCCAGGGGGTCCATCACCTGGAAGCCGAGAAAGGCGCCGGTGACGCCGACCAGTGTGGCAATGGAGGTAAGGGCATCCTTGCGGTGATCCTTGGCAATGGCGAGGATGGCCGGGCTCTCCAGCTCCCTCCCGATCCGGACCGAATAGCGGTAGAGTGACTCCTTGATCAGGATAGTCACGAAGGCGGCCGCGACAGCCATGAGTTGCGGGGTCTGATAGGTGGCGTCGATCACGGTATGCACCGCCTGAAGCAGGATCCCTGCGCCGGTGACAAAGATGACGAGCGAGACGACGATGGCGGCAATGCTCTCCGCCTTGCCGTGACCGTACGGGTGCTTCTCGTCAAAGGGCTTGCGGCCGATCTTGAGTGCCACCATGGTGGCGAATATGGCCACGAAGTCGCAGGCGCTCTCCACACCGTCGGCAAATACCGCCTCGGACCGACCGAAATGCCCAGCCAGGAGCTTTATCACCATCAGCACGGCGTTGGCCCAGAAACCGATCTGCATCGCTTTGTCGGCCCGCCCAAAGCGTTCCTGTCGTTGCACGTTTGTTCCTTTCACGTCGTTTCCAGTCCCTAGTCCCCAGTCACTGGCTTAAGGTCCCTGATCTTCAACTGGACCGATGACCGGCCCTTCCACTCATTGATCTGCGGGGAGCAGACCAGGTCCACCACCCCGTGGTCGGCGAAACGTTCCGCCATCTGAAAACCGATGGCCGTCAGCGACCTCCCGCCGCAGCGGAGTGTGAGCCGCAGGTGCCCCCCCTGCAGTTCGCGGCGGTTTTCCACCTCCGCCCCCTGCACGAGGAAGAGAGGCTCGGGGTTGCCGATACCAAAGGGGGCCAGCCGCTCCAGCTCCCGGACCAGCTCTATTGAGATCTCCTCCGACTCCAGCACCCCTTCCAGCGACAGCTCGGGAGTAAGGTCATCCGGGGTGAGCTGACCGGCGGCAACCTCGTCGAAACGGTCCACAAAGGCTGCCAGGGTCAACTCGTCGATGGCCAGCCCCGCAGCCTGCCGGTGCCCGCCAAACTTCAGCAGATGATCACTGCAGGCAGCAAGGGCGTCACGCAGATGAAACGCCGGGATGCTGCGTCCCGACCCTTTGCCGTTTCCCTCCTGAAGGGCAATCAGCACCGTTGGCCGGTGGTAGAGTTCCACGATCCGGGAGGCGACGATGCCGATGACTCCCGGGTGCCAGTCGGCCGAGGAGAGCACGATGCTTCGGCGGCCCTTCATTCCAGGATCGTCCCGCACCATGGCCAGGGCGTCCCGCAAGATCTCCTTTTCCAGCTCCTGGCGCTCACGGTTGCCGGCGTCCAGTTCCTCGGCCAGCCCCTTTGCCCGCGCCGGCTCGTCAGCCAGGAGGAGTTCCACCCCCCTGGCCGCATCGGCCAGCCTGCCGGCAGCGTTCAGCCTGGGTGCAAGGCGGAAACCAACCGCCCCGCAGGTAACCGCGCCGTCGACCCCGGCCACCTCCTTGAGGGCGGTAATCCCCACCCTCCGGGAGGTGGTGAGCACCTGCAGGCCATGCCGGGCAATGACTCGGTTCTCGCCGATCAGGGGGACCAGGTCGGCGATCGTGCCGAGCGCCACCAGATCCAGATAGTCGCGGAGGTTCGGCTCACCGCCGGAGGCAAAGGCACCCTCTTCCCTGAGCCTGCTGCGCAGCGCCATGACCAGCTTGAAAGCGAGGCCGACGCCGGCCAGTTGCTTGAACGGCGATGGGCAGCCCGGCTGAAGCGGATTGACCACCGCGAAGGCGGCCGGGATTTCCGGACCGGGCATGTGGTGGTCGGTAATGATGAGATCGAGACCGTTCTCCGCGCACCATCGGGCCTCATCCACGGCCGTGATGCCGCAGTCCACGCTGACCACCAGGGTGGCACCGCTCGCGGCGATGGAGGCCAGACCTTCGCGGGAGAGGCCGTACCCCTCTTCCATCCGGTGCGGGATATGATACGTGCAGAGAATCCCGACCCGGCGGAAGAAGTGGATCAACAGCGCCGTGGCAGTGACGCCATCCACGTCGTAATCACCATAGATGCACACCGTTTCCCGGCGACACCGGGCCGTCAACAGCCTCCCCACCGCAGCGGAGATACCGCTGAGCAGAAAGGGGTCTTTCAGGCCGGCCAGGGTCGGCTCCAGAAAGTCGCCAGCAGCCTCCGGCTCGCCATAGCCACGATTTGCCAGGACCGTGGCCAGGCATCGCCCCACCCCGAGATCCCGGCTGAGCTGACCGACGACCACCGGATCGGCACCCTTAATCGACCATCTCCGCTCAGTGACCGGATACATTGTAATCCTCTCTCCGAAGAGATCAATAACGCCAGGGAAAGTCGCCGCACGCGGAGCCGCTCTCCCAGAGGTACCGACCCTGTCACAGCAGAGCCATACGGCCACAGAGCACGACTACCTTCGCCGGCAACAACGGGCGAGTACGACTGCACAAAGAAAAAATCCCCGCCGGGGCGAGGATTCCTTCTTCCATTACTTCCAGCTGCCACCCTTGGGCGGACCGCCGCCGGCCTTCAGCTGGTCGATCATCGCCTTGATCTGCTGTCCCTGAGGGCTGAGCGGATCCATCTTCACGTAACGTTCCCAGACCTCGATGGCCTTGGCGTTCTGTTTCAGGTCATTGGCATAGACCACCCCCAGGTTATAGAGGCTTTGCAGATGCTTGGGATCTACCTTGATGGCCCTCTCGAAATTGGCGATCGCTTTGTCGTACAGACCCATCTTCCGGTACATGACCCCCTGGTCGGTGAGGACATTGGGGACGTTCGGATTGCTCGGCTCGAGCTCCAGGGCCTTGCCATAAGCGTTGACCGCCTTCTGGGCCTGGTCGGTGTCGAAGTAGTCGTTCCCCAGTTGCAGCCAGACCTGATAGTTCTTCGGATCAGCGGCAACGATCTTTTCCGCTTCGGCGATCCGGGCCTGGTAGTCGGTGGGGGAACCGGCCCCCATGGGGACACCGCCACCAGCGGGCACCGGGGTCTTGCTCTTGTTCACCACCCCCAGCACCAGCACGGTGCCGAGGATGCCGGCCAGCAGGGCTATCACCGCATACAGGATATTCTCTTTGCTCACGGCTTGCTCCTTCCTTTATGCTTTAGCCTTCACCGCCCGCTCCTCCCAGAGGGATACGATGGGGCTCGCGACGAAAACGGATGAGTAAGTTCCGACCACGATGCCGATGACCAGCGCAAGGGCAAAATCGTGAATGACTTCACCGCCGAAGAGAAAGAGGGAAACGGCGGCCAGGAACGTGGTGAGTGAGGTGACGATGGTGCGGGACAGCACCTCGTTGATGCTCTTGTTGAACACCGAGAACATCGACTCCTTCAGGTTCTTGTGCAGGTTTTCGCGGATCCGGTCGAAGACGACGACCGTGTCGGTGAGTGAATAACCGGCAATGGTCAGGACAGCGGTGATGAAGAGGAGGTTGATCTCCTTGTTAAAGACGAAGAAGACGGCGAACATGGCCAACACGTCGTGGAGGGTGGCAATGGTGGCGCCGATGCCGAACTTGAGGTCGAACCGCCAGGCAATGTAGATGATGATTCCCAGCATGGAGAGGGCCACGGCCACCAGCGTGTCCTTGCGGAGCTTGTCGCCGATGGAGGGGCCGATCTCAGTCGAGCTCTCAACGACAAAGGCGTTACCGGGAAACTCCTTGCGGAACACCTCTTCGATGGTATCGGCCGCCTTGCCGGTGGCCAGGGTCGTTTTCCCCACCTTGATCAGGAGCTTGTTCCCCTCCTTGATGTCCTGGAGGTTGGCCTCTTTCAGGTTGTGCTTGGCCAGGGCGGACCGTGCCTGGTCGATGTGGACCGGCTGGGTGAACTTGAGCTGGACCGAGGTCCCGCCGGAGAAGTCGATCCCCATGTTCGCCGCCCCGCGGGCCACCTGGACGATACCGATGAGCCCGAGAATGGCGATGATGCCGGAGATGACAAAGGAGATCTTCCGCATGCCGATGAAGTCTATGTTGGTCTTCTTGATCAGTTCCATGTATGGCTCCCCCTAAATGCTCAGCTTCCGTACCCGGCCGCGGCTAAGGAAGAAGTCGAAGACCACTTTGGTTGCCAGCAGGGAGGTGAAGAGGTTGATGATGATACCGAGGCTCAGCGACACGGCAAACCCCTTGACCGGTCCGGTGCCGAACTGGAAGAGAACCGCGGCGGTGATCAGGGTGGTGACGTGGGAGTCCATGATGGTCAGAAACGCCTTGTCGTACCCTGAGTCGACGCCGGCCAGTGGCGTCTTGCCGAGCCGGAGCTCCTCCCTAATCCTCTCGAAGATGAGGACGTTAGAGTCGACCGACATCCCGATCAGGAGGACGATGGCGGCAATGCCCGGCAGGGTAAGGGTGGCCCCCAGGGCCGCCAGCGCCCCCATCAGGTAGATGATGTTCAGGATCATCCCCATGTTGGCGATCAGGCCCGACAGCCTGTAGTAGATGAGCATGAAGACCACCACCAGCGCAACGCCGATGGCACCGGCGATCAACCCCTTGCTGATGGAGTCCTGCCCCAGGGAAGGACCGACCGTCGAGTTCTGGATGATCTTTACCGGGGCGGGAAGCGACCCGGCACGCAGCACGATGGCCAGGTCAGCGGCCTCCTTCTCGGCAAAGGAACCGGAAATCTGGGCGCTGCCGCCGGAGATCCGCTCCCTGATGACCGGGGCGGAGTAGATGGTGTTGTCGAGCACGATGGCGAACCGCTTGCCGACGTTGGCGGCCGTCACCTGGTCGAACAGCCGGGCGCCGGTGGAGTTGAACTCGATGGCCACGTACGGCTGGTTGAACTGCGAATCGATCCTGACCTGGGCGTCGGTCAGGAGGTCACCGGTGATTATCGCCTTGCGCTTGACCACCAGGGGGATCTCGGTCACCGCCCCGGTGGCGGGATCGCTCTTCTTCTCGACCAGGAGCTCTTCGTCCTCGGGGATAGTGCCAGGGGTGGCGGTGGCGGCGTTGATGTTCTCATCCACCAGCTTGAATTCAAGGCGTGCCGTCTTGCCGATTAGCTCGATGGCCCGCTTGGGATCCTTGATGCCGGGGAGCTGAACAACCACGTGGTTGATCCCTTCCCGCTGGATGATCGGTTCCGAGACCCCGAACTGGTCGATCCGGTTCCGGATCGTCTCCAGTGCCTGGGCAACGGCCTTGTCCTTCCGGTCCTGGACCACCTTCTCGTTCATCCGGAGTTGGAGGTTGATGAAGCCCCCCTCCTCGGTCTGCGGCAGGAGTTCCATCTCCGGGTACTTTTTCTTCACCAGTTTCTGGACCTCGTCGCTGGACCCCTTGTCATAGAGCGAGAGCTGGACACGGTCACCGGCTACCCGGGCAATCCGCTTGAAGCGCAGGTTCTGGGCAGTGAGGGAATCCTCCAGGTCGGTGGCGATCAGGTCCAGAGACCCTTCGACCGCTTTCGGCGTGTCCACTTCCAACACCAGGTGGGTTCCACCCTGAAGGTCGAGGCCCAGGTGGATTTTATCCTTGGGAAGAAGCCCGGTCCACCACGACGGAAGCTTGGAAACCAGGGTCGGAACCATGTAGAGAACCGACAGGAAAAGGAAGAGGATTATCAGGCTGAGGCGCCACGTAAATCCTTTCGCCATGCGGGGTACTCCTTTCAGAACAGGTACGGGTACGACAAGACCGCATCCCGGTATTATCTACTGCCGGCCGGACGTCTGCCGGATTTACTTGGTGACTACCCGGGCGACATGCCCCTTATCCACCTTGATGTTGACCCCGGTGGAAACTTCAAGGGTAACGACCGCTTCGTCGATGGCTGAGACCTTGCCGTGGATTCCGCCGGCAGTAACCACCTGGTCCCCCTTTTTCAGGGCGTCGAGCAGGGCGCGGTGCTCCTTGGCCCGCTTCTGCTGTGGCCTGATGAGAAGAAAGTAAAAGATACCGAACATGAGGACCAGCGGCACTATATTCAAAAGCGCCGACTGCCCGCCTCCGGCCGGACCACCCGGGGGGGTCCCCATGGCAAAGGCTAAACCAAGCATACTTAAAACCTCCGTTGTGTGTTGATCAGTAACCTGTCATCAAACTGCGCGTACGAATCTTCGTTCGCACCGGTCATATTTCATCTTTCACGGGTTGTTCCGCTCCTTGCCTCTTCGCATAGAACTCCCGGCGGAACTCCGCGAAACGACCATTTCCTATTGCCTGCCGCATCTGCGCCATCAGATGGAGATAATAGTGCAGATTATGCCACGTATTCAAGCGCGATGAGAGGATCTCACCCGATCGGAACAGGTGGCGCAGATACGCCCGACTGTAAGTGCGGCAGACATAGCAATCGCACTCCGGGTCCAGCGGCCCCTCATCGGCGGCATATTCCCCCCGCTTGATGGAGACCCGGCCAAAGGAGGTGAACAACATGCCGTTACGGGCGTTCCTGGTCGGCATGACGCAGTCAAACATATCATACCCGGCCGCCACCGCCTCCACCAAATCTTCCGGTGTGCCGATCCCCATGACGTAGCGGGGCTGGTCCTGCGGGAAGAACGGCGCCGAGAAGGCCATCACCTCGCGCATCCGGGACTTCTCCTCCCCGACCGACACACCCCCCAGGGCATAACCGTCGAATCCGATCTCCCTGAGCTCCATGGCACTCCGTTCCCGCAGTTCAGGAAAAAGGCCCCCCTGAACGATACCGAACAGCGCCTGGTCGGGCCGCCGGTGCGCCTCCTTGCAGCGCCTTGCCCAGCGGGTGGTTAGCTCCAGGGAACGGTGGACATAGGCGTGGTCACCCGGCTCCGGAGGGCACTCGTCGAAGCACATGATGATGTCTGCCCCCAACGCCTCCTGGACGGCGATGGAGCGCTCCGGAGTCAGCAGGTGGTACGATCCGTCCAGATGGGACTGGAACCGCACCCCCTCCTCCGTGATCTTGCGGAGCTCCCCCAGGCTGAAGACCTGGAAGCCGCCGCTGTCGGTCAGGATCGGGCCGTCCCACGCCATGAATCGATGGAGGCCACCCAGGCGTTCGACCAGCTCATGGCCGGGCCGCAGGTAGAGGTGATAGGTGTTCCCCAGAATGATCCGGGAACCGACCTGGCGCAGCTCGTCAGGGGTCATCGCCTTCACGGTCCCCTGGGTCCCCACCGGCATGAAGATGGGGGTATCGATCTGTCCATGGGGAGTTGTCAAGGAGCCGAGCCGGGCGTTGCCGTCCTGCTTGAGTAATGTGAACTGTAGTGCCGCCATCAACAGCCTTCATGCACAAGGCAGAGGGGCAAGGCGCAAGATAACCGGTGGAACATCCTATCTTGTGCCTTGTGCCTCGTGCCCTGCGCCTAGTAAATGAACATGGCGTCGCCGTAGCTGAAAAACCGGAAACCGCGCCGGACCGCCTCGTTGTATGCCCTAAAGGTAGCCTCTTTGCCGGCGAATGCCGACACCAGCATCAAAAGCGTGGATTTCGGCAAATGAAAATTGGTGAGCAGTGCATCCACCACCCTGAACCGGTAGCCGGGGTAGATGAAGATGTCCGCCTCCCCTGCCCCGGCCTTGACGGTTCCATCGTCGCCGGCCGCATACTCCAGCGCCCGGGTCGTGGTGGTGCCGACAGCGACAATCCTCCCGCCCTCGCGCTTCCGAAGAGAAACCTCTCTGGCAGTCTCCTCGGGAATCAGATAAAACTCGCGATGCATCCGGTGCTCATGGATATTCTCGACCCGAACCGGCTGGAACGTCCCGAGTCCGACATGCAGCGTAAGCGTTGCTATGGTTACCCCCCGGGAACGGATCTCCTCCAATAGCCCGGGGGTGAAATGCAGCCCGGCGGTCGGTGCCGCCACGGCCCCGGCCCGCTGTGCAAAAACCGTCTGATATCGTTCCTTGTCGTACGCGCCGTCGTCCCTCCGGATATACGGAGGGAGCGGCATGCGCCCGTGCCGCTCCAGCCAGTCGGGGAAACGGTCGGACGGCTCAAAGGCGACGGTCCGCGTTTCACCGTCACCATCGCCGGTCACCGTTGCGGTCATCCCTTCCGGCAACAGGATCCGCGTACCGGGCCGCGACGACTTGGAGGAGCGGAGCAGGCACTCCCAGGTCTCGCCTTCTCCCGGACAGCTGCGTACCAGGAAGATCTCCGCCCGGCCGCCGCTCTCTTTCCGTCCCAAGAGCCGTGCCGGAATGACCCGGGTATCGTTCAGAACCAGAAGGTCGCCCGGATTGAGCAGCTCAGGAAAAGCGGCGACCGTCCTCTCGTCGAGCCCACCCGTTGCCCGGTCCAGCAGCATGAGCCGGGCATCGTCCCGCCTCGCCAGCGGCTCCTGGGCGATCAGTTCCGTCGGGAGTTCATAATCAAAGTCGGCAAGCTGCATGTGGTCAGTCGCTGTAGAGCTTCACCAGCTTGGTGCCGGGATAGTAGTAGCTCAAGATTTCCCGGTAGTTGAATCCGTCGCTGGCGCGCTGCTTGGCACCCCACTGACAGAGGCCGACGCCGTGGCCGTTGCCGATGCCTGAGCAGGTCAATTCGTCTCCCCGGGAGGCAATCCGGAATCGGGTGCTCTTGATGACGCCGTAGCCAACAGCCTTGCGAAACAGCACCGCCGGGACCGGTACGCTCCCGCGTGCCGTCACCAGCATCAGCTGTTCCAGTCGGCCGCTGGGGTTGGTACTCCCGGCCCTGACATCCTTCAGTCCGGCGGCCTGAACTCCGGCAGCCCTGAGGAGCGCTTCCACCTTTTTCAGCGACAGGGTCGCTTCCCAGTGCGCCGCGGTCGCCTCGGTACAATAGGCGCAGGCAACGCCCTGCAAATAGGAAAAGGATCCGCCCCAGACATTGGTGGCGGACTCGGTATGCCCGCCACAGCTGGAATGATAGAACGCCTGAATCACGGCACCGTTAAAGGTCAGGACCTCACCCGCGGTCTCCTGCACACCGCGGACAGCCCGACTGTCCTCAATATCGGCACCGTCGTACACCTGATCGAGAACGCTGGATTCCAGGTGGTACAGTGCATACTTGCGTGCATCTCTCTGGTACAGGGCGTAGGACCGGGCTATCACCGCCTGGGCCTTTACCGCCTCGATGGGCCACTGTGACGATATCTCGCAATTTATGAGGCCGACCAGATACTCTTCCAGGGGAAGCTCGTTTACGACCACCCCCCCCTTATCGGCAGGAAGCAACTCGATCAGCCCCCGGTACTGTTTACCGTTTATCTTGATGGTGGCAGGAGACGCGAGGGTCAAACTTTTCACGGTCTTACCCTGAATCGCCACCCCCCCCTTCAGAAATCGCACCTGGGCAGGCAGGGAAATCCGAAGGGGCATCCGCTGTTCGTCGGTGGCCAAAACCCCGTTGCCGTCCAGACGAACCCCGTCGGCCCCCTTAAGAATGGCGACCCGCACGGTTTCCGGCCGAAGAGAGGCTGCAGCCGCCGGCACGACAAACAACAGCAGCGCCGCCACAATGCATAAATAGTACCTCACGTCACCGTCCTACCCCTGAAACTTGTTGATAAAATCACAAACCGCCAGGGCCGTCAATGTTTTTCAGACAAATCCAATGTTCAAACTCTCAGGATAGCATACGGTAACGGTTATACCCCTTGTCTCCTCTTGGCAAGCTGATTGCTTTGTACTGAATAACATCGACTTTCAGTTGAAAGGGAACGGCATAGTAGGTTTCAAGCGGTCGATTGTCAAGTATCCGTTGCGTAAGTGCAATTTTGTACAACATCCCGAATTAATGAGACTTTGACACACGGAGACAAGACGGCATCCATCCGCAGCGTAACAACTGCTTAATCATAGCGTACTAACCGGTCAGGCCATTAAGTGATTTTAACCGCTAAATGACTTAAATTACTGGCCAAAACAAGATTTTTTTCTTAGCATACAGGACGGTATGAATTCACTGAAGGTAAAAATTCTCGGCCTTACCTGCATGATCGTGGTGATTATCATCACCGTTGCCGGCCTTTTTGCGTTCAACCTGCAAAAGGAGCTGGTGAACGGCATCACGGAACGGAATACCCTTCTTCTCACCGAAACCATCAAGAACAGTATCTCGGATGTGATGCGAAGCGGACGCTCCGAGGAAGTCCGCACCATTCTTGCCAGGATAAAGTCACAGGAACATATCACCGCGATCCGCATCGTCGATCCCAGTGGAAACATCCTAAACTCCGCCAATGTTGCAGAGATCGGGCATCCGATTTCACCGACAGAGTTGAATCACCTCAAATCAGGGAATACCGGAGCGCTGCAGCGCCCCAATGCATTCACCGCCAC
>CAYSJJ010000052.1:0-31147 GCA_964431365.1 uncultured Geobacter sp. | reverse complement strand
GCTACGCCGCACCGAGGAGCTTGCGAGGACGGCGGCGAGATGGCTATTTTTCAGCGACCTGTCAGAAGAGTTCCAGCTGCCCCGCGTCCTTCTTAACCTTCCCTCTTTTCCCCTCGTCTCCCCTGGTGATGAGCCGCTCCGGGATCTCCCCGACGAAGCGGGAGGGACTGCGCGGCCCGGCGCCGGCCCATGGCCTGACGCTGGCGCTGGTCAGGAGCAGCCGCTCCCTGGCGCGGGTGAGGCCGACGTAGAAAAGTCGGCGCTCCTCCTCGATGTCCATCTTCCCCATCAGGGTGCAGGGGAGGAGCCCCTCCTCCACCCCGGCCAGGAAGACCACCGGGAACTCCAGCCCCTTGGCGGCGTGGATGGTCATCAGGGCCACCGCCTCGGCCCGCTCGTCGTAGACCGTGGCCAGGGAGAGCTGGGCCAGGTGGTTGGCAAAGGCGGAGAGGTCGCTGCCGAAGCTGGCGGCGAGGGTCAGGAGGCGCTCCGCGCCGTCGCCCCGTTCCAGGCCGAGAAAATCGAGCGCCCCGGCCAGGGCAGCGCCAAGCCCGGCCCCTGCCGCTACTTCGAGGAAGCGCTCCAGCGAACGGCGCAGACCGACCAGGGCGCTCCGGGCCGCCGGGGGCGTTTCGATCCTTGTCAGCAGCGCAAAGAAGTCGCCGCTGATCGGCAGCGACGCCTCCAGGTGATCCACCGTGGCGCTGCCGATCCCCGGGAGGGACGCGGCCAGGAGGAGCCAGTCGGCGATGACGTCCGTCCCGGCGGCCGCCTGGACGAAACGGTACAGGGGCCTCACGGCCGGGGCCATGAAGAAGGGGGTGGCACCCACTTGCTGGAACGGGATGCCGCGCCGCTCCAGGGCCTGGCCGATCTCCTCCGCCTGCTTGCCGAGCCGGCAGAGGATGGCGAAGTCGCCGAAGCTCCTCCCCCTCCCCTGGTCGCCGCCACGGCCGGTGTTGAGGGAGAAGCTCTCCACCCCCCCCATCAGCTCCTCGATCCGGCGGACCATGAACTCGGCCTCCGCGGCCGGCGTCGCCGCCTCGTACCGCTCGATGGCGCCCGGCCCGGCCAGATGGGCGGTGAGCGGCAGCTCGCTTCGCCGGCTGTTGTGACCGATGACCTCCGTTGCGGCCTCGACGATGACCGGCGCGGAGCGGTAGTTGCGGACGAGCGAAAGCCGCCGGGTCTCGGGGCGGTCGGCCAGGCGGAAGAAGAAGTTCAGGTCGCTCCCGCGAAAGCCGTAGATCGCCTGGTCCGGGTCGCCGATGGCGAAGAGCCTCGCCGTGGCAGAGAGGAGCTCCACCAGCGCGTACTGGCTGGCGTTCAGGTCCTGGAACTCGTCCACGAAGAGGTGGCCGACGGTCGCCGTCACCTGCCGCAGAAGGGAGGGGTCGGCGGAGAGCCGGCCGACAAAGGTGGGGATGACCCCGTCCAGGTCGATGGCCTTCAGCCGCGCCAGTTCCGCCAGGTAGCGGCTCACCGGCTCAGGCGTCTCGGCCGGCGCACTGCCGGTGCCGGAGAGTTCGAGATGATCGGCGATCTCCGCGGCGATGGCCTCCCGCCTCGTGGCGCCCAGCTCCGGGAAGATCCGCTTCAGTATCCGCTGCCGGCTCTCCGGCCCGACCACGGTCAGCTCCGGCGCCCCCCGCTTCAGCCAGTCGAGGCAGAAGCGGTGAAAGGTGCCGACGAAGAGTTCTCCCCCGGCCGTCCCGACGCTGGCCACCAGCCGGGCGCGCAACTCGTCGGCGGCCCTGGTGGTGAAGGTGATGGCGCAGATCCGGGTCGGGTCGCCCCCCTGCTCCAGGAGCGCGGCCAGGCGCTGCACCAGGGTGTAGGTCTTGCCGGTGCCGGGGCCGGCGGCGACGAGGATCTTTTCCCCTTCGCAGCGGATCGCCTCTTCCTGCTCCGGGTTCGGCCCCGCGGCCGTCGGCGCGGAGGGAGCGGCCCCGCCCTTCCGGGCGGCCAGCGGCGGCAGCGGCCCGGCGGGCTCCTTCTTCTTCCTCCCCCGGCGCGGCGCGCTGTCGCCGAAGAGGTTCCCCTGGCCGGCCAGCCGTTCCCGTTCCCCTTCCTCGAAGACCCTGATCACCCCGAACTCGCCGTCGTACCCCGGCTGGCGGATCACCCGGCTGGCCCGGATGCGGCTGACCGCCTCGGAAAGGAGCGGGGCGTGGTCGGCGATCTCGTCCAGCGGGGCCTTGAGGAGGAGGTTGAACTCGGAGCCGAAGCGGGCGATGATCCGGGCGTACTGGTGCATCACCTCCTTGGAGGCGGGGCCGACGCCGAGCAGTTCGCCGACCACCTCCGGGAGCGGGATCAGGCTGTAAAAAAGAGGGGCGTCCGGTCCGTAGAGGGGCGCCTCCCGGTCGGCCAGTTCCATGACGCGGTGATGGACCCCGACGGTGAGCGGCCGGCCGCAGACCGGGCAGAGAAGCCCGAGCCGCCGCGTTTCATGGGGGTCGAGGCAGACGTTGCAGGCTCGGTGGCCGTCGAAATGGTACTTCCCCTCCTCCGGGAAGAACTCGACAGTGCCGCGGAAGGTCTCGCGCCGGTTCCCTTTGATGGCGTCGCGCAGGGCATGGAAGCTGAGCTCCGTGCTGAAGAGGTTCGCCTCGCGGCCGAGCTTCTGGGGGGAGTGGCAGTCGGAGTTGGAGATGAGGCTGTAGCGGTCCAGGGCCGAGATCAGCCGGTTCATCTCCGGGTCGGAGGAGAGGCCGGTCTCCAGGGCGAAGACGTGCCCGGTCAGGTCGCCGTAGCAGTCGTCGATGACGTCGAAGCCGGACTTGGAGCCGAACAGGGAGAACCAGGGGGTCCAGATGTGGGCCGGCACCAGGAACCCCTCCGGCGCCTGCTCCAGGAGGATCTCCAGAAGGTCCCGGCTGTCGAGCCCCAGGATCGGCCGGCCGTCCGACTCGATGTTGCCGATGGCGGCGAGCCTGGCGTTGATCCGCTCGGCCGAGGCGAAATCCGGGACGTAGAGGAGGTTATGGACTTTGCGCACCTGGCCGAGACGCTTGTAGATGCTGCTCACCTCGGCGGTGAGGAGAAAACGGACCGGCCCGTCAGGGAGCGCTACCCCCGGCAGCGGGGAGGCGAGCCGCGTCTCGTCCTTCAGGCGGAACAGTCCCGGCTCGGCCGGCACCAGCTCCTCCTTCAGGCACTTGAGCCAGCCGGGATGGGTGAAGTCGCCGGTGCCGACGACCTGTATCCCCTTGATCCGCGCCCAGGCGGCCAGGCCGGCCAGGGTGCTCTCCCTGCTGGTAGCCCGGGAAAAGGGTGAATGGATATGCAGATCGGCGATGTACTCCACGGTGTGTCTCACCTCTACTCGGGGGCGGATCTCGCCCCTGCGTTGTCCTACGGCGCCATGGTACGTGAGATTTGCATCTTGTCAACCGGGAACTCCGCCGTGGCCAACTGCGGTCGGCCGGCTCCGGCGGCGGAAAAGTCCGATTGACCTTTTCCCTTTAAAAATCATATAGTCATCAACCGAGGCAGCGGGTCATGGAGCTGCCACGTCACCATTTCACGTCCGGGGAAAACATGGTCGCTCAGGGTCTCTCCCGCCGCTTCTTTTTCACCATCATGCTCCTCGCGCTCCTGGCCTGGAGCCTGCCGGTCCTTGCCGAACAGCCGCGGCAACGCCCCATCAGGGTCGTCATGGACAACAACTACCCCCCCTTCGCCTTTCTCGACGCCAGCGGGAAGCTGCAGGGGATACTGGTGGACCAGTGGCGGCTCTGGGAGCAGAAGAGCGGCGTCCGGATCGAACTCTCCGCCATGGAGTGGGGCGAGGCGTTGCGCCGCATGGAGGCGGGGGAGTTCGACGTCATCGACACGATCTTCAAGACCGACCAGCGGCTCAAGCTCCTGGACTTCACCCCACCGTACCAGAAGATCGAGGTCCCGGTCTACTTCCAGAGGGACATTTCCGGCATCACCGATGCCGCCTCGCTCAAGGATTTTCCCGTGGCGGTGAAGGATGGCGACGCCGCCATCGATCTGCTGACGCGCCACGGCGTCACCCGTCTGATCACCTTTCCCAGCTACGAGGCGATCATCCGGGCCGCCTCCGAACACAAGGTCAACGTCTTCGTGGTGGACAAGCCCCCTGCCCTCTACTTCCTGAACAAGCTGGGGATAGCCGATCAGTTCAGGGCCTCCGAGCCGCTGGACGTCGGCGAGTTCCATCGTGCGGTCAGGAAGGGAGACGAGGCGCGGCTCCAACTGGTCCAAAACGGCTTTGGCGCCATCTCCCCGGCAGAATACCGGGCCATCGAAAGAAAATGGTACGGCAGCGGTCTCGGCGCCGCGGCCTCGTTGAAGTACTTCGCCTATGTCTCTGGCGGGGCCGCCCTCCTGATCGTAGCCCTTGCCGTCTGGAACTTCGTGCTTCGTCGAGCGGTGACCAGGCGGACAACGGAACTGGCGGCGGGGGAGGAACGCTACCGCACCCTGGTGGACAACGTTCCGCTCGGCATCTCGCTCATCGACGGCAACCACCGGATCGTCATGATCAACCGCACCCTTGCGTCATGGTTCGGACGGGAGCCCGACCGGTTCATCGGCCGGCTCTGTTACGAGGTGTATGAAAAACGTGATGCTACCTGTCCCTACTGTCCCGGCGTCGTCTCTGCGTCGACAGGAGGGATCGCGCAGGTGGAAACCGAGGGGGTGCGGGATGATGGCAGCCACTTCTCGGTCCGGATACACACCGTCCCTCTCGCGGAGGGGCATGGTACGCCTGGCAGTTTCATCGAGGTGGTCGAGGACATAACCGAACGCAAGGTTGCGGAGCAGACCCTCGAGAATGAGCGGGCGCGGCTCCGCACGCTCTTGCAGACCATCCCGGACCTGGTCTGGCTGAAGGATCCCGACGGGGTCTACCTGACCTGCAACGTCCGCTTCGAACGTTTTTTCGGCGCGTCGGAGGCGGAGATCGTGGGGAGGACCGACTACGACTTCGTGGAGAGGGAGCTGGCCGATTCTTTTCGCGCCAACGACCGCAAGGCGATCGAGGCCGGAGGGCCGAGCATCAACGAGGAGTGGGTCACCTTTGCCGACGACGGGCACAGGGAGCTCCTGGAGACGATCAAGACCCCCATGCGGGACGGTCGGGGGAACCTGATCGGGGTCCTGGGGATCTCCCGGGACATCACGAAGACGCGCCAGGCGGAGGAGTCGCTCAGGGAGAGCGAGATGCGCTACCGGAAACTGGTGGAGCTATCACCCTACGCCATTTTCGTGCAACGGGAGGGGCGTATCGTCTTTGCCAACCCCGCCTGCTGCCGTCTGCTGGGGGTGGCGTCCCCCGACGAACTGATCGGCAGGCCGGTCCTGGAGATGGTGCACCCGGAGTACCGCGCAGAGGTCTCCAAACGGATCAGAATGGCCGAGATTTCAGGAGAGTCCGTCCCGCCGCTGGAGGAGCTGTTCGTACGCCTGGACGGTTCCGTGGTGGCGGTGGAGGTGGTGGCAACCCCCCTTACCTATCACGGGGAGCCGGCCATGCAGGTGCTGGCCCGGGACATCACCGACCGCAAACGGCTGGAGGCGGAGCTGGTCCGCGGCCAGAAGCTGGAGTCACTGGGGGTACTGGCCGGCGGCATCGCCCACGACTTCAACAACATCCTCACCGGCATCTTGGGGAATATCTCCCTGGCCGGCATGCTGATCGGGGAGGGGCACAAGGCGGCCCGTTGCCTGACAGAGTGCGAGAAGGCAACCAGGCGTGCCGGCGAGCTGACCCAGCAGCTCCTGACCTTCGCCCGGGGAGGGGAGCCGGTGCGACAGGCCGTCGACACGAAACGGATCATCGAGGAATCCCTCGCCTTCGCCCTGAGGGGGGCCAACGTGAAGGGGGTCGTTGATGCGCCGCCTGACATCTGGTGGATCGATGCCGATCCCGGCCAGATGAGCCAGGTGTTCAACAACCTCCTGATCAATGCCAAGCAGGCCATGCCGGAAGGGGGGACCGTCACGCTCGTCATGGAGAACCGGCTGCTGCAGGCAGGAAACCAGTATGCCGTTCAGCCCGGAAGGTATGTCAGGATCGTGGTCACCGACCAGGGATGCGGCATTTCGGCCGAGCACCTCCCGAAGGTCTTCGACCCCTATTTCACCACAAAATCCGAGGGGAGCGGCCTGGGGCTGGCCTCGGTCTACTCCATCGTCAAACGGCATGGCGGGATGGTAACCGCCTCATCCCTCCCCGGCGACGGAAGCAGTTTCACCCTCCTCCTTCCCGCCGCGGAAGCCGTGGCTCCGCCGGGAAAAGAGAAGGACGCCGTCCCCTCCCCGTTGACGGGTAACGGTCGGATTCTGGTCATGGATGACGAAGAGATCATCCGAACGCTGGCGGTCACGATGCTGGAAGAGCTGGGATACGCGGTGGATGTCTGCGCGGACGGGCGGGAAGCGGTTGCCATGCAGAGGGGAGCGCTGGCGGAGGGTCGCCCCTATGCCGCCCTGATCCTCGATCTTACCATTCCGGGCGGCATGGGGGGACGGGAGGCAGCGGCCGAGATCAGGGAGCGTGACCGTGAGGTGCCGATAATCGTCTCCAGCGGCTATTCCGGCGACGCCGTTGTCGCGGACTATCTCCAGTTCGGCTTCTCGGGCGTCGTCGTGAAGCCCTACACCATGCAGGCCATGACCTCCGAACTGGCCCGGGTACTGGGGAAGAGGGTGGAGTGAGGCCGGGCGCTACCCCTTGTGCGGCGCCTCTACCCCCAAGCGTTTCATCACCTGCTTCATGTCCTCCCAGACCTCCCGCTTCATGCCCGGGTTGCGCAGGAGAAAGCCGGGATGGAAGGTCGGCATGAGGGGGATGCCGTGGTAGTCGTGGAAATGCCCCCGCAGCTTTGAGATCGGCTCCTTGCTCCCGAGCAGGGCATGGGCAGCAAAGGTGCCGAGCGCCACGATCGCGTCCGGGGCGACCGCCCGTACCTGCCGGAGCAGGAACGGCAGACACTCTTCGACCTCGTCCTGCTGAGGATGCTGCTCCTCCGGCACCCGGCACTTGAGGACGTTGCAGATGTAGACGTCGTCGCGGCTGAACCCCATGGCCTGGATGATCTTGGTCAGGAGCTGGCCGGCCTCGTCGACGAAGGGCTCCCCCTGCCGGGCATCCTCCTCCCCGGGCGCCTCGCCGACAAAGAGGAGCCTGGCCCGCGGGTTGCCGCTGCCGAAAACCAGGCGGGTCCGCCCGTTGCCGAGCCGGCAGCGCCGGCACTCGCCGAGGGCGAGTCGGATCTCTTCCAGCGGTTCCGGCTTCTCTTCTGCGGGCTCAGCGGACGGAGCATAGGCCGGCGCCGACTCGGCAGCCACCGGGACAACAGCCGGCTCCGTGGCCTGCTCCGGCGACACCGCGGCGGGATCGGCCGCATCGAGGGGGATCAGCTCCATCCCGCTCGCCGCCAGTTCAGCCACATACTCCCGCAGACACCGCAACTCCTCCAGCAGCTCCTCACGCTCCGACACGGCAAACTCCTTTACATGACTGCATCTTTTCCCTATGATGCAGAGCTATGACGTTTCTGGTAGCTCTGTTCGTACTCGTCGCCATCCCCCAGGACGCCTTCGCCTGGGGAGCCGGCATCCACCTTCACCTGGGGACGGTTGCCCTCGCCAACCTCGACCTGCTCCGGCCGGCCGTCGCCGCCGTCATCGGCGCCTATCCCAACGACTTCCTCTACGGCTGCATCGCCGCCGACATCACCATCGGCAAAAAGTTCACCCACTACCTCCTCCACTGCCACCGCTGGAGCATGGGGATGAAGATCCTGGAGGAGGCGGGGCCGGAACCGCAGCAGGCCTGCGCCTACGGCTATCTCTCCCACTTGGCCGCCGACACCGTGGCCCACAACTACTACGTGCCGATGAAGACCATGGAGAGCTTCTCTTCCCTGACCCTCAAGCATGCCTACTGGGAGATGCGTTTCGAGACCCTGGTGGACCGGGAGATCTGGGCGACGGGGAACATGGTGGCCAGGGAACACTTCGCGGCCAACGACAGGATGCTGCGGCGGGTCCTCTCGGATACCCTCTTCTCCTTCGGGACCAACAAGCGGATCTTCAACTCCATCCTCCTGGTGAGCCGGCTGGAGAAGTGGCAGCAGGTTCTCCAGACCATCAACGACACCTCCCGCTTCCCGCTGGAAGAGTCGGAGAAAAACGAATTTCTGAGCCTGGCCCAGGAGGCGGTCTTCGATATCCTGAAAAACGGCGTGGATGCCCGCTATTTCAGCGCCGACCCCACGGGGGAGCGGGCCTTGGCGACCGCCGAGGCGGTGCGGAAAAACCTGCGGCTCCTCTACCGGAGCAACAAGATCAGCAAGGAGCAGGCCCTCGACCAGTTGGGCGAGCTGCAGGTGAAGATGCGCTCGGCCATCTGCGAGCCGAAGCTGCTGTTGCAGGTGCTGTCGAGTTAACAGCGAGGTTCGAGGTTCGAGGAACCCCTTACAGATCATTCCAGATTTCGCAACCTTTATCCTCGTTCCTTTATCCTCGTTCCTTTATCCTCGTTCCTTTATCCTCGTTCCTGATCCCAAGAACCCGATCCAGAATGATCCCGGCCACCTCGTCCTTGGGGAGACAGGGAAACTCCTCGTCCCTGCCGTCACGGTAGAGCAGGCGGACGATGTTGGTGTCCACCGAGAAGCCGGCTCCGGGCGCACAGACATCATTGGCAACGATCAGGTCCAGATTCTTCCCCTCCAGCTTCAACCGTGCATTCGCCACCAGGTCGGCGGTCTCGGCGGCAAAGCCGACAAGACACTGTCCGGCTCTCTTCCGCGCCCCCAGTTCCGACAGGATGTCCGGATTCTTCACCAGGTCGAGGGTCATCCGCTCCCCCTTCTTCTTAACCTTGTCGCCGGCCCGCACTGCCGGCCGGTAGTCGGCCACGGCCGCGGCCTTGACGATGACGTCGGCGTCGGCAGCCAGCGCCAGGACCTTTTCCCGCATCTCTAGGGCGCTGGTCACCGGCACGGTTTCGACCCCCCAGGGCGCCTCCAGACAGGTGGGACCGGCCACCAGGGTGACGTCCGCGCCGCGGCGCCGGGCAGCCCGGGCAATGGCGTACCCCATCCTGCCGGACGAGTGGTTGCTGACGTAGCGGACCGGGTCGATCTCCTCCATGGTCGGACCGGCCGTCACCAGGAGACGGAGCCCCTCCAGATCACGGGGGGAGAGGGCAGCTACCGCCTCCTCCACGATGATCCGCGGCTCCTGCATCTTCCCCTCCCCTTGCCAGCCGCAGGCGAGTTCGCCGCGGACCGGCGCCACGAAACGGTAGCCGTGGGCACGGAGCCGCTCCTCGTTGGCGCGGTAGAGGGGGTTCTGGTACATGTTCACGTTCATGGCCGGGACGATCAGGACCGGCGCCTTGGTGGCCATGACCGTGGTGGTGACCAGGTCGTCGGCAATGCCGTTGGCGATCTTGGCGATGACGTTGGCCGTGGCCGGGGCGATGATGAAGAGATCGGCCCGGTCGGCCAGGGAGATATGCCCGATCTCCTGCTCGGCGATCAGGTTGAAGAGTTCGGTGTGGACCGGGTTGGCCGACAGGGTCTGCAGGGTGAGAGGGGTGATGAACTCCTGGGCCGCGCGGGTCATGACGACGTGCACGCTGGCGCCGGCCTTTTTCAGGAGGCGGACCAGTTCGGCGGACTTGTAGGCGGCGATGCCGCCGGACACACAGAGGACGATCTCTTTATCTTTCAGCATGGCTGCACCTGTTCCGTTGAGTAGTTGCCCCTCACTGTTTCCCCAGATAGGGGTTGTGGGCCTTTTCGTGGCCGATGGTGGTGAGCGGGCCGTGCCCAGGATAGACCTTGGTGCCCTCGGGAAGAATGAAGAGTTTTTCGCGGATGGAAGAGGCCAGCGCGTCGTACGACCCTCCGGCGAGATCGGTCCGGCCGATGGAGTCGGCAAAGAGGGTGTCGCCCGAAAGAAGTATCCCCTCCTCTGCCAGGTAGAGACAGCACCCTCCCGGCGTGTGCCCGGGGGTGTGGATCACCCGGATCTCGTGCCGGCCGAAACGGATGATCTGCCCGTCCGTCAGCAGCGTGCCGGGGGAGGGTGAATCCTCCGCGGAGAGACCGTACATGGTGGCCGACTTGGCAGCCCGGGTCAGATACGGCTCGTCGCCGGCGTGGATCATCAGGGTTGCCCCGGTCTCGGCCAGGAGCCGCCGGTTCCCCCCCACATGGTCGAAATGGCCGTGGGTGTTGATGACGTGCCGAATGGTCAGCCCCTTGGCCCTGACAATGGCCAGGATCTGCTCGGCGTCGGCGCCCGGGTCGACGACCACCCCCTCCTTGGTCTCCTGGTCGGCCAGGATAAAGCAGTTGACCCCGAGCTGGCCGACGACGATGGTCTCGAATATCATGGGACTCCTCGCTTTGTTGAAATGACACCCCCCACCGCCGCAGAGCAGCAGGAGGGGGAAAAAGAGCAGCAGTATACCGTGGCGCGCAAAACGCCGCATCTATCGGGAGAAGAGGTCGAGATTCTCCCCCTGCAGGGCCGCAAAGGGGGAATTCTTGAAACCGTCCGGACGCGCCCGCTCGGAGCGGGGCTGGGCAGGGGGGGTCGACGCCGGCTCCGGTTCCGGCACGGCCTCCACTGCCGGCGGGATGAATTCCTCGTCCTCCATGGCGTTGTCCATGTAGAAATACCGGTCGTACAGACGGTGGTAGGCGGTCCAGCGGGCCTGCGGGTCGATCTCCTTCTGCATGTGGGTCCGGATGCCGTTGATCTTGGAGTCCAGGTCGTCCAGGTAGTTGAGGATCGTGGCCTCCAGGGTCTTGGGCCGCTTGGGCGAACCGTATTCGTACTGGCCATGGTGGGAAAGGAGGAGGTGCTTTATGAGCATGGCCAGATCCCGGGGGAACCCCGGCAGGCCGGCGATCCGGTCGTGGATCATCTCCACGCCGATGGTGATGTGGCCGATCAGCTTCCCCTCGTCCGTATAGTCGAAGGCCCGGACATAGCTCATCTCCCGCACCTTCCCCACGTCGTGGAGCAGGGCGCCGGCCACCAGGAGGTCCCGGTTCAGGCCGGGATAGAGGGGATTGATGGCGTCCACCAGCCTGGCCACCGCCAGGGAGTGCTCCATGAGCCCCCCCAGGTAGACGTGGTGCATCCCCTTTGCTGCCGGCGCAACCTTGTAGAGCGCCAGAAACGAGGGATCGCCGAAGAAGGCGTTCAGCAACGCCTTGATATGCGGATTGGCCAGGCTCTCCACCAGCGCCAGCAGTTCGGCGGCCATCTCCTCGATGTCCCGGGGGGTCTCGGGGAGGAAGTCGGCCAGCACCACCTGTTCGTCCGGCACACGCCGCATGTCAGAGATCACGAGCTGCATTTTCCCCAGATAGACGGAGGCCTTGGCCCGCACGCCAATGAAGTCGTTCTTTTCGAAGAGCGCCCCCACCTCGTCCACGTTGTCCCAGACCTTGGCGTCCACCTCGCCGCTCTTGTCCATGAGCCGCAGGGTCAGGTACGGTTTACCGTTCTTGGCCATGGCCGTGATCTTCTCCTTGACGAGGAAGACCTCGTCCACCTGGTCACGGTCCTTGATGCTGCTCACGTATATCTTGCGCATGAAATATTCCTTCGTTAACGGTATTAGTTATCAGTTGCGTCGGCATCGCCCGGCAGATTGCGCGGCGTCGACAGGGAACGGCTCGGGAGATGCGGGATATTGACCGGCGAAACGGACAAGAGTTCAGCCTGTACGCATAATACTGATCGATCCAGCGGGTTGCAAGGATTGTTCGCTGCGGGGACTGGGGAGAGGCATAATGCCTGGCGAGGAAGCGGGGGGGAAACGGCTGAGGGCTCCCCATCGAACGTCATGGATCACCGTAACAGGTTGTACTTCAGGATGCAGCGGAGGGCGGAGATCCCGTCCCGCCACCCGATCTTTTTCCCTTCGTGGTAGTTCCGTCCGGCGTATGAAATGCCGACCTCGTAGATCCGGATATCGAGTTTGGCCACCTTTGCCGTTATCTCCGGCTCGAAGCCGAAGCGGTTCTCTTCGACCTCTACCTGCCTGAGCACGTCGCTCCGGAAGACCTTGTAGCAGGTCTCCATGTCGGTCAGATTGAGGTTGGTCAGCATGTTGGAGAGGAGGGTCAACAGGCGGTTGCCGACCATGTGCCAGAAGAAGAGGACCCGGTGCTGGTCTCCGCCGACAAAGCGGGAGCCGTAGACCACATCAGCCTTCCCTTCGACGATCGGCCTCAGCAGCTTGTGGTAATCCTGTGGGTCATATTCCAGATCGGCATCCTGCACGATGACGACATCGCCGGTTACGGCGCGGAAACCGGTCCGGAGGGCCGCCCCCTTCCCCATGTTCCTTTCGTGCAGGATGACCTTCGTCCCCGGTTCGTCGATACGCCGCAACTGGTCGCGGGTACCGTCCAGCGAACCGTCGTCCACGATGATGATCTCCTTGTCCATGGCAACCTGCCTGACCCTGTCGTATACCTGCACGATGGTTGCGGCTTCGTTGTACACTGGAATGACGATGGAAATTTTCATCTCGTGCCCGCCTCGCTCGGACTAGGATATGCCATCGGAGTCGCCGGCCATGATCGTTCCGGCAATGGCGTCCGCCACCCGGATGCCGTCCAGGGCCGCGCTCATGATGCCGCCTGCATACCCGGCCCCCTCGCCGGCCGGGTAGAGCCGCCGATGGCTTACCGACTGGAGATCGCTCCCCCGCAGGATCCGGACCGGCGCCGAGGTCCGGCTCTCGACAGCTACCAGGGTTGCCTCGGCGGAGACAAAACCGCGCATCTGCCGGTCAAAGGCGACCAGCCCCTCCCGCAGGGTATCGGTGACGAATCCGGGGAGCAGGTCGCCGAGTTCCGTCTCCACCACCCCCGGCCGGTAGCTTGAGCGGCACCCGCCCCCCCCCAACCCCCCCACGAAAGCGAGGAGGTTAAGCGCCCGGGCCAGGTACCCCCCGCCGCCGGCCCGGAATGCCCGCTGCTCCAACGCTTCCTGGAACGCCACCCCAGCCAGCGGGGAGCTGTCCGGGAAATCCTCCTCCCGGACGTTCACCACCAGGGCGCTGTTGGCGTACGGGGCGTTGCGACGCAGGTTGCTCATCCCGTTGGTCACCACCTGCCCCGGGGCCGAGGCGCCGGCAACCACCACCCCGCCGGGGCACATGCAGAACGAGTAGGCGGAGCGGCCGTTCGTACCGTTGTTGTACGCCAGTCGGTAGTCTGCGGCCGGCAGCCGGGGATGGCTGGCGATGGCGTACTGGATCCGGTTGATCAGCTCCTGGGGGTGCTCCACCCGGACCCCCACGGCGAACGGCTTCCGCTCCAGGGAGACGCCGCTCTCCAGGAGGAGGCGGTAGGTGTCGCGGGCACTGTGCCCCGGTGCCATGACCAGAAAATCGCACGCCAGGTCCGTACCGTCCCCCCCGGTGACCCCCCGGATGCGTCCTCCCTCCGCCAGCAGGCCGGTCAGCCGCCACCGGAAACGGATGTCGGCCCCCTGGTCAAGGAGATGGCCGCGGATGCCGGTCACCACCTCACGCAAACGGTCGGTGCCGATATGGGGCTTGGCCTGGGAGATGATCTCCGGCGGCGCCCCGAACCTGACCAGCTGTTCCAGCACGTAGCCGAGGTTGGGGTCGCGCACCCGGGTGGTCAGCTTGCCATCGGAGAAGGTCCCGGCCCCCCCTTCGCCGAACTGGACGTTGCTCTCCGGCTCCAGGAGCCCCCGGCTCCAGAACGTCTGCACGTCCTTGAGCCGCTCCTCGACCGGCCGGCCGCGCTCCACGACGATCGGCCGAAGGCCGTACTCGGTGAGACGGAGTGCCGCGAAGAGGCCGGCAGGTCCCATGCCGACGATGACGATCCGCCCATCCTGCTGCAGCCGGGGAAAGGCCAGCCGGACGGGCTCCGCGGCCCGGTCCAGGTCGGGATCGCCGCCGTGCGCCTGCCAGAAGGCCGCTTCATCGGCAACAGTGAACTGCACCGAATAGACCGCCTTGACGCGCGGCTTCTTCCGGGCGTCGAGCCCCTGCTTCAGCACCTGCAGCGAGAGGATGGCATCGACACGAAGGTTGAACCGGACGCAGAGCGCCGATGACAGGGCTTCGGCAGGATGGTCGAACGGAAGGGTGAGATTGCGCAGGATAAACGGCATGGGGTCAGGAGGCGTTGTCCGCCCGGAGTCGTTCCCGGGTCAATAACTGTTCGACGATGACGACGATGTCGACGGGGTTGCAGAATTTGGGGATATGCACGCGGGCTCCCATTTCGGCGGTCGGATGTTCGTGCGGCGGCTCCTTGAACATGGAGGTGAGCAGGGCCATCACCGGCTCCCCCGGCGCCGCTTCAGCGGCGATGGCCTGACAGGTGCTGACCCCGCCCATCCCCGGCATGACCAGGTCACAGAGGACCACGGCCGGCCGGTGCTCGAGGTAGAGACGGATCCCCTCCTTGCCGTCTTCGGCCGTGATGACGCGGAAGCCGCTCCCCCTGAAGGCATCGCCCAGCACCCTCCGGAAAAACGGGTCGTCATCTATGATCAGTATCGATGTTTCCGTCGCGGCCATGCTATCTCCCGACAGTTTTCGCCACGTCGGAACCGTCACGTGGAGGGTGCAGAATCAGTGCGCCGAGCCGACCTGCGGAAGCCTGACGCAGAAGGTCGTCCCGTTGGCGCCGCTCTGCTCCACCTCGATCTTCCCTTTGTAGTTCTTGACGATACGCAGGACCACCGAGAGCCCCATCCCGGTCCCCTTGCTCTTGGTGGTGAAGAACGGGTCGAAGATGTTGGGGAGGTGCTTTTTCGGAATCCCCTTCCCCGTGTCTCCCACCCGGATGATGACGTCGCGGTCGTCGCAGTCGAGCTGCACCGTCAACGTCCCGTCGGCCGGCATTTCGTGGATGGCGTTCAGGAAAAGGTTGGTGAAGATCTGCTCGATCTCCGACGGGTCGGCCTTGAGAGCTCCGGGGAGCGTCCGGAACTCGCGGACGACCCGGATACCTTGCAGGTCCATCTGGGGGCGGAACATCTCCAGCACCTGGTCGATCAGCCGGTCGATCTGCACATCGCTGATCTCGTACTTGGGACGCCGGGCCGCATCCAGGAGCTTCCGGAGGATGCCGTCGATACGGTCCACCTCGTTGAGGATCTTTTCGATGTACTCCTGCTGCTCGTGCTCATCAAGACCGCTCCGGATCAGCTGAACGAAGAGGCTGATAGAGTTGAGCGGATTCCTGATTTCGTGGGCCATGCCGGCGGCCAGGTAGCCGAGGGTCGCCAGCTTCTCCGACTGGACGATCTCCACCTGGGCACGCTGGAGCGCCTCGCTCTTCTCCTGCACCCGTGATTCAAGCTCCCGGTTCCACTCCTCGATCTCCCCGATCAGCCGTTCCCGTTCGGTCAGGAGCTCCCGGTTGTGCAGCTCGACCTCGCGGACCCTGAGCACCCCTTCGATGCGATCGGCCAGGTTCTGGTTGTTGAACGGCTTGAGGATGTAGTCGGACGCCCCGGCCTTCATCAGCTCGACGGCGATCTCCTCGCTCCCCTTGCCGGTGAACATGATGACATAGGTATTGGGGTAGGACGACCGGATCTGGCGGAGGACAGTGAGCCCGTCCATGCCGGGCATCATGTAATCCAGGAGGACCAGCTGGGGTCTGGACTCTTCCACCAGGGCGAGGCCGGTGGCGGCATCGCTGGCGGTAAGCACCTGGTAGCCGCGGTTGCGGAGAATGATCGAGGTGAGATCGAGGATGACCCTCTCGTCGTCGATGACGAGCAGTGTTGCCTTTTTCTTTTTTCCGTCCCTGGGCATTGCTATAGGTTCCTGTCAGCGGTTATCACAAATTCTGCTGTTGAGGGCTTCCCCCCTCAGCTGGGCCCGGTCACGGACACAGAAAAGGGCAGCGCTGGCTGCCCATCCCGGATCGTGATGCTGGGTGCAACAAGAGGGACTCTACGGAAGACGGACGGTCAGTACCGGACAACCGGCACCGCGCACGACCCGCTCCGCAGTGCTGCCGAACAGCATGTGGTCCAGCCCCCGGCGGCCATGGGTTCCCATGATGATGAGCGAAGCCTTGGTCTCGTCGGCCTTCTTCATGATCTCTTCGTACGGGATGCCGGAGAGAATGAACGTCTCATAGTTGGTAAAATCCTTGACCTTGGTGCGGCAGAACTTCTCCATCATCTTCTCCGCCCCCTCGGCGATCTCCTTTTCCAGATTTTCGAAGGAGATGTGCGGGACATAGAAGCCACGCAGATCGACCGGTTCATTGATGACGTGGACGATCAGGAGCTTGGCGTCATATTTCTTTGCCATGGTCAGGGCGTAGTCGAATACCTCCTCGGAGGTTTCGGCAAAATCGTTGGCGAACAGAATCGTCTTGAAGTCCTTCATGATGTCCCCTTTCAAAGAAGTGCCGCACCGGGCCGTCTCGCCGTCAGTGGGTCGTCTCCTTGAAGATCTTTTTCAGTATCGACTTGAGCTCGTCGATCTTCACCGGCTTATTGATATACTCGAACGCCCCCAGATTCATCGCCTCGATGTACGACTCCACTCCGCCATAGGCGGTGATCATGATGACGTTGCTCTTGGGAAAGTGCTTGTTCAACTCCCGGAGAAAGGCGATGCCGTTCATCTCGGGCATGTTGATGTCGGTGACGATCAGGTTCACGTCCTGCTGCCTGAGATAATCCAGCGCCTCGTAGCCGTTGGCCACGCTTTCCACCAGGAAACCCTCCTGGGCGAGGAGCCGTGAGAGCCCGATCCGGGCATTCTCTTCGTCGTCTACGACCAGTATTCTCTTTATCTGCTTTGCCACACAACTCTCCAATGAATAGCCCATAACGGATGGATTGTAGCATGGCATTTACCGGTGTCAAGTCACCGGCGCGGCCGCTTTTCCGGCGGCAACGGTCCGGCGCAGCTTGATCGCGGTAAGGAGCAGGTTGGAGATAATGGAGACGAAATAGATCTCGTCCTCGGAAAAGGTCTTGATGGAGGTGGCATTGAGATTGACGACCCCGAAGACTTCATTCTTGTCGGCTATGGGGAAGGAAAGCATGCCGTTGTACTTATCTTCATGAAGTTCTTCGAAGTTCACGTACCGCGGATCCTTGGAGGCCATGTCCAGGGAGATGTACTGCCGGTCCTTCGCCACGGTGCCGGTTATGCCCTCGCCGACCCGAATCCTGATCTTGCCGACGCACGACTGGTCGAACCCGTGGGTGGCTGCCAGGACCAGTTCGTCCCCCTCCATCAGATAGATGCTGCAGACACTCACTTTCAGTTGGTTGGCCACCTTGCTGGCCATCTGCTGAAGGACCTGGGGGAGGTCGAAATCAGACGAGACGAGCATGCTGATCTCTTCCAGAGAGATGATCTCCATGTGTTCCCGGTTGGCCCGCTGCATACTGAGGACCATCTTCCCCTTTTCGTCCTCGAGGAACGGTGAAAAGCTCGCTTTGTGGAAAAAGGGATTGACCGTCTTGACCCGCTCGGTCATCGTCCTGAAGTCGGAAAACCCGCAACTGCAGGTCATCTTCACCCGGTAGTTGTCAACCCGTACGCTCTTCATTACCTTGCCGCACTTGCGGCACCGTGCAACCACCTGCATATCGGAACTCCTCTAATGGGTCCGCGAGCCGTCACTGCTCGCTCTGGCCGTTGGCCTTGAGCACCACATGGGCGGGCTTGCCAGCCTCACCAAGGGACTGGATCGGCTTACCGTTGAATTCACCCTCGAAAGCGGCACCGTTCCCCACATCCAGCATGAAACTGCGCTCCCCCTTCCATTCGATGACGTCCCCGCTCTTGAGTTCGTATTGCTGAGAAAGGGCGTCATCGATGGTCATGGAGAGCCAGCTGTCATGGATAACCTTGAGGCGGAGCACGACGCCGTCGCCTGCCGCTTCTCCCTGTGAACCGGTAGCCGGCCGTTGCCCGGGGAGAGGCGCAACCGACGGCGGAGCTGATTCCCTCCGCGCACTGCTCACAACGAGTTGTCCCGGTTTCACCGCCGCGGGCTGCGAAGCCGGGAGCGATCGATCGACCACGGCCGGAGCCTTGACCGGGGAGTCTGGGCGGCGGTCACCGGTCACCAGGGCGATCAGGGCCACCAGGGCGAGCAGGAGCGCCGAAATCAGCCAGTTCCCCTTCAGGTTCACCGGCCGCCGCTCACGCCGCTCGGTCCGCTTCGCCGGGTTGACCGGGGGCTCTTCTCCGCCCTCCTGGGGGGGAGGGGCCAGCAGGGCAGCAATTTCAGCCTCTCCGAGACCGAGGAACTGGGCATACTGGCGAATGAACCCGCGGCTGTAGGCACCGCTCGGGAGCTTGTCCAGACGCCCCTCTTCGATCGCCTCGAGATACCCCTTCCCGATCCTGGTAACCTGGGAAACCTCTTCCAACCTTATTCCCCGGGAAATCCGCAGATCCTGCAGAGTAGCTCCGATCACACGATCGGCGCTGTTTTGTTCCGGCGACTCGGACACAGCTTCGCTCACTTCATGAGGTCCAGATACTCGCGGGACAACTGCCCGATCTCGGCATCCGGAGAAATCCGCACCACCTCCCGGAAGGAGGAACGGGCGGAAGCGTTGTCTTTCAGCTTCAGATAGGCCAAGGCAAGATTATAGTGCGCACTGGCATAGTCCGGATAGAGCTCCACAGCCTTCCGGTATTCGATGACTGCCAGATCGAGCTTGTCCAGAGAGAAATAGACCTTACCGAGATTCAGGCGGGCACGGGGATCGCGCGGATAGTTGCTGACCAGTGGCCTGAGGATGGCGAGCGCCTGCTGAAACTCCCCCTTCCCCGAAAGGGCCAGGGCCAGATTGATTGCCGCGGCAGCCTGGTCGAGGTAAAAGATGTCCTCGGTCACCAGCTTGAACTGGTAGATCGCCTCATCCCACCGCTTCAACTCCAGACAGGCGAGCCCCAGATTGTTCCTGGCGTCGGAATAATCCGGCTTCAGTTCCAATGCCCGCCGGAATTTCTGCTCGGCGATCTCGAATTTTCCCTTACGCAGATAGGTGAGGCCGAGGTAATTCAGGAGTTCCGGATCGTCCGCATAGAGCGACTCGGCCTGGCTGAACTCGACAAGAGCTCCGGTCAGGTTGTTTTCAGCCAGATGAGACTGTCCCATCTGAAAATGGTAGGACGCCTGCTTCCGGGCAGTCGACGTGATACTGCAGGAGGTAAGCGCAAGGAGGAGCGCTATGCTGAGGAACAAAAGGCGGCGAATTTCCATGGGAACCCCCCGGCGGACAGACCTGTCGGCCGGCAGCGAGCCTCCTGATGAGCGTATTCCAGCAGGTTGCTGAAAAACAGCCATCTCGCCGCCGTCCTCGCAAGCTACCTTGTGCGGCGTAGCGCTGCTACGCCTCCGCGGAGCTTGCTGCGGGTGCGACGATCTGACCATTTTTGAGCAACCTGAGGTTTTCAACATCCTGCTAGAGCAGGCGTATACGTAGCAGATTCACCTGGCAGTGTCAATCTGCAGGAGTGCCGTGACGCTAACCGGCGGCAAGTCCCTCGAAGTGGGTCATCCCCTTGAAGCTCCGGTAACGGGCCTCGATCTCCGGGTACTCTAGCCGCTTCAGTCGATTCAGGCTGAAGTCCTCCACGGTGAATGATGCCATGACGCTGCCGCAGACGATCGCCTGACGGATCCCTTCCTCCGAGAGGTTTCCCGTGTTGGCCAGATACCCCATGAAACCACCGGCAAAGGTATCCCCGGCGCCGGTCGGATCAAAGACCTCTTCCAACGGATAGGCAGGCGCGGCAAAGACCGACGTACCGGTGAACATCAGCACCCCGTACTCGCCACGCTTGATGATGAGATTCTTGCACCCCAGTGCCATGATGGCGCGGGCCGCCTTCACCAGGTTGACCTCGCCGGAGAGTTGCCGCGCCTCCCCCTCGTTGATGATGAGGAAATCGACCTTGGCCACGACCTCCTTCAGCGCTTCCGGCTTGGACGAAATCCAGAAATTCATGGTGTCGCAGGCGACCACCCGCGGCTTCCGGACCTGGCTCAGTACTTCAAGCTGAAGTTCCGGATCGATGTTGGCAAGGATCAGATACTCTGCGTCCCGATACGCCTCGGGCACCTGGGGACGGAACGCAGCAAAGACGTTCAGGTGCGTCTCAAGGGTCTGGGCCTCGTTCAGATCGAACCCGTAGCGCCCCTTCCAGTGAAAGGTCTTTCCCTGCTCGCGCACCAGCCCCTGCAGGTCGATGTTCCGGGAACGGAGAAACGCGATATGCTCCTCGGGAAAGTCCTCACCCACCACCCCCACCAGATTCACGTCGGTGAAGAAACTCGCCGCAGTGGAGAAATAGGTCGCAGACCCGCCCAAAACGCTCTCTCCCTTGCCAAACGGGGTCTCCACCGAATCGATGGCCACGGAGCCGACAACAAGTATTCCCATCCCACTCTCCCTTTATGTTCTAAATCGGCGTCGGCCGTTGCTGGGCAAGGTTTCAGCCCTGGATACTCATATACTGTGCCTTCCTGGTCAGGTCAAGTCCTATCTGGTTTTTCCTCGCCCCGTGACGGATGCCGCGCCGACGGAGTGCCTCTGCCCGAGCACCAGCTGCTGTCATTCAACCGGCACGCTTGCCCTGGCCTGCCGGAAGGGGTATAGTCCTCCCATGCTCACCTTTGCCATTGCCGAACCGGACCACTGCCGCCAGCTCGAAAGCCTGCTCCATTCACTTCTCCCCGCTGCCCCCGCCGCCTATCGCCGCAAGCTCATCACCGGCAGACACGTGCTGGTGAACGGCGGCGCAGCGGCCGCAGAGACCATGCTGGTGCGGGGCGACGTGGTCACGATGAAGGAGAGCGCTCGGACCAGGGAGCTGCTGACCTCGTCCCCCCCCCTCCTGGAGATCCTCTTCGAGGACGACCTGGTGATCGTCGCCAACAAGCCGGCCGGTCTGCCGGTGCACAAAACCGGGGAGGAGGAACCGACCCTGCTGGCCGTTGCCGAACGGTTCCTGGAGGCACGGGGGACCCCCTGCCGGCTCCGGCCGGTAAACCGGCTCGACCGGGGGACGTCCGGCGCCATCATCCTTGCCAAGAGCTCCCGGGCCGCAGGGATGTTCGGCCGGGTGGTGAAGGAAGTAGGCCTCGGCAAGATCTACCTTGCCGTCGTTCCGGGTGTGGTGCCTGACGGGGGGATCATCGATGCCCCGCTGGCCGGCAAGGAGGCCACGACCCATTTCCGCACCCTTTTCCAGGGGGATGCCGGGGCGTTTCTCTCCCTGGTCCCCGTAACCGGCCGAACGCACCAGATCCGCCGGCACCTCCAGCAGATCGGTCACCCGATACTCGGAGACCGCCGCTACGGCGGCACCCCGCTGCCGTACCAGACCGGACACCTCCTCCACTCATTCTTCCTCTCGCTCCGGCATCCGGAAAACAAAAGGGAGCTGAGCATCACTGCCCCGCTCCCCCAAGGGTTCCTCTCCATTCTCGACAAGCTCACCGGCAATGCTCCCGGCGAGGTTCTCGACGCGCTGCCGCACCTCAGTCTGGCAGATATTTCCCGATAATCGGGTCCAGGTTCTGCCGCGTCTCGCCAGGGATCACCTTCGGATCGCTGATAATGGCGTACCTGAGGGCAGAGGCGCAGGGACAGCTCCGCTCGCCGGCGATATCTGCCACTGCGTGGCGGATAATGCTCTTGGCCATGACCACGTTCTGCTTGATGATTTGGATCACCGCCTCTACCGACACGTCCTCGTGGGCATCGTGCCAGCAGTCGTAATCGGTGGAGAGGGCGATGATGCCGTAGCAGATCTCCGCCTCCCGGGCCAACTTGGCCTCGGTCAGGTTGGTCATGCCGATGATGGAGGCCCCGAGCCCGATGTACATGAACGATTCGGCCCGGGTGGAAAAGGCCGGCCCCTCCATGCAGACGTAGGTTCCTCCTTTATGGGCCGTGGCCCCTGCCCGCTGGGCCGCCTCGTACAGCACGTTGGAAAGCGATGCGCAGACCGGGTCGGCAAAGGCTACGTGGGCTACTATCCCGTTGCCGAAGAAGGTATCCGCCCGGACCCCCTTGGTCCGATCGATGAACTGGTCGGGAATGACGATGTGACCCGGCACGATGGCCTCTTTCAGGCTCCCGACGGCCGAGACCGAGATGATCCGTTCCACCCCCAGCTTCTTCATGCCGTAGATGTTGGCCCGGTAGTTGACCTCCGACGGCAGCAGGCGGTGCCCCCTGCCGTGCCTGGGGAGGAAGACCATCCGCACCCCGTTGAGGACGCCGGTGACGAACTCGTCCGACGGCTCGCCAAAGGGGGTATCGACGCGCACGGAAGCCACCTCGGTCAGCCCCTCCATCTCGTACAGTCCGCTCCCGCCGATAACGCCGATTACCTTTTCAGCCATGATGCCTCCTTTACGTTGGGTTTCACACAAATCAGTGAGAGCCGAGTGCCGCGCGGAGCTCTTGTGCCCGAGCGCCAGTCGCAGTAGGCGAAATGAAGCAAAGCCGGCCCATATTGTCTGAGCCCGTCAGGGCGAGTTTATGGGCCGGCGCGCAATGAGCCGTACGGCGACAGTGCGAGCGGCACCCTGAGCGTAGCGGGGCGCTCGGTTCTCACGTTCACGCCTCACTTCTTCGCCAGCTTCCCCTTGAGCTGTCCGCAGGCTGCCGAGATGTCCCCGCCCCGGCTGTCGCGGGTGATGACGGTCACGTGCCGGTCGATCAGGTACTTGTGGAAGGCGTCGATGGCCGCCCTGGTCGGGGATTTGAACGAACACCCCTCGTGCTCGTTGAACGGGATCAGGTTCACCTTGTTGGGGATGTCGCTGATGAGCCGCAGGAGCCGCTTCGCATCCTCCAGCGTGTCGTTCACCCCGCCGAGCATGACATACTCGATGGTGATCTTGCGTCGGGAGGGGAGCGGAAACGCCCGGCACGCCTTGAGGAGTTCCGCCAGGGGATACCTGCGGTTCACCGGCATGATCCGGTTGCGGAGTTCGTCGGTAGTGGCGTTGAGGGAAACCGCCAGGTTCACCGTCACCCGTCGCCCCAGCTCCGCCATCTCAGGGACCAGGCCGCTGGTCGAGACGGTCACCCGCCGGTTGGAAAACTGAAGTCCGTTGCCGTCGATCAGTATCTGGATCGCCCGGACCACGTTGTCCAGATTGTGGAGCGGTTCCCCCATCCCCATGAAGACGATATTGCGGATCTCCGCATCGCGGCGGACCGCACAGACCTGGTTCACGATCTCCGCCGTGGTCAGATTGCGGGTGAGCCGGAAGGTACCGGTGAGGCAGAACTCGCAGGCCATGGCACAACCGACCTGGGAGGAGATGCAGAGGGTATTGCGCCCCTCGTCCGGGATCAGCACCGACTCGACAGCCTCTCCGTCGTCCAGGGTGAAGAGGTACTTGCGGGTGCCGTCGTCTCCCACCTCAACCGTTTCCGGAACCAGGTTGCTGATAAAGGCGGTCGCTTCCAGTTCCTGGCGCAGGTCCTTGGAGAGGTTGGTCATTTCAGCAAAGGAACGGGCGTCCCTCTGGTAGAGCCACTTGAAGACCTGGGTCGCCCGGAAGCGCTCCTTGCCTTGACCGGCAAGAAACTGCTCCAGTTCGGGAAGGCTAAAATTCTTGATATCTACGCTATTCGACATGGGCTCCTACAAAAAAAGCCCTTCCGGAGAAGGGCTTACAATCCTCTTGTCCACTGTTGACTATGCAAGCTCCAGCGCGCTGAAGAAATAGGGGATCTCAAATGCCGCGGTCTCCGGAGCGTCCGAGCCGTGCACGGTGTTTTCTTCGATGTTCTTGGCAAATTCCTTGCGGATGGTGCCTGCGTCGGCATTCGCCGGGTTCGTGGCTCCCATCAGGGTGCGCCAGTCGGCAATGGCGTTTTCCTTTTCCAGGCAGAGCACGACCACCGGGCTGCGGGACATGAAGCTGCAGAGGTCGTTGAAAAAGGGGCGTTCCTTGTGCACGTAGTAGAACCCCTCGGCCTGCGCCTTGGAGAGCTGCATCTTCTTCATGCCGACGATCCTGAATCCGGCCCCTTCCACCTTTTCGAGGACCTTGCCGACCAGGTTGCGCTCGACGGCATCAGGCTTGATAATCGCGAATGTACGTTCCATTGACTCCTCCATCGTGCTTAACGAATAATATTTTTGTTTCCATAGCATCGCTGCCGGAAACTGTCAACATAGTCGACAAAAAAATAGCCCACGGAATCCGTGGGCTATTTTGCTTCCCGTGTAGGGGAAATTACTTCTTCTCAGCCGGGGCAGCGGGTGCAGCCGGAGCAGCAGGTGCAGCCGGAGCAGCTTCCGGAGCTTTAGCAGAAGACATCGGCTTCTGAGCTTCCGGAGCCTTCGGAGCTTCAGCAGCCGGAGCCGGAGCCGGAGCTTCTTCCTTCTTCTTGCAGCCAGCGGCGAAAGAAAGGGCCAGAGTCAGACAGAGTGCCAGAGAGATCATCTTTTTCATCGGTACATTCTCCTCTTTTTTTTGGTTACCAAAAGTACGCATCGCGTATGGTAGCTCGCACAACGAAGAGGAAATATACTATCTTCCCGAGAAAAGTCAATATTTTTTTAAAAAAAATATCCGCAATTATTTCATTGTGTTAAATGGCATTCGCATACTGTATACATAAAAAAAGATCATTAAATCGATGGTCTTGGGCGCAATAAAAGGGGCACATTTGTTCCTCCGCCCTGCACGGTTAACCAGCGCTGACAACGACTCGAGGTGGCCTACCACCGCTTGCAAAACACACGCTAAATGTATTACAGTGCCAATCCATTGGCAACTCTTCATCCAAGGAGCAGAAAATGGCCGACAGACTCTCCCGTGAGGACCGACAACAGTTACTCGCTTTTGCCCGAGAGACGATCAATTCTTTTGTGACTGCAAAGACGGTCGCCCCGCCTCCCCCTCTCTCTCCTGCTTTGCAGGAACTACGGGGCTGTTTCGTCACCATCAAGAAGAACGGAGCCCTGCGCGGTTGTATCGGCACCTTCAGCTCCGACGTCCCTCTCGTCCAGGCGGTCCAGGAGATGGCCATCTCCGCGGCAACACGCGACCCGCGGTTTTATCCGATGAAGCCGTCCGACCTCGCCGACTATCAGCTGGAGATTTCGGTTCTCTCCCCCCTGCAGAAGATCGATTCCGTCGATGAGATCGTTGTGGGTGAACACGGACTGTACATAGAAAAGAACATCGCTCGCGGGGTGCTGCTGCCGCAGGTCGCTACCGAGTACGGGTGGGATCGGGAGACGTTCCTGAGCCAAACCTGCCTGAAAGCCGGCCTCAGGACTGATGAATGGAAGAATGGCGCGGAGATATCAATCTTCAGCGCCGAGATATTCGGCAGCAAGTAGCCGGCATCGGCGGCCGACGGAGCCGTCGTCCAACGCGCCCCGGCAGAGCCGAATCCAGCACGGCGGAAATGAAAGGGGAGATGCCGAAGCATCTCCCCTTTCACGTTCAAAGAGCCCTGCAGAACTAGGACAGCTTGCGGCCACCTTCTGCAGCCCACTTCTCGAGCATAGCGGTGGTAACGGACTTCGGACGCTCGATGGCGTAGCCGAGGCCACGGTCCCACGTGATGTTGGCCATGCAGCCGAGGGCGCGGCCCACACCGAAGAGAACGGTGTAGAAGTCCCACTCGCGGAGGCCGTAGTACCACTGGATGACGCCGGACTGTGCGTCGACGTTCGGCCAGGGGTTCTTTGCCTTGCCGTGCTCCATAAGGACGCCCGGGGCGGTTTCGAAGATCATGGCGACCAGCTTGAACAACGGATCGTCCTTGAGGCCCGGGGTCTTGAGGCAGAACTCGCGCTGCGACATGTAGCGCGGGTCGGTCTTGCGGAGAACGGCGTGGCCGTAGCCCGGAACGACCTGACCGGCATTGAGGGTATCCCAGAGAGCCTTGGTAACGAGCTCCTTGGTCGGCTCAACACCCTTGCAGTACTTCTCCTGGAACTTGATGGTCCAGTCGAGAACTTCCTGGTTGGCGAGGCCGTGAAGCGGGCCAGCCAAGCCGTTGAGGCCTGCCGAGTATGCATAATACGGGTCGGACAGGGCGGAGTGTACCAGGTGGGTGGTGTGGGCAGACACGTTCCCGGACTCGTGGTCGGAGTGGAGGATGAAGTACATACGCGCAACATCCTTGTACTGCTCGCTCTGACCGATCATGTGGGCGAAGTTTGCCCCCATGTCGAGGCTCGGGTCGATGGCGACCTGCTTGTCGCCACGGTATTTCAGGTTGTAGATGAAGGCTGCGATGACCGGGATGCGGGCGACGAGGTCGGATGCATCCTCGTAGACGTATTCCCAGGCAGTCATCTTGTTGAACTTACCGGAGTTGTAGAAGCCGGCAAACTTGGAATCCTTCTGCAGGGCGAGGATACCGACGGAGAGCATCACCATCGGGTGGCTGTCACGCGGCAGAGCGCGGATGGCGGTAAAGACGTACTCGGGAACCTGCTGACGGACTTTCCACTCCGTCACGACTTCGTCAACCTGAGCCTGGGTCGGCACTTCGCCGGTGAGGAGGAAGTACCAGAATGCCTCAACGGTCGGGTAGTCTGAGCCAGCTGCCTTGGGGAGAGCCTCGAAGGTCTCGGGGATGGTCTTGCCGCGGAAGCGGATCCCTTCCTGGGGGTCGAGGTAGGAGATGTCGGTTACGAGACTGCGGATGTCGCGGGCGCCGCCGATAGCCTGGTCGATGGTTACCTGGTCGATAACTACCTTACCGAACTCCTTGACCAGCCTTGTTGTACGGGGGCGGAACTCTTCGATCTTCTGCTTGAGGGTTTCCTTCAGTGCCATGGTGCGTACTCTCCTTTCAGGGATTGATGGTGGGGCTATGTTGAGACTCCTTTAGGCTAACCGAAACGAGTGAACTCCTCCTTTCTGTTTCAGGATGGTACCTGTAAAGCTGCATTCATGCGACCGGAAGCAGCGGGCATCAAGGAGGAGCTGAACGCTCCGGGGGAAAGGCAGTATTCTAACGGAATACTGTATACAAAATTTTGCTCACATATAACATCGTCCCAGATTAAGATCAACAAAAATTATTACTCGCAACATCAAAGCACCACGAGCTCTTCGGGAGAATGGGTGAGCTGTCTGAGCACCCCGTCGTCGGCAAGGTAGAAGGTATTCTCGACCCCGACAGCTCCCTCACCCGGGAAGACCACCTTCGGCTCAAAGGCAAAGACCATCCCCGGCTCGAAGGAGTGGTCAGCGAAGCCCCTGGCGATGAACGGGTACTCGTCGATCTCGATACCTACGCCATGGCCGATGAAGGATACCTGGCTCCCCCGTGCACCCATGAAGCTCTCCTGATATCCCAGGCGGTCGGCAAGGGCACGGCACTCGTCATAGACGGCTCCCCAGGTAGGCCTGGCCGGCACCAGTTCCTTCATTCGCTCCTGGACCTTCAGCATGTCGTCATGGGCCCTCTGCAGCCGGTCGGATACCTTGCCGAGGGCGAAGATGCGGGTCTGATCGACGAGGTAGCCGTCGCAGCACCCGGAAAAGTCGACCACGATGGGCTCATGACGTTCGATACGCTTGAAGCTCGCCCCCTGGCCGAAGGCCGGGCTCACGCCGAGTCCCCCGAGAGGCGTATCGGTGTAGGCTGGGACTGCGCTGTCCACTCCCGAAAAGGTATGGCCGAACAGCATCACCCCGTTGAACATCCGCATGCGGACCAGCCCCTGGTGACCCTCACGCCGGCTCGTATGCTCCAGTTCCGCCGCCAGCTCCAGATCGGTCATCCCTTCGCGGATGACGTCAAAGGCCCGGCGGTAGACCTTGTGGACCTGATCGGCAGCATCCTTGAGAAGGTGGATTTCATAGGCCGACTTGATCATGCGGACGAGGCGGATCATGGGCGTGGCATCGGCGAAGGAAGCCCCGGGGAATACCGCCCGGTAGCGCTCGTACATGTTTACCGGCAGGACATCCAGTTCCATCCCTATGCGAGCCGGCAACGGGTAGCCGTACTCGGCGAGGATGCGGGGGATATCCACCATGGAACCGAAGGGAATGACCTCCTTGAGCCCCGACTCCATACGCGCGCGGAAAGCGTCACGACGCACCATGTAGATCGGCTGCCCATGCGCCGGCAGATACAGGCTGCCTGTCTGGGTGGTTCCGGTGAAGTAAAGGAGATCGGCGCTCTGGACGATAATAACCGCTTCGAGCCCGACCGTGATCATCTGGTCCTGCAGCCGCTTACAGCGGGATTCAAGTTCAGTTGCCGGAGTTACCCGCAAGACGTCTCTCCTTTGCGGCTTTTTCCAGACGTCTGCGCCTGCGGCCGCCGAGAAATGTTTCCTCGATGACAATGGCCACGAAGCAGACCAAGAATAGTCCCCAGATAATAGCAATGGCTTTTAGCACGTCAATATCTCCGGATAAAATAGTCCGTCACTTGCTGCTACCCGCGAACTGTATACACAACTCCCGGCATGCTGTCCAGCGCAAACCGCCTGCAGCCGCGGCGGCAGGGAACCGTTGGGATACGTGTTGAACGCTTTTGACTTTTTTTTGCCCGAAAAAACAGGTAGGCTGGCGCCCGGAGGCTCGTGACATGAATAAACGTCTTTTTTCCCCGTGGACCATCGGCAGGTTCAACATCGTTCCCGAGGGCGTCCCGTCCCCTGGAGACGAAATCCCCCTGTTCCTCGGCAGCAGAGGCGCATTCGGTTCGGGAGAACACGAGACAACGGCATCCTGCCTGGAGGCCATGGGGCAGCTGCCCGATATCGCCGGCGCCAAGGTGCTCGACCTGGGGAGCGGGACCGGCATCCTGGCCATCGCCGCGGCAAAGCTGGGTGCGGCGACGGTTGTGGCAATCGACCTGGACTGGCGTGCAGCGGTATCCTGCGACGACAACGTCCGGATCAACGGCGAAGAGAACCGGGTAACCACCGTCTGCGGGGAACTGGCCTGCCTTGGCCGGCAGACGTTCGACCTGGTCCTTGCCAACATCTACGCCGACATCCTGCTGGCACTGGCCGAACAACTGGTCACGATGACGCGCCCCTCGGGAAGCATTCTTCTTTCCGGCATTCCGCTTCAGGACAAGTACGATATCTGGCGCAGCTACAGCAACCTGGGCTGCAGATTGCTTGACAGCAGGATCATGGAAGAGTACGCCACCTACCTCTGGGAGCGGGAATAGCACGAAAAACGCCCGCCAGCAGTTGCTGAACGGGCGTCTTGAAAACCATGCTTTTCGTGCACGTCAGGCGGAAGCTTCCCCCTCCTCCAGATGCAACTCCTTGATCGCCATCTCCCGCAGCTTGAACTTCTGAATCTTGCCACTGGCGGTCATCGGATACCCTTCGACAAACTTCACGTACTTGGGAACCTTGTAGTTGGCAATCTTCCCCCGGCAAAAATCCTTGACCTCCTCCTCGGTCATCTCCACCCCCTTCTTGAGGATAATGGCAGCCATGACCTGCTCACCGTACTTCCGGTCCGGGACGCCGTACACCTGGATGTCCGAGACCTTCGGATGGGTATAGAGGAATTCCTCGATCTCCTTGGGGTAGATATTCTCGCCGCCACGGATGATCATCTGCTTGATCCGACCGGTGATCTTGCAGTAGCCGTTCTCGTCCATGATCGCCAGGTCGCCGGTATGGAGCCAGCCATCGGCATCGATCACCTTGGCCGTCTCCTCCGGCATTTTGTAGTAGCCTCTCATGACCATATAGCCACGGGCACAAAGCTCTCCCTGCTTGCCCGGCGGCAGGGTGGCACCGGTCTCGATATCGACGATCTTCACCTCGGCTCCGGGCAGGGCCCGTCCCACGGTGGATACCCGCAATTCGATGGAATCCTCGGTACGGGTCTGGGTAATCCCCGGCGACGACTCGGTCTGACCGTAGACGCTGGTGATCTCGGTCAGGTGCATATCCTTCACCGCCCGCTTCATCACCTCGATCGGGCAGACGGAACCGGCCATGATGCCGGTACGAAGCGTGGAGAGATCGAACATGCTGAACGAGGGATGCTCCAGTTCGGCTATGAACATGGTGGGAACGCCGTGGACGGCTGTGCACCGCTCGGCTTCAATCGTCTGCAGGACCTTGAGCGGGTCGAAGATCTCAACCGGGATCATGGCGGTGCCATGGGTTACGCTGGCCATGACCGCCAGAACCGAGCCGAAACAGTGAAAGAACGGCACCGGAATGCAGAGCCGATCCTTGTCGGTGAACTTCATGCACTCACCGATATGGAATCCGTTATTGACCAAGTTGTGGCTGGTCAGCATGACCCCTTTCGGGAACCCGGTGGTACCCGAAGTGTACTGCATATTTATAGTGTCGTGCTTGTCTACGGCTGCCTCGACTGCAGCCAGTTCAGCATCTGAGACCCCCTCGCCTATCTCGACAATCCGTGCAAAATTCAGCATTCCAGCCGGCGTCTCATCGCCGATGAAGACCACATTCTTGAGGAACGGCAGCTTTGCCGTGCTTAGCGTGCACGGTTGAGAGGCAGCCAGCTCCGGCACCACCTCGTTCAGGGTCGCCACGTAATCGGTATCCTTCCACGATTTCACCATGAACAGCGTCGTGGAATCGGACTGATGGAGGAGATATTCAAGCTCCGCCGACTTGTAGGCGGTGTTGACCGTCACCAGGATGGCGCCGATCTTGGCGGTAGCGAACTGGAGGATCACCCACTCGGGTACGTTGTAGGCCCAGATAGCGACATTATCCCCTTTTTTGATGCCGAACTTGAGCAACCCCTTGGCCACCTGACGACAGACATCGTTGAACTCGCGATAGCTGTAGCGCAAACCGCGATCGGGATAAACGAGGGCATCATTGTCGGGATAGGCAGCCGCAATGTGGTCGAGCAGCCCGCCGACGGTGAATTCAAGCTGTTGTGCCATGGGGTGTCCTCCGGGGAATTAATTGCATACAAGAGGCTACAACGCAACCTATTGATTAGAATGGTTTTTGTGGCTTATCACACTACGTACGGCAAGTCAAGTTTCCAGAGGGTCAGGCGATCCGATGGGAAACAGTCTTTTATACCTCGTCAGGAAAGAAAAAAAGCCGTCAGTCTGTTGACTGACGGCTTTTTGATAAAATTCCCGGCGGCGA
>CAYSJJ010000051.1:0-31422 GCA_964431365.1 uncultured Geobacter sp. | reverse complement strand
CGCATGATCATGGCCACCGTACCGACGGTGTAGATCGCGTCCGGCGCCGGGTCTTCATCGCTCACATCCTTCTGGGTGGCGAGAAAGATGAGACGGTCCCCGGAGAGGGCCTGATCGACGGCATTGATGGATATCTCGCGCCCAACGAACAGCGGGAGGATCATGTAGGGGTAGACCACCACATCCCGCACCGGTAGCAGAGGCAGGATATCGGGAATCTTCAGCTCTTCATTGTCCTGCTTGGTCTCTATTTCCATTTCCAGTTCCATTGGTCAGTCTCCTTGCTGAATCGGAATGGTTCTGACGATCGCATCCCGCCCCTTCTTGAGCGGAAACGTCACCAGAAGCACCCCCTTGTCGTACCGGGCCTTCACCCCGTCAAGAGAGCATGACGGCGGAATTTCCAGGGCTCGGCAGAAACGGCCGAAATGCCGCTCCAGACAGATATACGTCTGGCACCCCTGACTTCCGCGCTCCTTTTTCTTTTGCCCTTCGATAACCAACGCATTGCAGCAGCTGGTGAGACGCAGCTCCTCCGGCGAGAAGCCGGGCAATTCGATTTCGATGCAATAACTCTCCGCCGTTTCGTAGATATCCAGGAGCGGCGTGAATTCATGCTCACCCAACTGGTCGGGGCGTTCCAGACCGGAGAGGAAGTTAAATATTTCGTTCATCTGCTGACGAAACAGCATCAGCCAGCCGAGCGGATCCTTCGGAATAACGGACATAGGACTCCCCTGAAGCAGGGCTTGAAATATGCATTCATGTAATCATTTTTCAGCCGAAAGTCAAGGAAGGGCGCCTGTCGTTCGGCCCCAGACGCCGCGTTGTTCGTCCGTATACATGAGAACTCATTGAAATATGGCGCTATGCTGTGTATACTCTGCACTTTTCCAGGGCTGGCAATCGGCCGCGACACCCCGCTTCCGGCCACCCCCAACGCGGCGCCAGCCGACTAACGAACGTACCGAATCCGGAGAAACCCTTATGAAATATCTGTTTAAAGGCATTATGCTGCTTATGCCGGTACTGCTGACCTGCGGCTTCACCTGGGGAAAAGCACCGGCAGAAAAATGTGCCGAAGCCAAGAAGATGGCTGCAGAGATGACGACCCCCGACACCAAGAAGCGGCTCGAGACCGAAGTCCGCATCCAGGAACTCTGTGCCGAGGGGGCAGCCGGCCATTACGCCAAAGGGTACGGCTATGAACAGGCCGGAAATTCCGATCGGGCCATCACCGAATACCGCGAGGCGCTCCGCCTCGATCCCGAATTCTTCCTCGCCGATGGACGTATCGGGCTGCTGCTCCTTGCCAAGGGGGAGAACGACGAGGCGGCAACTGAGCTGACCAGGGCGCTCAAGGGTGGATCCGATCCGGAATATCACAAGGGCCTTGCACGGATATTCAGCGACAGCAAACTCTACTCACTGGCCATTCACCATTACCAGGAGGCGATCACGGCGTATCCTGCCGACCCCCAACTCCTGACCGGCATGGCCGAGGTGTATGGTGCCAGCGGCATGCTCTCCAAGGCGGCCGACGCGTACCGCAAGGCCCTCACCGTCGCCCCGGGGAGCGAAACGGCCCTCCTTGGCCTCGCTGCCACCTACCGCGACCAGGAACAGTACGATCTGGCCCTGGCCGAGCTCAAGAAAGCTGAGACCGCCAACCCCCACAACAAGGAGATCCACCGGCGTCTGGCCGAACTCCTCGAAAGGAAAGGGGATAAGAAAGGGGCGGAGTACGAACTTCTCCTGGCCGGGGTACCGGTGGCACCCCCCTCTTCCGTACAACCGGACGACCAGTTGAAGGCCGGCGACGACTACATGAAGGCCCACGACTACGAGAAGGCCATTGCGGCCTACCGGTCCGTCGCCAAGTCCCGCCCGGAATCGGCCGAAGCCCACCAGATGCTCGGCATTGCACTGGCCGCGGCCGGCAAGGACGAGGAAGCCATTGCCGCCTACAAGGAGGCGCTCCGCTTCAAGGACCAGAGCGCGGAACTTCATCTGGGGCTGGGGAAACTGTACGAGAAGCGTGGTCTGCTGGACGAAGCGGTGGTCGAATACCGTCGCGCCGTCGCCATCACCCCGCTGAATGCCGATGCCCGCCGCCGGCTGGCCGATATCTACACGCTCCGTGGCACCCATCTCCAGGCGATCGAACAGTACCGGGAGCTTCTCAAGAGCCGTGCCGACAACCCCGTGATCCACTTCAAGCTGGCCCAGGCGTACGTCAACAACAAGCAGTACAAGGAAGCACAGGAGGCATACAAGGAGGCGCTTCGCCTCGACCCCGACAACGTCGAAGCCCATCGCGAACTGGCAAACCTCTTCCGGCGGAACAACGCCCTGGACGAGGCCGCAAAGCAGTACAAAGAGGTGCTGCGGCTGAAAAAGAGCGACCAGGATGCCCGTTCGGCTCTCACCACGATCTATGTGAAGGGGAAGAACTACGACGAATTGATCGCCCTGCTGAAAGAGACGACCGATCTCGCCCCGACTGATCCGAACAATCAGTACAAGCTCGGCCTGGTGTACGAATTCAACAAGGATTACGAGAATGCGGCGGCCCGCTACCAGGAGGCGGTCAAACTCAAGGAGGACCACGCCAAGGCCCTCAACGCCCTGGGCCGGGTATACATGAAGACCGGCCGCATCACCGAGGCCAAAGCGGCCCTGGAAAAGGCGAAGCAGGCCGATCCGAACCTTGAGGAGACAACCCTGCTCCTGAGCAATATCAGGGACGAGCTCTCCCCTGAACCGCGAAAGTACACCAAGTACAAGGGAAAGAAGGGGAAAAAGGGCAAAGCCTCCAAGAAGGGTGGCAAGAAGAGCTCGAAGAAAGGCTCCGCCGGCAAGAAGGCAAAGAAGGGGAAAAAGGCGAACCAGTAGGCGCCTAACCCTCTTTAAACAGATATGTGGGCATAAGAAAAGAGGCCGGGGAAATCCCCGGCCTCTTTTCTTGTTTTCGCCCAGATTTTTTTCAGGATGCCTTTTCTTCGTTCTCAGTCAGGGAGAAGATGCGTACCTTCGTCTGACCCTTGCCAAGAAACCCGAGCTTCCTGGCCGCTGCTCGCGAAAGATCGATGTGACTCGACCTTCTCTTGCGGCAACGGTCATTAATGGTGACCACGACTTCCCGGTCGTTGGTCGGATTGACTACTTTGACCCTGCTTCCCATCGGCAGGGTTGCGTGGGCCGCCGTCAGCTTCTGCGGATTGTAGCGAGCCCCTGAATACGTCCGCCTACCGTTGTACTTCCTGGCGTAGTAAGTGGCGGTCCCTGCCACGCCATTGGCCGCTTCCCTTGATTCTACGGCCGGTTCTTCCTGTGACGTCTTTGTCGGTTCTTCTGCCTGCAGGGGAAGTGTGTGGAACGCAAGGAACAGCTGGCAAAGTACCACTATCAGCGCCAGCCTGCCCCCTAAGTTCAGTTGCGCCATGCGCACCTCCTTCTTGGGCGAGGCGTCCTTATAGCACACACGGAACGACAGGGTCAAGGAAAAAGGGAGCCCATGCAGGGGTTATCCCTACAAATTCAATATATTACGACTAACTGTCCGGATCCTATGCCTCGGCGGTGATACGTTGCAACTGCTCGGTCAGCTGTTTCAATTCGGTCATGTCATGAATGGTCACCACGATCCCCGTGGCATCGTCCGCCTCCTCCTGATCCCGAAACTGGTACGGGTTCAGGACGAACCATCTGCCGCTCGGCTTGTGGAAAAGTTCGACACTCTGGAGAAAGATTGTGCCGACGCTCAGATCATGACTGTACAGAAGCTCGGTCCAGTCAGCGCCAATGATCTGGTCGAAGGGAACCTCCATGAACTCCCGAAACGCCTTGTTACAGCGGACGATCTTCCCTGCCCGGTCACCGACGAGCACCATGTCGCCGATACAGTCCAGGGTCCGCTCCCACTCCTTCTTTGCCTGTTCAACCTGGGCAAAGTACCGCTTCAGCTCTTCGTGGTTCTGGTACAGCTTTATCTGGCTCTGAAGCAGTTCCTCCTCCAGCTGGCGCTTCTCGGTGATGTCGTGGGCAACGATGATGAGACACGCCTCCCCGCCATACTCGATCACCTCCGCCGACCAGAGCATGATCCGGATATCTCCGGATTTGACCCGGAAGTGGACCTCCAGATTCCGGACCCGGTCGTGTTCGTCCAGGATCTTGAGCATGGCGGCCCGGTCCTTCGGCTCCTGCCAGATGCCGAGATCAACGGAGGTACGGCCGATCACCTCGTCCCGCGCATAGCCGGTGATCTTCAGGAACGATTCGTTCACCTCTATGTACCGTCCGTCCGCGACCGTCGTGACCACGATCCAGTCGGGACTGTTGCGAAACGCCATGGAGAACTTCTCTTCCATCAGGCGCAGCGACTCCTCAGCCTTCCGCCGCACCGTTATATCCTGGATGATGCCGACCATGCGGAACGGGTAGCCGGCCTGGTCGTAGGTCACCTCGCCCTGGCTGTCCACATAGCGCTCTTCACCGCTTGCCAGGATGATCCGATGCTCCAGCCGAAACGCCTTTCGCTCATACAGCGCCTCGTTGATCTCCCGGTTGACCTGCAGCTTGTCGTCCGGATGCACAAACCCGAGGAACAATTCATAGGTTGGCGAAAAATCACCGGGATGCAGGCCGAAGATACGAAAAATCTCGTCCGACCAGTGGAGCTCGCCGGTGGCGATATTCCAGTCCCAGTTCCCCATGTGGGCGATTCGCTGGGCCTTGACCAGCCGCTCCTCGCTGCGGCGCAGCGCCTCCCCCTGGCGTCGCCGCTCTATGGCGTAGCGGATCATCCGTTGCAGGCCGGCCGGCGTGATGCTGTCAAGAATCAGGTAGTCGGCCGCACCGGCCTTCAGGGCCTCCAGGTCGTATCCGCTCTCTTCGCCGTTCGCCACGATGATGACCGGCACCAGACACCCCTGCTGCCGGGTCTGCCGCATGAGCTCGATGCCGCTCGTCTCTCCCACGTTATAGGCAATCAGGTAGACATCGTGATCGGGACAGAGAAGGGTCACCGTTGCCATTGTAAGGTCCCGGCACCATTCCAGTTCATAGCTGAACCAGGTCACACTCTCCAGCAACCGGACCAGAACGTCATGGTTTTCGACGGATGTATCGACCAGCAGTATGCGGACCTTCTCGTTGTACATGGTTGTCGGCTCGGGGTTAAGGGCTCACGGTTCGGGGTTAAGGGCCGGTTGCTTCCGTCTCATGTCTCGCTATCACTTCACGGTTCGAACAGATTCCCCTGGAAGCGCGGCATTACGCCCCGCTCCTCGGCCAGCCGGAGCAGCGTGGTCACTGCGGCCCGCCCCTCTTCGGCCAGGTCGAGGGAGAAGTCGTTCACATAGAGGCCGATGTGGGCCGCGCAGACCTCGTCGTCCATCTCCTGGGCATGGTCGCGGATATACGGCAACGCAGCCAGGGGATTGTTCCGGCTATGGAGCAGGCTCGCCCGGATGGCACCGTCGATGGCCCGGATGGTTTCGCCGCCCAGGGAGCGCCGCGCCACGATCCCTCCCAGCGGAATCGGGCAGCCCGAGGTCTCCTCCCACCATGCGCCGAGATCCAGGAGCTGCACGAGCCCTTGCTCCCGGTAGGTGAAGCGGGATTCGTGAATGATCACACCGGCCGCCACCGTGCCGCTCGCCACCATCCCCATGATCTCGTGAAAGGGGACAAAGAGCAGGTTCGCCAGGGCGGGATCGAAGAGCCGCAGCAGCAGGCAGGCGGTGGTATACCTCCCGGGCACGGCAATGGGCCTGCCTGCCAGGTCGGCCAGCGTCATGCCGGGTCGCGCGACAATGAGCGGGCCGCACCCCCGCCCCAGCGCACCGCCGGCGGAGAGCAGGCAGTACTCTTCCCGCACATGGCCGAGCAGATGGTAGGAAATCTTGCTCACATCCAGCTCCCCGGCCAACACCAGGGAGTTCAGGGTCTCCACATCCTCCAGCCGCTCCCGGAAGGCGATGCCGGGGCACGGCACCAACCCGCGGACCAAAGCGTGAAAGATATAGGTATCGTTGGGGCAGGGGGAGAAACCCAACGACAGGTTACGGGTCCGAGGTTCGAGGCTCGAGGTTTTCATGGGGCGGCATATCCAGTCTCCCGAACCCGGGAGGGTTGGGGGCTTGTTGGAGCGAATGACCCGCGATTCCCGCGGCCGATGGGCAACAAGCCACATCTGGCGTCTGAGGTTAGCAAGGAGGTTAGATCCACGTCAAAGGCCAAATCGCGGGCGCTTGAGCGGAAACGGGTCCCCAGCCCACTCCTTAATAGTTTTCCAGGTACTTCAGCAGGAACCGCTGCGCCATCTCGGCGGCCAGCGGGATATCCCAGCGGGAGAGGTCACGGTCCTCCACCATGTTGCTGATCCCCCGCACCTCCATGGCGTCGACCCCGTAAAGAAGTGCCACATGGGCCACGGCAGCCCCTTCCATGTTCTCGCAGATACCGCCGAAGAGACGAAAAAGCTCTTCCCCACGGGCCGCCGTGCCGCTGCAGGTGGAAACGGTGACAAATTTCCCCCTCCGGATCGGGAGGTTCAGGGACATTCCCAGCTGGAACGCCTTTTCCGCCGCCACCAGGGAGAGGGGAAATTCGTTGGCGTAGCGGGTCCCCCGCCTCTCCACAGAAGGGATGCCGATCAGTTCCAGGGAGTGCCAGCCGCCGGCTGTCAGGACCCCTTCGTCGCCATAGATTTCTGCCGTGGCGATCGCCAGTTCACCCACCCCGATGCCGGTTTCGGGATAGGCGCCGCCGCAGCCGGTATTGATGATGAGGCTCGGCCGATGGGTGATCAGGAGCGACGTCACTGCCGAGGCGGTGTTCACCTTGCCGATGCCGGTAATGGCCAACACCAGGCGATGTCCGGCAAAGTCGCTTTCCCAGACCGGGCGGGGCTCGTCACCCGCAATGCGGACTCCGCCGGTTTCCCGCACCAGTTGGGATATCTCCCGCTCGGTGGCGGCGGTGATCAGCAGTGTCCCGCTCTCCCGACCCCCTTCTTCTGTGTCAGCAGCCATCAAAGACTCCAGTTTGCGTTCAATCATGAAATGCCGCACACTATACCTTTATTCCCGCCGGCTTACAAGGGTGTAACCGATGCCCGCCGGAATGACTCCGGCCTCCTCGCCCAACCGTGACGATCACCGTCCGATCGCCCGTCAAGCCTGAGCGGAGCAGTGGTCAGTCGCTCTTTTCCCTTGCATACTGCGGGCGTTTTGGTACTATTTCCCCGCATTTTACCCTCGCTGCAAGGGGATGTAATGGACAAACTGGTTGCGCCCCTCAATATACTGCTGACCATACTCGTCATCGCGGCCCTCGCCCTCATCACCTCAGACCTGGCTTCGTTCCGGCTCGGTCGGCTCTTCCCCAGAACAGTTCCGGGGAAAACACGACCAACGTCGACCGCAGCAGCGCCTGCCGAAGACCTCGCCTCGTTCGGCGTCATTCTCGACAAGGGCCTTTTCGGGGCCGCAACCAAGGGGAAACTCACCCCGGTCACCAGCGCGCAGCCGCAGCAGAAGGGTGCCCCGGCCGTTTCCCAGGGGGACCTGATACTCCTTGGGACCGCCGTCGGCTCCTTCCGCGAAACCTTTGCCCTGGTTCAACGGGCCAGCAGCAAGGAAGAGCGGGTCTTTCGCCTCGGAGACACCGTCTTCGACCTGGGGCCGCTGGTGGCGGTCAAGAAGGAATCCGCGAGCATCAAGGCCGGCGGACAGATCGTGACCATAACCACGCCGAATTCCGGCGGGGGCGCCGTTCCTGTCTCCCCGGCGGGCCAGCCCGGTCCGGGGGGATCGCTGGCCGCCCAGGTTGGCACCGGCAGCTACGTGGTGGACCAACGGGCGTTGAACGCCGCACTGGACAATATCGGACAGGCCATGACCGACGCCCGGCTGCTTCCCAGCAGCAAAGAGGGGAAGGTCGAAGGTTTCCGGGTCTCCGAGGTGAAGCCGCAGGGGATCTTCGGCACGGTCGGCATCAGAAACGGCGACGTGCTGCTGCGGATCAACGACTTTCCCATCGACTCCCCTGAAAAGGCGATCCAGTCCTTCGCCTCATTGAAGGGGCAGAGTAGGATCAAGCTGGACCTGATCCGCGACGGCCAGCCGACCACGTTTACCTATGACATACGATGAATCAGGTGCAGGGAAAGGGACAGGCAGAGAACACCCGACGGTTCTGCCTCCCCCGCTCCCTCTGCCTGCCCGGAGGTTCCTACCGTGAAGAGACGCTTGCGTACCATTATACTCGCCCTGCTCATCCTGCTTCCGACCCTGCCGTTCCAGGCGCTGGCCGCCAAGGGAGTGGTGCTGAACTTCACCGACGTGGACATCTCGACCATGGTGAAATTCATCAGCGACCTCACCGGCCGGAACTTCGTCATGGACGAACGGGTCAAAGGGAAGATCTCGGTCTACTCCCCTGCCAAGCTCTCACCTGACGAGGCCTTCAACGTTTTCACGTCGGTCCTGGAGCTGAAGGGCTTCACCCTGGTCCAGGCAGGCAGGGTCAACAAGATCGTCCCGGCCGGGGCGGCCAAACAGCTCGGCACCAGGATATTCTCCGACTCGGAAAAGGGGCCGGTGAACGAAACCTACGTGGCCAGGGTCATCACCCTGGAGAACATCACTCCCCAGGAGGCGGTGACCTTCCTGCAGCCCCTGGTCTCCAAGGACGGCCACATCGCCCCCTTCGGACCGGCCAACATGATCCTGGTGGTCGATTCCGCCCTGAACATCCGCAAGCTCCTGGAGATCGTCGAGCTGATCGACACGGAGAAACCGCGGGAAAAGGCGGAGGTACTCTTCCTCCAGCACGCCGCTGCCGACGCCCTGTCGAAGGTGGTCCAGGAGTGGCTTGCCGGCCGTGCCGGCAAGGCGCCTGCCCCGCCGGGCCAAACCGTTCAAAGCGGCGGCCTCGTGGTCGCCGACAGCCGTCTGAACGCCCTGGTGGTCTTCGGCAGCGACAAGGACAAGGAAGAGGTGAAGCGGTTCGTTGCCTTGCTGGACGTCCCTCCCCCCACGGCCAGCAGCAAGGTGAACGTCTACTACCTGGAGAACGCCGACGCCACCGAGGTGGCCAAGGTCCTGGACGGCGTGGTCAAAGGGTCGGCGGCGGCTGTTCCCGGCCAGCCGGCAACCTCGCCCCAGCAGTCCCCCTTCGAGGGGGGGAAGATCACCATCACCCCTGACAAGGCGACCAACTCCCTGGTGGTCATGGCCTCCCCCAACGACTATCAGAACCTCCTCCAGGTAATCCAGAAGCTGGACAAGCGGCGGCGCCAGGTATTCGTCCAGGCCCTGATTGCCGAGGTCTCCCTGGACCGCGCCAAGGAGCTCGGCGTCCAGTGGGGATTCGTCGGCGGCGGGAGCAACGGCACGGTCTCCACCGCCGGCGTGTACGATCCGTTCGGCACCCTGACCCCGCTCCTGGCGGCTCTCAGCCAGCTCTCCCAGGCCGGCATCACCAACCCGGAGCTCTCCCTGGCGAGCCCGGCCAACTTTCCGGCCGTGCTCAAGGCGCTGCAGACCAACGGCCTTTTGAACGTCCTCTCCAACCCGACGATCCTCACCTCGGACAACAAGGAAGCGGAGATCTTCGTCGGTGAAAACATCCCCTTCCTCGGCCAGTCCAGCCTGACCTCCACGGGACTTTCCCAGCAGTCCATCGAGCGGAAGGACACCGGCATCACGCTGAAGCTGACCCCCCAGGTCAGCGAAGGGGATTACGTCAAACTCGACCTGTATCAGGAGATCTCGGCCCTGAAGGATACGGTGGCCATCGGCGCCAACGCCACGGACCGGACCACCACCAAACGGTCGGCCAAGACCTCGGTGGTGGTGAAGAACCAGGAGACCGTCGCCATCGGCGGATTGATCCAGGAGACGGACCAGGACACGGTGAGCAAGGTGCCGATCCTGGGGGACATCCCGATTCTTGGCTGGCTCTTCAAGACCAAGAGCACGAAGCGGAACAAGACCAACCTGATGATCCTGCTTACCCCCCGCGTCATCCGGGATGCCAGGGACCTGGCAGAAGTTTCCGAGCGGCAGAAGGAGAAGCTGGACGAGGCGATCAAGCGGTCCACGCCGCTGGATATCCCGGCCGCACTGAAGCAGAAGGACACCAAGCCCCTTTAGGACCGACGCCAGACATGACTGATCCAGAGCAGATAGCCGAACGCCTCGGGCTCCCGTTCCAGGCCGCCATCGACGACAATCAGGTCGATGGCGGCCTGTTGACCCGCCTCCCCCTTGCCTTTGCCCGGAAGCACGCCCTGCTGCCGCTTCGCCAGGAAGAGGGACGACTGCTGGTCGCCCTGGGGGAACCGACCGACCTCCTGGCCCAGGACGAGGTTGCAACCATCTTCGGCCTGCCGCTGCAGGGGATCGTGGTCCCGCGGCAGGAAGTGTTGGACGCGGTAAACCGCCTCTACAGCCGCTTTGCCGGCACTGCCAAGGAGGTGGTTGCTGAACTGGCCGGCGAAGACCTCTCCGCCATCGCCACCGAACTCTCCCAGCCCCAGGACCTGCTGGACCTGACCGACGAGGCGCCGGTCATCCGTCTCCTGAACTCGATCCTGTTCCAGGCGGTGAAGGAGCGGGCCAGCGATATCCATATCGAGCCGTACGAACGGGAGTTGGACGTCCGCTTCCGGATCGACGGCATCCTCTACAAGATGCTCACCCCTCCCCGGGTGATCCTGGACGCCCTGGTCTCCAGGGTCAAGATCATGGCCGGCCTGAACATCGCCGAGAAGCGCCTCCCCCAGGACGGTCGCCTGAAGGTGATCGTGGCCGGCCGCGAGGTGGACATCCGGGTCTCCATCATCCCGACCTTTTTCGGCGAACGGACCGTTCTCCGCCTTCTGGACAAGCAGCGGGGGGTGCTGTCGCTCACCGACATCGGCTTTTCCGACCGGGACAAGGGGTCGATGGAGCGGCTCCTCTCCCGGAGTAACGGCATCATCCTGGTCACCGGTCCCACCGGCAGCGGCAAGACCACGACCCTCTACGCGGCGCTGTCACGCCTGAACTCGCCGGAAAAGAACATCATCACCATCGAGGACCCGATCGAGTACCAGCTCTCCGGGGTCGGCCAGATCCAGGTGAACCCGAAGATCGACCTGACCTTTGCCAACGGCCTCCGCTCCATCCTCCGCCAGGACCCGGACATCGTCATGGTTGGGGAGATCCGGGACGCCGAGACGGCCGAAATCGCCATGCAGGCATCGCTGACCGGCCACCTGGTCCTCTCCACCCTCCACACCAACGATGCGGCCACGGCGGTGACGCGACTGGTGGACATGGGTATCGAGCCGTTCATGGTCGCCTCCACCCTCTCCGGGATCCTGGCCCAGCGCCTGGTGCGAGTGATCTGCCCCCACTGCAAGGAAGAGTACGAGCCGGAACGGGAGTATGCCGGCATTACCCTTCCGCCGAGGCTCTACCGCGGCCGCGGCTGCGACCGCTGCTTCGGCCTCGGGATGCTGGGGCGGATCGGCATCTACCTGCTCCATGATCATCAAGCGAACCCCTTCCGGGGTGATCAAGGAGTATGCGGTTTCCAAGGGGATGCGGACCCTGCGGGAGGATGGCCTGGACAAGGCGGCCGCCGGCATCACCACCATTGAGGAGGTGCTGAGGGTCACCCAGGACGATTATGCCGACCTTCCAGTATAAGGCATACCGTGCCGACGGCCGGGAGACCAGCGGCTCCATCGACAGCGACAGCATCCGGACGGCGCGGGAACGGCTGAAGCAGCAGGGGCTCCTCCCCACCGAGCTGATCCCGGCGGACGAGGCCCCGGCCAAAGGGGTGAAGATCTCCTTCCGGAGCGGCGTCACCGTGGCGGAGCTCTCCCTCTTCACCCGGCGGCTGGCCACCCTGATATCGTCGTCGGTGCCGATCCACGAGGCCCTCACCGCCCTTCTGGAGCAGGAACGGCCGGGCGAACTCCGGAAGGTCCTGGGCCGGGTGCGGGATCGGCTCTCCGAAGGGGCCGGGCTCGCCAAGGCCCTGGGCCAGGAGCCGCGCATCTTCAGCGAGAGCTACGTCAGCATGGTAGCGGCCGGCGAAGCCAGCGGGGCGCTGGACCAGGTCCTGGAGCGCCTCGCCGACTTCCTGGAAGGGCAGGAGACGGTGCGGGGGAAGGTGACCGGGGCGCTGGCCTACCCGATCCTGATGGTGGTGGTGGGAAGCGGGGTGATGCTCTTTCTGCTCGCCTTTGTCATCCCGAAGATCACCGGCGTCTTCGCCGATAACAAGGCGGCCCTCCCCTTCATCACCGTGGCGCTGATCGCCGTGAGCAACGCGCTCCGCAAGGGGTGGTGGCTCCTACTGGCGCTGGTTGCCGCGGCAGTTTTCATCTACCGTCGCCTGGCAACGACGGAGGAGTTCCGCTTCAAGCGGGACCGCCTGCTGCTCCGCCTCCCCTTTGTCGGTCCCCTGGCCCAGAGGCTGGTCCTCTCCCGCTTTGCCCGGGTCCTTGGGCTATTGCTTTCCAGCGGCGTGCCGGTCATCCGGGCGCTGGAGATCACCGGCGAGGCGGTGGTGAACCGGGCCTACCGGGCCACCCTGGCCGAGGCCCGGTCGGAGCTGGCCGAGGGGGGGAAGCTTTCGGCCTCCCTGGCCAAGAGCAGCATCTTCCCGCCGCTCCTGGTCCACATGATCGCCGTCGGCGAGAAGAGCGGCACCCTGGAAGGGATGCTGGAGAAGGCAGGCAGCGCCTACGAGCGGGAGTTTGAGGCGACGGTGGGGCGTTTCCTGGCGCTCCTGGAACCGCTCCTGGTCCTGGCCATGGGGCTGGCGGTGGGGCTGGTGGTGGTTGCCGTGCTCCTTCCCATCTTCCAGCTCAATCAACTGGTTAAATAGGCTCAGGGCTCAGGGCTCAGGGCTCAGGGCTCAGGGCTCAGGGCTCAGGGCTCAGGGATTGAGTCTATTGCTTTCTTAGTGAACAGTAAACATCGTTGGAGGAGTTAGCATGAATTACAGACGCAACAACCGCGGCTTCACCCTCATCGAGATCATGGTGGTCATCGTGATCCTGGCCCTCCTGGCGGCCCTGGTCGGGCCGAAGATCATCGGCCGCTCCGACGACGCCAAGATCGCCGACGCCAAGGTCCAGATCCGCAACATCGAGACGGCCCTCAAGCTCTACAAGCTCGACAACAGCGTCTTCCCCGCCACCGAGCAGGGGTTGCAGGCCCTGGTGACCAAGCCGACCGTCGGGACGATCCCGAAGAACTACAAGGCGGAAGGGTACCTGGAGAACAAGCAGCTTCCCAAGGACCCTTGGGGTAACGACTATGTCTATCTCTCCCCGGGGGAGCACGGTGACTATGACCTCTGCTCCTACGGCGCCGACGGCGCCAAGGGGGGGGAAGGAAAGGCGGCGGACATCTGCAGCTGGAACATGCAGTAAACAGGGAGGGCTTTACCCTCCTGGAGCTGCTGGTGGTGGTCGCGATCCTCTCGCTCACCGCGGCCCTGGTCTTTCCGCTCCTCCCCTCCACCGAAACCGGTGCTCTCAAGAGTTCGGCCCGGGGGGTGGCGGCCATGCTCCGCTACCTGGGAGAGGAAGCCGTAACCACCAAGAGCACCTACCGCCTCCACCTGGAACCGGGCGGCAGCGGACTCGTGGTCATGAAACGAATTGCCGGAGGCGACGAGGTGCCACCGGGCGACACGTTCCTGGCAAGGCCGGTGCTGGCTCCGGGGGTGACCATCGTCGACGTGGAGACCGGCCGGCTCGGCAAGGTGACCGAGGGCGAGGTCCGGATCGACGTCGGGCCGGGGGGGCTCGCCGACCTGCTCTCCATCCATCTGCGGGGAAAGGGGGGGGAGAGCTACACGGTCACCGCCTATCCGGCCAGCGGCAAGGTAAAGGTGGCGAGCGGCTACCAGGAGGCCGGGATATGAGTCGGAGGGAACACGACCGCCCGTCGGGATTCACGCTCCTGGAGGTACTCATCGCCCTGGCGATCATGGCCGGCGTGGTCACCACCGTCATCGCCGCCTTCAACCGTCAGCTCTCCCTGGTGAACCGGGACAAGGAGGAGACCGTGGCGCTGCTCCTGGCCCGGGCGAAGATCGACGACCCCGCGTTCAAGGATCTCCCCTCGGGCAGCAAGGGGACCTTCGCCCCCCAGTGGCCGCTCGTTGCCTGGGAAACCGTCATAGCCCCGACCGAGCTCCCGGGGGTCAGCCGTGTCACCCTGACGGTCAGCTGGGATGGAGCCCGGAGAAAGCTCTCCTTTGTGCAGTATGCGGCCAAGCTCTGACAGTGACAGGATATTGAATAAATCAGGGTTCACGCTCCTGGAGGTGCTCATCGCCCTTGCCCTCCTCTCCCTGGTGGCGGGCGCCCTGTACGGGACCTTCTTTTCCCTCACCAGGGGGAGGGAGACGGCTACCGCCGGCATGGAGGAACGCCGCGAACTCCGGAGCACCCTCGATCTCCTGCGGCGGGAACTCTCCGCCGCCTATTACAACAAGGATAACAAGCGGCTGCACTTCGTGGTGGAGGACCGTGACCAGTACGGCAAGCCGGCGTCGATCCTGGAGTTCAGCGCCATTGCCCCCCCCTCCCCGGACGTCAGCAGCTCCGACCAGGTCGTGGTCCGCTACGAACCGACGGTCACGGAGCAAAAGATGCTGCTGACCCGGCAGAGCCGGGACCTCTATCTGGAGACGGAGCCTCCCCGCTATCCGCAGATGGAGGAGCTGACGGGATTTCTGGTGGAGTGCTACGACGGCAGCAAATGGGTGAAGAGCTGGGACACGGCCATCAACATGGGGTTGCCGAAAGCGGTGAGGGTAACGCTCTCCGTGAAGGACGGGGAGCGGACCGTCGACTTCCCGGCCATCGCTACCCCGCGGATGGCCGGCCCGTGAGAACGGAGCGTGGATTCGCGCTGGTCCTGACCCTGGTGATCACGGCCATCCTGGTGGCCCTGGTGGTGGAGTTCATCTCCGAGGTCTACGTGGACACCTCCTCGCGGCAGTATGCGGTGGATGCCCAGCAGGCGAGCCTTCTTGCCGATTCGGGGATGACCGGCTCCATCAAACTCCTCCAGAGGGAGGTGGGAGGCAAGGCGTATACCTCCCTGCAGGACCGCTGGGCCACGCCGCTGGTGCTTGAGGAGGAAAAGGGGACGCTCCGGGTGACCGTCGAGGAGGAAAACGGCAAGCTGAGCCTGAACCATGTGGCGCTCCCCAACGGCACCTTTAACGACGCTTACTACGGGGTGGCGGTGCGGCTGCTGAAAAAACTCGGCCTCTCCGCCGATCTCTGCGACACCCTGGCGGATTGGGTGGACGAAAACGAGGAGCCCCACCCGGGCGGGGCGGAATCCAACTGGTACATGGCCCAGAAGCCCCCCTACCATGCCAAGAACAAGCGCCTGGAGACCCTTGAAGAGCTGGCCATGGTGAAGGGTTTCAGCGGCAAGCCGCTGGAGCAGCTTCGCCCCTTCGTCACGGTCTATGCTGATGACCCGGCCTCGCCGGCAGCGCCGATCAACATCAACACCGCACCCCGGGAGGTGCTGCTCGCCCTGGACGAGCGGATGACCGACTCCCTGGCGGACCGGATCCTGGAGTACCGGAAGGGGACCCCGTTCAAGTCGCCGGCGGAGCTGGCCCGGGTATCGGGGATGGAAAGCATCGCCACCGGCCTGCAGACCCTGATCAGAACCAGGGGGAGTGTCTTTCGCCTCCGGTCGGAGGCGACCGTCAACGGCACCGTCCGCATCATCGAGGCGGTGGTCCGGCTGACCGGCGGTGCGGAACCTCCCAAGCTGTACTGGCGGGAGTATTGAAGAGGGCTCAGGGCTCAGGGCTCAGGGCTCAGGAAAAGGCTGATTCCAGCGGTCGCTTGATTGCAACTTACGAGGCATCATGGATATCCAAATCATACATCTGAACGCCGGCGAGGCACTGTTCGCCCGCTTTCGCCGGGAACGGAACCGGCTCCTCCTCCTCGACGGCTCACGGCACGACTGCGCCGACCGGACCGAACTGACCGGACTCCTTGCCGCCCACGTCCTTCCGCAGGCGGGGAGTTCGCGGGTCATCCTCTCCATCCCCCCCTCGCTCCTCACCCTGCGGGAGATGGCGCTCCCCATCACCGACCGCCGGAAGCTGAGGGAGATACTGCCCCTCGAACTGCGGGGCGAAACTGCGCTGGACAGCGACGAGCTCGCCTGCGACGCGCTCCCCATGGGCGAAGGGGTCGTGCTCGCCGCCTGGACGCCGCGGGAAACGGTGGCCGAACTTATCCGTTTCCTGACCGCCAACGGGGTCGAACCGGAGATGGTCACCGCCTCGTTCCTCCACTGGGACAGCCTCCTCGCCTCCGCGGTCGATGCCGCGATAACCGACGGTTCGGCCGTCGCGGTCTTCAGGGAGGGAAAGCTCGCCTTCTGCCGCCATCTTCCGTCCGATTCACCGGCCGAACTGGCTAGGACACTCGGGGCGCTGGAGCTGGGAAAGGGGATCACCGTCCCCACTCTCTATGGCATCGGCGCAGCCGCACGGAGAGAGGATGCCGACGGAGCAGCGCCGGAGATCCCCCCCCTACCCGTGGCCGGACCACTGGCAGAGACCTTTGCGGCGGACCAGGCAGCGGCCCGCGACCTGGCAGCACCGTTCGCCGTGGCATGGGCAGTCTGCTTCGGGACCCCGTTGGACCTGAGGAACGGTCCCCTTGCCTACACCCGCGGACAGGAGAAGATCAGACGAAAGCTCCGGCTGACCGCACTCCTGGCCGCAGCAGTCATCCTTCTCCTCTTCGCCGAAACCGGGGTCAGGTGGTATCTGGCCAAACGCGACCTGGACTCCCTGAACGGTTCCATCAGGACCATCTACAAAGAGGTCTTTCCGGGACGGACCAAGCCGGTGGACGAGGTCAGCGAGCTGAAGGCCGAAATCCGGCGCCTCGGCGGCAGCTCCGGCAGCGTCGGGCTCCTGGCGACCCTGAAGCTTCTGGCCGATGCCAAGTCGGACGACATCACCGGCATTGTCGAGACCGACCAGGAGGGGAGTCAGCTCCGGCTCAAGGGCGATGCGCGGTCGGCCCAGGCGGTGAACGACTTCAAGACGAGGCTGAAGCCGGCCTTTGCCTCCCTTGACGTGGGAGAGATCAAGTCGCGACCCGACGGCAGCGTCAGCTTCTCCCTGCGTGGAGTGTTGAAGGAGGAGGGGAAATGAGCTATCTCGACCGGGTGAAAGATGCCTACGGCCGTCTCGATCAGACAGAGCGCCTCCGCCTGGGGATTGCCGTCGCCGCTCTCCTTGCCCTCGCCATCCTCTATTCGGCAGCCAACGACCAGGTGAAGCGGCTTGCCGGCAAGCGCCACAGCCGGGAAGCCGCCCTTGCCGAGATGATGGTGCTGCGCCAGCGCTTCCGTGAAGCCAACGCCGGTGCCCAGAAGCTCGCCAACCGCCTCTCCGCCACCAGGCCGGACGACACCCCGGGCAAGCTGATCGACGAAATCGGCATCAAGGGGAAAGGGAGCCAGATCCGTCCCATCAAGGGAGACGAACGGCCCGGTATGGTGGAGGATGCGGCAGATGTGAAACTGGAAGGGCTCACGGCCAACGAGACCGTCAACCTGCTCCATCGGCTGGAAAAAGGTGCCAAGCCGGTCATCGTCAAGAAAGGACTGATCAGAACCCGTTTCGACGACCCGTCCAAGCTGGACCTGTCGCTTACGCTGGCCCTGCTCAAGCCGGCGCCTTCCGGACAGCGATGAAGATTCCACGCCCCGTTGCCATTGCTGCAGCCGCTGCCGGCGGAACCCTCCTCTTCCTGCTCCTCACCCTCGTCTTCATCCCGGACCGGGCAGTGGAGCAGGCGGTCGCCAGCGCCCTGGCTGCAAACGGATTCACCTTCAAGGCGAACTCTTTCGGCAAGGCCCTGCCGTTGGGCGTGCAGGGAAAACGCCTGGAGATAGGCACCGATGCCGGCCCGATCCTTATTCTGGACGAAGCTGCCGTACGACTCCGGCTCCCCCCCCTGCTGACCGGTCGCATTTCATTCTCCATCGCCGGTCGGATCGGCGGCGGCGCCATCGACGGCTCCATTGCCGTTGCCCCGCAAAAGGCCGTTACCTTGGCGATCAAGGACCTCCCCCTCGAAGCGGTCCCTTTTTTCACGACCGTGGCCGGGACCCAGGCAAAGGGCCTCGCCCGGATCAACGTCACGCTGCAGGGGGTCGGCGCCAAGACGAAGGGTGACGTGCGGCTGCAGGTACGCGGGGCAGAACTGAACGGGATAAAGATTGGCGAGACCCCCCTGCCCGATGCCTCGTACCGGGAGATACAGGGGATGCTCAGGGTCGCTGGCGGCAAGACGAACCTGGAGAGCTTCACGCTCCAGGGTGACGGCCTGTATGTCCGCCTCAGCGGCAACATGCCGCTCATCACCCCTGTCACCGCCTCACCGCTCAACCTCTCATTGGAACTGATGCCCAAACCGGAGTTCCTGGAACGGCAAAAATTCGTGTTCCTCCTCCTGGTCAAGTACTTGGCCTCGCCCGGGCATTATCAAATCCCCATCCGGGGCACCCTGGCAAAACCGCTCATCCAGTAACCCCGGCAGCAGTATCCTGCTCCAAAACCAAAAGAGCCCTCCGGTATCATAGCGGGGGGCTCTTTTGGTTTCATCCGAAGACAGGAGGCAGGACTATTTCTTCAGCTTCGCATCCTCCAGGATGGCGTCGTACTTGTAGCCCGCGCCGAAATCCTTGTTGGCGTGAAACATACCGGTTGCCGTAACGATGTCGCCGACGGCAGCCTTGTCCTTGGTGGTTACCACCAGATTGTTGTTCCTTTTGACAATGGTGCCGGACCCGTCCTGGAGGTGAATCCAGTTACGGTCCATGATGGAGGCGGAGGCCTTGACCACCTGGCCGCGCACGGAGATGACCTTGTCGTTGAGGCTCTCTTTTTTCCCGTGAATCTCGGCAACGGTATAGGCGTTGTCACCGGTGGCCTTCTCCACCTTCAGTCCGTCAACAACCTTTCCTTCCTTCTTGGGCTCCCCGTCCTTCTTGGTCTCGGTCGTGACGACACCGGAACCGGAGTGGGCGTCCTTCATCCGTTGGTCGTTGAACTTGGCAGTCGGTCCGCCGGAGAAGATGATATTGTCGAACGTCTTGCCGAGCTGCTTGCTGGTAAAGGATCCCATCTGAACACCGGCATCCAGCTCGATCTGGTCGCCGACCTTGATGTACATCTCTGGGACAGCCACCCACTTCTTGTCTTCTTTTGACCCCAGGAGGATGTAGGTATAGCCGCCGCCGTCCATGGTCTCCAGCACCTTGCCGACCAGCGGAGGTTTTGCCGGCACCGTTTCAGCCTGGCCATCATCTCCCTTATCAGCGGGGGGAACCATATTCGGCATGGCCATTGCCCCGGTCGGTAACGCGGCAATGAGTCCTACCACAAACAGCCATTTCATCTTTTGCATTCCGATTCTCCTGCGAAAAATTTGCGGCAAATCGGCCGCATAGAGGTTGAGCATACTCGGTTTGTGAAAATTTCTCAAGATATTAGGACGCGGTCGGGCTGCACAGGACAACAGATGTGGACGGGAGAACGTGCGCCGAAATATGCGAATTTATACGCGAGAATACATTATTTATTGTCACATATAGCGTTCAAGATCTTCCATCTCGCGCCGAACACGTTACAATATTCCCATATTCTTCATATGGTGCTCCACCCTCCGTAAGGAAGCCTTTCATGACTATCAGAACCAAACTGACGGCAAATGTACTCCTGGTAGTTGCCGTGATTGGAGCAGTTGCTGCCACCAGTTTCCTCGGCATGCGGTTTATCAAGGAAAAGCTCTCCTATCTCACCGAAAAGAGCACCCCGTTCCAATTGCGCACCGTGGAATTCCAGCGGGCAGTGCAGGCCGTCACCTCCGACCTGACAAAAGTTGGTGCCGCACGCACCCAGGCCGAGTTTACCGCATCCAGGAAAGAGGCTGACGCTTCGCTGCAGACGGCAAAAGAGGCACAGAAGACCCTGGAAACGATGTCCGGCGAACGGGTGTCGACATCGGACGAACTGACCGCCATTGCCGCGGAGTTGGCGACGGTTACGGAAAACCGTCTCAAGGCGGAAGACGAATCGGCAAAGGCCGGTCAGCAGATCACCCAACGACTGAAGGAGACGGCTGCCCGCCTCAAGGAACTGGACGCACTGATCAAGGCGCTGCAGGTATCCCGCTCCAAGGCCTACTCCACCTCTGCCGACGACAAGGATGCGATACTCACGAGAGTCCGCAGCCTGGAGATGCTTAAGACCACGCTCAAGGAGCTGAAGCTCTCCATCTATGAATCAGGAAGAAAGGGTGCGAAGAGCGACCCGGTAAGACTGTTGAACAAAGCTGCGCAAAACTCCTTCGTCCGCGGCAGCACGAAGGTCCTCGCCGAGGTGAAGGTGCTGGCTGTCAAAATCGACGAACTCGTCAAAGCGAGGGAAGCTGCTGGCAATGATCTGAGGCTCTCCGAGGTGAATGGCCGATTGGACGGACTGATTGAAGAGATCGCGGACGAGGCGGACAAGGAAGACGAGAAATACAGCGAAATAGCCGGCAAGCAGGGCACCTACCAGTCCCAGGCAGCCACTGCGGTCACCTCGCTGGCAGCCAATTCGGAAATTGTCTCCCTCGGGATATCGGTGGAGGGATTCGCCAGCCGCCTCTTTACGGCAACAACCCCCAAGGATGTGGACGCGCTTGCCACCGAGATCAACGCCACCTTCGGAAGGATCGCCAGCGTCCACAAGAACCTGGATGCCTCCCTCAAGAAGATTGGCGCTACCAAAGAGCAGCGGATATTGGCCGGAGCGGTTGCATCCTTGAATGGGACGCGAGGAATCCTCTTTGCCGCTGATGGCATCATCACGAAGCTGAAGCGAAAAATGGCCATGCAAGACCAGGCAACCATCGTTGCCGGCAAACTTCGTAACATTGTGCTGACCCAGGCGGAACAGGGGAAGAAGACCGCATCGGGCGCTCAGGAAGGACAGGAGAAGGCCATAGCCACGGTCAACCGGATGGTCCGTTTCAGTACAACACTGATCGGCGCCATCGGCATAGCGTCGATCCTGATCGGGATATTTTTCGGCTTCTGGATCTACCGCTCCATTGCCGGACCGTTGCAGCAACTCCTTGGCGCATCGGCCCAGGTTGCCAAGGGGGACCTGACCGGCAATCTTTCTGCCGTCAGCAATGATGAGGTTGGCGAAGTCCAGGCCTCCGTCGGCGAAATGGTCAGAAACCTGCGCGGGATGGTCGAAAACATCAACGATGTCACCCGGAACCTGTCCGGCAGCTCCGAAGGGTTGGCAACCACGGCCGCAGCTTTACAGGCAGGGGCCACCCAGCAGACGACACAGATAGAGCAGGCGGTCACGGCGATGACCGAGATGACCCAGACGACCTTGGAGGTGGCCAGAAACTCGGCCGAGACGGCAAACGCCGCGCAGAAGATGAAGCAGGTGGCGGAACGGGGCAAAGGGGCCATGTCCAGTACGGTACAGGAAATGGACCGCTTCGCCCTTTCGGTGAAAGCGGCTTCTCAACGGGTCGAGTCGCTTGGCGAGCAGTCTCAGCAGATCAACGAGGTCGTATCACTCATCAAGGACATCGCCGACCAGACCAACCTCCTGGCCCTCAATGCTGCCATCGAGGCGGCCCGGGCCGGTGAGATGGGGAGAGGCTTCGCCGTCGTGGCCGACAGTGTGCGGGCACTGGCGGAGCGGACTACGGTGTCGACGGATGAGATCGGCCAGATGGTAAAGGGGATGCAGGAGAGCGTCGACCACGCGGTAACCTTCATGCACCAGGAGAGCGCGTCCCTGGGCAAGGTGGTGAACCATATCGACCAGACACTCTCCGCCATCGACGAAATAGTCGACTATGTGGGGCAGGTCACCGACATGGTCCAGCGAACCGCAGTGGCGGCCGAACAGCAGTCCTCGACCAGCGAGGAGATCAACCGGAACATGTCCGCTATCGATGCGGTAACCAGGAAGCTTTCCCTCTCCTTTCAGGAAATACAGGCATCTTCCACCACCCTGTCGCAACTGGCCCAGCAGTTGAACGACAAGGTCGGCTGGTTCAAGGTGCGCTGATTCGCGATGACAAGCATGAATAATCCAGGACCGTTATACCGTGTCAGCCAAAATATTGACTTTTTCACCGTCAAATCGCCGATAAATTCCTGTAGCGCGAGCCATCATCTCCCCATAACTACTAGTAGAATAAGAGCATTCAAATATTGGCCCACATATTGCTAATTCCATATTATTGAATACTCCTGCAATTTTAATTAGAAACACATGTTTGCTACTCAGGAAAGAAGGTGATACGCAACAAGCAATAACACCAAACGTTAAACGCCCCACATCCACAACCACATAAACGAGAAGGAGAACCCATGAAAAGAGTCGGAAAACAACTGATGGCCGGAGCACTGCTCGTCGGGCTGGCTGTTCCAACCGCTGTGCTGGCAGCCGACCAGGAAATGGAAAAAAAGATCGATGCCCTGTCGAAAGAGATCGATGCCCTGAAACAGCAGGTCAAGAAGACCGAAGACAAATCCCTTGGCCGCTGGCTGACCATTGGCGGCGATTACCGGTTCCGGGTGGACAGCCTGAGGGGAGAAGTACCTACGTATTTCCAGTTCAACCCAGCTGACCCATTCAATCCGGCCCTGACGCAGGGTTATAAACCGAAAAACGACGCCCTCATGACCAACCGGTTTGGCTTGAACCTCAAGGCCAAGGCCACGAAGGATGTCACCGTCACTACCCGCCTACTGATGTACAAGACCACCGGCAATCAGACCGCTGACGCGACCAACGCCGGATTCTTTGCCGACCGCAGTTCCGTTCTTGATGGCTCCATAGGCCATGTCCCCAGCGACAACACGCTACGGGTCGACCAGGTTTTTGCCACCTGGAGCAACATCGCCGATCAGCCGATCTGGTTCTCCGTAGGCCGCCGCCCTTCCACCGGCGGTTCCCCCACCCACGTCCGTCAGAACAACGATCGGCCGGGCAACGGCGGCGTTCCCGGCCTGCTGGTCGATTACGCCTTTGACGGTATGACCCTCGGCTATGCCCCCGACATCGAAGCCCTCCCCGGCTCCTATGCAAAACTCTGCTACGGCCGCGGCTTCGAGTCGGGGTACTCCAGCAAGAACAACCTGCGCGACACCGACATGCTGGGGATCCAGATCGTTCCCATCGACACCGATCCTCTCCGGATCGACTTCCAGTGGAACCGGGGCTTCAACATTTTTGACGATCCCAACAACGTGAAGGCTCAGTTGGGCGACATCGACTGGTACGGCCTGGGGGCACTCAGCACTCTCAAACGGGTCGGCCCTGGCGACCTCACCCTCTTTGCCAGCACCGGCATGAGCATCACCCACCCGAACGGTAACCACGCTTTTAATAATCCCATGTTCCCCGGGCTTCTCACCGATGGCGTCAACAATGATGATCATACCGGCTATTCCGCCTATGTAGGCCTTCGCTACGACCTCCCCATCGGCACCAAACTCGGCGCCGAGTACAACTATGGCTCGAAGTACTGGATGCCGTTCGACCCGGCGGCTGACGACATGTGGACCAGCAAGCTCGGCACACGGGGCCATGTCTATGAGGCGTACCTGATCCAGGAGCTGAAACTCCAACCGATCTCGTCCTATCTGAGCAAGGTATTCTTCCGGCTCGGCTACCAGTACTACGACTTCGAATACTCCGGGAGCAACAACTGGGTAGGCGCACCGGTCAAGATAGCAGACCTGGCCGCAAGCCCCATGAACGCACAGATGCTGCCGCCGCTGAAGTCGGCCCAGGACATCTATGCAACATTTGAGGTCAAATTCTAGCAAAGGGGCGTTGCAGTCGCATCCCTCTTGGCTAGAATTAAGCAACACCAACAAAAGGAGCAGGATCATGAAAAGACTGGTATCGGTACTGGTTCTGGTAACCGTGGTGGCCCTGGGTCTGTTCACCATGAGCCGCGACGCCTCTGCCGAAGAGATCAAGATGGTCGGCGTCATAACGAAGATCGAGATCGCCGGCAAGGACGCAAAGACAGCGACCGTCACCCTCAAGGACAACAAGAGCGGTGACCTGGTGGTCATCGTCGTCAACGACGACCTCACCCTCGATAAGTTCAAGGACCACCGGATAGTCGAAGGGGATGAGATCCGCTGCAAGTACGAGCCGACCGACGGCAAGAATATCAGCAAGCTGTTCCGCAAGACCGCCGGCTGCTGATACGGTGAAGAAGCTCCCGGCCTCCAACCGGGGGCTTCTTTTTGCCGGCACACATCCAATTATAGCAATATCAATATATAAAATTGTTCCAAGAAAGGATTCTTATGAAAAGATCCGCAGCAGCCATTGCCTGTCTTGGCGTGGGGCTACTTGCTACCTCAGCCCTAGCCGCGCCAAAGGAGCACGCGGGCAAGGAGGAAATCGCAAAGAGCGGTTACAAAGGACCTGAAACCTGCGAACAGTGCCACACCGGCAAGGCCAAGGAATTCCTCACCACCGTTCACTGGAAACACTCCTCAAAGGTCGGCAACGTTGACGGCATCGACCCGAACAAGGAATACGGCATGCTGAACCGTATCTACACCATGTGTAACGGGAACGACATCGTCAACAACCTGAAGGAGATCCCCAAGAATGCCGCCGGCAAGTCCAAGTTCTCCGGCTGCAACACCTGCCATCCGGGAAACCATCTGAGCGATGTGGCCAGCACCGGTCCGGAAGCGGAAAAGGCCGTGGACTGCCTGGTCTGCCATTCGACCGACTACGATTTCCGCCAGCGTAAGCCGTTCAAGGACGACCAGGGGCGCGTGGTCATGGGCCAGGACCGGAGCACCAAGGCAGCGCTCGCCATCGGCAAGCCGACGGTGAAGAACTGCATGGTCTGCCATGAGTCCGCCGGCGGTGGGGTACTCATCAAGCGCGGTTTCTCCTTCACCAAGGAGACCGACGTGCACGCCGCCAAAGGGATGGTCTGCGTCGACTGCCACAAGGCAAAGGACCACAGGATGCCGACCGGCTTCGACCCGAACAACTGGGCCAACGACGGCCTGCGCCTCTCCTGTCTTGATTGCCACACCGGCGCCCCCCACAAGGATGCCGACTACAACCGTCACACCGCCCGCATCGCCTGCCAGACCTGCCACATCCCCCGCACCGGCGGCGCCTTGGCCAAAGACTTCACCAAGTGGGAACAGGGTTCGGACAAGTTCTTCGAGCCGACCACGCTCCGCAAGGAGGCCAACGAGACCGTGCCGGTCTATGCGTGGTACAACAAGACCGTTGCCAACACGCCCCATTTCATAGGCCCCAAGGGGAGCCGCGGCGATAAGACCAGCAAGATCTACCCGTTCAAGATCTTCCAGGGGAAGGCATTCTTTGACAAGAAAACCGGCCAACTCCTCTCCATGGACTTCGCCCCTCCCATGGCCACCGGCGACACCCTGGCCGGGGTTGCGTCGGCAGCAAAAACGCTCGGCCTCACCGGGTATGACCCGGTCCCGGGCTGGCAGACGGTCTATTTCGGGAGCAACCACCTGACCACCAGGGCCAAGGCGCTCACCTGCACCAACTGTCACGCGGCGAACGGCGTACTGAACTTCAAGGAGCTGGGATATACTGACGAGGAAATCGGGAAGCTTACCAATCCCGAGATCTATTTTGACAAGCTGGTGAACAAGCAGAAGGAAGAGTGGTAATCATGCCGTCAGTTCCCATCCGGGTACTCCGGGTGGGAACTGACGTATCTCATATCACCATAGGGAGGTGGACGCGTGTCCAAGGCGAAGAAGACCGCTACGTCGATGGCGATCGGCATCATGCTCACCCTGGCGGCACTAGCTGCCGGAGCCGAAGAGCTGAAGGGAAAGGTCAAGTCCGTTTCCACATCATCCCGAACCATTGCGGTCGAGGTGGAACAGAAGGGTGTTGTCGTCTTCAAGTATGACAAGGCGACGCAGTTCAAGAACGCAACGTCGGCACGGGAAATCCTCCCTGACGAGGTGATCACGATCGACTATGTTGGCAGCGACGCGGGAAACCGGGCCAGAGTCATCAGCAAGTTCATCGCTCCGTTGCCGGAAGGGGTGGCGCGGATCACGGCGGCGGAGCTGGACGCCCTGATCCGCAAAGGGCCGGCGGCAGGCAACTTCCTGGTGATCGACTCCCGACCGGCAGGGAAATTCAACGAAGGACACCTGCCGACGGCCATCTCCATCCCGTTCAGCGAACTGGAAAAGGGTGGCGAAAAACTGCTCCCTGCCGACCGAAAGAAGACCCTGGTCTTTTATTGCGGCGGTCTCTCCTGCGTACTCAGCCCCAAGTCTGCCGCGCTGGCCAGAAAGTTCGGCTTCCAGGATGTACGGGTCTTTCCCGAGGGTGAGCCGGGATGGAGAAAGAGTGAGCGTCCGACCGAACCGAGCGTCTCCTTCGTGAAAACGGGGAATATCGTCCTGATTGACCTCCGGCGCCCGGCTGAGGTGCAAAAAGGCCATATCCCCAGGGCGGTTAATATCCCCGCACCCAAGCTGGCGGCCAGCGAAAAAGAGTTTCCTGCATACAAGGGAGCCCCCATCGTCTTCTATTGCGAGCAGGATGCGGAACTTACCGCAGCCCTGGAACTGACCCGCGACTGGGGCTACACCAATGCCACCGTCTTTCCGGGCGGCATCGCGGCCTGGCAGGCTGCAGGCAACGAGCTGGCCAAGGGGGAGGCAGCAGCGACGATCACCTACGTCCGCAAGCTCGCACCTGGCGAGATCGGCATCAAGGAGTTCGAGGCGGCGGTGAACGATGGATCGGCCCTCGTTGTCGACGCCCGTACCGGTGAGGAGTTCGGCAAGGGGCATATCCCCAGGGCGATCAACATACCGGCCGAAGAGATGGCCAGACGCTTTGCCGAGATCCCGGCCGGCAGGCCGGTCATCATCCACTGCTCCACCGGGACCAGGGCGGAAATGGCCTACGACATCCTCAAGGAAAAGGGGATCACGGTTCGCTACCTGAAGGCCGGCGTGACGGTTGGGGCCGACGCTAAACCGATCATCACTGAATAGCCACAGTCAGCCGGCAGGCGCAAAAAGGCCCCGGTATATCTTACCGAGGCCTTTTTGCGTTGATGTCAGGCCGGCTCTAGAACACGACGCGGGAGATCATGTACGCAACCACCGTGGAGACGCCGACGCCGATGAAGCCGGGGATCATGAAGCTGTGGTTGAGGAGATACTTGCCGATCCTGGTCGTGCCGGTCCGGTCCATGTTGATGGCGGCAAGGTCGCTGGGGTAGAAGGCGAAGAAGAAGTAGGCGTAGCTAGCAGGAATCAGGCCGAGCAGCAGCGGGATCGGCAGGCCGAGGGCAAGGCCAAACGGGAGCATGATGACCAGGGTGGCCGCCTGGCTCTTGACGAAGGCGGAGACGCAGAACATGGCGATGGCGAAGGTCCAGGGGGCGAACTTGACCATGGCCGAGATCTGTGCCACCAGGAAGGACTTGTTGGCGCTCACGAACGTGTCGCTCATCCAGGCGATGCCGAAGATGGAGACGACGGCGATCATCCCGGCGGTGAAGACGCTGGAGTGGGCGATATCCTTGGCCTTGACGCCGGTGGCGAAGAGGATGAAGGCGCCGAAGGCGAGCATCACGATCTGGACCACCGTGGTCATGGGGATCGGCTTACCGTTCACGACCGGGAGCAACTGGGGGACCATGGCGAAAAGGATGATGGAGAGCACGCCGCTAAAGAAGAGGGCCACGGAAAGCTTGGCACTGGACGATATCTTCTTGTCCAGGGTGGTGACGGAAACGTCCAGCGACGCCCTGAATTCCGGATCCTTGAGCCGCTCCTGATATTCCGGGTCCTTGTCCAGGTCCTTGCCGCGGTTGAAGCTCCAGGCGGCCGCAGCCACCACGCCGACGATGCCGGCGGGGAGCGTTACCCTGAGGATGTCGAAGAGCCCGACCGGATAGCCGCTCTTGGCGGCCACGGCGAGGAAGGTGGTCACCGCCGCCGCCACCGGGCTGGCCGTGATCCCCATCTGGGAGGCAACGCTGGAGATGGCCATGGGGCGCTCAGGCCGGGTGCCGGTCTTTATCGCCACGTCCGCGATGACCGGAAGGAGCGCATAGACCGCGTGGCCGGTCCCGACGCAGACCGTGAGGAAGAAGGTGGAGAGCGGCGCCAGGATGGTGACGTACTTGGGATTGGCCCGCAGCAGCTTTTCCGTGAGCTGGACGAGGTAGTCGAGGCCGCCCGCCACCTGCAGGGTGGCCGACGCGGTGACCACGGCCAGGATGATCAGCATCACGGCGATGGGGGGCTCTGAGGGGGCGACCCGGAAGCCGAGCGTGAGTACTGCCACGCCCAGGCCGCCGATCATGCCCAGTGCAACCCCTCCCTTGCGGATACCGAGGAGTATGGCCCCGAGGACGAGTACGAATTGGATCCAGAACATCAGCATGGCAACCTCCAATGCTTCTTTGGGATGGCGGACCCGCGGCCCGCGACTCTGCCGGGAAACTATTTCCCGCTTTTATCCCTGTAAAAGCATGGAGGGTGCCAGCGACACCAAAAGATATAACATGCTGATTATTAAAGACAAAACAACGACAAGAACTTCTCTCCCACCAGTAACAGGCATAACCCCAGGTTATGCCCATACGCATCAACCGCCACCAATCGCAATAACTTCAAGCAGATAGCAGGCGTTATAACGTGCGGTTATCACTATAACCTCAGGTTATGGGGGTAGTAAGCGCTTGTTCGGGCGCCGGGTTTGCCGCATAATGCCGACATGCTGCTTATCTTTCCCCCCATTGCCAAGGCCTGCGAGCCGCCGGCCGGCATTGCCATGCTTTCGGCAACGCTGCACGCACACGGCGTTCCCTGTAGGGTGCTGGATGCCAATCTCGAAGGACAGCTCTGGCTCCTAGGACAGTCCCTGCCTGCGACCGACACCTGGACCCGCAGGGGTGCCAAAAATCTCGACAGGAATCTTGCCGCGCTGCGCGACCGGCAGACGTATCGCTCTCCCGCCCGTTACGGCCGGGCGGTCAGGGAGGTGAATCGCGTCCTGTCTGTTGCCGCCAGCGAAGGTGGTGCCCGGATAGGGCTGGCAGACTGTCAGCATCACCGGCTCTCCCCCCTTCGCAGCGCCGACCTTGTCGCTGCGGCACGCTCCCCGGAGCAGGACCCGTTCTTCAGCTGGTTCAGCCGGCGTCTGCCGGCACTCCTGGCTGGTGATGCGACAAAGCCGGCCACCACTACGGTCGGTTTTTCCCTGAACTACCTGAGCCAGGCGCTCTGCACGTTTGCCATGATCGGGTACCTGAGAAGGGATTTCCCGGGGCTGCGCATCGTACTCGGCGGCGGACTGGTGACCTCCTGGCTGAAACGGCCCGGCTGGAGCAATCCCTTTGGCGACCTTATCGATCTCCTGGTTGCCGGCCCGGGAGAGGTTCCCCTGCTATCCCTCTTCGGTGTCGAGCCGATACGGGACCGGCACGTCACGCCTGACTACTCCCTGCTGCCGCGACACGACTACCTGTCGCCGGGCTTCATACTCCCCTACAGCAGCGCCAGCGGCTGCTACTGGAACGACTGCTCCTTCTGCCCCGAGCGGGCGGAAGGGAACCGCTACCGGCCGCTACCGGTGCACCGGGCCATGGCCGACCTGCACGACCTGACCGGGCGAACGGGACCGGTCCTCGTCCACCTCCTGGACAACGCGGTGAGCCCGGCACTCATGCGGGCTCTGGTCGAGGCGCCGCTCCCGGCTCCCTGGTACGGATTTGCCCGGTTCGAACGGGAACTTGCGGATGCCGACTTCTGCAGGGCGCTAAGGCGCGCCGGTTGCGTGATGCTGAAGCTGGGGCTGGAATCGGGAGACCAGGGGGTGCTGGACAGGCTGCACAAGGGGATCGATCTGGGGATGGCGTCACGGATACTGACGAACCTGCGGAACGCGGGGATAGGGGTCTACCTCTACCTCCTCTTCGGCACGCCGGCCGAGACCGTGACCGAGGCGAGGCGGACCCTGGAGTTCGTCGTCCGCCATCGAGAGGCGATCGGCTTCATGAACCTGGCGATATTCAACATGCCCATAGCCGGTGATGAAGCGGACATGTACGAAACCGAGCCGTTTTACGAGGGGGATCTATCCCTTTACACCTCCTTCCGGCATCCGGCGGGATGGAACCGGAAAGAGGTGCGTCATTTCCTTGCCAATGAATTCAAACGGGAGCCGGCAGTGGCCGCGATACTGAAGAACGACCCGCCGTTCTTCTCCTCAAACCACGCACCATTCTTTCAAGCCGATTGGGAAGCGAGAAGGTAGGCAGCTACTGTTCGCAGATCGTTCGGTACTCCGACTGCTCCGCCTTGAGCTTTTCCATGTCCTGGTTGGCAATTTTCTGAGACTGGTACAACTGACGCAGCTTGAGCATGTCGACGGATTTCTGGGCCGATTTGGCGTAATACGGTTTGACATCGGGGCTTACCCGGCTCTCCATGAATGTTTTCATGTTATATTGCAGCAGATAGATGTCGGCAGCAATGTCGGCCGCCGCTTTTTCGTTCAGCTTGCGCGCCTCCAGGTAATCAGCGGATGCCGCACTGCAGAGGATGCCCTTCGACTTTGCCACCAGTTCATCCTTGCTGTTGCCCGAGTAGATCCCCAGCCGCGGAATGAGTCTGGTCTTCATATGGTTGAGGTATGAATTCGCCCTCCCCTCATAGAGCAGGTACTCTCCTCCCCCGGCTTCAATGGCCAACGAATACTCCTTGGCAGCGATATCGAATCTGGCCTCCTTGAAATATCGATCCCCTGCGGTCCTGTGCCTGGATACCCTCGTGCTGTCGATGACGGCGTCCGGGCTCTTCTGATTCGTCACAAGATAGCCGATCATCTCCCCGTCACGGTTCCCTTTGCGGAGCGCCGCAATCCGGTCCGAACCGGTCCGCCTGGACAATGCCAGGACAATATCCGCGTCACTGGCACCGCTACAGGTCAGTATCGCCGCATCGATTGCCGTCAGCATCTCCCCTGAGCCCGACGCCCCCTCAGCCACGCCAGCCGGCAGGAGTAACCGGCCGGCACACACAAGAGCCACGAAAGTTACTGCTATCTTCATCCCAGGCAATCTCCTCAAATGATTCATATTCCTGCCATCTCCCCGGCAGGTGAGTTCGCACCTGCGTGCCGGGGGATTACCCCTGGCGCATCTTCAGACGTTTGGAAAGCGCCGGATGCGATATTCCCAGGAGCCGCGCCGCCAGGGTCTGGTTGCCGTTGGCCCGGTCCATCGCCTCC
>CAYSJJ010000050.1:0-31581 GCA_964431365.1 uncultured Geobacter sp. | reverse complement strand
CGACTGCCTGATACGGCAGGACGGCACAGGCCAGCATCGCGATAATCGAAAGCATCCTCATCCCGGCACACCTCCTGTTGCAAGTCATGTCACCCCTGACGCATCTTCAGACGCTTGGACAGCGCCGGCTGGGAAATCCCCAGGAGCCGCGCCGCCAGGGTCTGGTTGCCGTTGGCCCGGTCCATCGCCTCCATGACCAGAAAACCCGCAGCCTCGCTGAACGTGGGGAGCTCATCGAACCCGGCAAACGGATTCTGCTTGGGGGGGACGACCGCACCCGGCCCTGCTTCGGCCCGGAAACGCTCCACGGCCTTGACGAAGGAGTCCATGGAGAGCATCCGGTCGCGGTGCACACTTACGGCATCGAAGATCATCGCCTTGAGTTCGCGCACATTGCCGGGAAACCCATGGGTGGCGAGAAACTGGGCCAGCCCTTTTGGGGGGGTCGGCTTCTTTTTCCCCAGGGTGCGGGCCGCCTCGCCCAGGAAGTGATCCAAGAGCAGGGGGATGTCGCCGCGCCGCTCCCGAAGCGGCGGCACGTGGACATGATGGGTACGGAGCCGGTAGTACAGGTCGCGCCGGAAGGCCCCTGTCCCCTCTTTTGCGGAGAGATTCTGATGGGTCGCAACGATGACCCGCGCCTTCAGACGCTTCGGCTGATCGCTGCCGAGCGGGAAGTATTCCCCCTCCTGGAGCAGGCGCAGGAGCTTCACCTGGGAGGGGATGGTGAGGTCGCCGATCTCGTCCAAAAAGAGCGTACCGTCGGAAGCCTCTTCGACCATGCCTCGCCGGATGGTCTCCGCGCCGGTAAAGGCCCCCCTGACGTGGCCGAAGAGGGTGTCGGCAAAGATGGTGTCGTCAAGCCCGGCCACGTTCACCGTTACCAGTTTGCCACGGCAGCCGCTGAGCGTATGGGCGGCCCGGGCGAGCAACTCCTTGCCGACGCCGCTTTCGCCGGTGATGAGAAGCGGCTGGGGACTTTTGGCCACCGCCTCCACGTAGGCGAAGATGGCCAGCATGGAACGGTCGGCGGTAACGATGCCGCTGAACGCCTCGGGGTGGCGCAATTCGCCGGAGACGAACCGACTGGACATCTCCTGGTATTCCCGCTGCAGCTCCAGCATCCGGATCGCCCGCTGCACGCTCCCCACGATCCGGTCCTCTTCGTCCGTCTTGATGACATAGTCGAAGGCACCCAGGTTGATGCAACGGACCGCCGTCTCCACCTGGTTGAGACCGCTGACGACGATGACGGCCACCTCCGGGTACCTCTCGCCGATCTGCTTCAGGAGCTCCTCGCCGGAGAGGTGCGGCATGGTCAGGTCGAGGAGGACAAGACCGATCCCTCCCTGATCGAGGATCGACATGGCTTCCCTGCTGTCGCTGCAGCTCCTGGTGTTGGTGATGCCGGCAGAGCTCTCCAGGGTCAGGGATAACGAGTTGAGCCAGGCAGGCTCGTCGTCCACCAGCAGGATGCCGAAACCGGGATACGGATTCTCGTTCAATTAGCGTGCTCCTCTCTGGCGTTGGGAAAGGCGAGGGTCACGGTGGTCCCCTGGCCGACAACCGAATCAAAGGTAAGCGTCCCGCCACACTCTTTGACGATGCCGGCGGAGACCGACAGTCCGAGCCCGGTCCCCCCCTCGTCGCGCTTGGTGGTAAAGAACGGATCGGTAAGACGGGACAGGTGCTCGGGAGGAATACCGACCCCCTCGTCGCGAAGCGTCAGGATCACGCTGCCGGCTTCCCGTTCGAAGCGGGTCGCGAGCTGGATGCCTCGACCAGGGCCCGGCAGCGCCTGGCAGGCGTTCAGGATCAGATTGACAACCACCTGCTCGATCCGCTGCGCATTGCCGAAAATCCGTGGGAGTTCGTTGCCGTAGTCGGCGGAGAAGGCGTCGGTCGCTTTGCGTATGGACGGCTCCACCAGGCGGACCGCCGTCTGCACCACACCGTTGAAGTCGACAAGCTCCCTGGCCGCAGCGTCGTCGCGACGGGCGAAATCCTTGAGGTCGTTGACGATCCGCTTGATACGTTGGGCGCCGTCCTGCATCTCGTCGAGAATGCGGGGAATCTCCGCTTTCATCCGGCTGTAGGGAATGCCGCCGAGGGGAAAGTCGCCATGCTCAAGGTAGTGCTCTTCCAGGATGCGCGCCGTATCCCGATGGGCCTTTTTCAGGATCGGGATGTTCAACAGGATGAGGCCATTGGGGTTGTTGATCTCGTGGGCAACCCCCGACACCAGGATGCCAAGGGCCGCCATCTTGTCCGCCTGTACCAGCTGCTGCTGGTTGAGCTGCAGCTCTTCCAGGGCCTTTGCCAGGGAGTCGGTACGCTGGGCGACCTGGATCTTCAGGGAACGTGACCACGCCATGGTCCCGACGAGGATGAGGAGGAGCGGGCCGACCACCACAGCCGTGAACTTTGCCAGCTCCTTGAAGGAGGCCTTTGGCGGCTCGACCACGCCGAGCCATTTGTTGTAGATCGCATCATACTGGCCGGTCTTCTTCAGGATGGCCAGGCCTTCATTGAAGTGGGCCAAAAGCTCCGCATTACCTTTGGCAACCGCATAGCAGTAGCGGTGGTGGGCCACGCTCCGTGCCACCGGTACCAGATTCCGCAGTTTCGACTCCCGGATGATGTACATGCCCGGAAGTATCGCCACTACCGCGTAATCGTGCTTGCCCGAGGCAAGGAGCTTCAATGCTTCAGCCGGCGTGTCGGTGAGGATCAGTTTTTTTAAACCGCCCTCCCTGGCCAGATAGTCGTGCATGATGCCGCCACGGTGGACGATGACCTCCTTGCCCCGCAACTCGGCAAGGGACGCGACCGGGGGTGAATCACGGCGGGCAAAGATGGCGTGATTGACGATGGTGTGGGGCGGCGAAAAATCGACCTCGCTGGCCCGCTCGTCCGAGTAGGACATCCCCTGCAGGACATCCACGGCCCCACTCTTCAGGGCATCGCGCATTTCGGACCAGCCGCCGAGCCGGAACTCCACGGACATCCCCATCACCTCGGCGATGGCCCTGGTCAGCTCCACGTTATAACCGGCAGGCTTGCCGTCGCTGTCGATGAACTCATAGGGGGGGTAGTCGCGGTCACCGCCGACGATGATGGGAGACAACGCCCTCTGCCGGCCCCCCTCTGCCCCTGCCGCCAGCGAGCTGAAGAGCACGATCAGGAGTGCCGGGACAATACAGAGAACGACGTAGGTCGTCCTGCACCGCTTGCGGTATGAACTGGAAATCTGCGCCATGAGTGAACCGGTACTCCCGCTGCGGCATGCCGCATTCTGATGCCTGGCGGCAAATATAACACAAACTAATCTTCTCGCCTCACGCTTTCCCCAACAGTTTACCGCATGGCCGCAACACGACAACAGCCCCTCCGCGGAATGCGAAAGGGCTGTTGTTGGCCATCATGCAGGTTGTGTCGCTCTTTTGGGCGAGCGTTGGTATTTACGGCAAGGGGACCAGGGTAATGTCGCCAATGCCGGTCGACTGGTTTTGCAGCACCGGCAGGGCCACGGAGGAGTAAGTGCGGAATCCGGTGGCAGCCACAAAGGCCTTGTACGAGATCGTCGCGGATGAGGGGGGTACAAAGGCGGCAAAAGGTGCCTGCCATCTGCCGCTGGTGTAATTGCTGAAGATCCTCCCCGCCGCTATCGGATCGATGTCGTTGATCTCCCCACGCCGCTTGATGGAGACCGTAGCGCTGGAGAAATCCTTGAACGTGGAGAGAACCGTCCCGGAGATGGAGCCGAACTGGGCCAGCTCGCTGGACATCTGAACCAGGCGTATCCCGGTCGGCTTCAGGTTGTAGTCACCGTTCCCGCGCACAACAACCGCGGTATTCGGATCGAAATCGATCATGACCGCGTTGATGATGCCTGGCTTGATCTCCAGCGGACCGAGGACTTTCAGGCCGGATTGCTGGCCGCTGGGGGTCTTGAGCGGAATTTTGGTGGCTGTATCTGTCTTCAGGACAACATAGTTTGCCGGGGTTTGACCCTGGCCATTGGGGTTTGGCTCCAGGATCAGCCGGACCTGGCTGTAGGTCCCGGCCGGGAGCACGACATCGCCGAGGGCCTGCTGCACGAACTGCAGCTGCATGACGTCAACGACTTTGGGGGTGGCAAAGCGCACAACGACGGGGAGGCCCGGATCGCCATCTGCCGCGCTTTCCATGCCGGACGGCACCACCCGTATCTCGCGGATGCTGATCACCACGTTGGCAAAGGCATCGCTCTGCTTGTCGGTAATCGAAAGCTTGAGGGTCCCTGTTGGCGCGGAACTTCCCCCTCCGCCACAGCCGGAAAGCTGGAGCAGTGCAATCATGACCGCCCCCATGACCGCCATCGCCCTGAATAGTGAAACCGTTCTCCGCATCATCTCCGTTTCTCCTTTCACGTGAGGCAAGCCGGGTGCAAAAAAAACAGCCGGGTGCCGAAATGTGTGATATTTCGGCAACCCGGCTGTCTCAGTGAGACCCAATGGGCTTTCCGCCCCACCCTCGCGGATGGTTTAGTATTATCGTGTACCACCTGATATGAATAGGGACGGATAATAGAAGAGTTCGCCCGGTGCGTCAACCTTTGTGACAGAGCGGCAAGGTAACGGTGAAGACGCTCCCCTTGCCCTGCTCGCTCTCGACGCGAATATCTCCCCCCAGCAGGGTGCAGATTTTGCGGCTGAGATAGAGCCCCAGGCCGCTCCCTTCTCGTATCCTGTCATCGGTGACGATCTGGCTGAATGCCTTGAAGAGTTTGTCCATATGCTCCACACCGATCCCTATGCCGGTGTCGTGGACCGAGATCACGGCCCGGCCATCGTCCTCCCGCAGTTCTATCCCCACAGACCCCGAATCCGTAAATTTCACGGCGTTGTTTACCAGATTCACGAGGATCTGTCGGATCCTGTGCTCGTCGCTCTCGATAAGAAGCGTTTCCGGGATTCCGAGGTGGAGTTCCAGCGCTTTTGCCTTCACTGTAACGGCGAAAGAATTCGCCACCGTCCGTATCAGCGTTGACAGGTCGAAGCGCTCGATGGAAACGTCCATTTTGTCTGCCTCGATCTTACTGATGTCGATAATGTCGTTGACGAGCTCAAGCAGTTGATGGCCACACGCATTCACGATATTGAGCAGTTCAGACTGCTCATCGTTGACCACCCCTGCCAGATCCTCCAGGAGCACCGAGGTGAAGCCGATGATGGAATTGAGCGGGGTGCGCAGTTCGTGACTCATGGTGGCGATGAATATCGACTTCAGCTGATCCAGTTCCTTTAACTGTCTGTTTGCCTTCTCCAGCTCTTTCTGCTTCAGTTCCATGGCCGAAACAAGGCTGTGATAACTCATGGCATACGCCATCATGCCGTTGGACAGCACATCATTGGCGGCCATAGCGAGCATGCCCATTTCCCTTGGCGCATGACACTTGAGCAGATGCTTGACCGCTTTTGCATGAACATCCAGCAGGACATCGGGGCTGAGCCTTTCCCGGACCATCTCCTTGCCGACCTTGGAAACCGAGTAGAGCGCCTTTTCCTCCTGATGTTCGATGAAGTTGGTTACCGCGGCTTCATAGGCAGACTGTATCCGTTCCTGGTCAGCCATACCCGTTACCTCCCGACCAGCACTGTGGCATCATCGTATTCGCGGGCGTAGTGATCAAAGATGTACCCTGCTATCTCCAAGGGCGTCCCTTTCTGTCGCACGGAATCAAGATCAAAGTGGCCACCAATGCCGTCGGAATAGATAATGATGGTGCAACCGTCAGTATAGGGGTATTCGATCACCCTGGTGCTCTCCATGGACATGCCGAGGGTCCCGTTGAAGCAGAACGGCCTGACCGGTTGAGGGGAGCCATAGACGCGCGTTTCCACGTTGCCGATGCCGATGTGTTCCATCTTCTTCGTAGCATGATCTATCTTGCAGAGGGCAATGGCTGCCCCTCGCATCGCGTGGAGTCCCTTGTGGCACCTGTCGATGATGACCGTCAGCTCTTCATGACAATTGGCGTCGAGGAGTTCCAACGCCTTCAGGGCTGTCAGGTTTGCCTCCCTGCCATGTCCGAGCGCATCGATCACCGAAAAGAGGACGGCGGACGGGAAGCGCTTGATATAGTAGGCATCGCCGGATACCTGCTCACCCAGCTTCGGCTTCGAGAAGACGGAGAAATCCATTTCGACTGCTGAGGCGCACCACTTCCGGGTTACTATCCTGGTTCCCGTGGAGGTCGATTCGATGGTGAAGTCATCCATGAGACGTCGCGCTCCCGACAGACCAATCCCGAGGGTGCCGCTGGTCGAATTTCCGCCAGCCATGGCGCCTTCCACATCCGGGATGCCGGGACCGTTGTCCTCGACGCGCACCTCTATACCGGTCCTCTCCCCATTCAGTTCGCTCAGAACGATTTCGCCGCACTTGGCCCCGTGTGACACCAGATTCGATGCAAGTTCGGAAACCACGGTTTCTATGACGGCGATGGCATTGAGGTCAAAGCCGAGACGCGTTGCCATCTCCCTGCCGAGGCGCCTGGCCTTGAGCACATCCGCATCATGGGCCACCTCTATCCTGGTTTCGTCTTCCACCGAACACCTCGTTGTGAAACGTAGCCCAGCCCTTTTCGCCCTATAGCCATTTAACAACCTCTATCGTCGTGCCGTTGCCGGGGGTGGACTCGATTCTGAATTCATCCACCAGCCGTTTGGCCCCTTGCAGGCCGAGTCCCAGCGATCCTACCGTGCTGAACCCCTCCTCCATGGCCCGGTCGATGTCCGGGATGCCGGGTCCGTGGTCCTCGAACACCACCTTCACCCCGCTCCTTCCCCCTTCCACCGTCGAGGCCTTCACCGTCCCCCCGGCCGCGTGAACGACGATGTTTCGTGCGAGCTCAGAAACTGCGGTGACGAGCCGGGTCTCGTCAAGGGAACTGAAACCGATCCCCTCAGCGAGCAGTCGTACTTTCTGCCGGGCCACGATCACATCCTCATCGCATTGGATGGGTATCTCCAGCACCGTTGCAGTGCCCGCCGTGTTCATGCCTCGACCTCTCCCTCGGCCCCTTCTTCAGCTTCTCCCGCAACGTTCCCAGGCAAAAGGCTTTCCAGGAGCTCGAGCCCGTCTTCGATATTGAGGGCCGCCCGCAGTTCACCGACGGAAAACCCAAGCTGGACCAGGGTAATAACGACCTCTTTCTTCAGTCCGACCAGCACGGACTCAGCTCCCATGAGCCTCGCCATTTTTGCGGTCTCCCCGAGCAGCCGCCCCAGGAAGCTGTCCACGACGGAGACGGCGGAAACATCGATAATGAGGCCATTGGCGCCGGTCCTTTCAATTTCGTCAAGAATGGCCTCCCGCACCTTGATCGCTGCCCGGTCATGCAGTTCAACCTGGATCGGAACGATAAGGTTTTTCCCTATCTTCAGGATAGATACTTCCGACATGACTATCTCCATTCGGGATGCACGCTGATCCAATACTTCTGATCTTGCCGCTTGAATCGACGTATCAGGTCATGTCGACACCACCTTGACGTTGGTCACCGCAAAGGCATGCTTGATTCCCTCATCAAGGGTGGTCTTCGTCACAACCCCGGACAGATCGATGCCGAGATGCACCAGGGTCTGGGAAATACTGGCCCTGATCCCGGTTATGAAGCATTCGGTCCCCATGAGTCGTGCCGCGGCGACCGTGGAAAGCAGATGCTTGGCAACGAGCGTATCCATGATCGGAATCCCGGAAATATCGAGAATCGCAATCTTGGCCTGGGCGTCTTCAATGGAGGCAAGGAGGGTCTCGGTCAGCAGTTGAGCCCGCTTGCTGTCGAACACGCCAATCAGGGGGACCAGAATGATCCTGTTCCAGATCCTTACCACCGGTACGGACACCTCCATGAATGCCTTTTGTTGCTCACTCAGCCTCTCCATTGTCTGCTTCTGCAGGGTTATGTCGCGGGCCGCGGCAAACAGGCCGATGATGTCTCCCTTGTCGTCTCGGTAGACGGATGCATTGTACAGTACCGATATGACCTGGCCCTTGCTATGCCTGATTTCCAGGGGGTAATCCCGCACCGACCCCTCGTTGAAGGCCTGCTGGTAACCAGCCCGGGCCTTATCCGGCTCGGTGAAGTAGGTACAGAAATCGGTGCCGATCAGCTTCTCTCTGGAGCAGCCGGTAGCCAGTTCCGTGGCCTTGTTCACGTCGGTGATCGTGCCGTCCGGGCCGATGGTCACCAGCGGGTCGAGGCTCGCCTCAATAAGGCTGCGGTTGTAGCTTTCAGCCAGCTTCTTCTCGGTTATGTCCCGTGCGGCGGCAAACACGCCCAGCACATTGCCCTGAATGTCCCGGTACACCGAAGCGTTGTACAGCACGTCGATTAATTTCCCATCCTTGTGGCGGATCGTCAGCGGGTAATCGGTGACAAAACCTTTCTCGAACACCTGCTGGTAACCGGCCCGGGCTTTGTCGGGCTCGGTGAAGTAGCTGCAGAAATCGGTGCCGATCAGCTTCTCCCTGGGATGACCGGTTGCCAGTTCCGTGGCCTTGTTCACATCGGTGATCGTGCCGTCCGGGCCGATGGTCACCAGCGGGTCGAGGCTCGCCTCGATGAGGCTGCGGTTGTAGGTACTGGCCAGTTTCAGTTTTTCTTCCACGTCCTTCTGCAGAGTTATGTCCCGGCCGATGGAGGATGCGCCAACGATCTTCCCATGGGCATCCCGCATCGGCGAAATCGTCATGGACATGGGAATGCGCCGACCATCCTTGCTGATCCGGATGGTCTCATGGTGGGCAACCTGTGCCCCTTCCCTCACCTTGCTCAGGATGCCCTTCATTTCATCTCCACGGTCATCCGGCATTAGCATGGATATGTTACGGCCCTTGACTTCCTCGGCCGTATAGCCGTAAATCTGTTCCGCCCCCCTGTTCCAGCTGACAATCATCCCTTCCAGTGTCTTCCCGACAATGGCGTCATCTGAAGATTCGACAATGGCTGCCAGCTCCAGATTCTTTTGCTCAGCCAACGTCCGCTGTGCCAGCTCGCACTGCAGCCGCTCATTGATTTGACGCAGCTCGGCGGAGCGCTCCTTCACCCTTTCTTCCAGTTCTTCCCTGGATACTCGAAGTTCTTCCTCCATCCGCTTCTGCTCGGCCGCAGCCCTGAGTGCCTGGCGTTGCCAGTCATCTTCTTGCCGTTTCATCATGTACCTCCCGATTGAATGCGGAGTAGTCTTGTCATGGGTGGATCTGTATAGTTTATGGCGCAAAAAATTAATGTCAATTAATCAAAACCATCCTGACACCTTCACTGGACGAGTACGGTTAAAGTCGGGAGAAGGGCTCTGCAACTGGTTTTGCCGACGTGCTGCGGCTTTCGGTACAATCTGGAGCGATACCATGGAAGAGCAGCGGAGGGACCTGAGAAAGCGAATGGAGGGGCGATGCGGATGAAACGAAAAAAGCCTCAGGATATTATCCTGAGGCTTTAATTCTTGGCGTCCCCTGCCGGATTTGAACCGGCGTCGCCGCCGTGAAAGGGCGGTGTCCTGGGCCGGGCTAGACGAAGGGGACTGAATGGTGAGCCGCGTTGGGATCGAACCAACGACCACCTGATTAAAAGTCAGGTGCTCTACCAACTGAGCTAGCGGCTCAAAAGCAAGAATAATTATGTATCAAATTAGTGGGCCGGAAGTCAATATTTTATTTTCAAAAAAATATTTTTCCTGATTCCCTCAGAGAACCGGCTCCTTGGCCCGCCGTTTGAGCTCGGCAATGGTCGTCGCATAGTCGGAACTCCCGAAGACCGCACTGCCGGCCACGAAGACATCTGCTCCGGCATGGGCGATCCGCGCGATATTGTCCGTCTTCACCCCGCCGTCCACCTCCAGTTCGGTCTCCAGCCCCCTTTTGTCCAGCATCCCCCGTAACGCCTGGATCTTCGGGATACAGGCCTCAATGAACGATTGCCCCCCGAATCCCGGGTTTACCGTCATGAGCAGCACAAGGTCCAGTTCCCCCAGCACGTATTCCAGGTTGCTCAAAGGAGTGGCGGGATTGAGGGATACCCCTGCACGCTTCCCCAGCGACTTGATGAGCTGAACTGTCCGGTGCAGGTGCCAGCAGGCTTCGGCATGGACCACGATGATGTCCGCGCCGGCGGCGGCAAAATCGGGAATATAGCGGTCAGGATCGGTAATCATCAGGTGGACGTCCAGCGGCAGGGGAGTCACCTTGCGCACCGCCTCAACGACCAACGGACCGATGGTGATGTTGGGAACGAAATGGCCGTCCATGACATCGATATGGATGTAATCGGCGCCAGCGGCGGTTACGGCCCTGACCTCGTCACCCAGGCGGGAGAAGTCGGCCGAAAGAATGGAAGGAGCGATCTTTTTCATATCCCCTCCTGGGGAAGGAAATTTTTGTCGAAACAATGACGATAAACGGTTCGGCGAGAAGTCCGTCTCTCCCTACAGGCGCCTGAAGCGTGCGGCAAAAAAGCCGTCCATCCCGTGCCGATGGGGCCACGCCCGGAAGAAACCGTCAGGGGTGAAAAGCGTCCCCCACTCCGGGAAGATCGAGCCCAGATTTTCTACCACAAAATCCGGCTGGCGAGAAAGAAAATCCGCGACGACCTCCTCGTTTTCAACGGTTGTCGTGGAACAGGTAGCGTAGAGAAGCACGCCACCCTTTCGTACATGGGCTGCGGCTGCGCCGAGGATGGCCCGCTGTCCCTCGGCAAGCCGGGTGAGGTCGGCGGCCTCCTTCCACCACTTTCCTTCGGGATTGCGGCGGATGACCCCCAGCCCGGAACAGGGAGCGTCCACCAGGACCCGGTCGAATGAGCGGTCGCCAAGGGCCTGGCCGGGATCGGCTCCGTCAAGGGAAAGGGTGCTGACAATGGTCACTCCGAGACGCTCGGCCGCCTCTTCGATGAGTCCGAGCTTGCGCGGATGGCGGTCACCGGCGACGATGCGCCCCTTGTTTCCCATCAGCTGGGCGGAGTAGAGTGCCTTCCCCCCCGGGGCAGCACAGAGATCGAGGATTTCTTCCCCTGGCTGGGGGGAAAGGAAGAAGGCAGCCAACTGGGAGGCCTCGTCCTGCACCGCGAACAGTCCATCCCGGAAGCTCTGGGCTTGTGCGCAGGAAAGGTGGCCAACAACCTGGAGCGCGTCAGGGGCGAAGGCGGCAGGAAGGGTCTCGACCCCTTCCGCAGAAAGCCGCTGCCGGAGGGCGTCCCGGGAGGTCCTGAGGGTATTGGTCCGGATGGTGACCGGGGCCGGCTCGGACATGGCCTCGGCAAGAGCGGCTGCTTCGTCGTATCCCAGCTGTTCGATCCAGACCCGGACGATCCAGGCCGGGTGGGAATGGCGGGCAGCCAGGTGGGCGACCGGGTCACGTTCCGGATCCGGATAGCGGATCTGTTCCCGTTGCCGGTCGACGTTCCGCAGTACTGCGTTGATGAATCCCGTAGCACGGGAAGCCAGTTCGTGACCGAGCTTCACGGTCTCGTTGACCGCGGCGGATGCGGGGACGCGGTCAAGGAACAGGAGCTGGTAGATACCGAGGCGGAGAAGCAGTTGGACAGCCCGCTCCAGCTTGGCCGGCGGGGTCTTGGAAAACTGGGCGATGACATGGTCGAGGGTACCCTGCCTGCGGAGCACTCCGTAGACCAGCTCGGTGTAGAGTCCTCTATCGGGTCCCTGTATCTGGCCCAATGAGAGCTCCCGGTCGATCAGCAGGTCGGCGTAGGACCGTTCCTTGTAAATGCGGGCAAGGGTATGAAAGGCTGCACGGCGGGGATTATTGGTCACGAAAACTCTTTCATCAAACCGGGGTTGTTCGGCACGAAGGCCTGACAAGGGTCATTACACCGACTCACCCCCGCTGTCCAGAACAAAAAAGCGCAGGCGGCTCCCACCGCCTGCGCTTCTGCACGGCAACCGTCACCTACGTTCAACGCGAACGCGGACCATAGGCCATCTCTTCGAGCCTCCTGACCCGCTCCTCGATGGGGGGATGGGTGGAAAAAAGCGACATGATACCGCCGCCAGTCAGGGGATTCACGATGAACATGTGGGCAGTGGCCGGGTTGGCATCCATCGGGATCTGCTGATTGGCCATCTCCAGCTTCCTGAGCGCTCCGGCCAGGTAAAGCGGGTTGCCGGATATCTCGGCCCCCCCCTTGTCGGCACCGTACTCCCGCGAACGGGATATGGCCATCTGGATCAACATGGCAGCGATGGGGGCGATAATGGCCATGGCGAGCATGCCAAAGACGCCACCCCCCTCCTCGTCCCGGTCCCGGCCGCCGCCGAATATGGCTGCCCACTGGGCCATGTGCGCCAGATAGGTGATGGCACCGGCGATGGTCGCGGCGATGGAGGAGATGAGGATGTCGCGGTTCCTGACATGGGTGAGTTCGTGGGCCATGACCCCCATCAGCTCTTCCCGTGAGAGAATCCGCATGATGCCGGTGGTCGCGGCTACCGCCGCGTGCTCCGGGTTACGTCCTGTGGCGAAGGCGTTGGGGGTATCGGAGTCGATGAGGTAGACCCGCGGCATCGGCATCCCCGACTGGACCGCGAGCTGGCGCACCAGGGAGTAAAAGGCGGGTTGCTCCGCCTCGGTGACCTCGTGGGCACCGTACATGGCAAGAACGATCTTATCGGAAAACCAGTATGAGACAAAATTCATCACACCTGCCATGACAAGGGCGAAGGTCATGCCGGATTTCCCGCCGATGGCACCGCCAGCCATGACCAGGAGCATGGTGAGGAGCGCCATGAGAACTGTTGTACGCAGCATATTCATATTGGACCTCTGATTGCCTGTGCGTGAATAACTATCCACAGAAAGTATATGCATTGGCAGTTAAAACCGCAAGGGGGGGCCGGACACGTCACGGGAGCAGACGTGCAGGCCGTCTTGACTTTGGATGAAACAGAGCTAAGGTCTTAACAATAAATCGAAATAGAGGAGGTATGCCATGGCGGCCATCACATGGGAAAACGATTTTCAGAAGGCCCTGAGCAGGGCACAGAGTGAACAAAAGACCGTACTTCTCGATTTCTTCAACCCCGGCTGAATCGGCTGCAAACAGATGGATGCGGTTTCGTATCCCGACATGAAAGTGAGCAACTTCATCATCGACAAAGTCGTTCCGCTGCGCGTCCCCGCCGATGCTCAGCCCCTGTCTGCAGAATTCCAGGTTCACTGGACTCCAACGCTGGTCACCCTAGACATGTACGGGAAAGAGCACTATCGGACGGTCGGCTTTCTCCCGCCCGAGGAACTCGTCCCTTCCCTGCTCCTGGGGATCGCCAAGGTGGATTTCGCTGCTCAACAGTACAACGACGCGCTTATCAATCTGAATATGCTCCTGGCCGGTTATCCGTCGAGCGACGCAGCACCCGAGGCGGTCTACCTGAAAGGGGTCTGCCGTTACAAGAGCAGCAAGGATGCACAGTGCCTGAAGCAGGCATATGAGCAACTCGTGAGCGATTACCCGGCGAGCGAGTGGGCAAAGCGGGCCGCTCCGTATAATCTCCTATGACGATCATTCAGGGCTGTGTGCGATTCCCAGGTAAAGGGGCAAAGAGTAGCCCCTTTTTTTCTGCCATACCTATGCCCGGGAGGGGGCTGTGGATCATATCCTGACAGGCGCGCTTCTGGTTGCCGTTGCCGGTCTGTCGATCATCTCGGCAGGCCATGCCCTTCTCTACAAGAGAGACCCGCGCTCAGCCCTCGGCTGGATCGTCACCTGCATGACCATCCCGCTTCTCGGCCCTTTTCTGTACTGGTGCATGGGGATCAACTGGATCAGGCGCACGGCCCAGCAGTGGCAGGAGAGCGGTCGTTTTCTCGCAGACACTGACGTTCTCCCCCACCGTGCCGACAAAGGGAGAGACGCGTTTCCCCATGACTATCCCTGGCTGGCCGAGCTCTGCACGCTGGCCGACAAGGTAGTCAGCTCGCGCCTCACCTCGGGAAGCCGGCTTACCCCTCTGATTAACGGCGAACAGGCCTACCCTGCCATGCTGGAAGCCGTTGTACAGGCGCAGGATTCCGTTCATCTCTCTACCTACATCTTCGACGCCGACGAAACCGGACGTGCGTTTTGCGCCGCCCTGGCCGCCGCTGCGGAGCGGGGCGTCGTGGTCCGGGTCCTCATCGACAGCCTGGGCGAAAAGTACTCCTGGCCGCGCGCCCGGAAACTCCTGAAGGGGTCGCGGGTAGAGTTGGCGCGTTTTCTGCCGCTCCGCCAGGGCGGCTATGTGAACCTGCGCAACCACCGGAAAAATCTGGTCGTAGACGGATTGATCGGGTTTACCGGGGGGATGAACATCGGTGACCGACACCTGGTCGAGCGATCAAACGGGCCGTCGCCGGTCAAGGATATCCATTTCAAGGTGTCGGGACCGGTCGTTGCCGATCTTCAGCGGGTCTTTCTGGAAGACTGGTTCTTTGCCACGGGGGAGACGATCGTCAACCAGCGCTACTTCCCGGTACTCCTCCCGGTCGGCAACGCCTTGGTCCGGGCCATCGGCGACGGACCGGACAAGGAATTCAGGAAACTCCACTGGATCATCCTGGGCGCACTATCCTGCGCACGCCAGCGCGTCGTGATCATGACCCCCTACTTCATCCCGGACCGCTCCCTCGTTACCGCCATTATCACTGCGGCGCTACGGGGAGTCGAGGTAACGCTGATCCTGCCGGGCAACAGCAACCTCCCCGTGGTGGATTGGGCCAGCCGCGCCTACCTGTGGGAGTTTCTGCAGCACGGGATCAGGATCTGTCACCAAGCACCCCCGTTTGTCCATGCAAAGCTCTTTCTGGTGGACGGCGTGTACGGGCTGGTCGGCTCGGCCAACCTGGACCCGCGGAGCCTGCGCCTCAACTTCGAGTTGAACCTGGAGATCTATGACCGTCTTGTCGTCCAGGAGTTGGAGCAGTACTGTTCCGAAGCGACGGCAGATTCGCGGGAGATAACGCTGGCGGATGTGGATGGCCGCCCGACCCTGGAAAAAGTCAGGGATTGCCTAGCCAAGCTCTTTTCACCGTACCTCTAGCAGCCCTTTGCCGAATCAACATGCCGTGCAAGCCACGTATCGTGACCTTCAACCTGCATCGAACAAAAAAGGGCCGACGTCATTGTCGGCCCTTTTTTGTTCCCTGATCAGAGACCAGTTAGAAATGGCAGTGACTGCATTCGTTGTTGTCGCCAAACTTCCATGACCGGTACGCACGATAGGTCGAGCCCCACTTGACCGACGTTTCCTGGCCGTGGCAGGAGACGTTGGAGCAGGTCTTGGTCGACTGGTCGTAGCCTGCGCTCGACAGCTGCTTCTGTACGACCGTCGGGTTGCCGAACCAGTCGTTATACTTGAAGTCGAACGGCTTGCTTCGGTCAAAGGCAACGTCGTTCCTGCCGTTGACATGCTTGGAGAAATTGGCGATCGGCACCGACGAGAAGGTCGTGAAGTAGTCCGGTGCGGAGCGTGCCCAGCGGCTCGGCTGTTTGACCGTATCGTTGTGGCAGACGTTGCACGTCACCGGGTCGATGTCGAATTCGTATTTGTTGAAGTGCCCCTGCTCTTCCTCAGGCCAGCCCCATTCAGTGATCGGCGGATTGACCCAGGAGTGGCTGTCGCCGGTGCCGCCGTCGTTGGTGGTGTGGGAGAGGCGCGGGCCGTTCGCGTGGCAGCCGGTACAGTCGCCCGGCAACGAACCGTTCCAGCTGGGGGACTGATAACGCCGGGTGACGGTCAGGCTGGCTTGTGCAACCTGCGTATAGTAGGCGGCTGACGAGGCAGTGGAGACGGCATTGTACACCGCACCGGCAGGAGTCCCGGTCGATGTTGTCCACTCCGTATAGCTGTGGCAGTAGATGTTATTGCAGGTGCCGTTGTAGTACGGATAACCGCGGTCGTCATACAGCCTGGTCCCCACCCGCGTGTAGCTGGCGTTGACGTTCTCAGGCTTGGCCTTGATGGAGTCGGCGGGCGCACTGGCGTTGTACAGCTCCACCTCCACGGTACCGTTGCGGTGCTTGGCCGTATTGATGGGGTGGCAGTTGCCGCAGTTGAACAGGTAGCCGGAGGCATTGTCCGGGGCCGTGCTGGTGCTCCCGTAGACCGCCTGCCCGGCGGTACCGCTGAAGTGCTTAAGGTGCGAGGGGGTATTCGGCGGAGACTCGTGGCAACCGTTGCAGTCGGTATCCGGCTTGGCCCCCCAGTCGCGGGAACCGGTGCGGGTGGCATGGCAGGCGACGTTGGTGCAGGAACCACCGGACGTCTTGAACGTATAGGTGAACGCAAGACCCGCCCCGGGAACGATATCGTAGGCGCCGTTCACATGCTTGGTCTGATCGTTGATGGTGTCTCCATCGGCGGTAGTCGCGGTATGGCAGGTGTCGCAGCTCTGGGCATGGGGGTAGCCGTGGCTGTTGGCCTTGGGTGTGCCGTTGGGATAGTCCGGAGGGTAGCCGTGGCAGGCGTCACAGGATCCGAGGGAGCCCCAGGTGGGGGAGGTGAACGAGTTCAGCTGACCGGTGACAACCTTGGTGCCGTTGCTGTGACAGTAGAAGCTGCTGCAGCTCCCGAAGGCGTTCCCCTGGCTCGGCAGATAGTCGGTGACCGAACCGCTGTAGGTACCGGGCTGATTGTCGGTGCTGTGACGCGGCTTGACGATCAGGGGGCGACCGACGCTGGTGGCATGCTCGAAGGTAGTATGGCTCGGGCCATGGCAGGTCTGGCAGTTGGCTGCGCCGGGATAGTACTGATCGTGCTTGGCGTGGCTGCCCGCGGCTCCGGTCAGGCCGCCCGACGGCGGCGCGCCGTGACAGACCGAGCAGCCGGCCGGGTAGACGAGCGGATCAGCCCCCCAGGTCGGTGTCGTCTGCTCGAAATGGCAGTTGACGTTGGTGCAGGTCCCGAGGAGCGGCGTCGCTGTCTGCTTCCAGGCAGAGGTAGTGTTCCGGTAGCGGGCGTTACCCAAGGGGGAATTGTTGATGTTGGCAGCCAGCTTGATCTTGCCGTCACGGTGGCTGCTGGTGTATTTGTCGCTGCCGGGGTGACAGCGGACGCAGCCGTTGAAGGTGTCAGCTGGGGAGAGATGGGTACGGTGATTCCCCTGGAAGCCGCCGGTGGTGATGTTCCGGTAGGGAGCATCCACGGGCCGGTAATCGGGGGGAACTTTGCTGCCGTGACACTCGTAGCACTCGATCTGGGCGCTGGCGATCCCTGCGCCAATCAGCAAAAAGACGGGCAGAACCAAGGCAAAACACCGCGTTTGCACGGTAAGGGTGGTACGCATGGCGAACTACCTCCTGGGCCGCGAAGCCGCTTCCCGACTAAATTTAATGGAAATTATTCGTTAACAGCCCGAAATAAATGGATCAATGCACTGCAAGGCCCGTTCCAGTTTCACCCGACTGTGCGCCTCAATCGTCTTGACCGCATCCGGCGCGTGGTGGCGCAGCAGGGTAAAGAAGGTATCGAAATCAATGGTCCCGTCGCCAATGGGCGCATGATCGTCCCGCATACCCGAGTTGTCGTGAATATGCGTCTCGACGATATGGTCGCCAAGCACGGAAAACCACTCCTCCATCGATACCCGGTGGAAAAGATTCCAGTGGCCGGTGTCGAAACAGTGCCGAAAGCGGGGTGAATCGATCGCTTCGATGAGCGCGAGGAGCGTCGAAGGCTCCTCCTCGAAGATGTTCTCCACGGCGATGGTGCAGCCGGAATCCGCGGTCAGGTCGAGCAGTTCCTTCCAGATCGGAATCCCGTTGCGCAGCCAGCTTTCCTGCCGCTCCCCGTATCGCCATCGGTCATACCCGGGATGGCATACCATGACGCGCGGCTTGACGATGCACGCCACCTCGGCCACCTGCCGGAAGCGATGACGGGTTGCCTCCCGAAGCAGGTGCTCGTCGGAGCCGGGGTTCAAGTCCATGAACGGCGCATGGATGGTCGCCGACAGGCTGTTTGCTGCCAAAGCATCGGCCACGGCCTGCACCTGTTCCGGGATAATGGCGTCGAGGGTCTCTCCCGAAAGGAATATCTCCGGGTGCAGACGTCGCTCGACGAGAAACGGGAGGTTCTCCGCCAGGTGGAGGAACGGCACATGGGCACATACGATACTAGACATGGTGCGGCTGGTCCTTTTTCTGTTTTTTGATCACTGCCGCAGCACTTGTCCCGCAGCCGACCAACTCTTCGAGCTTGGTAATGGAAGCGGGGTCGCCCAGCACGATAAGCGTATCCATGGACTCGATTTTGGTGTGCGAGTCCGGATTGAAGACCATCTTGCCATTGGTCTTCTTGATCCCGACAATGATGACCCCGGTCTCTTTCCTGAATCCCGCACTGACCAGGTTCTCGCCGACAAAAGCCGACCTATCGGGAATGACGATCTCCTCCATCTGCAGCTCCAGGTGCTCGCGCCCCGTGGCTATTTCGATGAAATCGACCACATTGGGGCGCAGTATCGCCTGTGCCATACGGCTGCCGCCAATGACGTAGGGAGAAACGACCTTGTTGGCTCCGGCACGCTTCAGCTTGATCTCCGACCCCTCCTCTCCCGAACGGGCCAGGATGAACAGGTCGGGGTTGAGGCCCCGGGCGGTCAGGGTAATGTACACGTTCTCCGTATCCGAGGTCACCACGGAGATCAGCCCCTTGGCCCTCTTGATGCCTGCACGGAGGAGCGTCTCGTCCTCTGTCGCATCCCCCCTGATGTGCAGGTACTCCTCATGATGCAGTTTTTCATGCACTTCCGGATGCTTCTCGATGACGAGGAACGGCAGCGGCTTCGCAGCAAACTCCTTACAGATGAGGGCGCCGATCCGTCCGAAACCGCAGATGATGTAATGGTCGCAGAGGGCATCGATCTTTTTTTCCACCTTTTTTCTCCCGATGATGCGTTGAAACTGGCCCTCGAACATGATCTGGGCCAGACTCCCCACGATATAGCCGATAACGCCGACGCCGACGATGATGAGGAGGATAGTGAAAATCTTGCCGATGTCGCTGAGCGGGGTGATTTCGCGAAAACCAACGGTGCCAAGGGTAATGACCGTCATATAGAGGGAGTCGAGCATGCTCCACCCCTGGATGGCCATGTAGCCGGTGGTGCCGACCGTCATCAGCAGCGCCAGCACCACTATGGAAACTTTCAAATGTCGTACAGGATCCATTGACTCCCTCGGGCGGCCACAGATTACTCTCCAAGATGAGTCAAGGCAAGCGTTTTAAAGCAATTACACCCAAACAAACCGAGCAGAAACCGGCTCCCATTAACGACAACAGGGAAGACCTTGACATTTTATGTATACTGTATACAATAAAACAACGTCGGACCATTGGGGTTTATTCATGAAAAGAGCCACCGAAAAGCATCTCACCCTTCGCGAAAAGATCCTGGAGACCATCAGGGAAGCCATCATCAAGGGCACCCTCAAACCGGGCGAAAAGGTCGCCGAACCAGAACTGGCCGAGCGGTTCGGCATCAGCCGCACACCCATCCGTGAGGCGTTCCGCCAGTTGGAGTCCGAAGGATTCCTGGTGGTGATCCCCCGGAAAGGGGCAGTGGTCGTCTCGTTCTCGCCCAAGGAAATCGAAGAATTCTATGCGATAAAGAGCATCCTTGAAGGATACGCGGCCCGCAGGGCCTGCGAAAACCTGAGCGACCGGGAGATCGAGAAACTCAAGGCCATCAACGACAAATTGCGCCAGATGGCCGACGAGGCCGATATCAAGCACTTCTTCAAGGTCCACAACGAATTCCACGAGCTGTTCATCAGGGCAGCGGACAATGAAAAACTCCACGAACTGATCTCCAGCCTGCTGGGCAAATTCCAGCGTCTCAGACTCACCTCTCTCAGCCTGCCGGGACGGATGTCCGTTTCCGTTCAGGAGCACGAAAAAATCATAGAGGCCTTCCGTGACCGTGATGCCGAACTGGCAGAGCAGTTGGTCCGCAAGAATGCCGAATACGGTGGCAAGGTCCTGATGCACGGCAAGGAAGGGAAGTCCGCCGTTAACGCTGCAGAGCAACTGGCCGCCCTTCATATGGATCTCTAGTGTCCCAATCCCTCAGCGCCATCCCCAAAGTTGACCGGCTCCTCCTACTCCCCCAGGTGGTCGCGTTGCTGTCGACAAACCCGCGACCGGTGGTGCTCCAGGCGATCAGAACCGCTCTCGACGGATTAAGGAACGAGGCCAGGAATGAGACCCTCAGCGCGGATGCGCTGACCGATGCGGCACTGTCGGTACGGATCGAGAAGGAACTCACCATCCTGACAACCCCGCACCTGCGACGGGTCGTCAACGGAACCGGCGTAGTCCTGCACACCAACCTCGGCCGGTCCCCGCTCCCCTCCATCGTCAGAGAACAACTGGACGAAATCGCCTTCGGATACTCCAATCTGGAATTGGATCTTGCCACCGGCTCACGCGGGACCCGGTACAGCCACGTTGAGGAGCTCCTCTGCGAGCTCAGCGGTGCCGAGGCCGCCCTGGTAGTGAACAACAACGCAGCAGCCGTCCTCCTGGCACTCTCTTCCCTGGCCGCCGGGCGGGAGGCGATCGTCTCCCGCGGCGAGCTGGTGGAGATTGGCGGGGCCTTCCGCATTCCGGACGTCATGCGCCAGAGCGGGGTCCACCTGCGTGAGGTCGGGACCACCAACCGCACCCATCTGAAGGACTATCGAGGGGCTGTGACCGATCTGACCGGCCTGCTCCTGAAGGTGCACTGCAGCAACTTCGCCATCGTCGGCTTCACCGCCGAGGTAACGGCGGCTGAACTGGCTACCCTTGGCCGAGAGCAGGGCGTACCGACCATGGTTGATGCCGGGAGTGGCAACCTGGTCGACCTCCGGCCGCTCATCGGCTGCGACGAAGCGACCGTGCAGGAGTATGTTGGGGCGGGTGCGGACGTGGTCACCTTCAGCGGCGACAAGTTGCTGGGGGGGCCGCAAACCGGGATCATCGTCGGCAGGCGGGCGTTCATTGAACCGATGAAGAGTCATCCGCTGCTGCGGGCGCTCCGGGTCGACAAGCTCACCCTCGCCGCCCTGGAGGGGACCCTGCGCCTCTACCGCGACGAACGTCGGGCGCTCGCCCAGATCCCGACACTGAGGATGCTCACCGCTACAGAAGAGACCCTCACGGCCAGGGGAAGAAAGCTGGCCGGCCGCCTGCGGCGACGCGTTCCGGCTTCGGTACGCATCACCATCGTCAAAGGAACGTCACAGGCGGGGGGTGGCTCCCTGCCGTTGCTTCAGCTCCCCACAGCCCTCCTTGAGATTGCAGTCGACGGGCTCTCCCCCCAGGAGATCGAAACCCGCCTGCGGAGCTGCCCGGTGCCGATCATCGGCCGTATCCAGCGCGATGCCTTCCTGCTCGACGTCAGGACCCTCCTGGATGACGACCTGCCCTATCTGACCGACGGGCTCCACTCTTTGTCAAAGAATTGACAAAGAGTGCATCACCAGTCAAGAGTTATCCTCCCTTCCCCCACTGATCTCCCATTCCGCCCCCTCATTACCCCAATGAATCCAGTCTACTACCCGCCTCTGAAGCGGCTGAGGCCTCTTGGCAATGCCCAGGAAGCGAATTGCACAATCTTTGCATAGGTACTGTTTTCGCGTCAATTTCGCTGGTCACAACGTTACGGAAACATCTACCCGGGATTTGGCCTTATGCGCTTACGATCAATCGTTACCGTCGCCCTGCTATCATTCATCGTCCTGAGCCTTGCCATGCACGCCGAGGCGGCGCAGACAAACAGCTGGACGAGCAACGGCCCCCAGGGGGCGGTCATAACTGCCCTGGCCATGTCGAACGACAACAAGGTCCTCTATGCCGGCACCCGCGGAGGGGGGATATACAGGAGCGCCAACGGAGGGACAAACTGGAGCCAGATAAACTCCGGCCTCACGAATACTGTCATAAACACCCTCGTCATCGACCCAAAGGACCCCACTGCGGCGAACACCGTCTACGCAGGAACTGCGGCCGGGATCTTCAGGACGACCAACAGCGGTACGCTATGGCAGGACCTCGGCGCCAACCTGACCAACCCCCATTCCCCGGTGACCGCCATCCTGCTGGACGGAAGCACCACGAGCGGAACACCATCCAGGGTCTATATCGGAACCAGCGACTGGGGAGTGTTCTCCAGTTCCGATGGAGGGATCAGCTGGAACTGGAAAAGCAGCGGCTTGACAAGCCTGCAGGTCTCGGCACTTGCCTTGGATACTGTCACTCCGACCACTCTCTACGCGGCAGTAACAAATCACGGAGTATTTCAGAGTACCGATAGCGGCGGAACCTGGACACTTCTCTCAACGACCGGCCTGACGGACAAGGATATCCGGGTGCTGGCACTGGACCCGGCAACCCCCGCCAACATCTTTGCGGGCACAGCCACCGGCGGGATATTCACCTTCACCATTGGGGGGGGCGGTTGGAGCACCGCAAACAACGGGCTCACCAACCTGGCGATCAACGCCCTCCTCATCGGCTCTACCAGCTTTGCCGGCACGGAGGCCGGCCTGTTCCGCAGTTACAACAAGGGAGGGGCCTGGACCGACCAGTCTGCGGGCATGGATAACACCCTCGTACACGCCCTCGCCTCGATCCCCCCTGCCAATACGCCCGTCGCGTTGGCAGGTACCGGGAGCGGCGTCTACCGCAGCACCACGGGAGGCGACTCGTGGGTCCAGGTCAACGGCGGCATCGCAGCCACGGATGTCAAGTCCGTGACCTTTTCCTCTCTGTACATCCTTGCCGGCACAGGTGGCGGGGGCATCTACCGCAGCCAGGATACCGGCGGAACCTGGGCACCTGCCAACACTGGGCTGACGAATTATCAGGCCAACGTGTCGGCATTCGAAGCGGGGTCTCCTTCCAACGCCTTTGTCGGCACCGCGGGAAGCGGCCTTTTCAGGACCACGGATGGCGGCTCCAATTGGAGCTCTGCCGGCCTGGGCGGCCAAACGATCCTCTCCCTGGCCATCGATCCCATCACCCCTGCAACCTGCTACGCCGGGACGACCGGTGGCCTTTCAAAAACCACGAACAGCGGCGTCGCCTGGTCTCCTCTCTCCATCCTGGGGCTCAGCCTGCGGGTATCGGCGGTGGCGATCGACCCGAGCACGCCGGCAACCCTCTTTGCCGGGGATGAAAACGGTGGCGTCTTCAAGTCGACGGACAGCGGGGCGACCTGGGCCGCTTTCAACGCCGGACTGACGGGCAACGGCACCAAGATAAAGAGCCTGGCGATTGTGGGCTCGAATATCTATGCCGGGACGGTTGACGGCGTCTTCAAGAGCCCCGTCGGTGCGGCCGCCTGGAGCGCCAGCGGGCTCGGCGGCAACGAGGTGCGTGCCCTGGCCGGCGATGCCGCGGTCATGGCCGCTTCGACGTATGGAGGGGGAGCGGCGGTCAGCACCGACGGCGGCCTGAACTGGCTCTCCCTCAACAGCGGGCTTTCCAACCTCAACCTCCAGGCCATGGCCCTCGATTCGACCCTCCCCAGAAGGCTCTATGCCGGCAGTGCCGGCGGCGGCGTATCGGCCCTCACCCTGAGCGGAACAGCTGCCGTTGCGCCGAGTCCCTTCGATTTCGGCTACGTGAACCTGAATGCAACGGACACCAGACCCTTTACCCTTACCAATACCGGCACCACCCCGCTGACGGTAACCAGTATCGCGCTCTCCGGCACCAACGCGGCGATGTTCGACATCCCCGGAGCGGGGAATCAGTGTCTCCCATACCCGCGGGTGCTCAACAGGAACGACCAGTGTATCTTCGACGTCTCCTTCACCCCGACATCGGTGGACGTGAAGTCAGCCACCCTTTCCGTCAATAGCGATGACGCCCACACCGCCAAGCTGGATGTCGCCCTGACCGGCAGCGGCGTCAGCCCCCCGGTCAGCTCCATCACCGCGCCGGCCCCTGGCGCCGTCATCACCGGATCAGCCTACAATATCACCGGCACCTCTGCCACCGTTGGCACCGGCATCACCGTTTCCAAGGTGGAGGTCTCCACGGACGGCGGCACAACGTGGCAACTGGCGACCAAGGAGCCGCCGCCGCTGGGGAACAACACGTGGGACAAGTGGCGCTATGCATGGACCCTTCCGGCAGATGGCGTCTATACGATCCAGTCCCGGGCGCAGAACAACCTGGGGTTCTACCAGTCTCCGGTGACCAGTGCGGCGGGGGTGATCGTCAACAACCTGCCGCCGGTGGTGACGATCTCCGCACCGGCGAATAACGGAGCCATCAGGGGGGTGACCTACACGGTCAGCGGCACCGCCGTTGACGCAGGGGCCGGGATACTGGACAAGAGCGTGATCCTTGTCTCCATCTCGGGGGGCCCTGATCAGCCTGCGACGACGTTCAACCCGGCAACCGGGGCCTGGACCTTTGACTGGACCCTGCCGGTGGACGGCAGCTATACGGTCTCCGTCAAGGCGACCGACAAAGGGGGGCTTACGTCCACCCCGGTCACCCGCACGGTAGTCGTGGACAACAGCACCATTCCCACCTCCATCATCACTGCGCCGGTTCCCAATGAACAGATCAAGGGAAACAGCTACCTCATAACCGGCTCTGCCGATGATTCCACCGGGTCAGGGGTCCAGAAGGTGGAGGTCTGCCTGTTGCCGAGCACGTCCGCCCCCCCCTGCACCGCCTGGGTGACCGCCTGCGACCTGGCGTCAGCGCCGAGTTGTACTGCCTGGAGCTATAGCTGGAACCTGCCGGCCAGCTTCATCACCTATACCGTCCACTCCCGGGCAACCGACCGGGCCGGCAATGTGCAGTCGCCCGTCTACCAGGTGACCGGCGACGTGGTGGATAACGTACCGCCGGTCGCGACCATCGACACCCCCCCCAACAACTCCTACCTGACCGGCACAACCCAGACCTTCACCGGCGCCGCCTCGGATACGGGGCTCGGCGTGAAGCAGGTGCAGTTCTCCGTAAACGGCGGCAGTTGGGTCAACGCCACCGATACCTCCCTTGCCCATGACTGGTCGAGCTGGGGCTACACCTGGACACTGCCGGCCGACAACGTTTATACCATCAGGGTCCGGGCCATCGACAAACTGGACAACATCCAGTCGACACCGGCCACGGTGACGTCGAAGGTCAACAACGACCCGCCGATCGTTGCCATCACCAACCCGACGGACGGCAGCGCGTTCAACGGGACCGGCCTCACCATCGCGGGGACGGCTCTGGACGCCGGTGCCGGGGTGCAAAGGGTGGAGGTTTCCACCAACGGAGGCAGTTCCTGGGCCGCAGCCACCGACACGGCAGTCGCCCCGGCCAAGCCCTGGTCGACCTGGAGCTACGACTGGACATTCCCTACCCCGGACGTCTCCTACTCCATTGCCGTGCGGGCCTTTGACAATGCCAACAAGGAGTCACTCCACCCGACGGTGGGCGTCGTTGTGGACAAGACCGCACCGACTTCGGCCATATCCGCACCCGCCGATGGCGCACAGCTTAACGGGATCACCTACCTGGTCACCGGGTCGGCGGTTGACCCCGGCGCCGTCGGCATAACGGCATCCGGTGTCAGGATGGTGGAGATCTCACTGGATGACGGCGCCAACTGGGCAATTGCCTGCAGTACGTCGCAGCCGGCCACCACCACCTGCGACAACTGGAGCTACTCCTGGACACTCCCTCTGCAGAACGGTGTGACCTACAAACTCCGGTCGCGGGCAACGGACAAGGCAAACAACGTTGGGGCTCCTTCCACCGCCAAGACAGTTACGATCTACAACACCCCCCCCTCCTCCGTCGTTTCGGCCGTTGTTCTGGGACCGTCGGCACCCTATACCAACTACCGGGGAACGAGCTTCACCGTGAACGGGACAGCCACTGACCAGGGGCTCGGCGTCAGCAGGGTGCAGGTCTCCCTGGACAACGGATTGACCTGGGCCGAGGCAACGGATGCTGCCGTCTCTCCGGCAAAACCATGGTCCAGTTGGCGGCTGACCTGGAGCGCTCCGGCTGACGGCAGCTACACCATCAGATCGCGCGCCACCAACCTGGTCAACCTGGTGGAGAGCCCGGGGACGGGGATAAGCGTGACGATCGACAATACGCCGCCGGTGACCGCCTTCAGCCAGACCCCGCTCCCCTACTCCAACATCACCACGCCCACCTTCGCCTTTAGCGCGAACGAAAGCGTGGCAACATACAGCTGCCGCCTGGACAGCCAGCCAGCCTACGGTTGCTCGGCGCCCCAGCATCTGACCGGCCTTGCCAACGGCCCACACACCTTCACGGTGCAGGCGACCGACCTGGCCGGAAATAGTGAGACCACGCCTGCCTCCTTCACCTGGGTGGTGGACACCATCGCCCCGGAGGTCACCGGGACGCAACCGGCCCAGGGGGAGCAGTCCAGCGTGGCTCGCGTCATCACCGTAACGTTCAAGGAGGATGTGGAGCCGGCTACCGTTTCGACCACGACCCTCCTCCTCTCCAGAGACGGGAGTGCAGTGAACGGGATGGTTGTCTACGACGCGACGGCCAGAACCGCGACCTTCAGGCCGGTGGGGACCAACGGGCAGCCGGTCAATCTTCAGTACACATCCGACTATACCTTCACCCTGACTACCGGCATTCGCGACCTGGCAGGCAATCCACTGACCACGCCCTATGTCGTGACATTCAAGACCGACCCGGACGGCGATATCGATCTGGGTGGTGGCGAACCGACCATTGCCGATGCGTTGACCTGCCTGAAGGCGGCCGTGGGCAAGGTCACGCCGACAGCCGCCCAGTTGCGGCACGGCGACGTGGCCCCGCTGAATGGTGGCAGGCCGGCACCTGACGGGAAGATAACGGTCGGCGACGCAGTGGTAATCCTGGAGCGGATATTGGGGGTCAGCAGATGGTAACGACAGGAAGGACATCTATGATACGCAGAGGCATAGCAGCGACGATACTCGCCATTTCCCTGGCGCTGGCCGGGTGTGGCGGTGGCGGGAGCAGTACGTCGGTCGCCACGACAGGCGGAAGCAACCAGTCGGGCCAGAACAGGATCAGTGGTATAGCCGCCACGGCGAGCACCCAGAAGCTGGCCGAGCAGGGGATGACCATCAAGGCATTCGCACTGGATGCGACCGGCAGCGAAACGTTTCTCGCCCAGGCAACCACCGGCTCGAACGGAGGATACTCGCTAGCGCTCGGGAGCTACAGCGGCGCCGTGGTGATCAAGCTTTTCGCAGCAGACGGCACAACCGTCATCCGACGAGCTGCACTGGACAGCGTCAGCGGCTCGACCGGCGTGGCCGTGACCCCCCTTACCGAGCTGGCGGTCAGGCTGGTCGAAACCGGCGCCGTTACCAAAGCGACGTCGAAAACGGTTGCGAGACCGCTGACCGCAACCGCCATCAAGCATGCCAACACCCTGGTATCAGACCTGTTCAACGTGAACATCATAGCGACCCAACCGGTGGAACTGACGTCCCAGGCCTTTCAGGCAGGGAGCATTGAGCAGCGCGACTACTCCCTGATCCTGGCAACGCTGGCGACTCAAGGCGCCGGGAACACCCTGGAGCCCTATCAGGCAGACATCGCCGCAACCGGACGGATATCGGCGACAGATGCCGCGACCTTCACCACGGCCCTGAACAGCTTCCTCGGTTCTTCGCAAAACGTTTCCGGCGTCACCATGCCGACTACGGCCCTGGCAGCGATTGGCGACAAGACCTACTATGCACGGCTGAACATCGGCGTGACAGCGGCCGGAACCTTTGCCACCGGAGGTTTCCTGAAGGGGGTGAGCCTGACGCTCCAGCTTCCTGCGGGGGTAACCGTAAAGACCGACGCCGACGGCGCGGCTGCGGAGGGGGTTGTGATCGGCTCCGGGAACGGGACACCCAGCGACCCCGTGACGACGAATTATGTCGCCGCATCGAGGACGCTGGCCATCGCCTACCTGAAAGACGGTTTTGGACTGGGAGAATTCGCGACGGTGAAATGTGACGTGGCCCCCGGCACAAACCTCCTAGCCGGGGACTTTACCACCTCGAACGTATATGCCACCGGCAGCGGCGGCGTGCAGAATCCGGATGTGACGGTCTACGTCACGTTGGCCCAATAAGCGCGAGAGTCTTAGAACGAGTATTTGGCGGCCAAACCAATGGTGGAGCCGCCCAATTCCCACTTTTCCTTGGACTTGGTTCCGGAGAATGTCGAGAACTCCAGTTCCGGCCTCGTGGAAAACCACTTGAACTCCGCACCGAGGGAGAATTTCCCGCTCAGGCGGTAATCGCCCCCTGCTACGACGTGATAGCCAAACGCTCCGCCGTGCGAGGTTTCATCGATGGTGGCCACACTGTTGGATTGCTTCCTCTCCATGGCACCGAAATAGTAACCGGCACCAGCTCCGGCGTACAATTCGGTCTTTTCCAGAGACAGGAGCCCCTTGACCGTGGCGGTCACGGGTACCGCGTAAAGCTTCATGCTGTCGCTGCTGGTAGTCGTGGTGACTTTCCCCTCCGCAGCGTAGACCCCGGTGCCGAGCTCGACGGCGACGTACTGTTCCGGCTTGAACCCAAGCCCGATATCCAGACTGTAACCGGCATCGAAATTATTCAACCCGTTTCCGCTCTTCCCGTTAGGCAGAAAGACCCCCCCTTTGAGACTCAGGTAGGTGTCCTCTGCGCCGGCTACCGCCGGCAGGGCCAGCAATGCGGCAATCAGACCCCAAAGGTGTGTTTTTTTCATTGCCTCTCCTGTGAATTGAATTCCATCGGCTGGATGTTCATCTCCTGCCCTGTTCCCAGAGCATGGCCCGTATGTCCCCATCGATGGGGAGGGCGTAATCGTGGGCGGCTATCACCTGGTTGTCGCTTACTCCCACCAGCTTTACATCCACGAAGAGGTTGCTCATGGAAGGGGCATAGGTGCCGACCAGCACGGCCTGGGCCTGGTGATTGCGGGTAATCTCCTTCACCTCGCGGGAGAGGAGGAGTTCGCCGGCACCCTCCTTGACGAAGATATTCCCCCTGAGCTTGAGCTCGATGACGGTGTAGCCGTTCATGGTAAGGCGGGTGGAGAGCTGCTCGGATATGGCCCGGCCCAACCGGGAACTCTGCAGGTCGTCGATGTTCACCAGGCTCGCCACGATGATCGGCTGCTGCCGGTCCAGACTCCTGGTTGCGGGGATGGTCGCCAGCAGGCGGTCGACGGCAGTATGGCTCGCCACGATGAGACGGGCATCGGCAACGTACGGCGCAGGCTCGGTCTGATGCGAGAAGAGCGCACAACCGCTCGCCGTCAGAAGCATGGCTGATAGCAGGAGGAGTCGTTTCACCGGTCGATCACCTCCATTTTCTTCAGCGGTCTCTGCAGGGCATTCTCCTTGACAAAGAGGCCGAGGTCGGCGTCTTCCAGATAGTAGATATCGCTCTTGCGCATGACGAACTTCTTGTCCCTGATGATGGTCGACGTGACGATCAACTCCGTCGGGGTGGCGCCGCCTGCATACTGTCCCATGCCGTAATCGGCCAGGGCCGCCAGTCCGATGGAGCCGGGGAGCGCAGCCGAGCCGCTCGAAACGAGGTCCCGCAGCACCCAGACCCCGGCGGTCAGGGCTGTGAACGTGCCTGGCACATGGGCGTAGCGGCTGCTCTCATGGCGTACCAACTGGGTTTCGTACTGCAGTTCCACGGCCCCCTCCTTTTCGGTCGTGACCGGCATCCCCCGGTTCACCATCCGGGTGATGAGGAAGTTGCGCAGGGCAAACCCAAAGGGGGAACTCTCTTCGCTGGTGGAGACATAGAGAGGCTTGCCGTCCAGTTCAGGATTCTTCTTCAGGGTGGCCTGGGTCTGGCCGGTGATGTCGTCGGCAAGGACATCCCAGTGATGGGCGGACTTCGCCTTTTTTTGCGTCGAAATGGGATGGTTCTTGGCAATGGGAACTTGAGAGGCGCAGCCGGTGGCGGCGAAAACGAGGGCAAGCAGTATCAGGCGTGCTTTCATTGTGGCTTGGTACCCCCTAACTTAGTGGGTGCTAAGCATACCATAGGTTTTCCGCTCAGCAGCAAGGAAATTTGCAGGGTATTCAACTGTTCCGGCAAAAAAAAAAAACGGCAGCGCGTGCGGCGCTGCCGTTTTTCCCCGGAGAGGGTCCCCCTAGAACTTGCCGAGGAGCGGCACGATCAGGAGGGAAACGATGTTGATGATCTTGATCATCGGGTTGACGGCCGGGCCGGCGGTGTCCTTGTAGGGGTCGCCGACGGTGTCGCCGGTGACGGCGGCCTTGTGGGCGTCGCCCCCCTTGCCGCCGAAATGACCGTCCTCGATGTACTTCTTGGCGTTGTCCCAGGCGCCGCCGCCGGTGGTCATGGAGATGGCAACGAAGATACCGGTGACGATGGTGCCGACGATGACCCCGCCCAGCGCCTTCGGTCCGAGGGTGAAGCCGACGATGACCGGGGCGGCGATCGGAATGATGCCGGGGATGACCATCTCCTTGAGCGCGGTCTTGGTGACGATGTCGACGCAGGAGGCGTAGTCCGGCTTGCCGGTCCCTTCCATGATCCCTTTGATCTCGCGGAACTGACGGCGAACCTCAACGACGACCGCACCACCAGCCTTGCCTACGGCTTCCATGCACTGGGCCGCAAAGTAGTAGGGGAGCATGCCGCCGATAAAGAGGCCGACAATGATGTACGGGTCGGAAAGGTCGAAGGTGATGGCCTTGCCGGCCAGTTTCAGTTCGTCCACGTAGGAGGTGAAGAGGATTACCGCTGCCAGGCCGGCGGAGCCGATGGCGTAGCCTTTGGTGACCGCCTTGGTGGTGTTGCCGACTGCATCCAGCGGGTCGGTGACGGCGCGGACCGAGTCGTCCAGTTCGGCCATCTCGGCGATGCCACCGGCGTTGTCGGTGATCGGGCCGTAGGCGTCCATGGCCACGACGATGCCGGTCAGGGAGAGCATGGAGACGGCGGCGATGGCGATGCCGTAGACCCCGGCGCAGCCGAAGGAGACGATGATGCCGGCTGAGATGACGATGACCGGCAGGGCGGTAGCCTTCATGGAGATACCGAGACCGGCGATGACGTTGGTGCCGTGGCCGGTGGTGGATGCCTGGGCGATATGCTGGACCGGGCCGTACTCGGTGGAGGTGTAGTATTCGGTGATCCAGAAGATGGCGCCGGTGACGATCAGGCCGACGATGGCGGAGATGAAGATGTTAACGGCACTGAAGTTCTGGCCGGCGGCGTTGGTGAGCCCCTGGGGGAACATCTGCACGGTGACGAAATAGAAGGCGATGCAGGCGAGCACGGCCGAAGAGATCAGTCCTTTGTACAGGGCGGGCATGATCTTCTGGCTGGCCCCCAGCTTGACGAAAAAGGTGCCGATGATGGAGGTGACGATGGAAACGCCGCCCAGGATCAGCGGATAGCTGACGGCGCTGCTGTTGCCGGTAAAGGCGATGGCGCCGAGCAGCATGGCGGCGATCAGGGTAACGGCGTAGGTCTCGAACAGGTCGGCGGCCATACCGGCGCAGTCGCCGACGTTGTCACCG
>CAYSJJ010000049.1:15104-32670 GCA_964431365.1 uncultured Geobacter sp. | reverse complement strand
AATTGGTCATCCAGATGCTGTTCATGACCCGTCACTCCCTGAACTGAAGCTGATACAGCCGGAAATAGAGCCCCTGCCGCGCCATCAGGTCCTCATGGCGCCCCTCCTCGATCTTTTCCCCCCGGTGGATGACGGCGATCCGGTCTGCATCCCTGATGGTGGAGAGCCGGTGCGCCACCACCAGGGTAGTCCGGCCGGCCATCAGCCCCCTCAGTCCTTCCTGGATTAACCGTTCACTGGCCGTGTCCACGCTGGCGGTCGCCTCGTCCAGAACCAGGATTTCCGGGTCAAAGGCCACGGCCCGGGCAAAGGATATCAACTGCCGCTCGCCGGCTGAAAAGTTGTTCCCCCGCTCCCGGACCTCTTCGTCATAGCCGTTCGCCAGGCGCTCTATAAATCGGTCGGCACCGACCAGGGCGGCTGCCTCGCGGACCCTCGGGCGGACCGTGTCGTCCCCCAGGCAGATGTTTTCGGCAATGGTGCCGGTAAAGAGGTACGGGTCCTGGAGCACCACGCCGATCCGCCGGCGCAGCTCGCCGAGCGGTATCTGGCGCAGGTCGATCCCGTCCAGGGTGATTCCCCCGCGGCTTACATCGTAGAGACGCGACAGGAGCCTGGTCACCGTGGTCTTGCCGCCGCCGGTCTCTCCCACCAGGGCCACGGTCTCACCCCGGCGGAGGGTGAGGCTGACCCCCTTCAGGACATGCTCATCTCCCTTGTAGGCGAACCAGACGTCCCTGAATTCGATGGTGGATGCCGGTCGCGGCGGTATCGTCAAGGTCTCCGGCGGCGCCTCCGGCAGCAGTTCGGTGGTGTCCAGCAGGTTGAAGAGGCGCTCCAGGGCCGCCATGGCCCCCTGCATGACCGAATATTTGGCTGACAGGTCCCGGATTGGGGCAAAAAACTTTTCGATGTACTGGATGAAGGCTACCAGGGCTCCGAAGGTGAGCGCCCCGCTGACGATTTCTCCCCCGCCGTACCAGACCAGCAGGCCGACCGCCACGGATGAAATGGCTTCCACCGCCGCGTAGAGGGCCGCGTCCCAGGTGATGACCGGCAGGTTGGCGTCGCGGTATTCGGCGTTCAGGCGGCGGAACTCCACCTGTTCGGCTGACTGCCGGTTGAAGAGCTGCACCACGGCCATGCCGCCGATGCTTTCGCCCAGAAAGGTGTTGAGGTTGGAGAGCCTGGCCCTGACCTGGCGGAAGGCGGTGCGCATCCGGCGGCGGAAGGTGAAGGCCACCCAGAAGAGGAAGGGGAGGACCGCAAAGGTGACCAGGGAGAGGTGCAGGTTCATCCAGAGCATCACCCCGACAATCCCGGCCAGGAGGAGCACGTCTCCCACCACGGTGATGATGCCGGCGGCGAACATCTCCCCCAGCACCTCCACGTCGTTGGTGAGTCGGGTCACCAGGCTGCCGGTGGGGGTCCGGTCGAAGAAGGAGGTGGAGAGGTGCTGGACGTGGGTGAAGAGCTCAAGGCGGATGTCCTGCATCACCCGCTGTCCCAGGTACTGGAGGAGCCAGACCTGCAGGAACGAGACGAGCGAGTCGGCCAGGATCAGCAGCAGGAACCAGGCCGCCATGGCCGGGAGGCCGGCCATCTTGCCGGTGACGATGTGGTTGTCGATGGCCAGCTTGATCAGCCACGGCTGCGCCAGTTTGGCAGCGGTCGTCAGCGGCAGGAGGCAGAGGGTGCCGATCACCTGCCAGCGGTAGGGGCGCAGGTAGCGGGCGAACCGGAACATGAGCGCCCGGTCGTAGGCCTTGCCGACAATTTCGTCTTCGTAGATCCCGCCGAAATGCATTGAGAATCAATTCAACGCGGATGAACGCGGATTTGAAAGGATTGACGCGGATAATACCGTGTTCACAATGAGTTGACCTTTCGCTTGAATTCGATTTTGGGGCCAAAGTTGATGAGTAGGCCAACCTGTAATTTCGTGGCCTTGAGATAATTAACCAGTTGCACCTCATGAATCGTTGCAAGGGCGTCAACGGCTTTCAGCTCAACGATCACGACATCGTTGACGAGAAGATCGGCAAAGAATTCGCCAACCTTGTTTCCCTCGTAAACTACCGATATGGGCGCTTGCTGTGCGGCCACAAGTCCAAGTTTCTCAAGTTCAATCTTGACCGCATTTTCGTAGACCTTCTCCAGGAAACCCGGGCCGAGCGTGTTGTATACCTTGTAGCAGGCGTTAATGATTTTGTCCGTTACATCAGCATGTTTGATCATAAACCCTTAATCCGCGTCAATCCGTCAAAATCCGCGGAGATCCGCGTTGAATTCGCTCAATACGTCTCAATCTCCTGCCGCAGCTGCTGCTCACGGTGGATCGCCGCGTAGCGGCCGTCCAGGGCCAGGAGCTCGTCGTGATTCCCCTGCTCCGCGATCTTTCCCTCTTCCAGCACGATGATCCGGTCGCACTCCCTCAGGGCAGAGAGGCGATGCGAGACGATCACCACGGTCCTCTGGCCGTAGTAGCCGGCCAGCCCCCGAAGGATCTCTTCCTCGGTCCGGGCGTCCACCGCCGAGAGGGGGTCGTCCAGGATCAGGATCGTCGGATCCTTCAGCAGTGCCCGGGCGATGGCGGTGCGCTGTTTCTGGCCGCCGGAAAGGGCAAGTCCCCGCTCCCCCACCAGGGTGGCGTAGCCGTCAGGAAAGCGGGCAACGTCCCCTTCCAGGCTGGCCAGGCGGGCAGCTGCCTCGATCGCCGGGTCGGCGGCGTCGTCCCGGCCAAAGGCGATGTTCGCTCGGAGCGTCCGGGAGAAGAGGAACGACTCCTGGGGGACAAAGCCGACGATCTCGCGCAGTTGGCGAAGCGGCAGGCGGTTGATGTCGATGCCGTCGATCCGGATCATGCCGTCGGCCACCGGGTAGAGGCGGGCCAGGAGGCGCACCAGGGTCGATTTGCCGGAGCCGATGGGGCCGACGATGCCAAGCCGCGACCCCGCAGGGATCGTGAGGGAGATGTCGGACAGGAGCGGTTCGGCGGAGTAGGAGAACGACAGCCTGCTCAGCTCGATCTCGCCGCGTATATCCGTCACAACAGTCGGGCTCTCCGGTTCCGTCACCGTTGCCTCGGCCGCCAGCACCTGGTTCAGGCGGGACATGGAGGCGGCGCCCCGCTGCATAAGGTTCAGTATCCAGCCGAAAACGATGGTGGGCCAGACCAGCATGGCCAGGTAGCCGTTGAAGGCCACGAAGTCGCCGAGGGTGAGGCGGCCGGCCACCACCAGCTTGCCGCCGAAGAGGAGGACGATCAGGGTCCCCAGGGCGCCGGAGGCGGCCATGACCGGGATCATCAGGCCGCGCAGCTGGGCTATGCGCATGTTGCTTTCCATGTAACGGCCGCTGGCCTCGGCAAAGGAGGCGATGGCCGACTCTTCCCGGCAGTACGCCTTGATCACGGCGGTGGCGGAGACGCTTTCCTCCACGACGCTGGTCAGCTTGGCCAACTCCTCCTGTGCCCGCTTGGAGCGGCGGAACATGGCGGCGCTGAGCCGTTTCACCACCAGGATCATGGCCGGCAGCGGCAGTACGGCGCTGGCGGTGAGGAGCGGGCTGATCCCGATCATCAGGGCGAGGGCGGCAATGTAGATGACCGCCGTGTTGATGATGTTCAGCACCCCGAAGCCGAGCAGCATCCTGACGTTGGTCAGGTCGTTGGCGAAGCGGGACATCAGGTCGCCGGTCCGTTCCCGGGAGAAGAAGGGGAGGTCGAGGGCGAGTAGCCGGCTGTACAGGTCGTCCCTGATGCGGTATTCGATGCGCCGGGCCGCATGGAGGAGTGCGGTGCGGGAGAAGATGCGGATGGCCCCGTGCAGTATGGCGGCAGCGATGATCAGGCCACCGTACCAGGCCGGGGAATGGACGGGGGCGGCCTTCTGCAGGCTCTCCACCGCCAGCTTGAGGAGCCAGGGGATCATCAGTGCACAGGCATTGGTGCCCAGCAGGCAGAGGGCACCGACCACGTAGCTGCGACGGTCGTCGCGCATGTAGTTATAGAGTCTGGTCAGCTCGCTGATAATCCCTCCGTGCAAACCTCGCCATCATGACAGAGCCTCTCTTGTATCCTGTTTTACTACGACTGTCAAAACGTTTGCCGCCCGGTGGAGCTCGGGTAACATCGTGCAAAAGTTGGGATAACTCGCTATTTGGTACAAATTTGCTTTACGTGCTCCTCGTGAATCGTTAAAGTAAAGTCCATCGGCGGCTTGCGGTAATCTGTTCTGTTCTATTGTCCGGTCTCCTGCGGCTTCTGGCAAGCATTGCGGAGCACTACTCCTTTTTGTCGCTGTTTTATTTTGACGTATACCGGCTGCCATAGTTGTTGACAAAGGGTTTCGCCGTATGGTATCGCTTTTTTAATTTCAATAAAATCACTACCCAGAAGAGCCTGTTTGTAACGATATTTGTTCTCTGAATTTTAGTGATACTGAATCATTCGCGGTCAACGGGTCTGTTTGGAGACGGAAGGCCAACACTCCTGATCACGGAATGGTGGCGCAAAACTCCACACTGTTGCGTTTTGCCATGTCTCCGCTCCTTTTCAGGGGCATGGCATCCGCGACATACGAATAGATCTGTTATTGCACACGTTTTGTCCTGCAACGACGAAATCGGCACATGCAGCTTCCGGGGAGTTTCCGTACACGTCTGATAACCGTTTCAAGCTTCATGGTGCGCTACCCCCCCGTTCTATCGACAGTTACGGGGAGTGGCGTGTCTTTTGCTGTACACTTTTCCGTTTTCATTAAGGCGTGGCAGCGGATACCCGCTGTAAGATGCCCGGTGGAGGATCAATGAAGCACACCAAGATGACGTTGTCGACGACGACGATGAATCTGGATTTCGTGAAGAAAGTGGAGAAGCTGTCGGCGAGCTCGGTACGGCGCTGCTTCCAGTGCGGCAAGTGCTCGGCCGGCTGCCCGATGCGGTCGTTCATGGAGCACCCGCCGAACCGTATCGTGCGGCTCCTGCAATTGGGGCAGTACGAGCGGGTGCTGGCGGGACGGAGCATCTGGTACTGCGCCTCCTGCGAGACCTGTACGACCCGCTGCCCGAACAAGGTGGACCTGGCGGCGATCATGGACGCCCTGCGCAAATGCTCCTGGGACGCGGAGGGGCCGTCCAAGGAGAGCCTGGTGCAGTTGGCGAACCGACTCTTTCTGGACAATATCCGGACCTACGGCCGGCAGTACGAGATGCGGCTGGCCGCGGCGTTCAACCTGCGGAGCGGAAAGCTCCTGAAGGACTTCATGCTCGGCCCGAAACTGCTCACCAAGGGGAAACTGAAGATGTTCCACCAGAAGAACAAGAACATCGCGGAGATCGAAAAGATTTTCAGCCGGATCGAGGAACTGCGGAAAAAGGGTGAGGCACTATGACCCCAGCGAAACCGGACCTGACCTATTCCTACTACCCGGGCTGCTCGCTGCATGCGTCGGCGAAGGAATACGACGAATCGACGAGGGGGCTGTTCAAGGCCCTGAACATCGCGCTGAAGGAGGTGCCGGACTGGTGCTGCTGCGGGGCCACGCCGGCGCACAACGTTGACGAACTCCTCTCCCTCTCCCTCTGTGCCAAGAACCTGGAACTCTCCGGCCAGGTGGAGGGGGACCTGGCGGTCGCCTGCGCCGCCTGCTTCTCGCGGCTGAAAGTGGCCCAGCACAAACTGGCTGACCACCCGGACGTGCGCAGGCAGGTGGAGTACGCCCTGGACGCGCCGCTTTCGGTGGAGAAGCCGGTCAAGCACCTGCTGGAGATCCTGGCGAAGGACTACGGCCTGGAGCGGCTCACCGCCGCCGTAACCAAGCCGCTCTCCGGTCTCAAGGTCGCCTGCTACTACGGTTGTCTGCTGACCCGGCCGCCGGAGGTTCCGCAGCTCGACTGCGCCGAGGCCCCCACCATCATGGAGCGGGTCATCGGTGCCACCGGGGCCGAAACGCTCAACTGGAGTCACCGCCTGGAGTGCTGCGGGGCCAACTTCACCCTGTCGCGCCCCGGTGTCGTCCTGAAACTCTCCGGCGACATCCTTGCCTCGGCCAAACGGGCCGGCGCTGAGTGCATCATCGTCGCCTGCCCCTTGTGCCACGGCAACCTGGACATCCGCCAGCAGGAGATCGAAGATGCCAGCGGCGAGCGGTACGGGATGCCGGTTTTCTACATGACCCAGCTCCTGGCCCTGGCCGCCGGGGTAGCCCCCGGCAAACTGGGGCTGGAGAGCATGATCACCAACCCGGTGCCGTTGTTGAAGGAAAAGAAGCTTATTTGAACCGGCACAAGGCACAAGGCGCAAGGCGCAAGATGAAAAATCCTGGAAGACACGAGGTTTTATCTTGCGCCCTGAGCCCTGAGCCCTGAGCCCCAAGGGTTTTATATGTCCAGAATCGGCGTATTCGTCTGTCACTGCGGGGAGAACATCTCCCGCACCGTTGATGTGGAAAAGGTCGCGGCCGCGGCCGGGAAGATCTCCGGCGTCGCCTACGCCTGCGACTACAAATACATGTGCTCCGATCCGGGGCAGAACCTGCTGAAAAAGGCCGTCGCCGACCACAACCTGGAAGGGATCGTTGTTGCCGCCTGCAGCCCCCGGATGCACGAAAAGACCTTCCGGAAGGCGGCCCAGAGCGCCGGGGTCAACCCGTTCCTGGTGGAAATGGCCAACATCCGTGAGCACTGCTCCTGGGTCCATGAGGACAAAGACGAAGCCACCGAGAAGGCCACCGACATCGTCCAGATGCTCGTCGAGCGGGTGAAGCGGGATAAGAAGCTGGTCCCGATCACCGTCCCGGTCACGAAGCGAGCGCTGGTCATCGGCGGCGGCATCGCCGGCATCCAGGCGGCCCTGGACATTGCCGACAGCGGCCACCACGTCGTCCTCGTCGAAAAAGAGCCCTCCATCGGCGGGCACATGGCCCAGCTCTCCGAGACGTTCCCGACGCTGGACTGCTCCCAGTGCATCATGACCCCGAAGATGGTCGACGTCGCCAACCATCCGAACATCACCCTCCACACCTATAGCGAGATTGAGCAGGTGGACGGCTACATCGGCAACTTCCAGATCACCATCCGGAAAAAGGCCAGAAGCGTCGATATGGGGAAATGCACCGGCTGCGGCGTCTGCATGGCCAAGTGCCCCCAGAAGAAGATCCCCAACTCCTTTGACCGCGACCTGGGGATGCGTCCTGCCATCTACGTCCCGTTCCCCCAGGCCGTCCCCAACACCCCGGTCATCGACCGGGCCAACTGCACCTGGTTCAAGACCGGCAAATGCGGGGTCTGCCAGAAAGTCTGCGGCCCGGGCGCCGTCGACTACACCCAGGAAGACACCCTCATCGTCGAGCCGGTCGGCGCCATCGTCGTTGCCACCGGCTTCGAGCTCTACAGCATAACCGAAAAGCCCAAAGGCTCCCCCATCAAAGGATACGGCGAATTCGGCCACGGCAACCTGCCGGACGTCATCGACGGCATGACCTTCGAGCGATTGGCCAGTGCCTCCGGCCCCACCGGCGGCAAGATCCTCCGCCCCTCCGACGGCAGGGAACCGAAACAGGTGGTCTTTGTCCAGTGTGTCGGCTCAAGGGCCCGGGAAAAAGGGATCTCCTACTGTTCCAAGATCTGCTGCATGTACACCGCCAAACACACCATGCTCTACAAGCACAAGGTCCACGACGGCCAGGCCTACGTCTTCTTCATGGACGCGCGGACCCCGGGCAAGGGGTACGACGAATTCTGGCGCCGGGCCGTGGAGGAAGAAGAAGCGGTCTACATCCGGGGGATGGTCAGCCGTCTCTACCAGAAAGACGACAAGATCGTCGTCATGGGGAGCGACATCTCGGTCGGGGTCCAGGTGGAGATCGAGGCCGACCTGGTCGTCCTCGCCACCGCCGTCCAGGCGAGGCAGGGTGCCGACACCCTGGCACAGAAGCTCGGCATCTCCTACGACAAATACAACTTCTACTCCGAGGCCCACGCGAAGCTGAGGCCGGTGGAGTGCGCCACCGCCGGGATCTATCTCGCCGGCGCCTGCCAGGGACCGAAGGATATCCCGGACACCGTCAGTCAGGCCTCTGCGGCCGCGGCCAAAGTCATGACCCTGTTTGCCAAGGACGAGCTGGAGCGGGAACCGATCGTCGCCAAGGTCAACGAGCGGTACTGCGCCGGTTGTCTCGCCTGCAAAAAGGTCTGTCCCTACGGCGCCGTGGAAGAGAAGGAAATCCGGGACCGCCAGGGGAACCTGATCAAGGTCGTCGCCTGGGTCAATCCCGGCGTCTGCGGCGGCTGCGGCACCTGCCAGGCCACCTGCCCGTCGAAATCGGTCGAGCTCGATGGCTATACGGACGAGCAGATCATGGCACAGATAGAGGCGTTGTAAAATCAAAGGCTTTCTCACACCCGTTCGCTGCGCTCACTAGAGGACACGGAGATCACAGAGAAAGGCTTATCGGTTTTCAGGTTTTCTCTGTGTCCTCTGTGCTCTCTGTGAGAGAAAGCCTTTAGAGGTTAAAGTCTTACACCTTTCAACGAAGCACATATAAATAAACAGGATTCTTATGAAACACGCTTTCGAACCGAAGATAGTAGCCTTTGTCTGCACCTGGTGCACCTACGCCGGGGCTGACCTGGCCGGGACCAGCCGCCTGCAGTATCCACCCAACGTCCGGGTCCTCAAATTCCCGTGCACCGGGCGGATCGACCCGGTCTTCATCCTCCGGGCCTTCCAGAAAGGGGCCGACGGGGTCCTCGTCTCCGGCTGCCACCCGGGCGACTGCCACTACATGGCCGGCAACTACCACGCCCGGCGACGGTTCGCCGCCTTCAGGAAACTGCTGGAATTCGTCGGCGTCGACCTGGACCGGCTGCAGTTCTCCTGGGTCTCGGCCGCCGAAGGTGGGAAATGGGTGGAGATGGTCACCGGCCTCACCGAACGGGTCAGGGGGATGGGACCGCTGACCGAATTCAGGGAGCTGGAACTGGCGGAACAGTGGTCCGGGAAGCTGGAGACGGCAGAGCTACAAGAGGCGTACAACAATATCTAGGCCCAAGGCTCAAGGCGCAGGGCGCAAGGTAAAAACCCTTGTGCCTTGGGCCCCGTGCCTTGCGCCCAAAGGTTTCATATGAACAACAACGCACAACAACTTGATACCACCGCACTGGTCGACGCGAACTACTACACTGCCGTCACCGAAGCCATCCGGAGCGAGGCGATCCGCCTCCTCGGCGAAGGGAGGGTGGCCGCCGTGGTCGGCTACCGGGCCGGCCGGCGACAGGGGACCGCCCTGCCGGTCATCGTCACCAGCATCGATCAGGTGGAGCTGCTGATCTTTTCCCCGGCCTGCGTCAACAACCTGGCCCTCTACCTCACCAAGGCCAAGAAAGAGGTGCGCAAAAAGGGGAAGCTCGCCCTCGTGGCCAAGGGGTGCGACCTCCGGGCCGTGGCCGGACTGCTGGGGGAGAACCAGCTGAAGCGGGAGGACGTCCATCTGATCGGCATTGCCTGCGCCGGCGTTTATGGTGCCGACGCGGACCGGAGCCTCCCCCTCTCAGAGGCCACCATCGCCCGGAAATGCCGGGAGTGCACCGTTCATGAGCCGCAAGGGACCGACGCCGTCGCCGGCATCCTCCCGAAGCTGAAGGAGCTCCCCCACTTGGAGAGTGAGGAGTTAGCCCGGCTCGAAGCCATGACCCCCAAGGAGCGGTGGGCCTTCTGGCAGGAGCACTTTGCCCGCTGCATCCGCTGCCTCGCCTGCCGGCAGGTCTGCCCGTTCTGCTTCTGCGAGCAGTGCCTGTGCGACCGGAACCGTCCCCAGGCTGTGGAAGCAACGCCGCGGCCGGCCGGCAACACCGCCTGGCACATCGTCAGGGCCATGCACCTGGCCGGTAGATGCGGCGGCTGCGCCGAATGCGAGCGGGCCTGCCCCATGGACATCCCGCTCAACCTCCTGAACCGGAAAATGGCCAAGGAGCTGAAAGAGTTGTACGACTACGAGGCCGGGCTGCAGCCGCAGGAAAAGGGGCCGCTCACCTCGTACAAGGAAGACGACGACCAGTCGTTCATAAAATAGAAAAATCACTTTTACCGCAGAGGACGCAGAGGAACGCAGAGAGAACCAAACCCGCGCTTTGGTTTCAAGCCCAGACAGCCGTTTTGACGTTAACGCTCCTCCTCTGCGTAACTCCGCGTCCTCTGCGGTCCAAGCTTCTAAGGTAGTCAGGATAAAGATATGGCAAAGATAATTACCGAACAGAACCTGCGGCTTCTCATCGACACCCTCCATAAAGAGGGTGCCCGGGTCGTCGGCCCGAAACGGGCCGGGACCATGACCCTCTTCGAGCCGCTCACCAAGGGAGAGGAGCTGGCCCTTGGCGAACTCCCCCGCCGCTCCGCCAAGGAGACCTTCTTCCCCATCTGCGAGAAGATCCTCTCCTATGCCAAACAGGAGGGGGCCACCACCGTCACCGACGTGGATCTCAGCCAACTCCCCGAGACCGTTCTCATCGGCGCCCGCCCCTGCGACGCGGCCGCCGCGCCGGTCCTGGACGCCGTCTTCTCCTGGGATTACAAAGACGAATTCTTCCTGGAGCGCCGGGAGAAGACCACCGTCATCGGCATCGCCTGCACCAAGGCCGACGACGCCTGCTTCTGCACCGCCGTCGGGCTCTCACCGGCCGACGCCAAGGGGAGCGACCTCTTTCTCCTGCCGCTGGAGGGGGGCGGGTACCGCTGCCAGGCCATCACCGACAAGGGGAGCCGGCTCATGGACCGCCACAGCGGGCTGTTCACCGAGGCGGAAGGGGGCAAACCACTCCCCCTGGCCGAACCGAAGATGGAGAGACTCGATCTGAAACAGATCAAGGCGTGGCTGGACAACAACTTCGAGCACCCCTTCTGGGCCACCATCGCCGAGCGCTGCGCCGGCTGCGGCGCCTGTGCCTTCCTCTGCCCTGCCTGTCACTGCTTCGACATCATTGACGAAGGGACGGAACAGAAAGGTGAGCGGCGCAAACACTGGGATGCCTGCGGTTTCGGGAAATTCACCAACCACGCCTCGGGCCACAACCCCCGGGACGTGCAGCCGCAGCGGTACCGGAACCGGATCATGCACAAGTTCAAGTACTACGACGACAAATTCGGCCAGACGCTTTGCACCGGCTGCGGCCGCTGCATCCGCGCCTGCCCCGTGGGGATCGACATCGCCGCCGTGCTGGAAGAAATAAGCAAAGGATAAAGGAGCGAGGATAAAGGAACGAGGGTAAGCTTTAAACCTCGGTCCTCGTACCTCGGTCCTCGGACCTAAACACATGTGCATACCTGACAAGAACATCTATAAACCGTACCTTGCCACCATCGCCGCCATCGTCGACGAAACCCCGGACGTCCGGACGCTGCGCCTGGAATTCCAGGATGAGGCGGTCCGGGAGAGCTTCAGCTTCCGCTCCGGTCAGTTCGCCGAATACTCCGCCTTTGGCCATGGCGAATCCACCTTCTGCATCGCTTCGGCCCCCACCCGGCAGGGGTACATCGAGTGCTGCTTCCGCTCCGTCGGCCGGGTAACCGAGGCCCTCAGGCGGTTGGAGGTGGGGGAGACCGTCGGCGTCAGAGGCCCCTACGGCAACTCCTTCCCCATTGAGGAGTTTTACGGCAGGAACCTGGTCTTCGTGGCCGGCGGCATCGCCCTGCCGCCGCTCAGGACGCTCATCTGGAACTGCCTCGACCAGCGGGAGAAATTTGGCGACATTACCATCGTCTACGGCGCCCGCACCGAGGCGGATCTCGTCTACAAGCACGAACTCAAGGAATGGCAGGAGCGGAGCGACGTCAACCTCGTCAAGACCGTCGATCCGGGTGGCAACAGCGAGACCTGGGACGGCAGGGTCGGCTTCGTTCCCACTATCCTGGAAGAGGCGGCGCCCAAGAGTGAAAACACCATCGCCCTGGTCTGCGGCCCCCCCATCATGATCAAATTCACCCTGCCGGTGCTGGAGCGGCTCGGCTTTGGGGACGAGCAGATCTACACGACGCTCGAAAACCGGATGAAGTGCGGTCTGGGCAAGTGCGGCCGCTGCAACGTGGGGAACGTCTACGTCTGCAAGGACGGCCCGGTCTTTACCGCCAGGCAGGTCAAGGAGATGCCCCAGGAGTTCTGAGGCGTGACGGTCTGTATCGAATCCTTTGAGGGACGGCGTTGCCGTCCCTTGTTTTTTGCCAAAAGCTGAGCGTGGCAGCAGTCATCGTGGCGGGAGACACCTGGCATCCGGCCGCAGGAGTGATACAGTTGTTGGCATGAGCGGCACGGAAAGGAGCCAGCCATGTCATTGATCGTCATCGTCTATCACAGTACCTACGGGCATACGGAGGTGCAGGCCAAAGCGGTCCTGCAGGGGGTACAGCGGGTTGATGGCGTAACGGGCCTGCTCCTTCATGTCACTGAGGTGGAAAAACACTGGGACGACCTGAACGGTGCGGATGGAATCATATTCGGCTGCCCGACCTACATGGGAAGCGCCTCGGCCGATTTCAAGCGATTCATGGAGGCGAGTTCCAAGCTCTGGGCAGAGCAGATCTGGAAGGACAAACTGGCTGCCGGCTTCACCAATTCGGGGAGCCAAAGCGGCGACAAGCTGAACACTCTGGTGCAACTGGCCATCTTCGCGGCGCAACACGGCATGCTCTGGGTCAGTCTCGGCATGCTGCCGGGCAACAATACATCATCGGGAAGCCTCGCTGACATGAACCGGCTCGGTTCGTATCTGGGGGCAATGGCACAGTCCAATATCGACATGGGAAGCGACGCCGTCCCTCCCCGGAGCGACCGGGAGACGGCGGCACTCCTCGGTCAGCGGGTGGCTGAGGTCTGCCGCAGATATGACCGGCATTGATGCCTGCTGAAAATGATTTCTGAGAGTGTCATACCGTTACGGAGAGACGAAATAGTCGGCGTCCTCCCCCTCCAGTTTTTCCACGATTCCCTCATTCATCGGCATGACAATCTTTGACGCTATCCCTCCCTCCTTTGCCAGCGGTTCGGCAACGGCCCGGCGCATTGCATGGCCCACGCCAGCCACTACCACGACGGTCTTCCCGGGGTTGCGAGCCACATAGTTCCGTATAAGCAGGGCCATGGAGTTGTTCCTGAGGGCCTGGGCCTCACTGAAGGAGTTGAATGCGCCTTCCGGAAGGGCGTGGTCGCCGAAGGCATCCTTGAGGAACTCACGGTACGATGCATTCTGCCCTACGTGTACGCCGGCCGGGAGCCGTTCCTTGTCAACCGGGAGCAGTGCCTGCCAACCGCCGCGGGCAACCTTCCGGACGAGGTCGGCCGGAGGATTGAGGCCAATGAGGGGGATGCGGTTGTTTCGGGCAAAGAGGAGGATCGAGTCGTACTCGGTCCAGTCGATGGTCCAGTTTTGCCGATAGCGTTCGCCAAACTCCCTGAGTCCCATGGTCCCGCCAACCCACCGGTCAAGGGCCTCCTGGCTCTCCATGTCGAACATCTCCAACCCGATGGCCAGGGGGACCGCTCGTTTGTGCAGGCTGGACATGATGTCGAGCTGAAGCTGATGGTGGCTCCGCTGGTCGTGGATTTCACCGACAAATATGACCTTGGCGCCTTGCAGGTCGGTGAGCATGCCGCCAAACGCGGCCGGATCGTTTCTCCCCAGCGAGTTGATCCGGCCACCGGTGCAACCGGCCAGTAACGACGCCAGCAGAAGCAGACACAAAAGAGGGTTGGTTATGCTAGAGATCGGTTTCAGGGGAGACTCCTGGAGGGTGGACACTCTGACTTTCGTACGAGTGCCGGAAGGCGACAGTGAGAGCTGGCGTCGCGAAGAAAATAGATCGGCATCAATGGGCAGTTGCTGCTGTAGGAGAGGGTGGAAAATGTCGGAAATGTCCATTGTTAAAGAAAATTTATGGCCTGAAAAAACTTGACACTCCCCGGCGGCTATGGTACCTATCGCACGTTTTGCAGCTAGGGCGGCGGTCTGCCCTTTTTTGTATGCAGTATACAGCTAACAATTCTTACCGGCAAGAGGTGGTACGGTGATCAATCTCGATTTAGCCTTTGTTATCCAGTTGATCAACTTCCTGATCCTGGTGCTCATCCTCAACATCTTCCTGTACAAGCCGATCCGCAAGGTGCTTGCCGATCGCAATGGCGAACTGGCCGCAGCCAAGGCCAAGGCCGAGGCGGTGGACAAGGATGTGCAGGAAAAGATGGCGGAGTACGAGTCCCGGTTACGGGCCGTGAAGGGAGAGGCCGGCAACGAGCGGACCACCCTGATCAAGGAGGCGCAGGCCGAGGAGGCCGCTGTCCTGGAGAAGGCGCGGAAAGAGGCTGCCGATTCGCTTGCTTCCATCAAGGAGCGGGTAGCAAAAGAGGCCGCAGACGCCAAGGTCCTCCTGCAGGAGCAGGCACGCGCCCTGTCGCTGGAAATTTGTGAGAAGGTTCTCGGGAGGAGCTTGTAATATGCGGCGGATTTCGTCGATGCGGATTAGTCCTGCTGTTGTGAAGGGAGCTGCCACGCTCCTGTTCCTCGGTTTCACCGCGATCGCCTTTGCTTCCGAAGGTGGGGGCGGCGCCCATGGTGGCGGTCACGGTGGCGGAGCCCAGATGAAGGACTTCATGTGGCGCTGCATCGATTTTGCAGCGTTGGTGCTGATCGTGGTCTGGGCCGTCAAGAAGGCCGACATGAAGAAGTCGCTGGCCGATCGCCGGTCGGGCATCGAAAAGGCGCTGAAAGAGGCCGAAGAGGCCAAGGCCGCTGCGGAGCGGAAGTTTGCCGAGTACAACACCAAGCTGGCCCAGGCCAACAAGGAGATCGACGAGCTTCAGGCCAATATCCGCCGTGAAGGGCTTGCCGAGAAGGAGCGGATCATTGCCGAGGCCAAGGCCGGAGCCGTGAAGATCAGCGAGCAGGCACGCGCCGCCGCCGATCAGGAAGTGCTGAAGGCCCGGGCCGAGCTCCGCAAGGAGGCTGCTCACCTGGCAGTACAACTGGCAGAGGGTACGCTGAAGGAAAAGATCGAGAAGAGCGACCAGGATCGCCTGGTTGGTGAATATCTTACCAAGGTGGTAAATCTAAAGTGAGTGCTAGCGCGATAGCAAGACGGTATGCCAAGGCCCTCGTTCAGCTCGGTGCGGAAGAAGGGGCTGTTGATCGGTTCCACGGCGAGCTGACCTCTGTCGAGGCCCTGTTCGCAGCCAATCCGGCCCTCGGTGCGGTCTTTTCCAATCCGGCCTACGGCATCGAAGCGAAGCGTGAGATCCTCAAGGATGTCAGCGCCAAGCTGGCTGCCTCCACAACCATCGGGAACTTTCTGCTCCTGCTGCTGGATCGTGGCAGGCTGGCCGCACTTCCCCAGATCGTCGCCAGTTTCAGCTCTCAGGCAGACGATCTTTCCGGCGTGGTCAGGCCGGTGGTAACGACGGCCCAGCCGCTGGGCGACGCCCAGGTGGCTGAAATCAAGAGTGCCCTTGAGAAGAACACCGGCAAGAAGGTCGTCCTGACCGTGGATGTCGACCCTGCCCTGATCGGCGGGATCGTGACCAAGATCGGCGACATGGTGTTTGACGGCAGCGTGAAAACCCAGTTAACACGGATTGAAGATACATTACAGAAGGGGTGAGACGAACCAATGGAAATCAGAGCCGAAGAAATCAGCGAAATAATCCGGAAGCAGATCAAGGAGTACGGCAAGGAAGTCGAAGTTGCCGAGACCGGCACGATTATCTCGATCGGTGACGGGATTGCCCGCATCCACGGTCTGGACAAGGCCATGGCCGGCGAGCTGCTTGAGTTCCCCGGCGGCGTTTCCGGGATGTGCCTCAACCTGGAAGAAGACAACGTCGGTGCCGCCATCCTCGGTGACTTCGAAGCCATCAAGGAAGGCGACACGGTCAAGCGGACCGGCCGCATCGTTGAGGTTCCGGTGGGCGACGCCCTTATCGGCCGCGTTGTCGACGCCATCGGTCAGCCGATCGACGGCAAGGGTCCGATCAACAGCAGCGATTTCCGCAAGGTGGAAGTAAAGGCCCCGGGCATCGTTCAGCGTAAGTCGGTGCATCAGCCGATGCAGACCGGCCTCAAGGCGATCGACTCCATGGTTCCGATCGGGCGCGGTCAGCGCGAGCTGATCATCGGCGACCGTCAGACCGGCAAGACCGCCGTCGCCATGGACACCATCATCAACCAGAAGGGTGGCGATGTTGTCTGTATCTACGTCGCCATCGGGCAGAAGCGTTCCACGGTTGCCCAGGTCGTGAGCAAGCTGCAGGAGCACGGCGCCATGGATTACACCATCGTCGTTGCCGCAACCGCCTCCGAGCCTGCACCGCTCCAGTTCATCGCCCCCTATACCGGCGTTACCATGGGCGAGTACTTCCGCGACAATGCCAAGCATGCCCTGATCATCTACGACGACCTCTCCAAGCAGGCCGTTGCCTATCGCCAGCTTTCGCTCCTCCTTCGCCGTCCGCCAGGGCGCGAGGCATATCCGGGCGACGTCTTCTATCTCCACAGCCGCCTTCTGGAGCGTGCCTGCAAGCTGTCCGACGAGTGCGGCGCCGGCTCCCTGACCGCTCTGCCGATCATCGAGACCCAGGCCGGTGACGTTTCCGCCTACATCCCGACCAACGTCATCTCCATCACCGACGGCCAGATCTTCCTGGAGTCCGACCTGTTCTACTCCGGCGTCCGTCCGGCCATCAACGTCGGTATCTCCGTTTCCCGCGTCGGTGGTTCCGCACAGGTGAAGGCGATGAAGCAGGTTGCCGGTACGCTCCGTCTGAACTTGGCTCAGTACCGCGAGATGGCAGCATTCGCCCAGTTCGGTTCCGACCTGGACAAGGCTACCCAGATGCAGCTGGCACGGGGCGAGCGTCTCGTCGAGATCCTCAAGCAGGCCCAGTACCAGCCGCTGCCGGTGGAGAAGCAGGTGCTCATCGTCTTTGCCGCCAACAACGGCTACCTGGACGAGTACCCTGTCTCGTCACTCAAGCGCTACGAGCAGGAGCTGAACACCTTCTTCGATTCGCGCAAGTCTGACGTTGTCGCCGAACTTCGCGACAAGAAGGCGATCGACGATGATCTGAAGGCGAAGCTGGTTGCCGGCCTCAATGAGTTCAAGAAGGAATTTACTGCCTAATAAGGACGGTCAGCCGTTATGCCAACCCTGAAGAGTATTAAAAAGCGGATCGGATCGGTCAAGAATACCCGCCAGATCACCAAGGCGATGAAGATGGTCTCGGCGGCCAAGCTCCGCCGGGCACAGGAGAACGTCGTCGCTGCCCGTCCCTATGCCGGCAAGCTGGCCGAGGTGCTGGGGCGTCTTGCGCAGAACGTTGGGCCGGAGTGCAGCCCGCTCCTCCAGGAGCGTCCGAAGGAGAGGCTCCTGCTCATCGTCGTTACCTCAGACCGCGGTCTCTGCGGCGGGTTCAACGCCAATATCTGCAAGGCAGCCGACCGTTTCCTGAAGGGGAATGCCAAGGAGTACAAAGAGCTCTCCGTCATGACCATCGGTCGCAAGGGGTACGATTTCCTCAAGAACCGGCAC
>CAYSJJ010000049.1:9697-15094 GCA_964431365.1 uncultured Geobacter sp. | reverse complement strand
CGTGAAAAACCACACCAGCATCCAGTCGAACCTCAACTACCAAACTGCGGCCCTCATAGCCCAGGAGGTCATCGAGTCGTTCGTTGCCGATGAGTACGACGAGGTCTATCTCCTGTTCAACGCCTTCAGGAGTGTCATGTCGCAGGACATCACCCTGGACAAGCTGCTGCCGATCACTCCGCCGGCCGCTACTGAAGATGCGGTGGCTCCGCAGTACATCTACGAGCCGTCCGAGGGAGAGCTCCTGGCCGAACTGCTCCCCAAGCACATCGAAGTGCAGGTGTTCCGGGCACTCCTGGAGTCGGTGGCTGCCGAGCATGGCGCCCGTATGACCGCCATGGACAGCGCTTCGAAGAACGCCAACGAGATGATCAGCAAGCTGACGCTCCAGTACAACCGGGCCCGTCAGGCTGCCATTACCAAGGAACTGATGGAGATCATCTCCGGCGCCGAGTCGATCAAAGGATAACCAGCGGATTTCGTATCCACATTATAGAGCCCCCGCCAGGGTGCAGGAGGAAGGAAACACCATGAGTCAGAACTTTGGGAAAATTTCACAGGTTATCGGCGCTGTTGTCGACGTCGAGTTCGAGCCGGGGAAGCTTCCGCCGATATTTAACGCACTCCGGGTGACCAACCCGGCTATCGATGACAAGGAGTGGAACCTGGTTCTCGAAGTGGCCCAGCACCTGGGTGAGAATGCGGTCCGTACCATCGCCATGGACTCCACCGACGGTCTGATCCGTGGCCAGCAGGCACTGGACACCGGCAAGCAGATTGTCGTGCCGGTCGGCCGCAAGACTCTCGGCCGTATTCTGAACGTCATTGGCGAGCCGGTTGACGAACGCGGTCCGGTTGGCAACGAGAAGGAGTACGAGATTCATCGTCCGGCTCCTTCGTTCCAGGACCAGTCCACCAAGGTCGAGTCCTTCACCACCGGCATCAAGGTCGTCGACCTGCTCGCTCCCTATGCCCGCGGTGGCAAGATCGGCCTGTTCGGCGGCGCCGGGGTCGGCAAGACCGTTCTCATCATGGAGCTGATCAACAACATCGCCAAGCAGCACGGCGGTTTCTCCGTCTTCGCCGGCGTCGGCGAGCGTACCCGCGAAGGGAACGACCTCTGGATGGAGATGACCGAGTCCGGAGTTCTTGAGAAGACCGCTCTCGTGTACGGCCAGATGAACGAGCCGCCGGGGGCCCGTGCCCGCGTCGCCCTTTCCGCTCTGTCGGTCGCAGAATACTTCCGTGACGAGGAAGGGCAGAACGTGCTCCTCTTCATCGACAACATCTTCCGTTTCACCCAGGCAGGTTCCGAGGTTTCCGCGCTTCTCGGCCGTATCCCTTCCGCCGTCGGTTACCAGCCGACCCTGGCCACCGAGATGGGTGAGCTCCAGGAGCGGATCACCTCCACCAACAAGGGGTCCATCACCTCGGTCCAGGCCATCTACGTTCCGGCCGACGACTTGACCGACCCGGCGCCGGCTACCGCGTTCGCCCACCTTGACGCCACCACGGTTCTTTCCCGTCAGATCGCCGAACTCGGGATCTACCCGGCCGTTGACCCGCTCGACTCCACCTCCCGGATCCTCGATCCCCAGGTCGTCGGCGAAGAGCACTACGCCGTTGCCCGTTCCGTCCAGTACGTGCTCCAGCGCTACAAGGACCTTCAGGACATCATCGCCATCCTCGGTATGGACGAACTCTCCGAGGAGGACAAGCTGGTCGTTGCCCGTGCCCGGAAGATCCAGCGTTTCCTCTCCCAGCCGTTCCACGTTGCCGAGGCCTTTACCGGCACACCGGGCGTCTATGTCGAGCTGAAGGACACCATCAAGGGCTTCCAGGAGATCGTTGCCGGCAAGTACGACGACATGCCGGAGCAGGCGTTCTACATGGTCGGTACCATTGACGAGGCTATTGAAAAGGGCAAGAAGCTGGCGGCCGCCTAACATATATGTAGGGGGCAATGCGCCCGAAACAGGGCGGACGCCGTCCGCCCCTACAAGGAACGATTCATGGCTGAGAAACTGAAACTCGAATTGGTAACCCCTTACAAGAAGGTCCTCTCGGCAGAGGTGGACGAAATCACGGCCAATGGCTCCCTCGGCGAGTTCGGTGTTCTGCCGGGCCACGCCGCGATGCTCACCGCCCTGAAAATCGGCGAGTTGACCTACAAGCAGGGTGGGACCGTGTCCCATCTCGCAGTGAACTGGGGCTACTTTGAGGTGGAAGATGACACCGTGACGGTTCTGGTACAGACTGCCGAGCCGGCGGACGAAATCGATCTCGAGCGGGCCAAGGCTGCCCTCGGGCGTGCCGAGGAGGCGCTCAAGAAGATGACCTCTGAGGACAAGAGCTTTGCCGTCTACCAGGCAGCGCTCGAGCGCGCACTCATCCGGATGCAGGTGGCCGGCAAGTCTGCCCGCAAGTAAGTGATACCCATATAGCATCGAGAAAGAGCGGCCTGGCCGCTCTTTTTTTTGTTATATATGGCTGAGCGCAGCGACTGGAAAGCTGCAGCAGTTCGTGGCACAACAACGCCGTGGGTTGTGCCGAAAGGAGCGGAGCGTGGGAGCACCTTTGCCTGTCATTGCCGTAACCATGGGGGACCCCTGTGGGATCGGGCCCGAAATAATCGCCCGCGCCGTTGCCGCACCCGCGGTCCGGCAGCGCTGCCGACCGCTGGTCCTGGGCGATCCTGGCGTCATGGAGAGGGCCGTTGCCATCACCGGCGTACCGTCAGCGGTCAAGCAGCTCTCCGCTGACACCATACCGGCGCGGTTTCCGGACGACACCCTGCACGTTCTGCCACTCTCCCAACTCTCCGCAGCCGAGATCTGCTTCGGCACGCCGACCCTGGCCGGCGGGCAGGCTGTCTACCGCTATATCGTCGAGGCGGTACGTCTCTGCCAGGCCGGCATTGCCGCGGGCATGGCCACCGCTCCCATCAGCAAGGAGAACCTGAACCGGGCCGGCTACCGCTACCCTGGCCACACCGAACTTCTGGCGGAGTTGACCGGTACCCGTGACGTGGTCATGATGCTGGCAGGGGAGCGGCTGCGCGTCGCTCTGGCCACGATCCACGAAGCTTTGCGGGATGTGCCCCGGCTCCTTACGCTGGAGCGCGTACTGACAACCATCAGGATCACCCATGGCGACCTTGCCCGCTACGTCAGGCCGAACCCCAAACTGGCGGTCCTCGCCCTCAATCCCCATTGCGGCGAGGGTGGACTGTTCGGCGACGAGGAAGAGCGGATCATCGCCCCTGCCATCGCGGCCGCCAGGCAGGAAGGGATAGACGCCACCGGCCCGCTCTCGGCAGACACCCTCTTTCACTTTGCCGTGCAGGGGGACTATGACGGTGTCGTCTGCATGTACCACGACCAGGGGCTGATCCCTCTCAAACTGCTCCATTTCGACGATGGTGTGAACGTTACGCTGGGACTGCCGATCATCCGCACGTCCGTGGACCACGGTACCGCCTACGACCTCGCCGGCACCGGTCGTGCGTCGGCAGAGAGCATGAAGGCGGCCATCATCATGGCTGCGGACATGGCATTGGTGAATCAGTCGTCGGCGAGCGGGGAGCGGAGCACGGAATCATGATGAAGAAGTCACTGTATGCCGCTGGCGGCCTCACTGTCGTCTACCTCGTTTACGTCGTCATCTCCCTGGCCCTTCTCCCGCCCGTTTCCGACCTGGCGAACCGCAAGACCAACGTTTCCATCCAGGTGAAGGATTGGCAGGGGAAGTACCATCCGTTCATCGTCGGCCCGAAGAATCGTTACTGGACTCCGTCCAACAGTATACCTCCGGAGATGAAATGGAGCGTTATCCTGGCCGAGGACGCGAACTTCTACAAACACGAAGGGATCGACGTCAAGGCGATCAAGAACGCCATCAAGTACGATCTGGAAAAGAAGTCGTTTGCCAAAGGCGCCTCCACGCTGACCCAGCAGGTTGCGAAGAACCTCTATCTCTCCAGGGAAAAGACCCTTACCAGGAAACTGAAGGAAGTCTACCTGGCCCTCAGGATGGAGCAGGAACTGACCAAGGGGAGAATCGTAGAACTCTATCTGAACGTGGTGGAGCTGGGACCGATGGTGTACGGCATCGGGAACGGCTCCCGGTACTATTTCGGAAAGCGTCCGTCGGAAATGACGGCTCGGGAATGCGCCTTTCTGGCCGCCATGCTGCCCGGGCCGCGGGTCGCCTATAACCCGTACCGGAATATGTCCAAGGTATTGAGACGATCGGATATGATTCTGAAGCTCCTCAAGTCGAAAGGGGTGCTGGGGGACGAGGAGTACCGTGCCGCGCTGGCCGAGGCGCCGAACATCGCCGGGCTCCAGCGGAAGGTGGAAGATAGTATCAAGCGTGAGGAGAGTTTCAAGCCGATGAGCACTCTCTCCCCGGGACCGTCTCCCGAAGCGGAGCAGCCCCCTGCGGAAAAACAGGGGGGGACCGAGGCTGAACCGGTTGAGAAACAGCCGCAGGGCCCACAAGGGGGGACGGATGTCGCGCCGGTCGACAACAAGCAGGGCCAGTAGATTTCAATAGATTCAAACAATATCTTTTTTCTGCACAGACAGGAAAGGGGAGGGTAGCCTCCCCTTTTTTTGTCTCCGCTCGGCGAGACTGCTCAAGAATGGGTAAAGATGACCGAAACGGTATTCTATCGGTCAACTTCCGTTTCGAAATTCCAAACGTCCCACCGGAGCAATCATGAAGAGCAAACTCATCTACAAGGTGCTGGCCATAATAGGGATAATCCTCTGCATCTGTTTTGCTGGGATGGGGGTAACGGCCCTCTGGCTTCAGTTCCGCTCGACCATCGACCTGCAGGTAAGCAACAGCAGAACCATATCCGGCATCCTGATCCGCGACATTGAAGAGTATCTGATGCGGGGCGAGACAAAGGAGGTGGAGCAGTACCTGCGCCAGGCAAAGGAGCAGCGCTTCGTCGTGGACGTCCGGCTTTTCGACCGGAAAGGGAATGACCGAAGCGGTGGCGGCGCGAAATACCAGAAAGAGGCGGACGCCGCTCTGCGTAGCGGGCAGGTCAGCGAACTGCGGGGGGCTGAAGACGGCAAACACCTCCTTACCAGGGTCGTCCCGCTGAAAAACGAGGCGCGCTGCAAATCGTGCCACCCCTCCGACCCCGACCAGTTGGGGGCACTGGTGCTCACTACCTCCCTGGACGCCGGTTACCAGAGCGCAATCCATCTCTCCCTTGTACTCACCGTTGCCGGCGTGATCGCCTTTGTCGTCATGCTCGGCTGCCTGGCATTCTTCTTCAAACGGGCAGTGATCAGCGAGATACTTACCCTCTCGCAGAATGTTGACGAACTTGCCAGGGGGGAAGGAGATCTGACGAAGGAAGTGGTCATCCGCACCGAA
>CAYSJJ010000049.1:0-9679 GCA_964431365.1 uncultured Geobacter sp. | reverse complement strand
TCGGCAGGTTGGGGGGGGACATCAATCAACTGACCGCCAAACTGCGGGAACTGGTCGGCTCTTTGTATGACCAGGGTGGCGGGGTAGCCTTCAAGGTCTGCCAGCTGGCACAGACAACCTCCAAGACGGTGACAGCAGCCGGATCGCAGAAGGAAGAGGCCGTCACCGTTGCCGTTGCTGCCGAGGAGATGGCCGCCACGCTCAACGGCGTTGCGGTCAATACCCACCAGGCTGCCAACCTCGCAACGGCGGTCAACCAGGCTGCAGGGGAAGGGATGGCCGCCGTTGAAGAGAGCTGGCACTGCATGGAAGGGATCAAGGCGAGCGTGGATCAGACCCTCGTCACAGTTCAACGGCTGGCGGTTTCATCCAACACCATCGGCGAGATCGTCAGCCTCATCGAGGATATCGCGGACCAGACCAACCTGCTGGCCCTGAACGCCGCCATCGAAGCGGCCCGTGCCGGCGAGCACGGCCGCGGCTTTGCCGTTGTGGCCGATGAGGTCAAGAACCTCTCGGCCAAAACAGCCACCTCCACCAAGGAGATCTCCCGCATCATCGCCACGATCCAACAGGAGGGGCAGGCCGCCGCGGCCTCCATGGCCGACGAACAGGCCAGGGTATCGGAAGGTGTGGCTACTGCAGGGGTGGCCCGGGAGGCGTTGGGACGCATCCTCAACCTGACCGGCGAGTCCACCGACATGATCAGCCAGATCGCCACCGCCACCGAGGAGCAGAGCGCCACGACTCACGAAATCACCCAGAAGATCCAGCGCATATCCCAGGTGGCAACGGAGGTCAACGAGCTGATGACGCTCAATGACCGCACCTGCCACCACCTGTCCGAAGTTGCGGAGCAGATCTATGCAACTATCGGCCGTTTCAAGGTCGGCAATTATCACGATGTCATGAAGAGCTACGCGTGCGAGTTGCGGGACCGTGCCGAGGCGGCCCTGCAACGGGCCATCAGCGAGGGGAGGATAACACAGGAGGCGCTCTTTTCGAGACAGTATCGCCCGATTCCCAATACCTCTCCCCAGAAGTACTCCACCTCTTTTGACGCGTTTTTCGATCAGGTCATCTCTCCCCTGCAGGAAGAGGTCCTCGGCAGAGGGGATATCGTCTTCTCGATCTGCGTCGACGACCACGGCTACGCCCCTTGCCACAATTTGAAGTTCGCCCGTCCGCTTACCGGCGATCCTGAGGTGGACAAGGTTCATAACCGGACCAAGCGCATTTTTGACGACCGCACCGGGCTGAAGGCGGCACAGAATACGACGCCGTTCCTGCTCCAGACGTATATGCGGGACACCGGCGAGATCATGAATGACATGTCGACGCCCATCACCATTGCCGGCAGGCATTGGGGGGCGGTGCGGGTCGGCTACAAGACACAGGCGCTGTAGACGCTCCTTACGTACAGGATTTCCCGGAAAACGGAGCAATGCGGTGCGGATGAGTCTCAACACCAAGATGGCATTGGCCGTGTCGCTGCTGACCACCGCGTTGCTGGCCGGCATGACCTTCTCAGTGCTCTCCTATTTCGAGCGCCAGATAAAGGCGATCGTCTCCGGCCAGCAGTTTACCATGGTCACCGCCATGGCCGACGAGATCGACCAGAAGATCACGGCGGTTCAGAATCAACTGCGGGCAGTCGCCGGCACGGCAACAGAAAATTCCTTCTCATCCCCACGCTCGGCCAGGGCGTTCGTCGGCCGTTCGCAGTCCCTCGCGGACCTCTTCGACAGTGGCCTCCTCGTCTTCGGTCCCCATGGAGAGCTTCTGCATGCAACCCTTGCAGGACAAGGCCCGGCCCGTGAACCGCAGCTGCGGAAACTGCTGGCCGTAACAGTCCGGGAGAAGAAACCCCATATCTCGGAACCGTTCAGGCAGACGGATGAGAACGGGGAGCCGGTGGTCATGTTTTCGCACCCCGTCCTTGCCAGCGACGGAACCGTGAAAGGGGTCCTGGTCGGTGGAGTGAGCCTGCTCAGGGACAACTTCCTCGGCAAGATCGCCACGATCCGCCTCGGCAGGAACGGCTACCTCTATCTCTACGATACCGACAGGACCCTGATCTTCCACCAGAACCGGAGCCGAATCCTGAAGCGGGACGTGCGGCCGGGGGTAAACCGCCTCTTTGACAAGGCAATCGAAGGGTTCGAGGGGGCGGGCGAGACGCAGAACTCCGGCGGAGTCTATGTCCTCGGAGCATTCAAGCGGCTCAAGACGGTCAACTGGATACTGGTGGCCAACTACCCCGTTCCCGAGGCCTACGAGCCTGTCTACCGGGCGCGGAACTACGTGCTGGCCGGACTGCTGGCGGCGGTACTGCTGGCGAACCTCGTCATCTGGCGGTTCATGCAGTATCTCACGGCTCCGCTCCGCACGTTCATCTCCCACGTTGATGCCATCGGCGCCACGGATGGCCCCCACACCCCCTTCACGATCGATCGACACGATGAAATCGGTACCCTCGGCAGGGCCTTCAACAGGATGATGGCGGAGGTGACACGGCGCCAGGAGGCCTTGGAAGAACAGCTCGGCTTTTCGCGCACGTTGATCAACTCGTCAGCGGTGCCCACCTTTGTGCTCGATACGGACCACCGCGTCCTGATCTGGAACCCGGCCTGTGAAAAGCTTACCGGGCTGACCGCAGATGAAGCGATCGGCACAGGTAAGCAGTGGCAGCCCTTCTACAGCTGTCAGCGCCCCTGCCTTGCCGATATCGTTATCGATGGTACGTTCAGGGAGGTAGCCGCTCTCTATGACAGTGGCAGCTTCGGTCCTTCGGAAATGGTCGCCAATGGCCTTCGTGCCGAAGGTTGGTATGATATTCAGGGCGAGCGGCGTTATCTGTTCTTCAATGCCGCGCCGGTATACAACACGTCCGGAGAGTTGATCGCCGCGATCGAGACGCTGGAAGACATAACATGGCGTAAACGGACGGAAGAGGAGCTGCGAAAACTCTCGGCGGCCGTGACCCAGAGTCCTGTCTCCATTGTCATCACCGACCGGGAGGGACGGATCGAATACGCGAATCCCAAGTTCTCCGCCCTGACCGGTTTTGATCTCTCCGACGTGGTCGGTCGCTATCCGTCGGTTCTTAAGTCCGGGGAAACCCCGGTCGAGGAGTACCACCGGCTCTGGGATACCATCGCTTCGGGCGGGACCTGGCATGGCGAATTCCATAATCGCAGGAGGGATGGAAGCCTTTACTGGGAAGAGGCGCTCATCGCCCCCATCAAGGACGACACGGGAACCATAACCCATTATGTCGCCATCAAGGAGGATATCTCCGAGCGGAAGGCGCTGGAAGGGCAACTGCGCCACGCCCAGAAAATGGAGGCGGTGGGTAAGCTGGCCAGCGGTGTTGCCCACGATTTCAACAACATCCTGACCGCCATTGTCGGCTACGCCAGTATCATGCAAATGCAGTCCCCTGAGGACCATGGCCTTTGCGAAAACGTCGACCAGATCCTTCGCGCGGCCGAACGGGGCGCCAAGGTGACCCAGGCCTTGCTCTCATTCGGCCGGAAGCGGGACAGTCACCTGATTCCGGTGGACCTGAACGACGTGGTCGGCAGGGCGGAAAGGCTTCTGGCCCCCTTCATCGGCGAGGATATCCGGTTGCATATCCATCGCCACGGGGCGCCGCTGGTCATCCAGGCCGACAGCATCCAGATCGAACAGGTGATCGTGAACTTGGCGACCAACGCCCGGGACGCCATGCCGAGCGGCGGAGACCTTACCGTCAAGACCGGTCGTTGCAGTATGGATCAGTCGTTCTGCAGCAGGCATGGCTTCGGACTGGCGGGAGAGTATGCCGTTCTGATCGTTGCAGACAGTGGCGACGGCATCGATGGTGAAACGCTCAAACGGATCTACGAGCCGTTCTTTACCACCAAGGAGGTGGGCAAGGGGAGCGGTTTGGGGCTTTCCATCATCTACGGCATCGTCAAGGGGCATGGCGGCTACATCACCTGTTACAGCGAGCCCGGCCGTGGGACCCAGTTCTCGATCTACCTCCCGCTCACTCTGGCCCAACTCCCGGCCGACGGCGGATCCGTCGCCAGCGAGGCGGGGCAGGGGAGTGAAGTGATCCTGCTGGCGGAGGATGACGATAGCGTTCGGCACATCATGAAGAGCCTTTTGGAAGAATTTGGGTATACTGTGTTGGAGTCGGTCAACGGCAGGGAGGTCATCAGCCGTTTTGCAGACCATCGTGATCGGGTCGCCCTGGTAATCCTTGATGTGATCATGCCGGAAGTAAACGGTAAAGAAGCTGCAGATGCCATTCTGCAGCTGAACCCGGATGTCAGGATACTGTTCAGCAGCGGTTATGCCGAAGAGGTTGTCCGCGCCAAAGGGATAGATCTGGATCGTTTTCCGTTTCTTGGTAAGCCGGTGGTGCCGGCGAAGATGTTGCGTATGGTCAGGGAGGTGTTAGATAGATGACTGGTGAGACGAAAGGGACGATTATCGTTGTGGACGACGATCCGTATGTCCGCGAGAGTACGACCATGCTGCTGCAGATGTCGGGGTTCACGGTCCGCCCCTTTAGCGACGGTAATGACGTATTGGCCAGCCTGAGGTCTGTGTCGGTCGACACGATCCTTACCGATGTGAATATGCCGATCATGACCGGCATTGAACTGCTGGAAAAGATCCGCCAGATCGACCAGGAAACACCGGTTATCCTGATGACCGCCTATGCCGAACTGGACATGGCGGTTTCGGCGATTCAGAAAGGTGCCTACGATTTTATCATCAAGCCGTACAACCCCTCGTACCTGATCCATGCCGTGGAGAAGGCGGTCAACTACAAGCGGCTCCAGCAGATTGAGCGGAATTACAAGGAAGAGCTGGAGCGGACCGTTGCCCAGCGAACCCTGGAACTTGCCGAGGCCCTGAGCCAGGTCAAGACGATGAGCGTCGAGACCATAGCCCGTCTGACCGCTGCCGCTGAATTAAGAGACGAAGACACGGGCCGCCATATTTCCCGGATCGGCCTCTATGCGGAGTCTCTTGCCTGGGAACTGGGGATGTCGGCAGAGTTCGTGGAGACGATCCGGGTGGCGAGCGCCATGCACGACGTGGGGAAGATCGGCATCCCCGATTCGATCCTCCTTAAGCAGGGTCCCCTGACCCGGGAAGAGTTCGAGATCATCAAAGGGCATTCGACCATCGGCGAGAGGATCCTGCACGGTTCGTCATACGCCATGCTGCAGATGGCAGCCTCCATCGCCCTCAACCACCACGAGCGCTGGGACGGCAGCGGTTACCCCCACGGTTTGAAGGGGGAGGATATTCCCATCGAGGGGCGCATCGTCATGCTGGTGGACCAGTACGACGCCCTGCGGAGCAAACGGGTCTACAAGCCGCCGTTTCCGCACAGCGAGGCCTGCCGTATCATCCTTGACGGTGACGGCCGGACCCGGCCGGAACATTTCGATCCTCGGGTCTACGATGCCTTCCGGGTGATGGCTCCCGAGTTCGAACGCATTTACGAATCACACGTGGACTGATATGGGCAGAGAATGGAGGTTGGCATGAGCGGGCTGATGAGAGAGGGATCGCTGGGTTCGATCCTGTTTATGTCGCAGATCATCAGCGAGGATGACATCCGTGCGGCCCTTGACGAGCAGCAGAAGCACGGCTGCCGTTTCGGCGAAGCCCTGGTGAGGCTGGAGATCGTCACCCAGGAGGATATCGACTGGGCGCTGGCCAATCAGCTGAATATCCCCTACGTCAGGCTGAAAAGGGAGATGGTCGACCGGGCAGCGGTGGAACTGGTCCCGGCCCCCGTTGCCCGAAAATACGGACTGCTTCCGCTGATCCGGATCGGGGACGAACTTTCCATCGCCATGATCGATCCGCTCAACAAGGAGGCCATAGCTGCCGTGGAGGAGCAGAGCGGCTGCCGTGTGGCGGTATCGGTCGCCCTGATCCGCGAGATGCGGGAGATGCACGAGCTGTTTTACGGCCCGCCGGAGGCGACGGAATCCCTCGGGTTTGCCTCCGCGTTCTTCCCGAGCGACGCACTTGCCAAGATCAACGCCGACCTGACCGGTTCCAAGCTGATCGACTACCTGCTGACCTATCTGGTGCAGCAGAAACTGGCGTCGGTCTCCCTCCAGCCGGTGGGGGACGTAGTCCGGCTGATGGCCCGCAAGGGTGGCATGGTCAGGGAGGTCGGCTCGTTTCCCCGGACCGGCGCCGGCCCGGTGTTTCAGAGGCTGCGCCGGCTGGCCGGCATTGACGGCGGTACGCTGCCGGAACGTGGCCGACTCGTCTTCCATTTCCGTGGCAAGGAGCTCTCCTTCGAGACGCTCGTCCTCCAGGGGGCAGGCGGCGACTTTGTCACCATCCGGCTGCAGGTGCTCTCACCGTTTCCCGCCTCCGTCAGAGAATTCGATGCACCCGCCGAGGAGGTGGCAGCTTTCCGGGGATTGGCGTCCCTGGAGCGGGGCCTTGTCCTCTGTGCCTCCGGTGACGCCTCAGACCGTGACCGACTGGTTGATCTCTACCTGGATGAGCTTGAAACGGCCGGGCAAGGGGTGATGCTGTTTGGCGAGGGGGTGGGGCGCGGGCGCAAACGATTTCCGCGCATTCCGCGCCAGGAACTGGCTGCCGGAGAGTTCGCCTCCCTGGTCATGGCCGCCATGGATCACGACCCGGACGTGATTGCCATAGACGATGCCGGTGAGGAGCAGCTGCTACTGGCCGCCGGCAAGGTGGCGATGCGGGGGAGACTTGCCGTGGCCGGGGTCCCGTTTCATGATCTGGCAGTGCTGTTCCGCTACCTGGCGCATCTCTGGCAGCGTCACCATTTCATCCCGGCCTACCTGAAGGGGGTCGTCGCCTGTCGCGGCATACTCCTCCTCTGCCCCGATTGTCGTCAGGAATATTCACCCCACCCTGACGAACTCTCCGCCCTCGGGCTGAAGGAGCTCCCAGCCCGCTTCTGGACAGCCGCGGGTTGTCAGAGTTGCGACTACACGGGGATCAAGGAACGTCGCTACCTGCTGGAGGTCATTTCGGTGACAGCGGCGCTGATCGGTCGCCTGGAAGCCTCCCGTGACGGCGGCGACGTGCTTCGTTTCCTGCAGGAACAGGGGCATCGCGGGATCATGGCCCAGGGGGAGGAACTCCTGAAGAGGGGGGAGATATCTCCGGCCGAGTACGTTTCCGCCCTGGTCCTCTGACCGCACACTACGGCAATTCTTACGGAGCTGCTCATGGCACGCATTGACGCACTATTCAGAATGATGAAGGAGCAGGGGGCGTCCGACCTCCACCTCTCCACCGGTAATCCGCCGATCTTCAGGCTTCATGGCGAGATGGTCCGCCTCAACTATAAGCCGCTCACCCACGAGGAACTTACCGGCATCCTCTTCGAGATCACCACCGAGAAGCAAAAGGCCCATTTCGAGGAGAAAAAGGACCTGGACTTCGCCTACGCGATTCCCGATCTGGCACGGTTCCGGGCAAACTACCTGATGCAGCACCGGGGGGTCGCCGCCGTCTTCCGGATCATTCCGAGCAAGATCCTTTCGGCCGACGACCTGGCGCTTCCCGAGGGGGTCCGGAAGATGACCCAGTTCAAGAAAGGGCTGGTGCTGGTGACCGGCCCGACCGGATCGGGCAAGTCGACCACCCTGGCGGCCATGATCGACCTGATCAACGCCACGCGCAAGGAGCATATCCTGACCCTGGAAGACCCGCTGGAGTTCATCCACGAAAACAAGGAGTCGCTCATCAATCAGCGTCAGATCGGCGAGCATACCGAGAGCTTCTCTTCGGCCCTGCGGGCGGCCCTGCGGGAGGACCCGGACATCATCCTGGTCGGCGAGATGCGTGACCTGGAGACCATCAGCCTGGCCATGAGCGCCGCCGAGACGGGCCACCTGGTCTTCGGCACCCTGCACACCAATACGGCGGCCAAGACCATCGACCGGATCATCGACGTCTTCCCGACGGACCAGCAGGAGCAGGTTCGGGCGATGCTCTCAGAATCCCTCAAGGGGGTCGTCTGCCAGCAGCTTCTCAAGACGTCCGACGGCAAGGGGAGGGTGGCTGCCCTGGAGATCATGCTCGGCACCCCGGCCGTCGGCAACCTGATCCGGGAGGCGAAGACGTTCCAGATCCCCTCCATCATCCAGACCGCCAAAAAGGACGGGATGCAGCTCATGGACCAGCATCTGCTGGACCTGCTCAAGACCAAGCGGATCAATCCGGAGGAGGCGTACCGCTGCGCCATCGATAAAAAACAGTTTGAACAGTACCTGCCGAACCAGCCCGCCGCATAGCAGTGGCCAGATACTGTCGCCGCTGTTCGCGGCAGAGCCTCGGTCTTGAGCGGCTGAGGTCCGGGAGCGCGACAGCGGGGCGGCACGCAGGTCCGGGCGTTTTTATCCCGTCCCGCCCGCAGACTTTGGTTCGTTGTGGAACCGCATCTGTCGCGGCCTGACAGCCGTATCCTCCGAAACGGCACCCCTTTCTCAGTATCCCGCACCGCCGAACGATCGCCACGGCATCCGGAGTCGACGCCGGCATCCACGGGGCATGACCTCCGCCCTCTCCCGGCGGCGCGGCAGACGACACTTATTGATACGCTGTTATTGTTGGATTAGCCGTTGGAGTTCCACTATTTGCCGCTAAAGAATTATTGAAATCGGCTCGATACATGGTAGATAGTTATCACCAATCAAAAACGCTAGCAGGAGGGTTTGTATGGTAAAGCTGACAGGGGTGCTCGCGGCGGCGCTGTTTTGTCTATCGGTGGTTTCGGCCTCGGCGGAGACCGTGAAGATCGCCGGTTCCGGCGGGATGATACCGCTGGTCAACGAACTGGCCAAGGCCTATATGAAGAAGAACCCCAAGGATACCATCGAGGTGGAGCAGAAGTCCCTGGGGCAGGGGGGTGGGCTTCTGAAGCTCTCCAAGGGGATGATCGACATCTCCATGGCCGCCCATACCCTGGAGGCCAGGGAAAAGACGCTGCCGGTGCATGCCTATGAAATCGCCACCGTCCCCGGCCTCTTTGCCGTCCACAACAGCGTCAGCGTCAAGTCGCTCACCAGCCAGCAAATCTGCGACATCTACGGCGGCAAGATCAAGAACTGGAAGCAGGTGGGGGGTAAGGACGCGCCCATCGTTGCCTTGACCCGGCCTGAGGACGAGTCGACCAAGAAGGCGGTGCGGGAAGGGGTCGCCTGCTTTGCGGCGCTGAAGGAGGGGCAGGAAGCGATCATGATCGCCAAGTCGGGGGAGATGTTCACCCGGCTCACCTCAACGGCCAATGCCATCGGCATGATCAATTCCGTGGCCCTGGCGGACGGCGCCGGCAAGATCACGTCGGTGAAACTGGACGGCAAGGACGTACTGACCCTGTCGCCGGCCCAGTGGCCGATCAACCACCGCTTCAACCTGGTGACCGGCAAGCAGCCCACAGAGGCGACCAAGCGGTTCATGAAGTTCGTCGGTTCCCCTGAGGGGGCAGCGGTCATCAAGCGGGAGAAGGCGTTCCCGGTACCCCTGAAATTCTGATCTGAGCAGCAGGGACACTGGTGTCGATGGTGCGAGCCTCCTTATCCAAAGCCTTTATCATCCGGGTGCTCCTGATCCTCCTGGTCTGCCAGGGGGGGTTCCTTGCCTGGGCCTATGTCCAGGAACG
>CAYSJJ010000048.1:0-32725 GCA_964431365.1 uncultured Geobacter sp. | reverse complement strand
CTGTCGGGCCGAAAACAGAGGTTGCGCAAGGAACGGCAGCGTTTTGCCAGCCGCTCGTCGTCGGTGAGGACCATTCCCCCCTCGCCGGTGGTGACCAGTTTGTTGGGGTAGAAGCTGAAGATGCTGAGGTCGCCGAAACTGCCGCACGGGCGGCCGCGGTAGTTCTGACCATGCATCTCCGCGGCATCCTCGATGACCTTCAGTCGATGTCGTCTCGCCAGGGCCAGGACCGGCTCCAGATCCACCGGCAGGCCGTACAGGTGGACCACCATGATCGCCCGGGTCTGTGGCGTTATCTTTGCCTCGATCTGGCTGACATCCATGTTCCAGGTGATCGGGTCACTGTCAACCAGTACCGGGACGCAGCCGCGACGGACGGCGGCTGCCGCGCAGGAGATGATGGTGAAGGCCGGCATGATGATTTCGGCACCGGGGGGCAGTTCCAGGGCAGCGACGGCCAACTCCAGGGCGGCCGTGCCGTTGCAGACGGCAATGCCGTGCCGGCGCTGCACCAGCGAGGCCATCTCCTGCTCGAAACGCTCCACGAACGGCCCTTCCGAGGAGATCCAGCCGGACTCTATACACTCCTGCAGATATTTTGACTCGTTCCCCCGCAAGAGGGGCTCGTTGACCGGGATCATTTCATGCCCTTTGCCTGTGGGCCGCTGGTGGCGGTGAACCTGGTCTTGTCGTGCTCGCCGGTGTACGGCCCCTGCTTCACCTCGATCATCTCCAGTTCTTCCAGCACCTCGAAGCCGTGGCCGCCGGAGGCGAGGAGGATGGTATCACCGCCGACCAGGATCCTGCTCTGCAGGTAGTTCCGTTCATCATCGTAGAAATCCACCCGGAGTCGTCCGCTCCGGATGAAGAGGACTTCCTGGGTGTAATGGACCTCGCGCAGTACCGGGTTGTGCGTGTGTGGGGGGATCTCCTTGCCCGCCGGATGCCGCATGTAGGCCAGTTGCTGGGAGAGCTCCGGGGGGGTGAAGAATTGAATGCCCGGGTCCTGGAAGGTGTGGGGTATGATGATCGCCTGCAGCCGGTTGTCGTGAAAGATCTGTTCGATCATGGGGGGTCCTGTGAAGATGGCTGTTGCCGCTTGGTTGCTGGCGGACAGCATACCATAAAACCATCAATCGGGAGAGAGGTTAGTCAAAGGTGATTTCCACCGATGTGTGTCCGTTAATCTGGAAGCGGTTGGTCTTCACCTTGACGTCGCACGGGTTGCAGTGCCCGAACCAGTCACAGGGGCGGGAACGGTCGTCAATGTGAAAGTCCGGATCCAGCAGGTGGCCGATCGGCTGCCGCCCTTCATAGAGATCGCTGTGGCAGCGGTAGACATGGCCGGTAGGGCCGACGATCAGTTCGGTGGTTCGGCACTGAACCGATCGGGTAACGGAGCGGTCGCAGGCACCGGGGTACCTGATGGTGCCGTGCATCTCGCCGTTGCATTCGCCTAGGAACTCCTTGGTGCGGAAATCGATCCCATCAAAGCGGCACACTTCCTGAGCCCGCAGGATTTCCGCCTCCTGGCTGGGGTGCAGAACGCCCCAGATGCCGATGCTGTAACCTGCGCGCAGCATCTTCAGCACCTTTGCCACGAGCGGTTCCAGCGCCATCGTCTCGGGGTGGTAACTGACGCGGATGGAGGCGTAGGGTGCTTCCCGCTTGATCCGCTCCGGCGGCACCTCGGCCATGAAGCGGTCGATGTCGAATTCCAGGTTGGTGAGGAGATCGATGTTCAGTTCCGGCCTGATGCCGTTGATGATGGCGGTGAAGTCCGGGTGGAGGCTCGGCTCGCCGCCGCCCAGGGTCACCGGGAGGTCGGGTCGGGAAACGATCCGGTTCACTCCCCGGATCCATTCATCGCCGGACAGGTGTCCCTTGGTGTAGCGAAACTCCTCGAACCGGTTGATGCAGTAGCTGCAGGTGAGGTTGCAGGAGAGGGAAAGAAAGACTGCAATGTAGTTGAAATGGTCAGGGATGGTGATCGGTTGCATCGGAACCTTTCTGCAAGGGCGCTGCACTAGTACCTGATTGGTGAGAGTGGCGAGCTCCTTAGATGAAATTGACATGCATCGGCGGTCTGCCCGGATCTGCCGGGATGGAGCCCCGGCCATTCTTCAACTCCCAGAGGAACTCGTTGACCTTGTGCTGCAAGCAGAGAGAGCCGCACATGGTTCCGGCATCGAACTGCTCGGAGGCGATGAGATCCATCACCTCCCAATACCGTTCCCCCTGCCAGAGCTCCTTGAACGGTGTCTCGGCAATATTGCCGATGTGATAACGGTGGTAGCGGTCGTTGAACAGCATCCCGCAGGGGGCCACCAGCCCGGAACCGGACAGTTGCATGATGAACGGTGGACCGAAGCAGTGCCGGTAGGTGCGCTTGCCGCCGGAGAGTATCTTCGACCACTTGACGCTTACCTGGTAGCTGCCTTCGGACAGCGCCTCCGCCTCCTGCAGCAGCCCGGTCAGCCGTTCGTAGCCCGCATAGTCCACCCCCAGGGTGGCGTGCTCATCATCGCTGCAGTGCTTGATAACCAGGTAATCCACACCGAGTTCCGCGCCGAGCCGGGCAAGCGGCATGATCTGGTCGTGAAACTCCGGGAGCAGGACCATCTGCATGCCGATGGTCACCGGCAGCCCCAGCTGCCGCTTCAGCGCCACACTCTGCCGTATCGTAGCGATGACCTTGTCGAACGCCCGGGGCTGACAACCGTGGATGGCTGCGTACCGTTCCCGCTCCGCCGCCGAGATGTTGAAACGCAGATAGGTCAGTGCCGGCAGTATCTCGCCGAGGCGTTCGTCCTTCAGCAGGAAACCGTTGGTCCCCAGCGCCATATCCAGGCCGTTTGACCGCCCCCGCAGGATCGCGTCATACAGGTGGGGGGAGCAGGTGCTCTCGCCGTCGCTGACGAAGCTGACCGCCTTGACGCCGATCTCTGCCGCATCGTCCAGGAATCGGAAGATCACCTCGCGGGTCATGGGCCGGGCGGCATTCTCCTGCAGTTGGCCGTAGCAGTAGACGCACCGATAGGAGCAGGCCCGGGACAGGGCGCAGTCGATGGTGATCGGGGCGATCCGCTCACCCCTCAGCCAGGCTTCCACCCGTTCCCGGTGCCAGTTCAGCTTATGTCCGTCCAGTATCAGCCGTTCCACTCTGCCAGCTCCTCTAAACGGCGCGCCGTTGCCGACTCCGCAACGATCTTCCCATCGGGCGGCGAACCGAAATGCATATCCCGAAATATCCCCAGATATCCTCTCATGACCTTCCGGAGAGATTTCCAACTGGTGGCGCGGGAGTCGCCGCTACCGCGGGTGCGGAGCGCGCAGGGAACCTCGGCGTACAGGTAGCCCCGCTTGATGGTCTTGATCAGCAGTTCGGACTGATAGAAAAAACCGCCGTTTTTCAGTTCGATCCCGGCGAAGATGCTGCGCCGGTACATGACGGTGCCGTTCATGTAGTTGAGCGAAAGGCCGAAACTCGCCTTGATGATTTCACGATAGATAATCGAGAGTAAACGCCTGGTTGTGGAGCGGACTTCGCGGTTATAGATGAAGGGGACCACAATGTCCACTTCCCGCAACAGCGGCAGATAGCGCAGGATCTCGGCGGCATCGTTCTCTCCATCCCCGGGGAGCATGGTGACGGTTTCGCCCGAGGCCTCGCTGACCCCGTGCCAGAACGAGGCTCCTATACCCTGCGGCTCTCGATGATGGAGGACGCGGATGTCGGCGTGTTCGGCGGCGAATCCCGCAGCGATTTCCCCGGTACGATCGGTGCTCCCGTCATTGACGATGATCAGCTCCCCATGGATTTCCAGCTTTCGGAAGCATTCCAGTACATTGGTCACAGCTGCCGTCAGATTCTCCTCTTCATTGAGCGCCGGCATCACAGCAGTAACGGGATAACGATTCATATTAATCCCTTGACCGCTGCGATGACCTCTGCGACTCCCGGATAATAGGCTTTTTCCAGAGACTCGGCAGCTGGGGTGGGGCAGTCGCCAATGCATATGCGCCGGACCGGTGACTTCAGCGCGTCGAAGGCCTGCTCCGCGATCACTGCAGCTACTTCGGCAGAGATTCCGCAGCGCTTCCAGCCGGTATCCATTATCACCAACCGGCCGGTTTTCCTGACCGAAGCAATCAGCAGCGTTTCGTCCAGAGGCCGTACCGACCGCAGATCCAGGACCTCGGCGTCAATTCCCTCGGCGGCCAGTTGTTCGGCGGCCAGCAACAGTTCGTACACCGCATGGGAGACGCCGGCCAGCGTTACATCGGTCCCTTCCCGGCGAATAAGGCCGACCCCCGCCGGGACCCGGTACGGGGTCTCCGGAACCTCTTCCACGCGGTCGTACAGCCAGCGATGTTCGATGACCAGGGACGGCTCCCCCGAGGCGATGCAGTCGAGGAGGAGCCCTTTGGCATCGTAGGGAGAGGCCGGCATGACCACCGTCAGGCCCGGGATGTGGGCAAAAAGTGCCTGAAGACTTTGGGAGTGCTGCGCCGCGGAGCCCCAGCCACGGCCGACAATCGCCCGCATGGTAAGCGGGACCGTGGTCCGGCCACCGGTCATGTAACGCCACTTGGCAACGTGGTTGATGATCTGGTCCATTGCCATGGGGAGAAAGTCGACCCGCATATGGATCAGCACAGGTCGCATGCCGGTCATGGCAGCCCCCGCGGCGATCCCTGTCAGGCCGTTCTCTGCCAACGGCATGTCCATGACCCGGCCGTGACCATGCTTTTCCGCCAATCCCAAGGTCGAACCGAATACACCGCCTGGGTCATCAATCCCTTCGCCGATCAGAAACACCCGCGGATCCATCTCCAGCGCGAGGTCCAGGGCTTCACGTATGGCGTTCCGGTAGGAAAGCTGCCGTCCTTCACCGCTTTGGTAGACCTCGCGGGAGCGTTCATTGTCGGCCTGTATCTTGGTCCAGGGCATCGTCAGCCTCTTCCGTCCAGGTAGTTGAGCAGTGTCGACGGGGCAGGCGTAGCTTCGCGTTGGGCCCTGACGAAGGCTTCAGTCACCTCCGCCATTATCGACAGCTCCGCAGCGTCCAGCAGCTCTCGCGGAATCACTCCCGATTCCAGCAAACGGGTGCGGTACTGTTCCAAGGGGCAGCGGGATAACCATGCTGCGTGCAGATCGGCTGGCCGGCATCCCTTCTCCACATCGCATTCCGGGCCGACATGCCCTTTCCAGCGCCAGGTGCGGCATTCCAGCAGGGTCGGACCCTTGCCGGTGCGGGCGCGCGAAATGGCTTCGTCTGCGGCTGCGTAGACCGCAATGACATCGTTGCCGTCGATACTGCTGGCAGGAATGCCGTAGCCTGCGCCTTTGGCGGCTATGCCGGCGCCTGGCTGGCGTGCCGAGAAGGGGGAATTGGTTGCGTACTGGTTGTTTTCGCAGACAAAGAGCACGGGGAGGCGATGCAGTGCCGCGAAATTGAGGCTTTCGTGGAAACTTCCCTCCTCTGATGCACCGTCACCGAAGAAGGCAACCGCAATCCTGCCATTGCCCTGCATGCGGGACGACAGCGCAGCCCCCACGGCAAGGGGGATCGAGCCGCCGACAATGGCCGTCGAACCAGGAATGCCGTGGTCCGGATCCACCAGGTGCATGGACCCTCCCCGACCGCGGCAGCAGCCGGTTTCTCTGCCATAGAGCTCGGCCGCGATGGCGTGGAGCGACATCCCTTTGGCGATGCAGTGCCCATGGGAGCGATGCGTGCTGAAGATGTAGTCTTCACGGGTCAACTGGCTGCAGACCCCGGCGGGAACGCCTTCCTGCCCGAGGCAGAGGTGTGCGGGGGTCTTCATCTGCTGCTCGGGGTACAGTGCAACAATCCGCTCCTCAAAGCGGCGAATCCGCAGTAGCAGTCCGTAAAGTTCCAGCAGGGTTTCTGTAGGTAGGTGCGTCACTGTGAGCATGGCTGAATGGCAATCCCGTCAGATGAAATTTACATGTGCCCCGGGGTGCGACAGCTCCCACAGGTAGAGGTTTACTTCATCCATGCGGCAGTTCTGTCGACATGCTGCGGGATCCAGTCCGCTTGCCGTCCATTCCAGGCTCTTGCGGCGTCGTTCGCCGGTCCAGATCTCCGCAAAGCTCTGTTCACGGATGTTGCCGTACAGGAAGCGCTCATCGCCGAGCCAGGCGCTGCACCCCCAGACATTGCCGTCGGAGTCTATGTAGGTCCAGAACGGCAGCGCCTGGCAGCGCCCGTAGCCGCGCTGGCTACGGTGAAGCTTGCGCATGGTGTTTTGGCGGAAGATCACACGGAAGGAGTCGGTGTTGTACGCCTCCAGCTGTTCGGCCAACGATGCGTACCGGTCGTAGTCTATATCCTGATAGGTGCGGGTATGACTCTTGTGGTGCTGCGAGTATGGCTTGATGACCAGGTATGCGAGTCGGGCATCCCGGCAGCGGGCCGCCAATTCCGTGGCCTCGCCGGCATTTTCCGGCAGGAGGATCATCTGGGCGCCGATCGTACAGGCGGAGCCGGTCGACCGCGCCATCTCGGCGGCAGCGGCCAGGTTGGCGATGACTGTCTGGAAGTCGGCGGTCCTGGTACGGTGAATGCGGGCGTACGTCTCGTCCGTACCGGCGTTGATGCTGACCTTGACCCAACTGAGCGCCGGCAGCGTCTGCTCGGCGAACTCCCGGTCGAAAAGGACGCCATTGGTGGTTATGGCTACGTCGATGCCGCACGAACTGGCATGGGTGACAATGGTCGCGCAGTCGCGATGGAGGAGCGGCTCCCCTTCCCCCCCCAGCATGACACTCTTCAGTCCCAACTGGGCCAGTTCGGCCAGACGTTCGCACAGCAGGCCGGTCGGGAGGAAGCGGGGGCGGTACTCCATGTAGTCCAGGGCGCAGAAGGAGCAGCGGTGATTGCAGGCACCGGAGGGGGATATCTCGGCGTAGATTGGGTAAATGTCCGAGCCGGACTGCCAGTCGGCGACCCGATGGGGATGAAAGATGAGTTTATGACTGTCGATGCGGAACTTGTCCATGATCTGTACTTGGGTTGGTCAGTTGGTTTTGGCTGGCCAGTAAAAGACCTTCAGCTGGCTCTCGGGGGCCGCTGAGTCTGGTACCTGATGTCTGAAGAAAAAACATTGGCTGTTTTCCTCTTCCATCATGAAAAGCGGGTAGTGTGCGTAATAAGGGAGCGTCCCTGTCCAAGAAGGCATTGTATCGATATTCGGCGGCAAAGCGAAGTAGAAATCGTCCATGATGCTGTGACGGAGAATGCTCTTGCCGCTGTTCGGCCCGGTCGGGCCGACAATGAGCGCTATGGCGGTGGTCCGAGACTGCACCGCTTTCGGCAGGAAAGACAGTGGAATTTTGAACTCCGCATCGTATTGCAACCAGTTCGTTATAAAATCTGCGTGCGGGTCTTCGTTAAGGACAACGATGGCCGTTGGCTCTGCAATATGGTCTAGCTTGTCCGGAGCTCCTCTCCGGGCCTGCCAGGTACGCGTAGAAGTATCTATTTCGAGCGGGATGGCAATACAGAGAACGCCAAGGAAAATCCATCGTCCTAGCTGTCTGCCATAGGGGAACTCGGCAAACATAATGGCGAGGGCGGCAATCGTTAGCGGCAGCAAGGGGAATTGTGTTCTCCCCAATTTCGTGAATGGCAGCAGGTCAAGAATGACTGTGTGACAGAGAACAACTGCAAGTAGGAACAATAGCATTATCCCAGGCCTGCCTAGTCGTAAAATCTTTTTCCACTGTAGGACGGCAATGAGAAGGGATGCTAGCAGGACCAGGAGCATTGGTGTGGAGTAGACTCCGAGCAGGTGGAAGTAGCTGAAGAAAGGGGTTGTGGGAAGAAACCCGTATTTCTTCAGGCAATCGATCCCATTGCCCGCCGAGATGTTTTCCTGCAGATGTGACAGAAGCGGTCGCAGATAGATCGGTATTAATGCGGTGGTTGGAACCAGCGTCGCGGCCAGCATCCAGAGAGAATCGGCCTTCTTTCTGCGGTCGGATGGCAGTAGGGTTAGCACCATGTAGGCAGCGGCCAGGATGCCAGCAAGCAGCTTGGCAGAAGAACTGCTGAGAAAAAAGAGACCGACAGACAATCCAGAGGCGGCTGCCAGCCACCTGCTTCGTGATTCTGCCAGGTAGTAGCGTGTGAAACAATAGAGAGAGACCATCATGAAGAGCGCTGCGACAGGTGCGTAGGTATAGAAATGGAGATAGGACTGGGACCAGGCCGAGACGACGAAGAGCAGCGTTGCCCCAAGCGAAAACAGAAGGCGCCCGGTCACGGCCTGGACTGTTAACCCGAGCAGGAAGGCGGTGCTGCTTAGGGCAAGGCTAGACGTGACCAGAAATGCCTGGAACCAGGGCAGACGCAACAGATCGGTAATCATTTTGGCAGCCAGCAGAGAGTAAATGTGCACTGGGGAGTTCAGGAGAATGCTGCTGTCACTCGCCAGCCAATCTTCCCCCTTGAGCGGCAAGGAATAAGCCCAGATTTCATCGGTGGGAAAAGGGCGGTAGGGGTAGTTCAGTGCCATCAACAGCACCGCTGAGATCAGGCAGATGAAAGCGAGCAGCAGCGGTGCCGAAAATCGTTTCATGGTGGGCGGCATCAAAAGTTAATCTTCCGTGTCCTGCCAGGAGAAGTGGTTAGTTGTCTGATCACTGCTGCAGCAGTCTCATGACCGCATCCCTGACGACCGATGCCGAGATGAACTCCAGGCACTGCTTCTCCTGGCTGCAGACAGGTTGCAGGCACGGAATACAGGGGAGTTCCTCCTGAGGATAAATCTCCTCACCCCGGCCATAGAAGTAGGTTTCATGGGGGTTGGTCGGGCCGTACAGCACGACGACCTTTTTCTTGAGGGCCAGGGCAATGTGCAACCCCAGGCTGTCGTTGGTCACCAGCAGGCGGCAGGAGTGGATCCAGTCCATGTAGGCGTTCAGGTTGTCCATCCCCTGCTGCCAGGAAACAGTTCTGCCATCCTGCAGCAGCAGTTCCTCCAGTTCGTGCCAGCGCTCTTTGGGCCATGCCTTGTTGGGCCATTTGGAGCCCACTGCCCAGTTGAAGCCGATATCAAACTGTTCGCCGCTCTTCGGTTGGTATCCCAGGATATATTCCTGGCCTTCCCACTTTGCACCCACGATGCCCAGCAACGACTCCTGCCAGTTGCCCGTATGGCCGCGCTTCAGGCCGACGTCCTTGCAGAGTTCGAACACCTTTTCGCAATGATCATAGGCCTGTGCCTCGCCATTCACCTCATCGAAACGGAATCCGTAACGTCGCCAGGCGGAAATGGAGTCGGCCAGGGCACAGAGTCCGGGCACCTTCTCCAGGTTGATGACCGTGTCGAAGCGCTCACGTTGAAGCTGCAATACGGTAGGGAGATCAAAGATGAGGATCCGTTTGATATACGGATTGCCCGCAAGAAGAGGGTAGGCATCCTTGTCCACGAGCCAGGTCACCTGGTCCTCGACGAAGGGATACAGCAGCACGGTCGTGCGCAGCACATCTCCCAGGCTCGGAGTTGTGCCGATCTCTCCGTCGATCGTTTCCGAATAGCCCAGTTTAATGATAAGAATTTTTGCCATATACGGTCTCTTTTGCCCTGCACCCTTTTGTCGACTTGCCGTAATGTATCAAGCGCTCATCAGTGCAGATTACGTCGCCTTTGCCACGGCGAGGATCAATCGTTCATCGTTTCTGTCGATTGGCGTAAATCGGTATCCGTAGAGTGCCCTGGGTTGATTGGTCTGCACCATGTCGAGTACCATCAGCCTGAACGCATCCAATTTCCATGCCGGGACGGGGACATGATCCAGGTAATAATAGCCATGCTGCTTATTGAGCGCAATCCAAATATAATCGGTTTTGGAAAGCATGATAGCGCGTTGTTGATCCTGTAAGATATTGAAGTGCTGGAGTGCTGAAACTGATTCGAAACGGTCAGGAGAGAACACGACAATCGGATACAGCAGGTCGTCCTCCGTCATTAGTCGGGTTGAATGTGGTATTTTACTGTCTGATAGGAGAGAAAGGGCGTTTTCGACATATTTTTGCGATGTCAGAGTTTGAAAATGGTTTCTGTTGTTAAACATTGAATAATTGCTCATTGTGACAAGTAAAGCCAATACTATCGAAATGAGTCCATGGGCAACCTTATAGTTAGCGGTCTTGAATTTGTTGGCAAGAAACAAGATTGATCCTATGCCTATTGAACAGCCAAAGGCATTTATGGCTGCAAAATTACGTCCGAAATTCAGAGTTCCTCCTAAGAACAAGACATTTGCAATCAATATCGCGAGTACCGAAAACACCACAAGATATTGTCTGTACGTATGATAGTACGAGCCTGCGATGCCAATGATAGCCAATATGAGTAAGAAGCAGAAGCTGGGGTTGCTGAGGAGATCGGTTTGTATGACTTTGCTGATGTAGTCGAATTTTCCCTGATAGACGAATGTGTCGCTCAGGGGGACCGGGTAGCCGGCTGCAGCCCCGGAGTTTAGCCGGGCAAACGTGCCTTGAACGCGCAGGATCACCCATAGCCATCCCAGCAGGGACACTGCAACCACGCCGGAATAGGCTGCCAGTTCCTTCCAGTCCCTTTTCAGGATGAGCGCCAGCCAGATGACGCCGAGGATGGCGATTGACTGGATGTGAAATTGAATGGAGCAGGCGAGCAGGAGCCGGCCAAGCCATTTGTATTTCGGGTTATGGTAGTAGAGCCACAGCCCTATAAACAGGGAAGGGATCAGGTATATCGATACCGAGCCGTCGATGAATTCGAAGAGAAACGCCCATGTGGAGACCGACAGGGCAACCAATCCCGCCATTCTTCCGCCGATGTCTGTTGCGATTCTGACAAGCCCCCAGACAGATGCTGCCATGACAAGGCACAAACCGACCTTGAAAACGGCATCGCCGAACATGGTACTGAGCTCATAAAGCAGGCCTGAAACGAGCAGTTGTCCCGGTTTCGTGTACGCGGCACCGATGCTTCCGGCAAGATTGGGGCGAAAGAGGATCTTCCAGTATGCCAGCTGACAGATATTGTCTCCGGCCAGGTGGGATATCTGGATGTATTTGCTGAAGAAAAAGAAGAGGAATAAGCTTGAGAACAGGTAGACAAGGATATTGAAAGTCTTGTTCGACAGTCTCCTGCTGGACAGAATCATGTTGCCGGCCACAAAAAAGAGAAAATAGCCGGAAAGAACAAAAGCGTAACCCTTTTGAATCAAGGGTGAATGCTTGAAGAAGTAAGCGCTGATGGGGACTAGGGCAGACAAGGCAACTGCAGTACCCATGGGAAGAATGCGGTGGCGACTTGAAGGTGGCAAATTTATCGTCAATTCCCGAAAAAAATATATCTCTTCGTTGTGAGAGTTGGTTTGACGGACCTGTCGTGACGATCGTAATCCGTTTCCGGGGTGAGGATCCCTGTCGGACTCATTCCGGTCGTCTCTTCATCGTACCTTGGCGTTCAACGTGAGATCCGCCGGACGCGAGCACCTTTGCTTTTCTGACAAGGTGTGCCCTCAGCCCCGACTTCGGTTTGACCGATATGAGGAAATCTCCTATGGCGCGGCGGGCGTTGTCGTCTTCCCTTATGGCCATTTTTGAGACCGTCACCGGTGAGTTGTTCAATTCGACCGTGTAGGTATTGGTGGTTGTGCAGTGGGTGCCGCTACTGTCGTACCCGATGTTTTGCACGAGAGATTTCCCCGGATAGAGGGTCAGCCTGTCATTGAGATAGGCGGAAACATACCACTGGATGTCCCACGTGTCGACCTGTCCGATGATCTGTTCCTCAAGCAGCTGGATATATCCGTAGGCGTCGAGCTCCCTGGTCAGCTTTCTCTGCCTGAGTTCTTTCAGGAGGTTGCGGCTATCGTACTCATACAGGTCCCAGCCCCGTTTCCACGTCCCCCAACCCCAAATATCGGCACCTCTGATAAAGAAGGTTTCAGGAAGTTCCGTATGCACCGGATAGAGATACCCGTGGATGGAGATGACCCTCTCCTCATGCCGGTACGTTTCCAGGGCATCGTTCATGAACCTGAGAAAATGTGGCGAGGTAAGAATGTCGTCTTCGATGACAATTATCCTGCCGAATCGATTGACGATCTCGGTGACGCCAGTAATGATGGATCTGGCGCAGCCATAGTTCTCGGACCGTTCGATCAGGGTAACCGATTTGAAGCCTCCGATCGAGCGGATAAAAGCTCTGACCTCATCCACTGCACCTTGTTGTGCCGCCATTTTGGGGGCGTCGGCGAAGACGTACAAGTCACTGCCTGCCGCCAGCTCATTGTTTTGTAGGGCTTCGACCACTCTCCTTGTGTGAACCGGGCGATTATAGACAAAGAGTGCGATTGGTGCCAGATCAGCCATGGACGGATTCTTCTCGAAGCTGTCGCAACGCTTCGGTGATGGGGGTGGGCCTGATCAGGAGCAGATCCTGAAGCCTGCGGTTGGTCATGGATAGGTCTGGGAAAAGATAGCCGGCATTTCCGGCAGCCGAGCTGTCCGTAATCGAGGCCTTGCGGATCAGTTCCAGGTCAAACCCAAATGCCCGCGCAAGGTGTCTGGCAAATTCGTACCGGGTCGTCACCTCGCCACAGACGTGCAGCAGTGGTACCGGCACCTTCGGGGCCAGCATCAGTCTGTCCAGTGTTGCGAGAAAATCGCGGTAGTAGGTCGGCGAGTAGTGAGTATCAGCGTAGCAGTCGACAGGTTTGCCGGAGGAGAGTTGCTCCAGCAGGAATCGTGGGAAGGCTGCTTCCAGGTTGTAAAGAGCACTCAGGCGCAGAGTCGTGAACCTTTCGCCGGCCAGGGCCTTTCCTTCCGTTTCCCCGCAGAATTTACTGCGACCATAGATTATGTTGGAGTCCGGCTGGTCTGACTCGTCATATCCGCCACGGTTTCCTGCGAACACATAATCGGTTGAAATGTAGATGATCCTGCAGTGTGTCCCGAATGCGCGGGCAACGTTTTTTATGGTCTCGCAATTTATCCGGAAGGCGGTATCCGGGTTTTTTTCACAGAAATCCATATTCTTGTTGCCTGCTGCGTGGATGACGACATCTGGCGATAATTCCCGAGCAAGGTTCTCAACCGCGGCGGCGTCACCCAGGTCGCAGCTGTGACAGTGCGGGGCCTGGCCAGGAACAAGATCCGCTCTCAGAACATCGTGATGACCGGAGAGGTGTCGGGTGACGATCGTCCCCACATAACCGGATGACCCTGTGACCAGAACCTTCATTGTGACCGCCCGCCTATGGTCTTCATTACCGTCTCCTTGTTACCGTCAAAGTGTGTGAAGTCGTCGAGGCAGGTGACCCCTGCCCGTAGCAGCTCGTCGAACATCTGAGTGCCGGGGAAGGGCGCACAGGCGGCAAGTTGGTAGCTGCGGAGCACATTGTTCGTGCTGTAGCCCAGTTCATGAATAATGTCCAGATCCCGCTGGTGGATGGCTTCGGTTTGGCCGGGCAGGTACTTCATCATCGTCAGATGAATCATGAGCCGTGGATACTTGCTGCTGATCAGCCGAAGCGTCTCCATTATCGAAGCGCTTTCCATTCCCTTGTTGATGTTTTTCAGTACCTGGGCGTCGAAGGTTTCTACGCCAAAGCGCATCCCGACGCAGCCGGAATCGACCATCTTGTCGAAGAGCCATGTCGGGGAACAGTCCAGTCGTCCCATCATGGTCCACGGCAGGCCAATGTTCTTCAATTCATCGCACAGCCTGCTGATCCGATCGGTTCCCACATTGAAGGTGTCGTCATCAAAAAAAATGCTGCGATACTTGTCTCGTGCAACGCAACTACGGATTTCCTCGGCAATGTTTTCCGGTTTCCGATAGGAAACCTTGCCCTGATACATGGCCTGCGGCCAGAGGCAGAACGTGCAGGAAAACGGACACCCCTTGCTGGCGTAGATCTGTAACTGTGGCCTCTCTGTCGGCATGGAGGGGTCATAATAGCGCTTCATGCCGGGATTGTCGCGAAAGGGGAAAGGGATTGAGTCCAGGTCATCCACCACTTCCGCTTCGAATATCCCCGTTCTTCCGGTTCGAGCCATCGTCAACGAGCTCTTGATATATTCACCCTTGAGGAAATAGGTGATCGCGGGGTGTTCAGCCATGATCTGTTCGGCGTATACGCTGAGATGAGGGCCCGCCAGGCAGGCGGTTGCAAAGGATGCGACCTTTTCTGCAAACCAGACGTCAATGTCAATGGTGGGGGTGGAGCATTCTATTACCACAATGTCGGCCGCTTCCCTGCGTATGGCATCGAGGCACCTGACATATGAATACTCTTCTTCGGCAACGGCATCGATGACTGCGACATCAAAGCCATGGGATTGCAGATATGCGGCTGCATAGCACATGGTAAATGGATAATGGACGGCTGCAACGGGGGTTTCAGATGTCCAAGGCCAGCGTGAACCGGCCCTGACACCGTATCGTATCCCCCGGCCGATACCAAGCGAACGGAGAAGGTGCATCAGGCCGGGTATCCGACGTCGATTACGAGTGAACACGAATCCTTCCACCTTGAAGTCGTTCTCAGGCGAGGAGTGTTCCGAACGGATGACGGGAGGGTTTACAAAGAGAATCTTCACACAATTTCTTTCAAGTAATCAAGAAGGGTCTGCATCCGGGAGGTAATGGTAGCATTGCTGAGGACATAGTCATAACCCTTGCCGGCAATTCGCTCCCGTTCTTCTGGCCTTGCCAGGTAATAACGGATCTTGTCCTCCAGGTCATCGCCACCATCGGTGAAGATGGCACAATCCTTCAACTCCTTCTCCGCAATCGGCACTCGATCGGTGATCAGAAATCCCTTGCACGCCAGGACCTCGAAGGTTCGCAGGGTGATGACATCCCAGTCGACACAGTCCTGAGCCGTACAGTTGAGGGTGATCTTGGCGCTGGAGTAGAGAAGGGGCACATCTTCCTGCGGGATCTTACCCCGACTGATGGCAGAGAACGCCTTCTGGTAGGGCAAATTCTTCCAGAATCGGAAGGGGTATGGCACTTTCCAATTGCCATACAGGGCGAAATCGAAATCAATGGCAGGGTAGAGGTAGCGAACGGTACGTTCTTCACCTTTTATGTCGCTTCCCACGTAGCAGACTTCACACGCATAACGTGCTTGAGGTGTCTGGGGTTTGAAAAGTTCGGTATCGACTCCGAACGGCAGGAATATTCCGGAGAAACCGAGCTGCTCGTGCAGTTTCAGCAAGCGATAGGAGATAAAGGCATAGCCATCGTATCGGCGTTGCTGGAACTTGGCCAGCGCCTGTTCCGACCCCTCGTCATAGGCGTTTTGCAGGTACATGAAGTGTTTTTTTGCCCATGAACGGACTGGCTCGGAGTCGTTCATGTAGATCATCACATCCTGTTCTTGCCGCGGCAGATGATTGGGCGCGAAGAGTTCGCAGGTTTCTATCCCGTCCATGCTGCGCAGGGCACGACACATGGATTCGCCGATGAGCTCGTCACCGAGAACATTGCCTGTTGAGCTGAGTGACCCTTTCGGCCATTGGATGTAAAAACCGATTTTCATTGGGTAATATCTGTGAATTGGTTTGTGATAACCGGCTGTTTCAGCGAAGGTCCATTTATATCCTCCAAATGGCCTTTATGTCAAAGAATGCACTCAAAAACAATCTTACGCTGATTCGATCCCTTTCGTAAAGCAGGGGAATAACCGTAGACGCAACGATCTGCGCACAGAGAGTAGCAATTGCAGCACCTATGATATGATACCGGGGAATCAGTAATAAATTTAAAGCAATATTGGATAATGCCCCTGACACTGTACAGATGAAGCTGAATAACTGCATGTCTTCACACTGGATGAAGATACTCTTGCCAATACCGTAAAAGGTAAAAATAGCCGTCCAGATGTGGATGGAAAGAGCAGGGCCTGCAGCAGAATAATGTTCACCGAAAAATAATGTTACAAAAAAAGTTGAAAAGAATGACATTGGAATGGCAACTACCAGGGCCACCCAGACAAGAAGTGTATATAGTTGCTTAAGGTACAGTAAGTATTTATCTCTATTTTGTTCATGCATTTTTATTATTGTAGGATAAACTGAAGCCACAATTGCGCTTGGTATAAAATACCATATTTCTGAAATTCTTACTGCGGCAGTATAAAGGCCAACCGCGTGATTGCCTATCATATTGCCAAGCATGATCTGATCAATTTTCATGTAAATTGCTATGAACGCACCGGCTAATGTTAGAGGCCAGCTGGTCTTAAGCAACTTAATGGCTCTTATATATCTACTTTTCCAATTAAATATATTATGGCCTGAGCGATGGTATATATAGGCAAGAGATGCTGCTGTAATAGCAACTTCTGCTAAGACTATTATGGCAAACGCAACCAGTTTAGCCTTTAAAAGTATTAGGATGATTTTTAATATCGTTACTGTGAAAAATGCAAAATTTCTTGCAATTACAGTATATCTTGACGCAACCCTGGATTGAAACCAGAAATCGATAACGTCGAAGGCCTGAAAAAACATTCCTGCTGTCACGATAGCAGTCAACACTACGACATTGTAGTCTCCTGAACTGACCAGATATACACAGCCTACAGTTAGTGCAAAGGCTATGACCCCACTGGTAAGCTTCATCACGAAAGCGGTTCCGAGGATTTCGGGAGAATTCTCGGGATCGCGAACAATATCACGAACAACGATACTGTCGAGGCCAAGGTTGGCTAACGTTCCAAAAATTGCAGCAAATGCCAAAGCGTAATTCAGATCCCCGAACTGTGCAGGCCCCAGGTATCTTGCCATCCAGACACCAACAACAAGAGCCACCCCCATCCTGAGGATGTTGTCAGCCAGCAGCCATCCCGCGTTGCTGAGGATGCCCTGCAGGTCATGGCGGCCTTCGAGCTTGTCTCTGAGTGCGGCTGGCAGATATCTGGTCCAGGAACGGTTCATTGCGTCTCGGCTGCTGTGGATGGTGTCAAACATTTATAGGGCGTAAGGCCGGCTAATACAACGGAAATGTCACGCCAACCCGTACTCTGCCAACGCAGCCCGATGACTCCGCCCTCTGCTGCCACTCCTCGGGCTGGAAACGACAACGGCAGCATCCCGCTTCCGTCGGCCTAAACCGGCGGGACGCAGAGTGCTGCCGCTGATACGTCAAATAGTATAAGAGGGATTGTTTGGGCTCTACTTCACCTTCTTCGGCACCGGCCCCGGTCCAGGCTTCTCCGACTGGAGGCCGGTGGGGTGGTCTACCAGCTTCTGCTCTTCCGCCTCCTTCACATACCACTCCAGTGGCCGCTCGGTCTGGTCCTTGAAGGTGTTCAGCGATGCGTCGCGCAGCTTGGCCGCTTCCTTGTCAGCCTGCGCCACCAGGATTTCGTCCACCACCTGCGGGCAGGAGGCAACCGACCCCGGGCGGGCCTCGATCTCTTCCCGGATAGCGGGCTCCACCTTCTGGTCCTTGGCGAAACGCATCTTCAGGTCAATGGAGAAGTTGGTGTACGCCTCCAGCATGCGGAAGATGCCCGAGTCTCCCATTGGCCCCATGGTGCGTTCCTCGTCGGGAAGGGGGGAGACCTTGCCGTTCTCGATCTTGGCGCGGCCCACCATCTCGCAGCCGGTGCCGTTGTCGGTCGTGTAGCCCAGGTTGTCCGTGATGACCGCCAGGACCGTCGGTACGTTGGCCAGGTCCCAGTGGGCCAGCAGGCCGACCTCGCCATCGGGCAGGGGGCTCAGGTCATCGATGTTCATGGCCAGCACGCGGGACCACGGCGGGACCGGCCGGGTGCGCTTGCGTGGTGGCAGCCCCTTGACATGGCGGCGCAGGGCATCGTCGAATAGGTTGGTTGCGGTTTCCGCTTCTCCCAGCACGTTGACGCAGTGGGTCTCCGGTATGTCCAGGATTTCCTTCACCATGTCATAATAATCGTCGCGGGTGACGACGCCGAAGCGCCCCCGGTAGCCTCCCCCATCGCAGATGCGGCTGCCCGGCGGGAGTTTGAACGATATCTTCTTGCGTCGGCAGGATTGGAAGAAATAGACATAGGCTGCAGTGGCGCCGATCAGTGCCACCGGCACGCCGGTCGCCTCCGACTCGCGCAGCGCCTTCAGCAGGTTCTTGACGTCGATGCCGGTCTTGCCCAGGAGAAACATGCTGTCAGGCGTGCCGAATGCCTGTCGTGTCTGGTCCATGCCGATGGCCATCCCCATGGATGGCGCCAGTTCGGGGCTCGGGGCGAGGATAAGAATACGGCAACGCTTCCCCTCCTCGAAATCCGGGAACAGATACGACCCGGTCATCATCTTGTTTGCACCAAAGACCAGTCGTTTGCCATCCTCGTCGCGGAAGATGCGGCCCCGTTGCGTGAGGCTGGTGGTGCCGCCGGTCAGGCAAGCCATGACCGACTGCTCCAGCGGGAAAGAGGCAACCAGGTGGGTCTTGAAGACATCGTTGTAGACCATGGGGACATCCTGCCAGCGGCTGATGTCCCCGGGGCGCACCTTCTTTATGTCGCAGAATTCCCGGAAAATCTTGTTGGTTTCGTAGTGCAGGGAGAACAGCTGCATGGAGTAATCGTTGAATGTGGCATCGGAAACCTCGGCGTCTACCCCAGCTTCGATGAAACGGAGGATCTCCTCGGTCAGGCGATGACTTGTGCTGCTAGTCGTGGACATAAACACATCTCCTGTTCAAACGGCTGGTTTTTCGGCTGGATTGATGGTGCTGCTAACTACGCAATATTTATGCCGCTGGCCGTCCTCACGCATGGTTGCTCACGTGAGCGGGCCGTGTAGGGTCATCAGGTGGGTTCATGGGGTAACTGTTGCCGATAAAATGTGCAGGTGAGTGCATAGTTATTGTGCGTTTTGCGGTTCGAGCGGTCGCCGCGGGGTGGTGAAGGAGTTGGTAGCCAAAGGAGTGGTGATATATACGCAGTGCATGTTGAGACTCTTGCTCATTAATGAATAACCTAGCCATATCCGGCCGGATTGTAAAGTGCAATCTCTGGCGACCATGCCTGATCCCGGCATCCGTTCGTTGTCTCCCCTCTGTCCGGCTGCCGTGCCTGTCGCCCGGTACACGGTCCCCCTGGCCACGCTGATCATAACCCTTGCCTTTTCAGTATGCTATCTGCTATCTGCTAAAGATGCACTCGATTGCTGCGTCTCCCAGAGCTTCCGAGTTCGACCTCTTCGCTTGCCGTTGTGCCGGCTTCGGCTTCATCTTTCGGTCGATTGCGATGCAGACGGGTCCCATATGGGCCGGCAGGTCGCCGGGCCTTCGTCACCTCGCACAGGGGGAGTTGGATCCCTGTGGAATACTTCACATGAAATGGAACGGATAACAGATGGATATTAAGAAGAGCGCCATCGTCCTGAACGGCTTCATCCATGATTTCGCCGCCGGCTACTGGCTGGCCGCAATCGTCGCCATAGTGGTGCTGCACAGGGAACATGGCGCGCGGCCGGAGGTGACCGGTATCCTGAACGGCATCGAGCACCTGTTTTTCTGGCAGAGCGTGGCCGCCATGGTGTTCATCTTGGTCACCGGTGCCGGGCGCACCTTCACCTACGTGGAGAACTGGTACGGCGAGGATGCGGAAAAGGTGCGACGGCGCATGCTCATGGCCAAGCATCTTATCCTCTTCGCCGTGTTCGGTGCCGGCTATCTGTACGTCTGGCACATGGTCTTCCATTGAGCCGCTTCCGTTGGAAGCGGATGCCCTGGTCTGTGAAATGACGGGTCTCGTTCGGTTGGCTGCTGTCAAATGACGGGCTGATTGTTGCGTGAGATGGTTATTATGTGAATAAATTAAATAAGATGTGGTAACTTAGTCGCTGCGCCGTGAAAAGAGAGCGTTGTCATCCCGCTGGTTTTAATGAAGTGCACGTGCTCGACTTGTGTCGGTCGAGTGTCGATTTATTTGGTCGTGTCTCCCGTGTCTATGTGGCATTAATTTTGCCTTTAATGATAAACGCGAATTTTTATCTCAAGATACCCAACGAGTAGTCGAAGCGAACAGACATGCCCCAGCGCATCCTCAAAAACTGGTTTCTCCCGCTCTTATTACTTCTCGCCTTTGTTGGCGGGAGGCTGGCGGATGCGTGCGATTTTTCCGATTACCACTTCGACATCAAGAAATCCCACCTGGAGAGGCTCGACACTTCAGCCTACGATGCAGATGATACTAAGCACAAGGTCCAGGCACAGATCAGTTTTGCGCCGGCTGAGTGGAGGTTTCTCCTGCCGCCGGCCGCACCTGCGCCGCGCGAAGTCGTCTATTTTTCCGGTTCATCAGTAACGTTCCCCGTAGCACTGCCCGCCAGGGCACCCCCTGCTTGACCCCATAGTTCCCCAGGTAACAACCTAAGCTTCGAATCAACATTCTCCTGACGCCGGTCTCTTCGCGTGTCCTCTGGCGGCGCAGTGCGTTTTCGTGACGCATTTCGTTGCCTGCTCAGACGCATGTGTCACGACGGCGAAGCTACTGCTTCGCCTCCGTAGAGAGTCCATCGTCGCCTACGGGAACGGCTCAGTACGTTCCGGAAAAGGTGAGGACATCATGGGTAATACAGAGCATCTGGAAAAAGCCAAACGTTTCAAGTCGATCATTATCAAGGATCAGGAAACATCCATCATCGAAGACAGCTACCTGGTGGCTGCGCTGGTGACCCTCGATCCGAGCATCAAATACACACCGGTGCAGGGGGGGGACGGGAAGGTCTCCTTCCAGGTGCATGGGAAGATCTCCGATGAAATGGGGCGGCTCTTCTCCGGCGAGAGTGCCTCGCTCTCCACCTACATTAACAACCTGAAGGCTTGCCGGTCGGCAATTTTCGCCCTGCGGAGCAACCAGCGTGGCAACCGGTTCAGATAACGAGCGGTAACTCTGCGGCAGGGCCGTCTGTAGGCCGTTGGAGTCCGGGCACTGGCAACAGGGCCATTGATGCAGATAAAGACGGAAATCTTGCGATAAAGTAAAGGAGTTGATGTCATGGGAAAAGTGATCGCCAAGAAGATCAGGGGGATGGGCCTGGCGGCGAAAATCAGTCTGGTTCTGGTCTTTACCCTATTGGTCAGCGTCTTCATGTATCAGGGCTGGTACCTGCCAGTCTATGTACAGGCCGCGGCACGGGTTGGCACCGGCGGCGCTGCCAGTGGTTCGGGCAGCACGCTGACGGTAACCATACCGTCAACTACAGCCGGCAATACTCTCATTGCCGTCGTTGGCTCGATACGCAACTCGAACGCGGTCACTTCCATTTCCGGGGGGGGCACCTGGACCCGGGCCGTCTCATCGATCAACTCCAACACCGAGGTAACCGAGATCTGGTACTGCTCGAACGTTACCGGCGGTGTCTCTTCGGTGTCGATCTCCAAGGCGGCAGTGGACTCCACTGCCATCGTGTACGAGTACTCGGGGGTGCTGACGGCCTCGCCGCTGGACAAGACAGCCTCGGCAACCGGCTCTTCCAGCACCCAGTCCTCCGGAACCACCACCACGACGGCTCAGGCGAATGAACTCTGGATCGGCGGTTTCAGTACCGGGGTCAGCGGTACCTACAGCACCGCGGCCTCCGGCTGGAGTACCGTCAGGTCGTACGGCTCGACGGTGGGGGCCGGCTTCTTCGAACGACTCACCAACAGCGCCACAACAGCCTCGGTATCCGTGACCGGACCAAACGGTGTCTATGCCGGAGCCATCGCCACCTTCCTGCCAGCGGCGTCCGATACCACCGCACCGACCGTTTCGACCTTTACCGCAACGACGCCGTCCGCTGATACCGACATCACGATCACCGGCTTCACCGCCTCGGACAACGTGGGTGTCACCGGCTACCTGATCACTACCAGCTCCACCCCCCCCAGCGCCGGTGCGACCGGCTGGACGAGCACCGCTCCGACCATCTACACGGTCGCCGGCGGCGGCACCTACACCCTTTACCCCTGGGCCAAGGACGCGGCCGGCAACGTCTCCGCCGTCTTCGGCTCGCCCAGGACCGTGGTTGTCGACATTACGCCCCCGACGATCAGCAGCACCATCCCGGCTAACGGCGCTACCGGTGCAGCTGTGAACGGCTCTATCACCCTGAACTGGAGCGAGGCGGTCAACTGCTCCACGGTCAACACCACCAACGTAACCGTCAATGCGGGCACCCTTGCCCTTTCCAGCTGTTCCGGGAGCCAGGCGGTCTTCACCACCGGGAGCCAGGCCAATAGTACCTCCTACACCGTGACCGTCGGCATCGGCGTGACGGACGTTGCCGGCAACGCCATGACCGCCAGCTATCCATTCAGCTACACGACGGTGGCGGCGGCCGACACCACTGCGCCGACCGTGACTGCCTTCACTATGCCGGCAACCGCCACCTCGACGACGGTTGCTGTCTCCTCGTTTACCGCCTCCGACAACGTGGGGGTCACCGGCTACCTGATCACCGAGAGCGCCACGGCGCCGGCGGCCGGAGCTGCCGGCTGGACCGCCACTGCCCCGACCAGCTTCACCTTTGCCGGCTCCGGTGCCCGTACGGCCTATGCCTGGGCCAAGGACGCCGCCGGCAACGTCTCCGCCAGCAGAAGCGCCGGCGTCACCATCACCCTCCCCGATACCACGCCGCCGACGGTGACCGCCTTCACCATGCCTGCCACGGCCACTTCATTGACGGTGGCAGTGAACAGCTTCACCGCCACTGACAGCGTCGGGGTGACCGGCTACCTGATCACCGAGAGCGCCACTGCCCCGGCAGCCGGCGCGGCCGGCTGGACCGCCACGGCGCCGACCACCTTCACCTTCTCTGCGGCCGGAGCCCGCACCGCCTATGCCTGGGCCAAGGACGCCGCCGGCAACGTCTCCACTTCGTTGTCGGCCAACGTGACCATCACCCTGCCGGATACGACGGCCCCGAGCCTGACGACCTTTACCATGCCCTCGACGGCCACCTCCCTGTCAGTACTGATCACCGCCTTTACCGCCACCGACAACGTCGGCGTCACCGGCTGGCTGGTGAAAGAGAACAACACCACGCCGCTGGCGGGCGATGCCGGCTGGCTCGCCTCGCAGCCGAGCGCCTTCACCTTCGCCGCGGCAGGACTCCGCACCGCCTATGCCTGGGTCAAGGATGCGGCCGGCAACATCTCCAACATGCTGAGCGCGGCCGTCACCATCACCCTGCCGGATTCTACCGCACCGACCGTGACCGCCTTCACCATGCCGGCGACCGCCAGTTCGCTGACCGTGGCCGTGAACAGCTTTACCGCTACCGATAACACCGGCGTGACCGGCTACCTGATCACCGAGAGCGCTACGGCGCCGTCTGCCGGCGCCGCCGGCTGGACCGCCACGGCGCCGACCAGCTTCACCTTCTCGGCGTCCGGTGCGAAGACCGCCTACGCCTGGGCCAAGGACGCCGCCGGCAACGTATCGGCCAGCCTGAGCGCGAACGTCACCATCACCCTGTCGGGCGACACGACTGCCCCGACCGTGACCGGCTTCACCATGCCGGCTACGGCTACCGGGCTGACGGTTGCCGTGAACAGCTTCACCGCCACCGACAACGTCGGGGTGACCGGCTACCTGATCAACGAAAGCGCCACGGCACCCTCTGCCGGAGCGGCAGGGTGGAGCGCCACGGCCCCGACCAGCTACACCTTCTCGGCCAGCGGTGCGAAGACCGCCTACGCCTGGGCCAAGGACGCCGCCGGCAACGTCTCGGCCAGCGCCAGCGCGACCGTCACCATCACCATCTCCCAGAGCTCGCTGGTCCACAGCAGTAACAACCTGGGGACGAAGTACGGTGCCTGGGGGACGAGCTACGACTGCTCGACCTGCCATGCCAGCGGTTCCTCCAACATCAAGCAGGTTGCAGACAGCATCACCACCCCGACCGGTAGCCGGCCCGTCATCTTCAACCGGCTGACCTCGTCGGTGGATCAGGCCGGCGTGTTCGGCGACGACCTGCGCAGCGCCGGCAACGGCTCGACCAACGTCTGCGAGGTCTGCCACCACAATACGCTCCATCACCAGTACAGCTCGGCGAAGATCACCGACCGGACCACCAATCCCCACTACAACCGGAAGGACTGCATCTCCTGCCACCTGCACAGCGCCGCCTTCAAGGGGGCAGGCTGCGACGGCTGCCACGGCAACCCGCCGAACTCCTCGGTCATCGGCGCGGGTGGTCTGGCCACGCCGGCAACCAAGGCACTCGGCGCAACCCCGCCGGCCAACGGCGGCGCCCACGTGGCCCACACCGGCGCACCGCGGAACATGGCGTGCAATACCTGTCACAGCGGCTACGGCCTCAAGGCGATGCCGAGCAACTCCATCGATATCGGCTTCGCCATCAACAACGGCAACTTCCCCGGCTTCGGCGCCACCGGCGTGACCACCGGGACCCTGAACGCCCCCAACACCCTGAACACCCCCTATACCTGGTCCCCGGCGGCCGGTACCAGCGTGACCGCCAATCCGGGGAATATGACCTGTTCCGTCTACTGCCACGGTGCCACCCTGACCGGCGGCTCGAACAGTGCTCCCAACTGGGCCGTTACCGACGGCACCCAGGACGGCTGCGGCACCTGTCACGGCACGTCGTCCGCCTCGCCTCCCACCACCGGCAGCCACGGCCGCCACGCCGGCAACGGCGCCACCAGCCTGGCTCTTTCCTGCGACAAGTGCCACGGTGCCCATACCGACAACAGCCATGTGAACGGCGTCGTCAAGTGGGACCTGACCGGCGTTGCCGCCACGGCCCAGTACAAGACGCCGACCGGGGCCTACGCCACCACCGGCAATACTGCAGGGTTGGCGCCGAGCGCCTCCTACGGCAGCTGCACCAACATCTACTGCCACAGCACGGTCCAGGGTGCCACCGGCACCGGCACTCCGACCTATGCAACACCGACCTGGGGCGGGGCGACCCTCACCTGCGCCAGCTGCCATGCCGACATGTCCGGCGTCTCAGGCACCGGCAGCCACCCGAAACATGCCAGCACGGCCCAGCTATCCTGCAGCCTTTGCCACGGCACCGGCTACACGTCTACTGCGGCAGCCTATCCGCGGCACGCCAACGGCTTCATCAACATCTCCACCAACGGCTACGCCGTCGGTACCACCTACAGCAAAGGGAAGAGCATCACTCCGGCAAGCGCGGCCTACGGCACCTGCTCCAACAGCTACTGCCACAGCACGGTCCAGTCCACGACAGGCCTCGGTGCCGGCACCGCCGTCACCACCACCGCCTGGGGTAGCGGCGCCCTCAACTGCGGCAGCTGCCACAAGAACATGTCCACCGACGCCACCGCCCCGGGGAGCCACGCGGCCCATACCCAGGCCAGCGGCACGGTCTACACCTGCGACGTCTGCCACGGCACCGGCTACAGCGCCACGGCAGTCGTCTACCCGAGCCACGTGAACAACCAGGTCAACCTCTCCTTCACCGCCAACGCGACCGGCACCACCTACTCCAAGACCGCCGCGTTCGCTCCGGGGAGCGCCGCCTACGGCTCCTGCTCCACCAACAACTGCCACGGCGCCATGAACCCGACCTGGGGTAACAACACTGCCAAGGCCCGCTGCCAGAAGTGCCACGGCTACCGAAGCACCGGCTGGAACGCCCTGAACGGCGCCACTGCCACTACCGACGTCAAGGCCGGCGCCCACTTCAACCACATCTCGTCGGCAGGCACCGTCAAATACCGAAGTTCCCTCAGCTGCGCCGAATGCCACGCCGCCTCCATCGCCCTGGCCACCGACAGCGTCACCGCCGTTGGCCACTTCGATACGGCTGGTCCGGCCGATGTCACCTTCGGCACCCTGGCCAAGACCGGCGGCCAGCTCCCGGCCTACAACTCCCCGGCTGCGGGGCAGTGCAGCAATGTTTACTGCCACGGAGCCGGCATGGCCAGCAACACCAGCAACCCACCCTCATCCCGTGTGGCGAGCCCGACCTGGAGTTCACCGCTCTTGACCGGCACCGCCGGCACTGTCGGCAACGGCAGCACCACCCCGGGGACCGGCGACTGCAGCAAGTGCCACGGCTACCCCCCCATGACCTCGACCCACGCGGGCAAACTGGCCACCGACTGCACCGGCTGCCATACCCATGTCAACGCCAGCGGTACCGGCTTCACCGACGCCACCAAGCATATCAACGGGACGGTTGATGCCGCCGGCGACTGCAACAGCTGCCACGATTTCGACGTCGTCGGGGCGACCTATGTGGGCGGCGTGTGGGACGGCGGCAGCTGGGGCAAGAGTTCGAAAGACGGGCTGACACCCAACGAAGGGTGGGGCGCCCACGCCAAGCATATCAACCTGATAAAGAACCGGCTCGGGATTGCAACCGCGCTTAATCCGGTGTCCCAGACCTTCGGTGTCGGCGTTCCGGCCAACGTCTGCGGCAGCTGCCACACCAACAACGTGGCAAACCATACGACCGGCGGCTCCACGGTGCGCACCATCAACTTCGGCGACAGCACCTTCAAGATCGGCGGGTCCACCGGGACGAGCTTCCTTTTCGGAGCAACGAACCCGGTGTATAATGGTGTCTCCGGAACGTCGTCAGCCACCACGCCGAAAACGTGCTCCAATATAAGCTGCCACTATTTCACGTCACCGATCTGGTCTACGTACTAAGCGGGGGAGGAACTATATAATGGGAAACGTCATTAGCACTAACATTCAAGGTCTGGGCTGGAAGGTCAGAGCCGGCCTTGTACTCCTCTTCGCGCTGGCTACAGCCGCCCTGTTCATGCCGCAAGGGGCTGAGGCGTCCGTGGCGGCGGTCAACGCCTGGCCGGCCACACCGCAGATCGTCTCCAACGCCGCGACCGGTACGGTCACCGGCACGGTGACGGTCGGTGCCGGCACGAACCGCGTGATGCTCGTGGTGGTCGGGGCGGAATATACCGCAACACCGGCCACCCAGCCGATCACGGTCACCTTCGGTGGCCAGCCGGTTACACAGTTGCAGAACAACTTCGCCGGACCGCAGACCATCTGGCTCGGTTTTCTCAACGAGGCGGGACTGGCCAAGGCATCAGGCACCACCCTGTCGGTGACCAACGGCAACACGACAAACCTCACGGCCATGTACGCCTCGGCGGCGGTTTATTCCGGCATCGAGCAGACCAACCCGATCAGCGGCTCCAACAGCGTCAGTAGCGGCGCAACCGCCGTGACCACCTTGAACCTGCCGCTCATCAACGTCAAAGGCGCTGCTGGCAACACGGCACTCGGTCTCTATATCAGCAACCGGAACCTGCAGGCCTCGACACCGGATGCCGCCTATACCGAGAACGTGGAGTACCTCGGCACCAACTTCTATATGGCCTTCAACACCATCACCACCCCACCGGCTGCCCTGATCACCACTGCGCCGGCCGTCACCACCGCCACCGCCTCGCTGGGCTCGGCGGTCAGCGTCGGTCTCGTCCCTGCCGGGGTGACGACCGTCGGTGTCATCGCCAACTGTTCCGAATGCCACGGCTACCCGCCGGTTGACGGTACGGCACGAAACGTCCCGTCCGGCCAGTTCCAGGGGAGCCACAGCAAGCATACCAACGCAGGCGCCAGCCAGTACGCCTACGTCTGCACCCGTTGCCACGTGGGCAACACGGTCTTTGATCACGAAAATGGCAGCGTCGACATGGCCGCCCCGATCAACGGCAACACCGGGGCCTCGTACTCCAAGGGGAGCTCCTTCGCCGTTTCCAACGCCGCCTTGACCGGCGGTACCTGTTCCAACACCTACTGTCACTCCAACGGCACCGGCGGCACCAAGCAGAGTGGCGATAACCGCGGCATCGTGGCGAACACTTCAGTTGCCTGGGGCACCGCGCGCGGCAATACCTATGCCTCCAACTGCAGCACCACCTGCCATAACGGGCGCCCCAGCTACGCCAACTACACGAGCAACACCAGCATCACCGGCCAGAAGGCGAACAGCCATCAGGCCACCACCCACTCCCAGCAGACCTGTGACGTCTGCCACAACAGCGTCGCCACCACCGATGCCGGCGTGACGTACAGCACTTACTCGACCCACAACAACGGCGTGTACAACCTGAAGGCTTCCCTTGGCTACACCTTTGCCGTCAAGGGGGGGACCTGCGCAACCCCCGGCTGCCACGGCTCGGCGAAGTGGGGCGGTCAGCTCGGTTGCATCAACTGCCACAACGTTGCCATAACCCGTACGAAGGGGCGTCCGGGGGCCACCCTGGCTGCCGTGACCACCGAGTTCGGCCTGGCCTGGGGCCATAAGAAGACCGGCCGTGGGGCTGTCACCAATAACGACTGCGTAGTCTGCCACCTGGAGGGTTACGGCTACGGCAACGTGAACGCCGGAAAACCGAACCCGACATACCACCAGAACGGCAACATCGACCTGCGCGACCCTCTTGGCGCCGGAGAGACGCCGATCACCAACATCGGCGGCGCCGCCTTCACGTTCCAGCGGTTCTCGACTACGTATGCCGCCGGCAGCAGAACGAACACCGGTCACACGGCCAATACCATCGACAACGTCCTTACCCAGAAGTTCTGTCTCGGGTGCCATCGCAGCAGCGGGGCGACCAACCCCACGGCGCGCACCGCCGGCGGCACCGCCTATATGCCGTGGGGCGGCGTCAACCTGGGGGCGACCTATACCGTGGCCAACGGCGCCGCGGTTGCCGGCGGGGTCGTAAACGTCTTCAGCCAGTTTTCCTCGGGCAACTCTTCGTATCACCCGGTCCGCGCTCCGTTGAACAGGGATTTTCCTGCCGCAACGAGGTTGGTCGCACCGTATAACAACAACGGCAGCAGGGCAGGCACCAGCGGCTCCAAAACCCTCAGCGTCGTCATCAACTGCTTCGACTGTCACAACGTGTCGGCAACGGCACCCTGGACGACCAGGACGGTTGTCGCCCACGGCAATGCCACCACCATTCGCGGTACCATTTATACGTTTGGTGGCGTCTCGACGCTTTGCACCACCTGTCATTCGGGTTATACTACTACTTCTGGTTATCACAGTACCGGCTCGGCGTGGGGGGCTACCGGTTCCAGCCACAACGTAACCCGGAACTGCCAGGACTGCCATGGCACGTACCAAACCACCAGTACGGCTCCGGCGCGGCCTATACGGGCGCAGGATTATCATGGCAACAACTCGCTGAATGGCGGCGGTCTCTGGCCGACCGTGAATTCAAGGCCTTACGCCTTCATCAGGGCCTGGGGCGGCACCGCCTATCACCGGCCGCTTCTGGCTAAAGAATTCACCACCGGCAGCGCTACCTGCGCATCGGGATCGTGTCCTGCCGGTGGTAACGGTGGTCAGGTTGGTGACGGTTCCACTCGAACCTACACACCAGGTGGTTCATATTAGTGAGCATGCGTGAAGTAGGTTAGTTTCAAGCCCCGCCTGATAAGGCGGGGCTTTTTTTGGGCAGGTCGCCTCCCCCGGGGGAGCTTGAGTGTCAAAACGTGGAGTGATGTGGTTATGAAGAGTATTTCAACATTGTCCGTTAACGTATGCCTTTGTCTGCTCTTATGCCTGTCCGTTGCCAGCTGCACCAGGGGAGAGGAGAATCCCACGGCTGCACGGCAGGCCGGCGGGGATAGCGGAGCCACCACAGCCATCCTGGCAACCATTGCCAGCGACGACAAACCACCCCAGGCAGTCCCTGGTCACGCGGAGGCGCCCGGGGCTGAGAGCCAGCCGGCTTCTTATCAGGTGATGTTCAGTGAATCGGGAAGGGGTGTGGCGTATCTGGTCGAAAAGGGGGGGAAGGTCTCTGTTGTTCATAGCCGGATCAGGGGCAAGGAATATGCTGCCGTCGGTACGGTAGTGCTCAGTTCCGACGGCCTGCACATAGCCTATGCAGCCCTTGTGGACGGTAAGTGGCGCATGGTCGTCGATGGCAAGGAGGGGAGAGGTTTCGACACGCTGCTGACGCCCCTGTTCAGTCCCGACGGCCGCCACGTCGCCTATCAGGCGAAGGAGGGGGACAAATGGTACCTGGTCGTGGACGACAGGCCAAACGCCGGGACGACGGCGAGTTACACCACGCCTGAGTTCAGTGCCGATTCATCCTCGATCGCCTATGTGGAAGCGGCGGATTCCACCAGCAAGATGCGCTTGATCGTCAGCGACCTGACGTTCGGCAAGCAGGTCGTCAGGCCCTCCATCGGGGATCTGCTGTTTACCACCAATAGAGACAAGACCAGGATCGCGGCAGAGCAGATCGTGAATGGTAAGCATCGGATCATCGATTTCAGTTTTGCCAGGCCTGACGTCGTTCATGAGGGTCCGCTCTATGATGTTATCGAACGGCTGACCATTGGGGATGATGGCGCGTCGGTGGCGTACTGCGCCCTGAAAGGTGGCAAACGCCTGCTGGTACTGAATGACAAAGAGGAACCGCTGCCGAAAGGACTCCTGCCCGAGTTGCCGGTGATTCGACCTGACAAAAAGGGAGTCGGTCTCTTGCTCGGTTTCGAAGGGAAGATTTCCCTGCACCAGGCTTTCTATAGAAGTGCTGAGAAGGGGACCAAGTACGATGAGGCAGCCAGCCTGACCTATAGCAAGGATGGCCGTTTCTACGCCTATGCCGCTCGAAACGGACAGAATTGGTTTGTCGTGGCGAACGCCAAGGAAGGTCCGGCATTTGACAAGGTGGTTACGCCGCTGTTCAGCCCGGACGGAAAGTTTCTCGTGTACCGGGCGCGAAAGGAGGGGAAGCGTTTTGTCGTTGTTGCCGACACGAATGGCACGACGATCAGGCAGCACCCTGCCTATGAGCAGGTGTTCGACGTACATTTCACCGCCGATGGCAGCTCGGTTGCCTACGGGGTGAAGGATGGCAACCAGCTTGTCTGGAAGGTGGAGAAACTGTGATGCGCGAAGTGAATGACCTGCAGGAGAGAGATAGCGAGGCCGAACAGTATCCGCTGGAACCCCGTTATCACCCGGTTCATAAGATCCCCAGAAAAATCTACGACTTCCTGGCCTCCGCCAAGCTGGCGATGGCATTGCTGGTGGCGATCCTTGGTTGCTGCGTGGTGGGTGTGACGCTCTGGCGTGGGGAACGGGCCGGTCAACTGATATTCTCCACTCTCTGGTTCAACGCCCTGCTGATCCTGCTGGTGGTGAACGTGGCCTGCTGCTTTTTCGGACGGATCTGGTACCGAAAGCTTACCGTCGTCTCCTTCGGCATGATCTTGTTCCACATGAGTTTCGTGGTGATGTTCTGCGCCATCGTCTACAACAGTCTCTTCTGTTTCGAAGGGCTGATCAGGCTATCCGAAGGGGAGACGCTGCCGAACGGTAACATCGAAAGCTACGACCACATCAGCCATGGCCGTTTCTTCAGCTTCTCCCGGCTCAAGGGGGAGACCACGCTGGTCAAGATGCACACCGGATACAAAGTCAACGGGGACGACAAAAGGGCTGCTTATGAGGTCGTCGTAGGCGACGGAAACTCGAACAAGAAGGAGATGATCTACATCACGCACAACCTGAATTACCGGGGGGTCGATTATCTTCCCAGCAAGGAGGGGTTCACTCTTCTCCTTGCCCTGAACGACAAAGAGGGGAAGGAAGTTTACGGGGCATACTATCCACTGCAGAGCCTCAAGCAGAAGGACGGTTCCATCCTCTACACGTCGGGAACAAAGGACGGCCCTGGTGGTTCCCCCTTTCCGCAGGAGCCGATGCAGCCACTCTTCACCCTCCAGGTTGCGTACCACCCTGATGCGAAAAAGGAGAGAGCCGGGGAGGTCTTGTTCAGCGTGGCGCCTCTCAAGTCGACTGCTGCCATGCCGGAAGAGAGAGAATACATCGAGGGTAAGGCGGCAATAGGCGAAACGTTCAAGGGGCCGGACTACTCGCTGGCGGCGAAGGAGGTTCGGTACTGGGTGGGTATGGACGTGCGCTATGAACCGGGCAAACCGGTTCTTCTCGGGGCTCTCTGGGTTGGTCTGGCAGGGATGATCATCACGACCATCGGGCGCATGATGAACGGCCGGCGAACGGCGCTGGTCCGCTGGAAACGGAATCTGCCGGGCGAGATGCAGGGGATGAACAACACGTTGGTAGGGGAGAAATGAGAGTGTCCAAGAAATTCCTGTCGGTTCTGATGATTGCACTGTTGTTGTGTCTCTCTGCCTGCTCTGACCATGGTGCCGGCAAGCCCGCCGAGACGTCCGGTGGAGGGATGGCGCATAATGACAGCACGAAACATGATGCCGCGGTGCGGACTCTTAGCGATGCCCTTAAGGACAAAACCATGTCCGGCTATGAATCGGCTACCATCGGGAGCGCATTCGACGGCTACAGCCATTTCACAAAAAAGGAATGGAAGGAAACGGCTCCGCAACATGGGAAGATATATATCGATTTTATCGGCTGGGTCGACAGCAAGACGCTCGACAGCGCGAGCATAAGGGATGGCATCTCGGCCAGGGGGGTTGACGTGAAGTTTGCCATCAATCCGGACGGCTCCTTTTTTGTGGCCATGGTGTCGAAAATAGAGGCAAAGGCTGACGGCAAGCTGTACAGCTATCCGCTGGAGGAGAGTGCAGGAGTTTTGACAAGGATATATGCCAACAAAGAGATGGTCTTCTGATGGCAAACGGCGGCGGGTCATGGCTCTGGTCCGCTGTTGATCGTTCTCGCTGAACGTTTCCTCCTGACTCCCTCGCGCG
>CAYSJJ010000047.1:24853-33572 GCA_964431365.1 uncultured Geobacter sp. | reverse complement strand
GGCTGCCGATGTCGATGAAAATGATCCCCTCTCTCCGGAATGCGCCCCCCTGCAAAGACGCAACGATTTACCTAGTGTTGTCAGAAAATTTAACACTTTCGGACTAACCCTTTTATCTTTTTCAATAGATACTTTCTGTCCCGAAACGGACCGACAGCAGCACCGTTGCGGCGGTGACGAGGTGGAGGATTGCGGCTGCGTGGCCAGACGAGGTGGGAATGGGGTGGGAAGATTGGCCGGCAGCCCCCCCTTCAGCGTGCTACAACATAAGTCTTTATATTCATTTACTTTTTATGATCTGACACCCTGTTTCCCGTGATGCGAAAACAAGCGTGCCAAGAAATTTTCCACCCCTGTCAGAAAATTTAACACCATAACCTACCCCTTTTCCCTTTTCAATAGAAACTTTCGTTTAATTATAAATAGTTAATACTTTAGCACGCTTTATGCAACGTCCTGGCAAACGGGGCCACGACGATTGTCTGTCTCCTGGCCGAGCCAACGGGTAACGCGCGTTACCAGAGGGAGGAAGTAATGAAAAGCATGAAGCTGATCGTCGCCGTAACTGTTTCCATCGCCATGCTCGCTATCGGGTCGCAGGCCTCCGCTACTGTCCTTGGAGGAACGAGCAATGCTTACAATGCATCCATTGGCCTGTCCGCTCTGGGCGACCTCCTTAACGTCGGCATCGGTCCGGTCACCTACTCCTCCGGAAACGCCCCTAACCCCTATGCTGACAGCGGCGGGGTCTCTGTCGATACCAGAGCCGTTGTCTATTCCGATGTCGATTCGTCACTCACAGGAGGCCTGGGCGTAACGTTTGCCCTCGGGACGGCTGCCGATGTGGGGGTTCTGCAGACAAGGGCAGGGTCAAACGTCAACAATACGCCAGGCTCTAAAACGGCAGGGGCGGACCAGTCGATAACGAACCTGGACGTAGGGCTTAGCCTCACTACCCTCCCCACTGTTACCGGCCTCCTCGGCAGTCTCCTGGGACAACCGGTGGTTTCGCTAACGGATATCATCCGGGCCGACGTCATCGAATCCAACGCTTCAGTGAGCGGAGAGTACGGTGCATGGACCGCTTCCGGATTCACCAGGATCGTCGATCTGTTTGTCTTTGGCAAAGCGATTGTCCTTTCCGACCTGGTCGACGCGTCCGGCAATGCTGTCGTCGACGCGGAGGGATACATTGCGCCCAATACCCGGATTGATCTTTCCGTGCTGGGGCTGGCCAACCTGACACTCACCCTGAATGAGCAGATATTGGGCGGCAATGGGACTTCGAGAAGATCACTGGAGGTGAATGCCATTGATCTGGATATCAACGGGCACTCCCTGCTGAGCGGGGTGGTAAACGGCGAAGTAATAATCGGCCACTCCTACGCGGAACTGTGGGGGGAACCGAATGCGGCCCCGGCCCCCGTACCTGAGCCCTCGACGTTCGCTCTCATCGGCAGTGGCCTGGCAGGGCTCTTCTTCATGAGGAGACGGAGCGGCAAAGCATAAGTACCGGCAACCTGAGAGAACCAAAGCAAAAGGCGACCATACGGCCGCCTTTTGCTTTTTCAACTGCCTGCACGCGGATTACTACGCCCTCTATGACTGGATCCACTATCCGTTCTGGTTCCCCGGCTTCTTCGTCCTGAGGGACTCCGATCGGCACGTGCACGTCCGTCATCACTTCGTGCATTTCTCCAACACTTCGTCGGCAGCCCTCCACAAGAGGAGGAACGTCCTCCGCACCGGTGCGTGGCGAAGGTGGCGGCATGCGCGGCGGAGGAGGATTCGGCGGCGGGATGAGGGGGGGGAGGGGGCGAAAGAAGATAGCCTGCTCCGAAACTCAGGAGGCGGCCGACGGGTCGCCTCCTGATGCATCATCTCTCCGTGAGCTTGCCAGCTTCGGTCACGGCCCCGCTTCTCGATGACTGTCAACGGGCAGGAGAATCGGGGTGCTAACATTCCGCTTGATTTATTGTTAGATAAGATTAATATGGTGGCATAGGGATTGATCTTTGAAAGCTTGTTCTGGGATGCTCGTAACTACGATGTGGGGAACCTATCGACCAGTCTCGAATTCTGCCTGTCTTTAGAACGTGGTGAGCAAGCCGTTGATGTCAAAGGGACGCCTGAAGCGTTGCGGCAGGCAATTGGTATAACAAAGGATGGACGCTCACTCGGTTCTACGGCATCCCGGAACAGATCATGGAGCACAGAAGGCGGCCGCTTGGCCGCCTTTCTTGTACGTATGGTATACCCTCCCCCGTGACCTCACCTCTCATCGAGTTTCAGGAGCGCCGGCAGCTCGTGGATACCTTCCAGCAGCCAGCGGGCGGCGCCGAAATCGCCCCCACGGTTCATGTCGCCGGGGATCGCGGCGACGACCAGCCCGGCCCGGGCTGCTGAGGTGACACCCCGCTCCGAATCCTCTATCGCCAGGCAGCGCCCGGGACTGAGTCCGGCCCGGGCACAGGCGGTCCGGTACGGCTCCGGATCGGGCTTCGATGCTCCGTACTCCTCGCGGGTGAGGATGAAATCGAAATAGCCGAGCAGCCCGCTGGTGCGGTGCATCTGCATGAAATTCTCCCGCCGGCAGCTGGTTACGATCGCCATGGGGAGCCGGCCGTGGAGCCGCTCCAGGGTGTTACGCACGCCCGGGTACACCCGCGACTCCTCTCCCAGCAGCCGGTAATAGATGTCGTCGCGCACCCGGCGCAGTTCCGCTGCTTCGCTCTCGCCCTGTCCCGCTCCGGCGGCGAGGCCGAGGACGCTCTCCCCCTGGCGCAGGGAGATCCGGCAGAACTCTTCGAGGGAGAGCTCCACCCCCGCCTGCGCCAGCGCCTCGGCATTGGCCTGATAATAGAGGTGCTCGGTCTCCATCAGCACCCCGTCGTTGTCCCAGAATATCCCGTCAAACATCTTCGCCCGTACCTCGCATCTGTCCCGGCTTTCCACACCGAGGCCTTACCCGCCCTTGTCGGGAAAAGACCCCTTACAACCCCGCCGGACCATTGTGGTTCAGCTTGTGGTCAAATTTCAAGAACAGAAACGGTCAAAGACCATCTTGAAAGTCAGTCCCCATCCATTCACTCGACTCCGGAATTTCCAAACTATGCGATAATAAGAGCATGAAAAGAGGTGAGACGTATGAGATGCGACTATAAGGACGATTTCAAGGTAGATTACTCCGGCGGTTCATTGCACATCACGAAAGGCAGGGATGTTGACCTTACGGTCAAGGGTGGACAGATTCCAGCCAACTACAAGGCGTGTCTCGATTCGGCAGTGACCCGTAACAGCTGCCACGAATTGAGAGCGGCAGCGCGGGGAGTAGCGAACAACATAGACCGGGCATTCGACAAGGAATAACGAAACAGCCCGTTAGGCAGTAAAAACCGCACAACTAGAGCAAAAGGGTCAGGCTCTCGAGCCTGACCCTTTTGCTTTTGACTCCCTTGCTGGCCAACCTTTCGCCCCCCCCAGCCAGCCACTGCAGATCATTTCACAAACTTCAATGCTGCCGAATTCATGCAGTAGCGTAACCCCGTCGGCTTGGGACCGTCGTCGAAAACGTGCCCCAGATGGGCGTCGCAGCGACTGCAGAGCACCTCGGTCCGCTTCATGAAGAAGCTGTTGTCGGCCCTGGTGGCGATGTTCTCGGGGGCAATCGGCTGCCAGAAGCTGGGCCAGCCCGTGCCCGACTCAAACTTCTGCTCCGAACTGAACAGGTCGTTGCCGCAGCAGACGCACTGATAGATTCCCTTTTCGTGGTTGTCCCACAGCGCGCCGCTAAAAGCCCGCTCAGTCCCCTTCTCGCGAGTGACGTGGTATTGCTCTGGAGTGAGCTCCTTGCGCCATTCCGCATCGCTCTTGATGACCTTGTCGCTCATGATGTATCCCCCTTTGGATGCGGAATAAAGCCGTATCGGTGACCTTGTTGCCGGTTCGACTCCGGAAGATGTAGCCGAGGCGGCCACTGTTGTCCCCTGTCTGTTGCAGGCGACGATAAACGCCAACAATCCACCCGTTATGAAAAGTCTCCGTGAGATCATGGTCGTCCTCCTCTCCACCGTCAATGTCCCGCCCCGCTGCCCCACAGCTCTCCGAGCCTGCGATCGCGGCCACAGCTGGTGCGGTAGTATCTGTACCTGAGCGGATTTTTCTTGTAGTAGTGCTGGTGATACTCTTCGGCAGGATAGAATTCACCGGCCGGGGTAATCTCGGTAACGATCCGTTCCTTGAACGGCCTGCTCCTGTCCAGTGCCTCTTTCGAAAGCAGGGCCAAACGACGCTGTTCGTCGGTATGGTAGAAAATGGCGCTGCGGTACTGGTGCCCGACGTCGCAGAACTGGCGATCTTTTACCGTTGGGTCGATATTGTGCCAGTAGACGGTCAGCAGCTTCTCGTAGCCGATTTTCGTCGGATCGTAGACAACCTGGACCGACTCGGCATGGCCTGTCCCGCCAGCTGAAACCTCCTCGTAGGTCGGGCTCTTCTTCTGTCCGCCGGTATACCCCGACGTCACCGAGACCACGCCGGGCAGCTCATCGAAGGGGTGCTCCATGCACCAGAAGCATCCACCCGCAAAGGTTGCCTTTTCCATTTTTCCTGACTGCGAAGCCGCTGGCTGCCGGACACCGATATTCGCGGTCGACGCGGCGCGCACGGTGATGAATGCAGCGAGCAGCGTGATCAATACTCCTGATATCAACAACACGTTCCTCATGGTGAGTTCTCCTTTTCCATGAAGCAGCCTCTGTTCCTTTTAGGCTGGACCTTGTGGTTCGCCGGATTTAGCCATGATTGACCCCATTTGTCACAGGCTGCGCATCTTCGGTTCCTTTGAAGATATTATCCCTCAATCCAGACGCTTGACCATACGGCAACCGGGCCTCGATACGAACCCGAATCGGCCATCGGCACCGGTTCCGATTCCCGGCGCCGAAGTTCATTAGTTCCCTCCTTGTGAAAATCAGAGCGGCAGGTATCATTGTCCGATATCGACTCTTGCAACCGATCACCACGACAGGCACCAGCGCACAGGAGGTGGCCCATGAAATCCGCATCGATTATCCTGCTCCTGCTTCTCAACGTCACGCCGGTTCTGGCACAGGAGTGCCCTGCAGGGTTCACGTACAACGGCGAGGGGGGATACTGCGAAGCGCTGCCCGGCTGCCCGCCCGGCCTCGCCCTGGACAGCGAGGATCCCCTCTGCGTCGCGCCGCCCGACCCCCAGAAGCAGTGCCCGGACGGCAGCAGTTATCAGGCAGGGAAGGATCGATGCGAATGCAGGACCACCTGCCCGGACGGGTCACAATTCGATAGCGGCATCGAGAAGTGCCTGATCAGGAAGGCTCAGTAACGACCGGTACGCAAACTCCCCCGACTGCCATGGCAATCGGGGGCGTTTGCGCGTCAATCGAAAAGCTTCGTCGGCGTTATCCGCTGTACTCCGAGCTGTCAAAGGCGAGCATTGGGAAGAATATGATCGGCAGGATGAAGAGACCGACGCCATAGGCCGGTCCCTTGCTGAACTTCGCGGCCAGGGAGAGCATGGCCAGGAGATAGACCACGACGCTGACGATCGGGACCAGCATCAGGATGAGCCACCATCCCGGCTTTCCGGATATCAGGAAGAGCACGTACATGTTGTAGATCGGGATCAGGCACTTCCAGCCAGCCACCCCCGCCTTCTCGAACACCTTCCACTGCGCGGCAATCATCAGCACCGCGAATGCCAGGATTCCCCCCACAAAGAGGAACATCATCGTGGAACCCATCGCCATCAGCCCCATGGCCGCCGGAATCGCCGCCGCGGCCGGCTGCGCCTTCTCCTTTACCGTCGGTTCGGGAGCGGGTGTTGCGGGCTTCGGCGGCGTGGTGCCGGCCTGCACGCCGGTTCCCCCCTGGTCGGCCGCTGCCGGTGACAGCGGTTTTGAAGCTGTCGCGTTCCCCTGACTAGCGGGGGGTGCAGATGCGGCAAGGGCTGCCGGCTTATCGACCGACGCAGGTTTGTCGGGCGCCGCCGTTTCTGGCGATCTGTCGCTCTGCTTCACGGCCCGAGCCTTCTGCTGCAAGTAGCGACCGGTTTTCTGCTTGTGCACCCGCATGGTCTTCTTCAGATCGACCTCTCCGGTGCCGAACTCGACCACCACGTCCCGGTTCACCTTGACGACAACCAGGTCACCCTTGCGCCAGAACGACTCGCAATCGACTCTCCCACCATCGCGCAGATAGACGGACTCCGCTCGTGCCGCAGACGTCAGGGCGATCAGAAACCATACGACGATGATGGCTATACCGAGTATTGGACGCATCTGTCTCCTCCTCTGGCTGCTCCGGAGCGTGGCTCTATAAGTCTGAGAAACATTTCATTCTCATCGGTTCGCCGCGGAAAGGCTTTAACCGAACCTGCAAGGGGGATGATTCAGGGCGCTCTTTCTGGTCCCAGGCCTTTCCCCTGGATCTCAAACGAGAGATCAGGGGAAACAAGGAATGAGTCTTGCATAATTAAACAGCCTTCATAAATATACCATTGCCCAGACCAGGCCCAGCAGGCACCTTCCGTACAGGAGTGCAAACGATGCGTCTCCATCCTGCCCTAAGACAGTGCTTTGCCGTGATTATCCCCGCTATTTTACTGTATCCGGCAGGCGAGGCCTGCGCGCAGCTGGCGTGCTACCAGTGCCATGGTTCGGATGGTGACTACCGCCCCGTGGACGCCCCCTACCGCAACATGACCACCGGCGGCTTCAGGGGGAACCACCGCACCCACATGGATGCGGCGGCCACACCGGCCTCGTGCGGCATCTGCCACCCGGAGAGCTCCGGGTACACGTCGTCCCATCGGGACGGCGCAATCAAGTTGGCACCGAACATCCGCAACTCCTCGCTCACGGCCCGCTACCGAAACAGCTCCTCGGCCTTCCCCCAGACCGCCACCCCCGATCCCGGCAGCTGCACCAACGTCAGCTGCCACTTCGAGCGGGAGACGAAGTCGTGGGGGAGCACGCCGCTGTCGGTGCCGGACGGATGCCGGGAATGCCACGGCGCCCCTCCGGCAGGGGGAAACGGCGGCGCCGGGGGAAGCCACGGGAGACACGACAAGTACTACGGCGGTACCGGCAAGTGCAGCCAGTGTCACGCCGATCACCTGGCCGAGGCGAGGCCCTTTGCCCACGCCACCAGCGCCGGGCGGCGGCCTCTCATTGTCGAGCTCCGCGACCCCCTGGGGGCTCCCGGCGGCTCCTATTCAGGACCGCTGGACGATTACCTCCCCATCAGCCAGACGAACCAGTTCGGCAGCTGCAGCAACGTCTACTGCCACAGCAACGGCACCTCGGTCGCGACCGGCATCATGCCGGAGAACACCTCCGCCCGCTGGGGCTCGCCGACACTCGCCTGCGACAGCTGCCACGGCTATCCGCCGGCCTATGCCAACGGCTCCCCCAAGGCGAACAGCCACGACCGCCACGCCAGCGGCTGCAACTTCTGCCACAGCAGCGTCACCAGTGACGGTACCACCATCACCGCGCCAAACGGGCCCTACGGCATCGCGTATCACGCGGACCAAGCCTACACGGTAATCGCCGGCAGCGGCGCTTCGTTCACCTATCTCTATGCGGCCAGCGGCGGCACCTGCAGCGCCATAAGCTGCCACAGCAACGGTAACGCCACCTGGGGGACCACCATCGCCTGCGGCGGGTGCCATGCGCTTCCGCCCCCCACCGGCGCCCACCTCGCGCACACCGACGGGGGCGGCGCCCTCTACGGCAGCGACGACAACGGCTCCACGACCACGGCGTATCGCTTCAACTGCGGCAACTGCCACCCGATGGACGGCTCCAGTCACGGCAACGGAGCGGTGGAGGTGGAGCTCTACAACGCCGCTGCCACCGGCATGAAGCGGAACAATCCGCCCACCGCGGCCAGGACCGGGAGCGGCACCGCAACGGTCTGCCTCAACATCTACTGCCACAGCTCCGGCCAGGACGCCGGGTCAAGGAGCTATACGCCGACGCCACAGTGGGGCGCCACGTTCGGCGGCAACCGCTGCGCCGGCTGCCACGGCGATCCGCCGAGCTATCCGTCCGGCGGGGCAGGAGCACCCGACGCCAACAGCCACTTCACCGTGACAACGCCCCCCGGCGAATCGTCTCCGGTGGAGGGGGGGCATCTGATCGCTATCCATTTTGACAATATCCGGCTGGGGAGCCAGTATCCGGATGGCGGCCTGGTACCGCGAGGGGGCGTGCCAGGCTCCGGCGCCGCCCATGGCGACCCGGCCACCTCCACCACCATAAGCTGCCCCACCTGCCACGCCGCCACCGTTGCCACGGCCAGCCAGCAGTCGGCGCCGGGGACCAGCTTCTCCTGCACCCCCTGCCACACCTCCCCGCTCACCGCAACCATCGCCGACAAGTCGCGGCATGTGAACGGCACGCGGGACGTGCTCTTCATGACCGGCATGCTTGAGGTGAAGGCGCAGCTCAAATTCGCCAGCTTCACCAGCATGGTGAGGCCCCTGGGAGCGGTGCGGAACAGCTTCAAGACCTATTCGGCCCACGACAGCATACCGTTCAGCGGCAGCTACAACCCGGCGGGGAAGAACTGCACCACCGTCTGCCACCTGAACCAGGCTGTCAGATGGGGAGACACGCAGGTCACCTGCATCTCCTGCCATGCGGATCTGTGAGGGGGCGACCATGAGAATTTCCGA
>CAYSJJ010000047.1:23039-24753 GCA_964431365.1 uncultured Geobacter sp. | reverse complement strand
GCCACCTTCAAGCTGCGGGCCCGGGTGATCGACCAGCTCGGCACCCCGGTCACCGGCCTGACCAGCAGTCAGCTCGTCATCCAGGGGGGGAAGAACTGCCGGAGCGGTGCGGCCTTGATTCCCGGTACCGACTACACGACCGGCGCCTTTGCCGAGGTGGGTAACGGCCTCTATGACTGGACCGTCACCCTCAATCCGTCGGGCTTGTCCTCAGGGGATATCGGGCAGTTTCAGGTACGGCTGACCGGGAGCGCCGCCACCGACAACCAGTGGCTGGCAGCCACCGTCTTCGTCAAGCACGGGACCATGGCCAGCGGCGACGTCCATTACGTGGAGGTCCAGCCGGCTGCGAACTTCGGGGCCGGCAACCTGAAGATGGGGAACCCGGACTACCCGTTCACGGTCCGGTTCTACGACGGGAACGGGAACCCCCTCTACCTGGGGGAGGTGAACAGCACCAGCACCCCGGGGGGCGAGATCTACCTCTCCCTGTTCAACTGGACCCAGTCCGGCGGGGCCGCCATCCCGTCCGGGTACGGCGTCAACGGCTACCACGACTATTCCGGAAGCTACGACTACCGCTTCTTCCTCCTCGGCAATGGTTCCTATTTCTACGGCCTCACCGAGGGGCTCAGCCAGTACGTCACCGTCTCCGCCCGGAAAGGGAACTACGAGCTGCTGATCCCGCTTGGGCTCACCTCCATGGTGAACACAGGCACCGGCGCCAGCACCCCGGTCCCGACCTTTTCCTACCCGTCCCTCTTCCCTGCCACCATGATCGGCAACTGGGACTATACCTACACCGCCTACACCATCCCCCCCGGGGGAGCTGCGGCAGGGATGAACCTCTTCACCGTCAGGACGAACACCGGCAGCGACACCCTGACCTCGGTCACCGTGAACCTGCCGGCCGGCTCGGCCAGCGGCATCAGCCGGATGGAGATCGTCGACTTCGCGTCCGTGGTCGTCGGGACCCTGGACAATCCAGCCAGCGACACGCCGGCCATCCCGCTGACCACGCCGATTGTCGCCTCCACCTCCACCTCCCTCCCGTTCACCGTCCGGATCACCCCCAAGAGCCACCCGGCCATGCCGCCCCCCCCCGGCTCGACCTTCGTGGTTACCGGCACGGTCACCGGCGTGGTCCACGCCGCCGCGAACCCGGTCATCATCTCCGACAGTTACGGCCACTACAACAGCGTGACCATCGACAACCAGTCACCCGCCAATCCGGCCGGGGTCTCCATCATCCCGAGCGGAGGGCTGGCGCGCCTTAGCTGGACCAACCCGGCCGACCCGGATCTCGGCCAGACCGTGATCCTGAGGAGCACGGCGCCGGTCGTTGACAGCCCCGCAGAAGGGGGGAGCTATACGGTCGGCGACATCATCGGAGGGAGCAGGGTCGCCTGCGTGGTGAATGCCCCCGCCACGAGCTGCACCGACAGCGGCCTGCTGGACCTCACGCCCTACCACTACCGGCTCTTCGCCCGGGATAGCAGCGCCAACTACTCCGCCGGCGGCACCCCCTCCGGCCCCCACATCCTCACCCACCAGACCACGGCCGGCAGCTGCAGCGCGGTCGCCAGCGGACCGACCACCATCGCGGTGTCGATGCCGTACACCAACGACGTTGATGCCGACAACGGCTACACCGTGGAGTACCGCCTCTCCGGCACGGGGAGCTGGACGACCTGGGTGGCCGCCGCCCCCCACG
>CAYSJJ010000047.1:0-22939 GCA_964431365.1 uncultured Geobacter sp. | reverse complement strand
CCGGCACGGGGAGCTGGACGACCTGGGTGGCCGCCGCCCCCCACGTCCCCTCCCCCTTTGTCGTCACGATCACCGGGCTCGACCAGGGGAGCGGCTACGACGTCCGGCTGACCTACCTGGACAGTGACGGCGTCATCGGCACCAACCCGGTCACCATCGCCGGTGTTCTCCTCCCCGACAACCGCACCTATCCGGGGAGCGTCTCCCTCATCCCGCTCAGGCCGACCGTCGTGAAGCTGACCGCATCGTTCGGGAGCGACGCCAACGGCAACGGGACCGTAAACGTGGAGTACCGGAGCGCCGGTGACGGTTCCTGGTCGAGCTTCGCCGCCGCTGCCCCCCACCCGCTCGCCCCCTTTGTCGCCACCATCAGCGGGCTGCAGCCGAACAGCTCCTACGAGGTTAAGGTGACCTTTATCGACCCGGACGGCGTGGTCGGGACCGCCGAGCAGGTCGTCTTCGTCACGACCCCCGAGACCATGATGCTGCATAACAGCCGCAACGCCAACAAGAAGGGGTACTGGGCGCAGTACGGCGGCTGGGGGCTCCCCGGAGCCCAGTACGGCGAGTTCACCTGTCTCACCTGCCATGAAAAGCGGACCTACAATGCCGGGGGGATCAAGCGGGAGATCCGGCTGAACCCGCTCCCCCCCTCCACCAACTTCGGTGGGCCGGTGGTCTTCACCGCCCCAACCGGCACCAAGAGCTTCGGCGACGACAGTGTGGCGAGGCCGGTCCCCCCCCCGGTCAACAAGATCTGCGAGGTCTGCCACACCCTGACCGTCAGCAGCAAGGCGCCGTACGGTGCGCTCCACCGGCAGGTCCAGACCGACATCAGCAATCACGCCAATGGCAACGGCAGGGACTGCACCACCTGCCACACCCACGACACCGGCTTCAAGTCCCCCTGGTAAAGGGTGCGGCAGCGCACCCTCCCCCCCGGATGCCAGGTGTAACATTTTGTTACTGTAACAAAATGTTACACCTGGCCCCAAAACCCTACCATTACGGCACGGGGTCTGCTTCAGGCGACCATTTCGTTTTCACCCCCTTGATCTCCCGCAGCCAGACGTCACAGGTCAACATCGGCGGCGGCTGTCAATGCGTTCCCATCGCTCCACGTCCGGCCAGCAACTCTCGCTCCTCCCCTCCGCCGAACATTGTCCTCCCCACCCCGCACTCCGGAAAATAGTGTTAAAATTAAGTACGGGAATACGCCCGGAAACTCCGCTGGTTGCCGATTCAGAGTGACTTGGCTCGCTGGTGAACCAACTGTCTGGCGCTGGCTGAAGGAGGACGCCGATGCGCGAAAATGCGGATGATCTCAAGGCCCGGCTAGAACGGAAGCGTGAGCAACTGCAACTCTGCAACGAGCGGGTCAGCGCCCTCATGACCAAGAACAGGGGCGCCATTCTCATCGTGGACGGCCAGAAGACGATCCGGCTTGCCAACCCGGCTGCAGGGGCTATCTTCGGCTGCACGGGAGAGGAGCTCATAGGGGAGACGTTCGCCTATCCGCTAGCGCCGGACAGCTCCGGCGAACTGGAGATCCGGGCCCGGGACGGACGGAGCGTGACGGTGGAGACATGGACGGTGGGAACCGAATGGGATGGCGGCCCGGCCCATTTTGTGTCACTGCACGACATCTCCGGCCACAAGCTGGCGGAGCAGGCGCTGCGCGAATCCGAGGAGAAATTCTCGCGGGCCTTCATGGCCGTGCCGAACCTCCTCATCGTCGCCACCCTGCCGGACGAACGGTACGTCGATGTCAACGAGGCCTTCGAGCGTACCTGCGGCTGGCGGCGAAACGAGCTCTTCGGTCGCACCCTGGCGGAAATCGACATCTGGCAGGACCCGGCCGACCGGGTCAGGCTGATCGACACCCTGATGACGGAGAAGAGGCTGCGTGACCGGGAAATAGGCTTCCGGAACAGGGAGGGCGCCTCATTCGTCGGCCTCATGTCCGCCGAACTGACCGAACTCTGCGGTGTCACCTGCATGATCGGCATCATCACCGACATCACCGAACGGAAACGGGCAGAGGAGGCGTTGCGCAGGTCGGAGGAGAAATTCGCCACGGTCTTCCGCTATGTCCCGAGCCTCCTCCTCGTCAGCAGCACCCTGACGGAAGGGCGGATGATCGAAGTGAACGAGGCGTTCGAGAGGGTCTTCAGGTACACGCGGGAGGAGGCCATCGGCCGCTCCTCGCTCGACCTCAATCTCTGGTGCGATCCGGAAGACCGCGCCAGGGTGATTCGATCGATCCGGGAAACGGGGGAGGTGCGTAACCGGGAAATCAGGTTCATGGACAAGTTCGGCAGGGTCTTCGTCGGGCTCTATTCGGCAACGCTCATCGAGATCGACGGCGAGGAGTGCCTGCTCAGTATCATGAACGATATCACTGAACGGAAGCGGCAGGCGGAGGAGATCGAGAAGCTGAACGCCGACCTGGCGGTGCGGGCCATGGAGCTGGAAACCGCCAACAAGGAGCTGGAGGCGTTCACCTATACGGCCTCCCATGACCTGCGGCGCCCCCTGACAACCATCAACGCCTACTGCCAGGTGATTCTCGAGTCGTGCGGAGTGAACCTGGGCAAGCGGTGCCTGGGGTATGTCCAGGAGATCTATGACGGCACCCTGCGGATGAATGATCTCATCGATGCGCTGCTCACCTTTTCCAAGCTGGCGCACAGCGAACTGCACCGGGAAACGGTGGATCTCAGCAGCATGGCGCAGGCCGTGTTCGCGGAGTTGAGGCTGGCCGAACCCGAACGCCGGGTTACCTGCGTGGTAGCCGAAGGGGTAACGGTGAACGGGGACGCGGACCTGCTGCGGGTGGTCATGGACAATCTCCTCGGCAATGCCTGGAAATACAGCGCAGCCCGGGCGGAGGCGGCCATCGAATTCGGCTCGATGAGCATCGACGGCAGTAAGGCCTGCTTTGTCCGCGACAACGGGACCGGCTTCTCCATGGCAGATGCGGAAAACATCTTCACCCCCTTCCACCGGCTCCCCGGCAGTGGCACCTGCAAGGGGCACGGCATCGGTCTCGCCACGGTGGAACGGATCGTCCAGCGCCACGGCGGGCGTGTGTGGGCCGAGGGTGAGCCGGGAAAAGGGGCGACGTTTTATTTCTCCCTGTAACCCGGCAGGCGAACATTTTCCCGTTCAGCCGGCACCGCTCTTTTCCTCCTCCCCACGAAACGTCACCACAGACGGCCTCACCCCTCCCGTCCCCCATGGCCGTGTATGAATAGGGGGTCTGTCTCCCCCTTTTAATCGGTATGCTTTGCGCTAAAGTTGATACTAACACATCCGTGGAGGTGCCCCATGCTGATCGATGTTGTCCGGAAGGATTACAGTGATGCCGTGGTCGAAGACCATCGTCTGGGAAGCCTGATCGATGCGAAGAAAATCGTCGCCTTTCGCCGGTCGAGCGGATGGGTCATAGTCGGCCTCGATCCGGTCCGCATGAAACATAACCTCTTCACCGGCAAGGAACGGCGCAAGATCGTGCGGGGGGCGGACTTTTCCATGCGATGACGCGCGCGGTACAACCGTGGGTGCAGGGCGGTGCAGTGAAGGGGAGGCTCCATGATCATCGGCGTCGCGAAGGAGATCAAGTGCCATGAGTACCGTGTCGGCCTTACCCCGCACGGTGTCGCAGAGCTGGTCCGGGACGGGCACCGGCTGCTGGTGGAGTTTGACGCCGGCGCCGGGAGCGGCTACGACGACGGGCTCTACCTGGCTGCCGGGGCGGAGACGGTGGACCGCGCCACGCTCTTCGGCGCCGCGGAACTGCTGGTCAAGATCAAGGAGCCGCTTCCGGCGGAGTACGAGCTGCTGCGCCAGGGACAGATCCTTTTCACCTACCTGCACCTGGCTCCCAATCGGCCGCTGACCGACCACCTCCTGGCCAGGGGAGTCACCGCCCTTGCCTACGAGACTCTGGAGAAGGGGGGCGGCACCCCGCTCCTCACCCCGATGAGCGAAATCGCCGGCCGGATGGCTCCGCTCATCGGCGGCTACTACCTCCAGCGGTTCCTGGGCGGAAACGGGATCCTACCCACCGGCATCCCCGGCGTACGTCCGGCCCGGGTACTGATAGTCGGTGCCGGCATTGTGGGGAGAAACGCCGCCTGCACGGCCGTGGGGATGGGGATGGATACGGTGGTGCTGAACCGTGGTCCCGAGCGGCTGCGCGCCCTGGAGCGCGAATTCCACGCCTCCATCCGGACCGGATTCCTGAACGACGCCACCCTGCGGGAGGAGATCGGAGAGGCGGATATCGTGGTGGGGGCGCTGTACGCCACCGGCGGGAGGACCCCGGTGGTCATCCACCGGGAGTTGCTCGCCACCATGCGTCCCGGGGGGGTGATCGTCGACGTGGCCATCGACCAGGGGGGGTGCGCCGAGACCAGCCGTCCCACGACCCACGACGACCCGGTCTTCACGAGCGACGGGATCATCCACTACTGCGTGGCCAACATGCCCGGCGCCTATCCCCACACCTCCACCGTGGCCCTTACCAGCGCCACCCTCCCCTACATCCGCCGGCTGGCCCGACTGGGGATCGACGAGGCGCTCCGCGTCTCGCCGGAGCTGGAAAGCGCCCTCAACATCCGCCAGGGCAGGGTCATGCATCCGGCCCTGGCAGCCTCGCTGGCTGACAGCCGGACACCGGTCGCAGGAGGCAGGTCATGAAGGAAGCTCTGTTCTACACACGGGAAGACGATGGCCGGGTGCGCTGCGGCCTCTGCCGCTTCCGCTGTCTCATTGCCGATGGGGCCAGGGGGATCTGCGCGGTCCGGGAAAACCGCGGCGGCACGCTCTACAGCCTGGTCTACGGCAAGCTCTGCGCCGAGCACATCGATCCCATCGAGAAGAAACCTCTCTTCCACGTCCTCCCCGGGAGCAGGTCCTATTCCATTGCCACGGAGGGGTGCAACTTTCACTGCCGCCACTGCCAGAACTACGCCATCTCCCAGGTGGAGCGGGATGCCCCGATCCGCGGGACGGAGCGGACCCCGCAGGAGGTGGTGCAGCGGGCCAGGGACAACGACTGCCTCTCCATCTCCTACACCTACACCGAGCCGACCATCTTCTTCGAGTTCGCCTGCGACACCGCACGCCTCGCCCATGCCGCCGGGATGCGCAATATCTTCGTCACCAACGGCTACATCAGCAGGGAGGCGCTGGAGATGGTCGCGCCCGTTCTGGATGCCGCCAACATCGATCTGAAGGGGTTCTCCGAGGCCTTTTACCTCGACGTGGTGCATGCCCGCCTCTCGGAGGTGCTCGACTCGATCATCGAGTATCGCAAGCAGGGGGTCTGGATCGAGCTGACCACGCTGATCATTCCGGGACTGAACGATGCCGACGCGGAACTGGAGGGGATCGCCTCGTTCATCGTCGCCAACCTGGGGGTCGACACCCCCTGGCACGTGTCCCAGTTCTATCCCACCTACCAGCTGCTCGACCGCCCCCGGACGCCGGTGGCCACCCTGCGCAAGGCCCGCGACATCGGCCTCGCCGCCGGGCTCCGCTATGTCTATGAGGGGAACGTCCCGGGCGAGGGGGGGGAGAATACCCGCTGCCCCTCCTGCGGGGTGCTGCTGATCGAACGCTACGGCTTTACCATCACCGTCAACAGGGTCCAAAGCGGGGCCTGTCCCGACTGCGGCGCGGCCATCGCCGGCATCGGCATCTGAAAGCATAAAAAGGGGGGGTCCAATGAATCTGGAAATACACGATGTCAATATCGACTACCCGGAGGGATGCAACATCATCATCGGCCAGACGCACTTCATCAAGACCGCCGAGGACCTGTACGAGGTGATCGCCACCACGGTGCCCCAGGCCCGCTTCGGGATCGCCTTTACCGAGGCGTCCGGCCCCTGCCTGATCAGGACAGAGGGGAACGACGAGGAGTTGATCCTGGGGTGCGTGACCGCCCTGAAAGCGATCGGCGCCGGCCATGTCTTCTGCATCCTGCTGGCCGATGCCTATCCGATCAATGTCCTGAACCAGATCAAGAACTGCCCTGAGGTCTGCCGGGTTTACTGTGCCACGGCAAACCCGCTCCAGGTCATCGTCGCCTCCACCCTCCAGGGGTGGGGGATCCTCGGCGTCATCGACGGCTTCCCCCCCAAGGGGGTGGAGACGGAGGAAGACCGGAAGGAGCGCCGCGCGCTGCTGCGCCGGATCGGTTACAAGCGGTGAACGGAGAGGGGACCGGGGGGGATGCGGCACGGTTGACCCATGCCGGAGTTTCTGCTAGATTGCCACCCCCCGACGGCCGCTGGCCGCCCATCATCATCCGAAGAGATCGACCCTGCCAATGACCAAAGAGCAGTTGCTGCAGCAGATCCGGGCATCCCTCTCCGCCGATCTCGCCGTCTTCTCCACCGCCGCCCGGGCGGCCCATGAAGCGGCGACCCACGAGGAGTGCATCCCGGACAACAAGTACGACACCACGGCGCTGGAGGCCTCCTACATCGCCCAGGGGCAGGCGAACCGCGCCCAGGAGATCCGGGTGGCCCTGGAGAGCTACCGGACGCTGGAGCTGCGTCACTTCGACGACGACACCCCGATCCGGCTGACCGCCCTGGTGACCCTGGAGGACGATGACGGAGGGCTGAAGCAGCTCTTTCTCGGCCCGGCAGCCGGCGGCATGAAGATTGCCGACGGGGGAGCGGAGATCGTCGTCGTCACTCCGCACTCCCCCGTGGGACGCAGCCTCATCGGCAAGATGATCGGGGACCAGCTGCAGAGCGGGACCGGTTCGGCGGAGACGACCTTCACCATCGTCGACCTCTGCTGATCGGCCTCATCTCCGGCGGTAGGTCCCCTTCAGCTCCACGTGCGCCAGGATATGCCCGCTCATGGCCCGCTCCAGCTCCTTCTTGGTCGCGTCGGCGCCGATGGAGAGGGAGGCGTCCAGGGCATACAGCTTGAAGAAGTAGCGGTGTGTCCCCGACGGCGGGCAGGGGCCGCCGTAGCTGTTCCGCTTCCAGTCGTTGCGCCCCTGCTGAGCCCCGGCCGGGAGCCGGTTCTCGGCGATCTCGCGGGTCTGCGGCGGGATCCCCCAGACCACCCAGTGGACCCAGGTTCCCACCGGGGCGTCCGGGTCGTCGACGATGAGGGCCAGGGAGTTCGCCCCGGCCGGGACATTGGCGATGACCAGCGGCGGGCTGGTGTCGGCGCCGTCGCAGGTATGCTTGGCAGGGATCGCCCCGCCGTCCGTGAAGGCAGGGGTCGTCAGGGTCATGGCTGTCATCTTCCTCGGCTCCTTTCCCGCCGCCGCTGCCGGCAACAGCATGCAGAGCAGCGCCACCACTGCGGTACGAATCCCCATGGCGAAATCTCCCCGATTCTTCTCTCCGACCATCAACAACTGCTTCACCGCAGAGGACGCAGAGAAAGAAACCTTTAGGTAAGACGTGAATCCGTGACGGCTACCCCACCACTCCGCTCCGCGTGCCTCCGCGCCCTCTGCGGTAATGTACTCATAGTTATTTCCGGTGACAGGCGAAGCAGAGCCGGCTGTTCATCGTTCCAAGGCGGAGCTGATACCGGTCGGTGGTATGGAGGTCGTGGCAGGAGATGCAATCGGTCTGCCCGTTCAGGAAGCGGATCCCTACCCGTTCCGCCTCTTCCCGGGTGGCAAACTGCTCGGTCTTGTCAGGCGGCGGGAAGAGGCGCGCCACCGGATGGGGCCCCCGGAACAGGCAGACCGTTGCCAGGCAGGGGGAGGCGCTGGGTGCGAGCAGGCCGTCATGGCAGGCAAGGCACTCTCCATATCCCGCCTCACTCTCCACGGTCAGGCTATGGTGTTGCACATGGACGGCGTGGGCCCCGCCGGCTGCCAGGAGCAGTACCAGCGTGCCGAGAACGAATGTTTTTCGCAACAGTGCTTTCATCATCACCCCCGGGGAGCGAATGGCCTGCTGGTGCAGATTAGTATATCGCAATCCTGGGCAATGGGAACCGGGCCGGACAGATCAACCCGCCCGATCCGTTCCGAACCTGATAGATAAAAAAAGCCTCGCGATTCATGCGCGAGGCTTTTCGTCTTGCCGACGGAGGGAGAGACTACCGCAGCTTGTCCAGGATACGGAGCAGCCCGTCCAGGATGGTCGCCGGATGGGGCGGACAGCCGGGGATGTAGAGATCGACCGGGACCAGGCTGTCCGCACCGTTGCAGACCTGGGGCGCGTCGATGTACGGTCCGCCGTTGATGGCGCAGGCGCCACAGGCGACGACGATCTTGGGGTCGGGGATCGCCTGATAGGTGGTGAGCAGGGCCTGCGCCATGTTTTCGGTCACGGGGCCGGTCACCCAGAGTCCGTCTGCGTGGCGCGGCGAGGCGACGAACTGAATGCCGAAACGCCCCAGATCCCACCCGATGGTGGAAAGGACGTTGGTGTCGGCCTCGCAGGCGTTGCAGCCGCCGGCGCTGACCTCCCGGAACTTGAGCGAGCGGCCGAACATCCGGCGCAGATCGGTGGGGAGCGGTTGGGCGTGGTGGCGTTCCGACCCGGGATGCACCAGAAGGTGCTCCCGGCTGGTCACGGCCAGCTGATAGTCGGGGGTGAATTGTATGTTCCCGGCCGGGCACTCGGCGCAGAAGAGGCACTTCCCCATGTCCAGACAACCGCCGCCGGTGGCGGTGACCGCGCCGTAGGGGCAGCCGGCCGCGTCAGCCTCTTCTTCCGCAGGCCGCGTCAGCGTCGAAACGACGGGATAGCCGCGAAACCGCTCGGGCATCTGCAGCGGCGCCGCGGGATAGGGCATGGTGCGATGTCCCTGCCTGAGGCGGGACATGATGGCACGGAACATGGTGGACTATCCTTCCTCCCGGGAATCCGGGTTGTATCCGAGTCTGATCGAAATCTGGCCGGCCGCTTCCCGAATCATAGGAACCAGCTCGGTATGGAGCCGATGGGACGAGACGCGTACCGTGGGGGCGGAAACGACTGCCGCCGCGATCACCCGCCCCGTATGGTCGCGAATCGGCGCGGCAACCCCGCAGACTCCGCTTTCCAGTTCCTCTTCGTTTATGGCAAACCCTTGGGCAGCCACCTGCCGCAGATGGGCTTCGAATGCGCCACGGTCGACAATCGTCGTCGGGGTATAGGCAACGATCTCCGTATCATCCAGATAGGCTGCCACGGCTTCGCCAGTCATTCCGGCAAGCAGCACCTTCCCCCCTGCCGAGGAGTAGGCCGGGAGCTGCGAGCCGAAACGGGAGACCACCCGGACGGCATGCCGGGTTTCGGCCTGTTCCAGGTAGACGCAATACCCCTGCTTCATGACCGCGATATAGACGGTCTCTCCGCAGAGGCGGCTCAACTCCTCGATGATCGGTCGTGCCTGGCTGAACAGGGCTGCCTGGCGGATAAAGGTCTGACTCAGCTCCAGGGTTCGTAGCGAGAGACGGTAGTGATCCGTCAGGGGGTCGAGTTCCAGGTACCCCCTCCGCTCCAGGGTTACCGCGATCTTCACGATAGCTTCCTTGGACAACCGGAGCTTCTTTCGCACCCCTTCGGACGTCAATCCGTCCGTGGAAGCCGCGACCGCCTCCAGCAGATCCAGGGCGTTGGCCACGGACTGGATCTGGTAATCCGATTTCTCTTTAGGAACCGGTTTCGATTTCAGCTGCGCGTCGCCTCCCACAGCCAGCTTGGCCGGTCTGCGTCCCATGATCGACTCCTTTCCCTACAGGTCGTAACCGCAGTAGGAGAGGTTGAAGCTCTTGTTGCAGAGCGGAAAATCGGAGATCTGTTCTCCCCTGAGCGCCATGGCCAGCCCCTGCCAGTTATGAAACGAGGGGTCGACGATCTTGTACCGGCTGAAACGCCCCGTGTCGTCGGTGACCGCCACGTGGCAGATCTCGCCGCGCCACCCCTCGGTCAGTGCCACGGCCAGCCGCCCGGCTCCGCAGGGTGACGACGGTTTTGTCCGATGCCCCCCCGCAGGGAGTTGCCGCAGCTGCTCATCGATGAAATCCATGGATTTCTGGGCCTCCTGCCAGCGGATGATGCTCCGCGAGCAGACATCGCCGTGAAAGGCGGTCGCCACCGGCAGGTGGGTCATCCGGTAGATGCCGAAGGGAAAGTCGTGGCGGACATCCCGCTTGATGCCGCAGGCCCGGGCAGCAGGCCCCACCAGCCCCAGCTCCAGGCCCTGTTCCTGGGTCAGCGCCCCGGTCCCTTCGAGCCGCCCCATGACCGACGGGGTGTTCCAGAGGAGGTCAACGGCATCGGTAAGGTCGCGCCGCGCATCGGCCAGCCGTTTCAGCAGGTCGTCCCGCTGCTCCGTCGTGAGGTCGAAGATGGTCCCCCCCGGGGCGAGAAGCCCGCGGCCGAACCGGCTGCCGCAGAGGACCGCCGTCATGTTGAGGAAGTCCCCCCTGATGCGGCCGCAGAAGGAGGCGGTGGGGAGGTACCCCACGTCGCCGGCGATGGCGCCCAGGTCGCCGGTATGATTGGCCAGCCGCTCCAGTTCCAGGGCGATGCCGCGCAGCACCTCGGCCCGCGGCGGGACCCTGACGCCGGTGAGGGCCTCCATGGCCATGCAGTAGGCCAGGCCGTGGCCGACGGTGGTGTCGCCGGCGGCCGTCTCCATATGCTGGAGGGTGCGCGGGTGCGGCCCGTTAAGAAGATCCGCCTCGATCCCCCGGTGCTGGTAGCCGAGCGATATCTCCAGGTGGAAGACCTCTTCGCCGTGGCACTGGAAACGGAAGTGCCCCGGCTCGATGATCCCGGCATGGACCGGTCCGACGGCCACTTCATGCACTTCGTCCCCGGCCACCTGGAAATAGTTCATGACCCCCACCCGGAGCGGCTCGTCCGTCGGCCGGTTCCAGGCGTCGCGGCCGGAGAGGAACGGTCGATGGAAACGTACCGGCTTGAACCAGGGGTGATCGGTGAAGGTGAGGCCGCACTGCTCCGCGATCTCCCGTTCAAATAGCTGCAGCTGGGGGGAGAGGGACGCGATGGAGGGGAAGGTCTCCCCGTCGGCAACCGTGCGGGTCACTGCCAGCCGCCCTTCGGCCTTGTTGGCAAGCAGGCAGAAGAGGGGAATGCCGTCAGTCCCGGGAATCCCGAAATAGGAGGCCACGCGCCAGCCATGGTCGGAGGCGTCGAGGATCTCCTGGAGGAACTGGGTTGAGTCGGTTACGGGAATCTCCGCCAGCGAAATGGCGGAGCCGTTGTAGATGCTCTTCAGCGAGCCGTTCACTGTTTCACCCCCAGCATGGTGGCACCGTCCGTGAGTAAGGCGACCAGGAACTCCGGCGGCCAGATCCCCAGCGCCAGGATGACCAGCATCATGCAGAACGGCGGCCCCACCGTCATCAGGCGGTCCTCGTAATCGGTCGGCTCCACATCATCAGGCGGGGCCCCCATGACCATGGGAAGCACGGTCAGTGCCATGCCGATGAAGACGATGACCAGGAAGAGGAGGAAGAGCGCTCCCACCAGATGGCGCCCCTCGATGAAGGCGTTGCTGACGATGGTGAACTCGCTGATGAACGGCGAAAACGGCGGAGAGCCGGTGATGGCGATGAACCCGGCCAGGAAGAGCCCGCCGGACCAGGGGAGGCGTGTCAGCACCCCCTTGACCACGTCGGTCGTCTTATTGGAGTAGGAGCGGTGGATGTTGCCGGAGGAGAGGAAGAGCACCCCCTTGGTCAGCCCGTTGTTCAGGAGGTGAAAGAGCGCACCGTACAGCGCCCCCTTGCCGAGCCCGAGGCCGATGGCGAGGATCCCCACATGCTCGACGCTGGAGTAGGCGAGCATCCTCTTGAAGTCGGCCTGGCGGGCCATGAACACGGCGGCAAAGGCCATGGAGATCAGCCCCATGCCGACCAGGGCCTGCTGGAAGAAACGGATCTCGGTGCCGGACGCCAGGCAGATCTGGTAGACCCGCAGGATGGAGAGGAAGGCGCAGTTGACCAGTCCTCCGGCCAGCAGCGCCCCCACCAGCCCCGGCGCTTCGCCGTAGGCATCGGGCTTCCAGGCATGCAGCGGCGCCAGCCCCATCTTTGAGCCGTACCCCACCAGGAGGAAGATCGCCGCCGCATGGAGCCACCCCGGGTTCAACCCGCGGGCCGACTGCATGAGCGGCCCCAGCAGCAGGGTCGCCTCGTGCTGCGCCACGTAGGTGGAATAGGCGAGGAACAGAAGCCCCAGGAGCGCCAGGCCGATCCCGACGGAACAGAGCAGGAGGTACTTCCAGGTCGCCTCGATGGAGCGGGCGTTATGATTGAAATAGATGAGCGGCGCCATGGAGACGGTGGTGGTCTCCAGGGCAACCCAGAGGAGCCCCAGGTGCTGGGTCATGGTCACCATCCCCATGGCCGACAGGCAGACCAGGAGCCCCATGCAGAGCACCCGGTTGGAGCGTTCCTGGCGGTACGAGAGGTAGCCGACCGCATAGAAGGCGCAGACCGCGAAGAGGAGGCTGATGCAGAGCAGCACCACCTTCCCCAGCGGGTCGAGCCAGATCCACCCGCCGGCCGAGGGGGGCGGGCTATTCCCCAGCAGGAGGGCCGTCAGGGCCAGGTGGGTTGTGGCGACCACCGGCAGGATAAGGGGCCGCAACCGGTTATCCGGCACGATCCAGGCCAGGAGCGCCCCGAGCAGCGGCATCAGAACAAGGGCAGACAACATGCGCTACTCCTCCTTGAGGGTCCGCAGCCGGGAGGTGTCGATGGACGAAAACTCCCGACTGATATGGTTGATGACGATTCCCATGACAAATATCCCCACCAGCAGGTCGAGCAGCGCGCCCGCCTCCACCATGACCGGCATCGCCTCGGTCAGCAGCAGGCCGAACACGAAGATGCCGTTTTCCAGCACCAGATAGCCGATGACCTGGGAAATGGCCTTGCGCCGGGTAGTGAGGAGCAGGAACCCGGTCAGGAGGGTGGCGATGGAGGCCGGAACGAAGAGCAGGTCCCTGTGTTCGGGCGCCAGCGGCAGCTTTTCGGCAAAGACGAAGGCAAGGGCCGTGAAGACAGCGCCCAGCAGCAGGGTCGACACGTAGCCGATGAACGGTTCCACCTCGCGCCTGATCTGGGCCTTGCGGACGGCATCGCTGATCAGGTACGGAATGACGATCCCCTTGGCCAGGATGATGCCGGCGGTGATGCCGGCCAGGTGGCCGGAAAAGGGGTGGATCAGCCCCGGCAGGATGCCGAGGATGACCCCCTGGGCGGCAACGGCGCGGATGGAGAAGATCAGCCTGCTCGTGCCGAGCATGAGCAGGTTGATCAGCATCACCAGCACCAGTAATTGATCGGCAAGTGTATTCATGGGTTCACCTCAGGACCAGCAGCATGGCAAAGGCCGACAGGATGGTGGCCCCGACCAGGAGCTGCGGGACCCGCACCAGCCTCAGCCTGGCCATGACCGACTCGACGACGCCGATGGCCACCGCCAGGGCGATCATGGCCACGAGGAAGATGCCCCAGTCGGCCAGAGCGTTGCCGGTGGCGATGGGGAGGGCGACGTTGATGAAGACCGCCCCGAGCACGAAGAGCTTCAGGGCCGCGCCGTAAAGGATGACACCGAACGCCGGACCGCTGTGGTCCAGCACCATGACCTCGTGGATCATGGTCAGTTCCAGGTGGGTGTTGGGGTCGTCGAAGGGGATGCGGCAGTTTTCCGCCAGCAGGGTGATGAAGAGGGCCCCCACCAGGAGGAGCATGCTGGCCCCGGCGGCAATCCAGATCTCCGGCGTGGGGTGGGTCAGGATGGTCGAGAGGGTGAGCGACCCGCTCATGCGGGCCAGGGTGATCAGGGCGAAGAAGAGCGTCGGTTCGGCCAGGCAGGAAAAGGTCACCTCCCGGGCCGCGCCCATCCCCTCGAAGCTGGAGCCGGTATCGAGGGCGGCGATGGTGGTGAAGAACCGCGACAGTCCGAACAGGTAGGCAAAGAGGATAAGGTCGCCGCTGAAGGAGATCGGCGCGCCATGGCGTCCCAGCGGTATCAGCAGGGCGGCGATGAGCGTTGCGGAGAGCGTCACCACCGGGCCGGCACGAAAGATCCAGCTGGTGGTCTCGCTGAAGACCGACCCCTTGCGCAGCAGCTTGATCAGGTCGTAATAGGGTTGCAGATAGGGCGCCCCGACCCGTCCGGCAAAGGCCGCCTTGGTCTTGTTGATGACCCCGAGCAGGAGGGGAGGAAAGAGGAGCGCCACTGCACAATGGATGATGATATCGGTCATAAGGTGCCATCCTCACACAAGATGAAAACGCGGCCGGCCACGGGTCAGGGTGTCCAGATCATCAGGACGCAGAGCGTGGCAAAGATGTAGAGCACATAGATGTGAAGCTGGCCGTGCTGCACCCTTCTGAGAAAGGAGAAGCCGAGGCCCACGGCGTGAAAGAGCGGCGTCAGGATCCGGTCGAGCACCGTTTCGGTGACCGCATACCGGAAGCGTGCGTCGCCGGACGGGAAGAGAGCGACGAGCCGCGGCCGCCAGCGATCAGGGGCAACGATCCCCCCCAGCAGGTTCACCACCATCTCGCTGAACGACGTTCCGGTGTACTGCATCCTGGCTGTCGGTTCGAGATAGCCGCACCCCCAGGTGGCTCCCTGGGAGCAGGGCGACCTGCGCAGGCGGAGGAGGTATGCCCCCCCGATCACCACGACCAGGACCACGAGCAGGATATTGGCGATGGTGAGCGGCACCAGCGGCACCTGACCGGTAACCCGGGCCATGGCGAGTGAGGTCAGGTCGCCGTAGAACGCGACCGCCGGGGAGACCAGCCGCACCAGCAGCACGGGCGCCATGCCGGCAGCCAGGCAGCCCGCCGCCAGCAGAACCATCGGACCGGTCATCCCCGCAGTGGCCTCATGGCCATGGGCGGCTCCGGCCGAACGGGGGGCGCCCAGAAAGATGATCCCGTAGAGTTTCACAAAGGTGATGACCGCCAGCCCCCCCACCAGTGCCAGCACCGGCGCTGTCAGGGCCGCCAGCGGCAAGGGGTCGGCTATGCCGTCGGTGATGGAGCCGACATAGAGGAACAGCTCGCCGACAAAGCCGTTCAGCGGCGGCAGCCCGCAGATGGCTAGGGAGCCGACCAGAAAGAGCGGCGACGTCAGCGGCATGCGCCGGCTGAGCCCTCCCATCCGGTCTATCTCGCGGGTCCCGGTGCCATGGATCAGCACCCCGCTCCCCAGGAAGAGGAGCGACTTGAACAGGCCGTGGTTGATGATATGGATAAAGGCGCCGAAAAGGCCACAGACCACCAGATACGGGGCGTGCTGCTGCAGGCCGACCAGCGCGAGCCCGATGCCGATGAAGATGATGCCGACGTTCTCGATGCTGCTGCAGGCCAGGAGGCGTTTCAGGTCACGCTGGCCGGCCGCCAGGGCGATGCCGTTGACAGCGGACCAGGCGCCGAGCACGAGGATGAGCCAGCCAAGCCAGGCAGGCAGCATGTCGAAAAAGGAGAGCGTCCGAAGGATGCCATAGACCCCCATCTTCAGCATCAGGCCGGACATCATGGCCGAAACGTGACTGGGGGCATTGGCGTGGGCACCGGGAAGCCAGAAGTGCATCGGCATGAGACCGGCCTTGCCGCCGAAGCCGATCAGGGCGGTTATGATAATGACCGTGGCACAGGGGAGCGTCTGGGAGAGTGCGTGGGCTGCCGGAAACGCGAATGTGCCGACCGTCCCGCGCAGGAGCGAAAACATGACAAACAGCGCCATGGTGCCGGTGTGGGTGGCAATGAGGTAGACGGTGCCGACCCGCTGCACCTCGGCACTCCGCTGATCGGTCGTCAACAGGAAGTAGGCCGACAGGGCCATGACCTCCCAGGCCATGAGGAACAGCACGCCGTGGCGGGCCATGACCACCACGACCATCGCAGCGGCAAAGAGCCCGAGAAAGAGCGTAAGCCTTCCGGCACTGGCCTGTTCCCTTGCCGGCCAGTAGGCGACCGAATAGACCGAGACACAGCCGCTGACCAGGAACAGGGGAAGGAGGAAAAGGGTCGAGAGATGATCGACGGAGAAGAGTGCCGGTCCGAACGGCAGCGGCCAGTCAATCTGCCAGGCAGCACCGGGCGAACCGCCGAGGAGCGCAACGACGGCAGACTCCCCGACCAGCGAGGCAACGACAACGACCAGCGCTGCAATCCGTTGCCCCCATACATGATTGTTCAACAGAAGCCCCGGCACTCCCGAGAGCGCCATGAGTGTTGCTGCGGTCAGAAGGCATACCGTCGGATCAACGGAAGAAATCACGAATACCTCACACCTACCCTCTCTTTTACAGCGAGGAGGTCTTGATTAAAGGATGGCATAAAATTATTATGTGTTGTAAAATTTTATGACACATGCAAAAAATATATGGTACAAACTATGATACGTCAATGAAATTATGAGACATGCTGATAATGTACGACGCATTGCAAGGGAGAGATCCGTCATGCCGAACACACGATTGAACATCACGCTGCCGACCACGATCGTGGACGATATCAAGGCCCTGTACGGGCAGCGGGGCCTGAGCCAGTTCCTCGAGGAAGCTGCCAGGGAAAAACTGGAAGAGGTGAAGAAGAAGACGTACAAAGGTCTGATTGAAGGATATAAGTCGACTGCCGAAGATACGAAGGAAGTGCTCAAGAAATTCGAGGCAGCGGTGACGGAGAAGCGGGATGTTTAAGCGCGGCGGCATCTATGCGGTCAATCTCCCCCATGCCGTCGTGCAGGAACCGGAGGTCTGCCCCTGTCTGGTGGTGAGCAACAACATCAGCAACGAGTATTCGCCGGTGGTGACCATCATCCCCCTGAGCTTTACCAGTCTGGAAAAGATCTATGATTTCGAGACATTCCTGCCGGCTTCGGGGAGCGGGTTGGAACGGGACGCCAAGATCAGCTCCCACATCCTGATCACCATCGACAAGGCCAACGTGGTAGGGAACCGTCTCGGCTTTATCAACAAATCGCTCATGACCCAGGTGGAGAAAGCGCTCTGCCTGCAGCTCGGCATCGAGGAGACGCCGGGCCTCAAACCGTGACGGGATACGTGCGTTAACGAACTATTTTCGCAAACTGCTGCAAAGATAGTTCTAACCGACTAAAGGATAAAGCATGCTGCTCGAACCGTCCGAGGCCGCCCAGGCCCTGAATGTGGATGAAAAAACGGTGGTCCGCTGGATCAGGAAGGACAACCTTCCTGCGGAGTCTCTCCATGGGGATTACCGGATCAACCCGGTGGACCTGCTGGAATGGGCGACGGAGCGCGGCATCAAGGTCAATCCGGCCCTGTACAAGATGCACGATGCGGATAACCAGCCGTTGCCGACCCTGAGCCAGGCGCTGCAGGCAGGGGGGATCCATTGCGGCTTTCCGGGTGGCGACAAGGAGACGGTACTCCGTAATGCCGTGGCCATCCTGGACCTGCCGCCGGAGATCGATCCCGAGTTCATCCTCCAGGTGCTGCTGGCCCGGGAGGCCATGGGAACTACCGCGGTCGGCGACGGCATCGCCATCCCCCACGTCCGGAACCCGATCCTGGTGCAGCTCCCCGTCCCGAAGATCGCCCTCTGCTTCCTCGACGAGCCGGTGGATTTCGGGGCGCTGGACGGCAAGCCGGTGCAGATCCTTTTCACCATCATCTCGCCGACCATCAGGATGCATCTGCACCTGCTCTCGAAACTCGCCTACTGCTTGCGGGACAAGCGTCTGCGGGATATACTCGGCAAGCAGTGCAACGCCGGGGCGATCATGGACGTCATCCTCGACATTGAAAGAGATATCGGCAAAGGAGCCTCATGACCGGCGATCCGACGCTCAACCTACCCTTCCTGCTCCTCATGGGAGCGGCGCTGGCGGCCGCCCTTTCAGGCTCACCGCTCCTGCTGCGCTCCCTGAGCCCGACCGTCGGCCAGCGCATAGCGGCGCTGGCCATGACCGTGGCAGCCGCAGGGGGGATTGTTGGCGCCGTCATGACGCTGCTCCGTCGTGAGCACGTTACCTATCAGTTGGCCTGGCCGTTCCCCTTCGGCCCTGCCGAGTGCGGAGCCGATCCGCTCACCGCCTTCTTCACCCTGCCGATCCTCATTGTCGCCGCCTGCTGCAGCATCTACGCCCTTGACTACTGGCCCGCCTCGAAAAATCCCCGCACGGTCCGCAAGCTGACCTTCTTTTTCGGCCTGCTGGTCTCCTCCATGCTCTTCGTCACCATGGCGCGGTCGGCAGGTCTCTTTCTGCTGGCCTGGGAGATCATGGCACTGGCCGCCTATTTCGTCCTCACCACCGACGACCACACGCCTGAGGTGCGTGACGCCGGCACCCTCTACATGATCTGCACCCATACGGGAACCCTGGCCCTGTTTGCCCTGTTCTCGCTGCTGAAGGGGCTCTCCGGCTCCTTCACCTTCCCCGCTGCCGGGGCGCTGGCCGCCACGGCGCCGCTGGCCGCCCCCCTCTTCCTGGTCGCCCTGCTGGGGTTCGGCTTCAAGGCCGGGCTCATGCCGCTGCACATCTGGCTCCCGTCGGCCCACGCCAACGCCCCCAGTCACGTTTCCGCCATCATGTCCGGCATCATCCTCAAGATCGGCATCTACGGGCTGGTGCGCACGCTCTCCTTCTTTACCGGCATACCGCTCTGGTGGGGGTTGGTCGTCATCGTCCTCGGCATGGTATCGGGGATCGTCGGGGTGCTCTTCGCCCTGGGACAGCACGACCTGAAAAGGCTCCTGGCCTATCACAGCATCGAGAACATCGGCATCATCACCATGGGGATCGGCACGGCATTGATCGGTGCATCCACCGGCTCGCCCGTTCTCGTCCTGCTCGGACTGGCCGGTGCGCTCCTCCACGTCCTGAACCATGCCACCTTCAAGGCGCTCCTCTTTCTCGGCGCCGGCTCGGTGATCCATGCTGTGGCGACCCGGGAGATCGATCGGATGGGAGGGCTCTTGCGCCACATGCCCTGGACCACACTGTCGTTCCTCATCGGCGCCGTGGCCATCTGCGGGCTGCCGCCACTGAACGGTTTCGTCAGCGAGTTCCTGATCTACCTCGGCTTTTTCAACGGGACCGTTGCCGGCAGCGGCGCCGGGACCTTCGGCGTCGCCCTCGCAGCCCCTGCCCTTGCCCTGATCGGCGGTCTGGCGGTCGCCTGTTTCGTCAAGGTGGTCGGCGTCGTCTTTCTCGGCGCACCCCGTTCGCCGCTCCCTGCTCCCCACGAGGCCGGTTGGAGCATGCGCATCCCCATGGTAATCCTGTCGCTGGTCTGCTTCGGTATCGGCTGTTTCCCGGTGGCAGCCGGGCCGCTGCTCCAGTCGGCAGTCGCCGCCTGGCTTCCCCGTACGGCCGAACTCCCGTCACTGGCGGCAGTAGCACCGCTGGGGTGGATAACGGGGCTGGCACTTGGCCTTATCGTCCTCTCTCTGCTGACCTGGCTCTGGTATCGTCGCCGCCTCCGGCAATCCACCGTTGCAGCCTCCTCCACCTGGGGGTGCGGCTATCTTGCTCCGACCAGCAGGATGCAGTACAGCGCCTCGTCCTTTGCCGACATGCTGGTGACCCTCTTTGCCGGCATTCTCCGCCCCGAACGGCACGCGCCGAAGATCCGGGGCCCCTTCCCCGCCGGGCCGCACTTTGAAAGCCATGTGCCGGAGACGGTCCTGGAGCGGGTTTACCTCCCCTTCCTGGCCTGGGCATATGCCAAAGTGCTCCCGATCAGGAATCTCCAGCACGGGCAGATAAACCTCTACATCCTGTATACCTTTCTCACCCTGGTCCTGCTGATAATCGTCAGTTGACCGTAATCGGCGCCCATTCGGGACAACGGTACGTTCACCTGAATCGTGCGGAGCTCTGTTGTTGGCAATGGGGTGATGGGGAGGGGTTAGTGGCGGCCTATGCGTGTCGGGGCTCATGGACGTCGATCAGCCGGAGGATACCTTTCAACAGGTCGAACGGCGTCGGCGGACAGCCGGGGATGAAGGCATCCACCGGGATGACGTTGCTCACCCCCCCCTTGGAGGCGTAGCTCTCGCCGAAGATCCCGCCGTTGCAGCCGCAGTCCCCCACCGCGATCACCAGCTTCGGATCGGGGGTGGCGTCATAGGTGCGCCGCAGGGCGATCTCCATGTTGACCGACACCGGCCCGGTCACCAGCAGCAGGTCGGCAAAACGTGGCGAGGCCGTGAACTGCAGCCCGAAGCGCTCGCAGTTGTAGATCGGGTTGTTCATGGCGATGATCTCCAGTTCGCAGCCGTTGCACGAACCGGCGTCCACCTCACGGATAGTGAGGCTCCGGCTGAAGCGACGTCTGACCGCCTCTTCCAGCCGTTGCCCGACAACGGTGATCTCCGCCTCGACCTCTTCCGGCAGCGGTTCGGTCACCACCCCGGTCCTGAATATCTGGTGCAGGATCTTCAGCATGGGTTAGATCCCCCCTCCCTGAGCGAAACATCCCTCATCTGCTGCTCCCCTTTTGATGGCAAGCTGATCAACCGCCCAACTGCGTTGGCCACCTGGAGTACAGCCGTCGCCTTCAGCGGGTTGCCAACTCATTGAGCAAGGCTTTGTGAAACATGGCCGGATCTTCTATCTGTGGCGCATGCCCAAAGCCGGGGAATTCCATCAAACGGCCGTTCGGGATCGTTTTGATGACCTGCTTGCCCAGGAGTTTATAGCGGCCAATCTTTGCCTTAACCTCCGGCGGCGCGATGTCACTGCCGATGGCAGTGGTGTCGGCATCGCCGAGCATCAGGGTGGTAGGCACTTTCAACCGGGGAAACTCATATACGACCGGCTGGGTAAAAATCATGTCGTAGATAAGCGCCGAATTCCAGGCAACCAATTTGTGCCCCGGACCCCGATTGAGCCCTGCCAGCATATCTACCCAACGATCGTATTCCGCTTTCCATCGCCCCCCGTAATAGACGGACTTCTCGTACTGTCGCACCCCATCAGCCGAAAGTTTCAGTTCTCTCTCATACCATTGGTCCACGGTCCGACTCGGCACGCCTAACGCCTTCCAGTCTTCCAGCCCGATAGGGTTAACCATGACCAGTTTCTCGACAGCTTCCGGATACATCAAGGCAAAGCGTGTCGCCAGCATTCCCCCGGTCGAGTGCCCAATGAGTGTGGCATGAGAGACACCCACGTGCTTCAGCAATGCCATGGTATTGAAAGCAAGCTGCTGGAAGCTGTATTGGTAAGAGGCGGGTTTGGTCGAGGTGCAGAAGCCAATCTGGTCAGGTACGACGACCCGGTATCCGGCATCGGCCAGCACGGCAATCGTGGTCTCCCATGTAGCGCCGCAAAAATTCTTCCCATGCATCAACACAACCGCGTGTCCATTAGGGCTTTTGGGCTTCACATCCATGTATCCCATCTGGAGATCCTGCCCTTGTGACGTAAACCGGAAGTGCTCCACTTCGTAAGGATACTGAAAACCCTCAAGTTCAACGCCATAAGCGGTGGCGGCGCCCTCCGCGTAGGCAGTGCCGGAAGCCGCGAGCAACAGAACCGCCAAAATCAGATACATCAAGTGTCGCATGGATAGCTCCTATCGCCGGGTCGGTTATTGTCTCATTTGATGTAATAACCGGAGACGCGCCAATTCCCATCCTTATCAATCATAGGGGTGACGGTCTCGATTGCTGATTTCTTGTGTTCGAATGTGGTCTTAAATTGGATGACGACGTACTCCCCATCTGGAGCACCCGGCAAAGATGTCCTGTAAGTTTTCGTCGTTATCTTCCGTGAGATGAGTTTGCCAAGGGGCTTCCTCACCGCTTGCATCGATTGCTTCCATTGATCCTGGGTCACAGCGTTCCTAAAGAGTTCAGCCGCTTCCTTCCAGCTTTCGGCATAGTTCTCCGAGTCAACCATGCGAAGCCACGTATCTGCCGATATGAGCGCAGCGCTTTCTTTCGCAGGACTCGCTGCTATCGCAGGAACCGTGGCTAGAATCAAAACGATAACGATCAAAGACACGATCTTCCGAATCATATTCATATGTTCTCCATTTTTGATCCAACGGCGCCGGGGCTGACCGGCCAGTATCTCAAGGGCCGGTCCTGCCTCCTGGTTGAAACTTCGCTTTATTTCAGTGTTTATCTGACCTTGTCAAGTGTGTAGGTCTGACACCATTATCTTCTTATGCTGCGCCAGTGTCCTCGGGCGTGTTGAAGATTCAAGTTTGTATTGCTTTCAAAAAATGGAGCCCCTTAAATTCTCCCTTCTTAATGTCATTGGTCAAAAAACTTTTCCTTTAGCTCTTCACATGCTCCGTCCAATCCTGGGAACATCGAACCTGCGGTAATGCCCATGAAGGAAAGTTCTTGTATAACTTTATTACGATCACAGACAGGTATGTCTATTGCTGTAAGATATTTACATCCTTTAGTTTTCTCTCTATGCTTAATGTAGCTTTCTATATTACTGATATTTGAAACTGTTGTAATTGCTTGCTGTGGTATCAATCGTAAGTTGTCAATAGCCATAAACTCAGTCACAGATAAATGTAAAAATGCAGTGTTTAACATTACCGATTGTTTCCAATGCTGTTTCCATAAACTGTTATCGAAAACAAATATTCTTATACATTCTTTGCTATTAGACTTCTTGGAAATCTCCCTGAAAGCAAAAAAAGCCGCAACATAGGGCGAGTATGTCCAGTCAAGTAAGGGAGTAGGATATCCATGATGCTGAACTAAATTGAAAAAAGCCCCGTTTTCATCTGGATTATAGCGATTAAACAGATGTGAAGTGCGAGCACTGAGATGTTGATGCAGCTTTGGGATATCTTCATTCACAAAACGTCCCAAATCATACCGTTCCCTTCTGTGAAAGGATGTTCTGAGACTCCAAGGTTTTTGTTGACCTCTGAACAATAGGTGTCGAGAACCATGGTAATTGAGCAGTTGCCGATGGTGCGATACCAACGGAAT
>CAYSJJ010000046.1:0-34168 GCA_964431365.1 uncultured Geobacter sp. | reverse complement strand
ATGGAGCCGGCCGGAATCCAGCTGTTCGTGGCGTAGTCATACAACTCGGCACTGGCCAGATTGGTGCTCCCGTCAGCCCCTCCCGACGCCAGCACCTTGCCGTCCGGCAGGGGGGTGGCGGCATGATGGGCTCTCGACACTGCCAATGAACAGGCAGAGCTCCAGTTCGGGATAGCCGGATCATACAGCTCCGCGCTGGCAAGCGCACCGCCGGCCCCCATCCCTCCCACCACCAACACCTTGCCGCTCGGAAGCAAGGTGGAGCTGTGAGAATAACGTGCGGAGGAGAGCTGGCCGGCCAAGCTCCAACCATTAGTCGCCGGGTCATAGAGTTCGACGCTGGCAAGGAGACCGATGGTTCCTTCATACCCCCCCATCACCATCAGCTTACCGCCCGGCAGGAGTACCGTGCTGAAAGTGTTACGCTTGGTCGTCAACGAGCCGGCCTCGCTCCAACCATTGCTGACCGGGTCATAGAGCTCTGATTTGACGTAGGAGGTCGAGCCATCGCCCCCCCCGACAACCAGCACCTTGCCGCTGGGAAGCATCGTCGCATTGTGACTGGACCGTTTGGCTGCCAATTGCCCTGCCGGGCTCCAGTTGCCGGTGACAGGGTCATACGTCTCGGCAGTGGCGAGATAGTTACCGCCGGAATCACGTCCTCCAGCTACCAGCACCTTGCCGCTCTGGAGCAAGGTCGCGCTGTGATTGTCTCGCGCCGTAGTCATGGAACCGGCCGAACTCCAGCTGTTCGAGACGGGATCATACAACTCTGCACCGGCAAGGTATCCGCTGTTGCCCAATCCTCCCGCTACCAGCAGCTTGCCGTTCTGAAGCAGCGTAGCGCCGTGGTTGCAGCGACCGGAAGCCATAGAATTGGCGGCACTCCAACTGTTGGTACCAGGATCATACAGCTCAGCACTGGCAAGATAACTGCTGCCGTTGTAACCTCCCGTCACCAGGACCTTGCCGTTGGGCAAGACGGTGGCGGCATGATAACTCCGCGCATGAACCAGCGATCCGGCCGGTTTCCACGTATTTGTGGCAGGGTCGTACAGTTCCGCCGAGGCAAGATGCCCGCTATTATATCCCCCGGCCACCAGTATCCTGCCGTCAGGCAGAAGCGTTGCGCTGTGCGAGCTTCGTGCGGTTGCCAGTGAACTGGCCGAACTCCATCCTGACGATGCCTGGGCATCTTTCGCCTCAACCACAGCCATAAACATCGCCACGAGGATGAGTACCACCGAAATTAGCTTATCTGTCTTCATTGTTGGCCCTTGGTCGTACCTAAGAGTATCAATAATAAAAGCCGTTCAACAATCAACTTTCGTGCCAAAAAATAAGAGCAACAATAACAGCATGTTGAACGCAACACAAAGGACTAGTGTAACAAAATGTGCTGTAACAAAATGTTACAGCTGGCCCCATAGAGCTGCGTCCATAGCGGCTTTGCAGGTCAAGTGTAACAAAATGTTACAGTAGGGGGGGATAATGACAGAAAACGGGTGGGATTTTGTTTGTTGAGGGTCAGATCCCCTGCCGGTCGAGCCACTTCTCCACCGTTGGCATCCTGCAGGCGTCGAGACGCTCCAGGAGCCGCTCCGGCTCCTCTTCCAGCAGCACCGCCCGACGCTGCTCCTCCTTCACGAAGCGCTGGGCAACGGCGTGGTCGAGGAAGGCGGCCAGGGTGTCGTAGTAACCAAGGGTGTTCATGAGGCCGCACGGCTTGGCCATGATCCCCAACTGGTTCCAGGTGAGGACCTCGCAGAGCTCCTCCATGGTGCCGAGCCCGCCGGGAAGGGCGACGAAGCCGTCGGCCAGCTCCGCCATCAGGGCCTTCCGCTCGTGCATGCTGGCGACGATGCGGAGTTCGGTGAGACCGGGGTGGGCCAACTCCTTGGCAACCAGCAACTCCGGGATGACCCCGATCGCCTCCCCTCCGGCGGCCAGCACCGCATCGGCCACCGCCCCCATCAGGCCGACGCTGGCGCCGCCGTAGACCAGGCCGATCCCCCGGCCGGCCAAAAGCCGCCCCAGCTCTTCCGCTGCGGCCCGGTATGCCGGGTGGCACCCCGGGCTCGATCCGCAGAACACACAGATTCTCTTCATCTCACACGATCTCCTTCCCGCATAATTCTGAGAACTCAGGTTGGTCGCCGGGGGGGCAGCGCCAACAGCGCCAGCCCGCCGAAGAGAAGGCAGATGCCGACCATCCCCTGGAGCGTGAGCCGCTCCCCCACCACCAGCACCCCCAGCAGGGCCGCGGTGAGCGGCTCGGCCAGGGAGAGCGTCACCGCGGTGGCAACCGGCACCGTCTCCAGCCCCCGGGCGAAGAGCCGGTAGGAGAGCGCCGTGGCGATGAGCCCCAGGTGGAGCACCACCAGCGCGCCGCGGGCTCCGGCAAGCCAGGAGAGGTCGGCGACCACGAGAAACGGTGCCAGGAGCAGAGCGCCGAGGGAGAAGACCACCGCCACCACCGCCTCCGGCGAACGGCCGTCAAGAAGGATCTTTATGGCCAGGGTGTAGGTTGCATACGACGCCCCGGCACCCAGGGCGAGGAGGACACCGACGGGGCTGACGGTCACCCCCTCGCCGGTCGCCAGCAGGAGGGTGCAGCCGGCTATGGCAAGGAGCGTGGCCCCGAACCAGCGGCCTCCCGGGCGCTCACCCCGGACCAGAAAAACGAGGATGCCGGCCAGGACCGGCGAACTGCCGATGCCGACCATCGTCCCCACAGCCACGCCGGTGCGGGAGACGGCGGCAAAGAAACAGAGCTGGTAGGCGGCGATACAGACGGCCGCCCAGAACGTGGGGAGAATGGGCCAGCGACCGCCTCTCCGCAGGCCGCCCCGCACCCAGGCCAGTAGCAGCAGAGCCGCTCCCCCTACGGCAAGACGGAGTGCCCCGATCACCACCGGGCTGGCTCCGGTGGGTGCCAACGCCTGGGAGGTGCCGGTGGTCCCCCAGAGCATGGCAGCCAAAAGGATCAGCCAGACGCCCCCGGCTGACGCGTTACTCTTCTCTTTCAACGCCATCTGTTCCTGTCGCCCCCCGGTAACTCTTTAACGGCAGGGGGCAACTCTACACGCCGGGACGAAAACAGGCAAGGTTTCCGGTGCCTCAAAGCTTGCATTGCACGCCCACTCCCGCTAGATTTGTCACAACACGTTGCCGCACACCGATTCCTCCGAGGAGACGCCCCATGATTCGTTTCACTCGCGCCTGCCGCCTGCTCGCCGCCGGCGCCCTGGCCCTCTCCCTCCAGGCCTGCGCCACCCTGCCGCCAGTCCATCACCCCATTACCCTGACCATTGCCCATGTGAACGACACCCACTCGGCGCTGGAGGCGACGGAGGAACGGCTTCTCATCGACGGCATTCCCACCAAGGCCTACCTGGGGGGCTTCAGCCGGTTGAAGACGGCCCTGGACTCTCTACGCGCCGACAGCAAGCACCTCCTCCTGCTCCATGCAGGGGATGCGGTCCAGGGAACCCTTTACTTCACCCGCTTCGAAGGAGCGGCCGACATCGCCTTTCTCAACACCATCGGCGTCGACGCCATGACCCTGGGGAACCATGAATTCGACCGCGGGCCGGAGCTTACCGGCAGACTCGTGGACCAGGCCCGGTTCCCGATCGTCTCGGCCAACCTGGACGTCTCCAAGGAGCCGGCCCTGGCCGGGAAGGTGAAACCGTACGTGATCAGGGAGGTGGAGGGTGAGAAAGTAGCCATCGTCGGCGTTACCACCACCTATACCCCGGCAGCGGTGGCGTCGGTGGGAAAGGTACGCTTCCTCGACGAGGCGGCCAGCGTTGGCGCCACGGTCAAACGGCTCAGGGCCGAAGGGGTCGAGAGAATCGTCGTCCTCTCCCACATCGGCTACGAGAACGATCTGCAGCTGGCGCGGACGGTCGGCGGCATCGACGTCATCGTCGGCGGTCACACCCACTCCCTGCTCGGCGATGCCGCCGCCCTGGGGAAACTCGGCCTGACCCCGTCCGGTCCGTACCCCACCGTGGTAAAGGGGCCGGAGGGGAAAGAGGTACTGGTGGTCCAGGCGTGGAAGTGGGGGGAAGAGCTGGGAGCGCTCACGGTCCGCTTCGACGCAGGCGGCGACGTCGCCGGCTATGAAGCCCGGCCGCAACTCCTGGTCGGTGACACCTTCAGCCGAGACGAGGCCGTTGTTCCGCCCGGCTCGGCCGACTACCGGGCCATCATCGCGGCGGTGAACGGCTCGACCGTTGCCCGGATCGTCCCCGAAGACCCGGCCGTCCTTGGCCAGCTCGCCCCGTACAGCCGGGAGATCCAGCGCTACAAGAACACCGCCATCGGCGCCGTGGCCGTGGACGACCTGATCAGGGGGCCCAACAGCGGCCCCGGCCCGCTCATGGCCGACGCCATGCTGGCCAAGGTGCCGACCGCCCGGATCGCCTTCCTCGGCAGCGGCGGGGTCCGAAGAGACATCCTCAAGGGGGAGATCACCCTGGCCGCGGTACTCGGCTCCTTCCCCTTCGGCAACACCCTGGTGACCCTGGACCTGACCGGAGCCGAGGTGAAGAATGCTCTGGAAGAGGGGATCGACTTCCAGATCGCCATGCACCCGCCGGACAGCGGCGACTGGCAGAAACTGCCGATCATCCACACCGCCGGCCTCTCCTACCGCGTCAACCCGCTCCGGCCGAAAGGGGAGAGGGTCAGCGACCTGCGGCTGAAGAGCGCCGGCAGCAGCGTTACCCCCATTGACCCGGCCGCAACCTACCATGTGGTCACCGACAGCTTCCTGGCCGGCGGGCACGACGGCATGACGACCTTTGGGAAGACGACGGGCAACCGGATCGATACCGGCTTTCTGGGGAGCGACGTCTTCATCGACTACCTGCGGCATCTGGGCAGGGTAACCCCGCCCAGCGAACAGCGGGTCGTGATCGAGCCGTCCAGGAACGATCGACCGGAGCCGAGGACGTGGCTGCGGGACATCCTCCGGAGGGCGGCGCCCTCATCGGCAAGGCTGCAACCGGCCATCACCGCCTTCGGTTGACCGGGCAACCTGAACGGCAATTCAACGCGAATGGACGCGGATCGGACGGATTTGCGCGGATTTTGAAACAGATCCTCGTTTTATCCGCGTCGATCCGTTTTCCATCAGATTTTGATCCGTGTTGAATGCCTTGTTTTTGCGCATGAAAGGACCATCCATAATGAAAACAGTAGCGATACTGCTCCTGCTGCTGGCCTCCCTCTGCAGGGTCAGCGCCGGGGCGGCCGACCCTACGGAGGACGCGGCCTACGTCGCCCAGAAGCAGCGACTGGTCGACCGGTTCGGCAGTGCGGCGCCGAAGCAGTGGGGCGAGACCGTCAGCGGCGTAAAGAGCCGCATTGCCACCCGGGAGAAGGTGATCGCCCTGACCATGGATGCCTGCGGCAGTGCCAAGGGGATGGGATACGACAGCCGACTCATCCGGTTCCTGGAACAAGAGCAGGTGCCGGCGACCCTCTTCATCAACGCCCGCTGGATCGGCCCCAACCGGGCCACTTTTGACCGGCTGGCCGCCAATCCCCTCTTCGAGATCGCCAACCACGGCTTCAGGCACAAGCCGGCGTCGGTGAACGGCAGGTCGGTGTACGGCATTGCCGGGACCAAAAGTGTGGCGGAACTGGTGGACGAGATCGAGCTGAATGCCCGGACAGTGGCCGAACTGACCGGCAAGCGCCCCCGCTTCTACCGCTCCGGCACCGCCTACTACGACGAGGTGGCCGTACAGGTGGCCGGAGCGCTGGGGGAACAGGTGGCGGGCTTTTCCGTGCTGGGGGATGCCGGTGCGACCTTTTCCCGGGAGCAGGTCAGACACGCCCTCGTGGGCGCCGGCCCCGGCAGCGTGGTGATCCTCCATATGAACCACCCGGAAAGCGGGACCGCTGCAGGCGTGATGGACGCCGTACCAGAGTTGAAGAGACGGGGGTTCCGCTTTGTCCGGCTGTCGGACCTCCCCCTGGAGTGACCGGCATCCATGTTCGCACCAATCGTATAGCAGGAATAGGGGAGGATTACCCATGACGTCTGCCACGACAGTACTCCGCCGATCTCTCATTATCGCGACCCTCTTGGCCACCGCCCTGGCTCTCCCCCTGCATCAGGCCGCAGCCGAGTCCGTCGGGAAGGGAGTGCATGAAGGCGGAACGATCTCCCTCGGCGCGGCAACGGTCCATCAGTTCGGCTCCCGCCTCAGCAGCGGCGGCGACATGGCCGACACCCGCTACCTCTTCCGCATCGGCGTCAACAGCCCCCTGACCGACACCATCGAGGCCGGCCTCGACCTGTCGTACGAACTGGACGACTACCGATTCTCCGGCCCGACCAGGTTTGGAGCAGGCTCTCCGTGGGGGGATATCCATACCCTGGGCGCTGGCGGACGAGTCAGCTACCGGTTGGCCCCCGGGTGGAGCCTGCTCGCCATGCCCTCCCTGAAGATCTCCCGGGAAGACGGGGCTGCCTGGGACGATGCCGTTACCTATGGCGGCATCCTTTCGGTCAACCGACGCTTCGGTACGACGCTTACCATCGGGATCGGCGCCGGTGGATTCAGCAACCTGGAGAAAGTGACGGTAATCCCGCTGGCGGTTGTCAACTGGCAGATCACCGACCGCCTCCGGCTGGGGAACCCGCTCCGCCCCGGGCCGACCGGCCCGGCAGGAATGGAACTCTCCTACCGGCTGGATGACGACTGGGAGATGGCGACCGGTGCGGCGTACCGCCTGAACCGCTTCCGGCTGGACAAAAGCGGCACGATACCCGGCGGCATCGGGGAAGAAAGGGCCGTTCCGGTCTGGGGACGGATCTCCTGCCGCCTCGACCGGCATCTCCACCTGGACCTCGTCGCCGGGGCCATGCTGGCGGGAAGAGTGACCGTTGAAGACGGCGGCGGGCATGAGATGGCCTCGGACCGCTACGACCCGGCCCCATTCATCTCCCTGGCAGGGGCCTATCGTTTTTGACCGCCGTAATCCCGGTACCCGGGCATTTCTCCTCAAGGGTCATCGTGCGTCACCGATAATAAATATATTCCCATTAACACAGCACCTTGTCGTCACGAAACGTCCGGAGAACTGTCAACAACGATCACCGTTCACAAGGGAAGGGCACCATGTTTCTTACCTGGCATGACGAACTGCTCACCGGCAACGAAGAGATCGACGAACAGCACCGGGAGCTGTTTCGCAAAGTCGAGATCCTGATGCAGGCCTGCAAGGCGAAACGGTGCCATGAAGAGATCGGCCGGCATCTCTGGTACCTGAAACGGTACGTTCGCAAGCATTTCAAGACCGAGGAAAAGCTCCAGCTGACCCTCGGTTTTCCCGACTACGTAGCTCACAAAGCCAAACACGATGCCTTCTTCGAAGAGGTCCGCCATCTTGAGGCCCAGTACGCCAAGGAAGGGGGGAGTACGGTGCTGATCGTCAAGGCGGTCCGGATGATGGAAGAGTGGCTGCGGAAGCATATCAACGAACTGGATAGGGAGTTGGCCGCCTTCCTCAGGGAGGCGATACCGAAGGAGTGATCGCCAAACGAAAAAGGGGGTCCCTGTCAGATGGGGACCCCCTTTTCGACTGTTCCTTCCGCAGATGATCAGTCGATCTGTTCCACCAGGTAATTCTGAACCCCCATCTGCCTGATCTGATCCAGCTGTGATTCCAGCTGGTCGATATGCGCCTCTTCCTCGCGCAGGATCGACTCCAGAATCTCCCGCGTGCCGTTGTCCCCCACCTCCGCCGCCACCCGGATGCTCTCGTTATACCCCTTGATGGCCGCTTCTTCCGCGGCGTGGTCGTTCTTGTGCATCTTCGGCACCTCTTCGCCGATATGGATCTTGTTCAGATTGCTGACGATCGGCTTACCTTCGAGAAAGATGATGCGGGCAATCAGCTTTTCGGCATGCTTCATCTCATCGATGGACCGCTTGCGGATCATCCCGTGCAGCCGCTCGTATCCCCAGTTTTCGCACAGTTCGGCATGGACGAAATACTGGTTGATGGCGGTAAGTTCCTCGGCCAGGCGTCGGTTCAGATGCTCGATCACCGTCTCGTTTCCCTTCATGTCATCCTCCTTTGATCCTATGGTTGGCTACCGGCTTGAACGCGAATACGTACGGTAAAGTGAACCAGACTCCCTGCAAAGGTCAAGGAAGGGGATCTCCCCTTTCGCGGTATCAGCTGCCCCATTTCCGACACCCGGGGCAGCTCTGAACATGCTCATTGAATAGGCAAGGATGCACGAACTGCCTATTCCCCCGACACCGCCCCTATCTGCGCCTCTCTGCAGCCCCTCCCGAGCGCTCATTAAACGTTGGCACCGTTTATGCTTTGGTATCAACAGAGCTTTGACCACCCTGCCGGGTCAGGAAACGGAGGTGCCCCATGTTTGTGAACTGCTTTGACAGCAACGACAACTGCCTCTTTGCGGTCCGCGTGAAAGAGGGAACCGACGCCGAGAGTCTCGGCGACTATATCTGCCGGACCCATGAACTGATCTATTACTGGCTGGTGCGGGAAGCGCCGGTCGGGGCGGTGGTCCGCTACTGACCCGCTCCTGCCTCGTCGTGCCGACACCGGTACCCCACTACCGGTGTCGCTCCCGTTGCACCTCACCGGCAGCAGGCCGTTGTAGCGCTTTTGCCGCACCATCTCCGACAAAAAATCTGGACGACGTCACCCCCCTTGCAGTATGGTAGCGAGCAACCAGGGGGGACAGCATGTTTTCAAACAATGATCTTGGGGCGTCGCTCTACAAGACCTGGAGCAACACCCAGCGCAGGGACGAAATCGCGCGGCTGGTGGAAGCGTATCGAAACGGACTTCCGGTCGGTATCCTCTGCCAGATGACCGAAGCCATTGCCGGCAGCCGGAAGCGCGCCCGCAAGCATCTGCACGAGATGCTCACCGTGGAGGAGCGGGAGACGGCCATTGCCGGGGAGAGCGGCGGGATGCTGATCGTGGCCAAGGAGTTCCTGCAGTAGTCCGTTGACACGCCTCTGCCAGACATGCAAAAGCCCGCGAAAAGCGGGCCTTTGTCGTTAAACGAAGCAGTCGTTTCAGCAGCACCGTGCCGCCGAACGCGCCAACAACTCCTCGGCATGGGCCACATCCTCCTCGGCCACCATGATCTCCTTCAGGGCCGTATCTTCCCTGCTACCCCGGCAGGAATACTCGATCCCCCCACTTCTCAGCACCCCTTCGACCCGTGCCAGTTCAACTTCATTTCTGGTGTCGTAGAACCGTGCCATTGAGAGCACCTCCTTTCACCGACCCGGTCACCATATCGGCGCCCTTGTTCATAGTCATATTCTAGCATGAACAGAGGTGTCATGGCGAAGGAGGCGACCTCCCCCGGGGAACTCAGAGGAGCTGCACCTGGCTGACCCGCACGATCAGAAGCTCTTGACGGAAACGGACCGACAGTTCCTGTCGGTACCCTTGCCACCAGGTGCGGTCCAACAGCTCGGTCATCACCTCGTAGATGACAATGTCGTCGTGCACGGTCTCGGCACCCGTCTCCCTCCAGAGCCCCTTGGCCGGCGACTGTACATAGGAGGTAAGACCGCCGAAGCGCTCCGTCAGCTCATCCCGGACCCGTTCGTATTCCTGCTGGGGAAACAGCTTGCGTTCGTTGTCGTAAAGCGGCAACAGAATCTGTACCAGATGCATGGCGTGCTCCCTCGGTAACGGCATGAGCCGTGGAACGGCAGAACGGCGCAGGAGAGTTGCAGGTCTTGCGAGTTACCCGTTTCAGACCGGCGGCTCCCCCCTTTTCATGCGGGTCAGCAGCCGGTCCAGTGCCGATGCAAACCGCTGCCGGTCGGTCTGGCTGAACTGGGCCGGTCCCCCTTGAACCAGTCCGGCACCACGCAACTCATGCATCAGGTCCCGGACCGACAGCCTCTCTCCCACATTCTCCTCGGTATACAGCTCGCCGCGCGGGTCGAGCGCAACCCCGCCGTTGGCGACGACCCGGGCTGCCAGGGGGATGTCGGCGGTGATCACCAGGTCCGACGCTTCGGCATGCTCGGCAATATGGTCGTCGGCCGCATCGAACCCCTCGCTCACCCTGATCGACGAAACCAGCCCCGAATTGGCCCTGGAGAGGTCCTGGTTCGCCACCAGACAGACCGGTATCTGCAGACGTGCCGAGGCCCGGAACACGATTTCCTTGATGATCCGCGGACAGGCATCGGCATCGATCCATATTTTCATGGCATCCATCTCCCTTTCGGCTACTCGGTGGTTGTATTTTACCGCGGCAAGGAGCAGGCGCCACACCCTTGGCACGGAAAATCCGCTGTAAGCTTTTTCGACATACCCGAGAGCGGGCATAACGTGTAACCCATTGATTCATCACCAGTTACCAGCCACCACGTCACCCGTCTGAACGCCATCAATTGTTGAATTTCTTTACAGCTTTAATCCGCAAGGTAAACCAAACCGGATGCTTTGCGTTATACTTGCCATTAATCCAGTTTTCCCGCCCCGACCCCGGGGTGGATGGCCCCGGACCGGCCAGTATCAACCAACAGGAGGAAACCCATGAAAAAGCGTCTCATCACCGTTGCCGCGGCCTTCACGGCTCTCTCGATCCCCGCAATCAGTACGGCGGCCCCCCCCCGTCCCGGCGGATACGTATCCGGCTTCATCGGCGCCAGCATGACCAGGGACACCGATACCAACACGGTCGATTTTGTTGCCCCTGTTGCCACCTTCAATGACCGGATTCAATTCGATCCGGGGATTATGGTTGGTGGCACCGGCGGCTATGACTTCGGTTTCCTTCGTCTGGAGGGAGAGCTTTCCTACAAGCATGCCGAGATGAAGTCCATCGACAACAGGGATACCGGTGATCGGTTCCGCAGTGTCGACGGCAGCCTGGGGGCGCTCTGCATGATGGGCAACGCCTTTTTCGACCTGCACAACAACAGCCCGGTCACCCCCTACTTTGGCGGAGGCGCCGGGCTCGCGGTACTCCACCTGAGCGACACCTTCGGCACCAACACTACCAGCGGATCACGGGACTTCATCTACTCCGAGGGTGACGATACGGTCTTTGCCTACCAGGTGGGGGGCGGCGTGGAGATCGCCCTCAACCGTCAGCTCTCCCTGGATGTGGGGTATCGTTACTTCGGCACCGGCACGGCCACCTTCGACAAGGATGTGACGCGGACAACCGAGCTGAAGATGGAAAACCACAACGTGGCGGTCGGACTCAGGGTAAAATTCTAGCCTCTCCCGGTACACGGCGGGAGCCCGCCCAGTGCGGCTCCCGCCACCCCGCCACGGGACCGGTATCCCGTGCAATTGTCCTCTCCCCCGCTTCTGGTACAATCTAGACAAATCAGATACTGCGGAGCAGCCATGCCAGTTGCAGCATTCGACGCCATCAAAGGAAACATTCGTTCCTTTCTCGGCGGGGCAGACGTGGAGCTAACCCTTGCCGGGGAAGAGACGACGGAGGAGGAGCCGGGAGAACATACGATTCGCACGGTTGCCGAGTTCGAAGGCCAGCCGTACCTCTTCAGGTCCCGCCGCACGTCCCTACCGTTCACCGCCACCGAAACGGCCTTCTGCCGGGAACTGATCACCGCCTTTGCCGCCATGTACGAAGGGTTTCGCCAGGAGGGGTATGCCGCGCACTTTCGCACCGCCCTGCTCGCCTCCATCATGGACATCGCCGTGGCCCGCGCCCTCCGGGGGGACAACAAGAAGGGGTTCTGGCCGATACAACAGCTGATCCAACTGCTGAAAAACCTCTCCTACCAGCGTTACGAAGGGAAACCGGCCACCACCGGTTTCATCGTTCACCGCACGACGCTCCCGGAGTTCCGCAAACAGATCCGCTACCGGAAGCACATGCTCATCTCCGTGAAGCCGTCCCAGACCGTCTCCGCTGACTTCTTCGACAACCCCCTCACCTACCGCTTCATCGACGGGCAGAATCTCTTCTTTGTCGCCAACATCCTCATGCAGGTCACCGGCGTCCTCAGGACCAGCGGCTCCGAGGAGCACAACGACGTGGAGCAGCTGACCCACCGGGCGATCTTCTCCATTGTCAGGAATGCCGGTGCCGGTGCCTTCGCCGTGACCGTCAACGAGACCTCGGAGATCGAGGTGCTGATCAATCCGGAGAAGCTGCTGGTGCGGCGCAAGGGGGTCTGGGCGATCTTCGACCCGGACATTGTCCGGTCGTTCCTTCGCGACAGCATCGAAGAGAGCGCCATCGACGATCTGCTCTGGACCGTCTACGCCCTCTCCAAGATCCGGCACGGCACGGTGATCCTGATCTACAACCGGGGAGCGCGTCAGCTGGCAGCGCTGAAGAAGGGTTCGGTGGGAGGGAGCGATGCCATCGGCAGGCTGCTCATCAGCCATGTGAAGGGGAGGCCCATCGGCGAGCTGAAGCAGTCGGGGACCCTGCTCCGGATCCTCTCCTCCGACGGCATGACGGTCTTCAACCGGAGCGGCAGGCTCCTGGAGACGGGGTTCATCATCGACACCTCCCATGCGCGGGAGGTGGTGACCGGCGGCGGGCGGACTACGGCGGCCAGCGCCGCCTCCTTCTTCGGCAAGGTGATCAAGGTCTCCCAGGACGGGCCGATCGAGCTCTACCAGGACGGCAGGCTGATCTACCGCTTCGGGTAGCAGGTTTTTCAACATCCAGCAAGAGCCATCCCTGCCCCAGGTGAATACGCAGGGAACCCTGTACCCAGTCCCTGATTCTACTGGTACTGGATATAAAGCGGTTTCGGGTTCAGCTTGAGCACCTCCTGCGGCGTCAGCAGGGCATCCCCCTTTTTGGTGTCGTTGTGGTAGAAGAGCTTGAAGCCGGTGTACTGCACCGGTTCCTTGACGATGTAGTCCTTGTACGAATCGCGCTTCAGCCAAGGGGCTCCCCAGCCGTCCATATGCATGACGATCTGCACCTCGGGGCGGAGCACGATGTTCCGGGCATTGGTGACGCCGTTGCGGGTAAAGCGGTGCACGGTGAAGACCTTTGGCGGCAGGTTGTACTTCTTCACGATATCTCTCAGGAAGCCGGAGGCGTAGTTGATGTCTGCGGCGTCATAAGTGCCGATCTTGGTACCCGGCTTTTTCCGGCTCTTGATCAGGTTGAACTCCGGGTCCATCCCCAGGTGTACGTCGGGGTTCTTCAAAATCCACTCGAAGCGGGGGAGGATGGTCCGGATGTCGTCGTGGCCGGTCTGGATGTCGATGAACATGATCGCACCGGCTTCCTTGGCCCAGCCGTAGACCTGGTTCACGATGGCATCGGGCATCACCATCCGGTACTTGCCGGACTTGCCCGGATCCCCCTGCGCCACCACGGCGATCAGATGCAGCGCGGGTTGCACCGGGTGGGACGGATCGGCCTTCTCCCACTTGGCAACTTCACCCTTCAGCCGCTTTAGCATCTCATCCTTCGGGAACTCGCCCAGCGCCCCCATCCGCTTGGACTGCGGATTGCCATAGTAGGCGACGATCCGCTTCTGCGGCAGGAGCGCCCCCGGCAGCGGCGGCGGGCACTTCACCGGCCAGCCGCACCGCTTGGCATACTCGGGATCTTCGCCCGCATTGTACTTCACCTTGGGTGCGGTCACCTCGGCCTGCGGCGCCGAGCGAATCGCCGTGGTCCTGGCCGCAAAGGGAGCAGCCGGGGCTGCCGGAGCGGAGGCGGTGCTCCGCGGGACAAAGGGAGCCGCCGGTGCAGCGGTCGCGTTACTGGAGCTTTTGGCGGCCGACAGGTCGCCATGCCTGTCGTTCGAACAGCCGGCCAGGGCAAACGTAATCAGCAGGGGAAGAATCAGGGAACGGACACGGGAAAAACTGGGGTGCTTCACAAAAAGCTCCTTCGAAGGATCATGCAGCGCCACGAGGCGCTCGTTTTCCGGGCAAATAAAAACCACAGGAGGCACTTCCCAGTGGTTCACAGGCTGCGACTTTATACCATTGCCATGAGCCGGGGGCAACAGGTAAAACATGAGCGCCGGTACGATCGACGCGTACGCTAAGCTCAACGACGATGCGGGGAGCCGGGCAACGGATTTGAGACCTCAGTCCGGTGATCCCCGATTTACCTTGCCGTGCAGGCCAGAGCTGCGGCAGAATACCGCACCGCCACATCAACAGAGTTCCCGAGGTGATTCATGTTCGAAGTGCAGTACAACGACGAGATGGAAGCGGAGGTACGGCGGCTCGAGGCAAAACAGCGTGCCACGGCCGCCGGACACCCCGAGTGGCTGAACGCCTGCGCCGGGTGCGGATGCGAGCTGGTCACGCTGGAATTCGCCCACTGCGCGTCGTGCAGGACCGGGAGCTCCGCCCCCTGAACGCATCATAGCCGATGACCAGACGATGGTCGCCTGCGTGGCGTCAGCCTGGCATCCTGACCTGTTGCCGCGCCAAGGCGCTGAGACGAAAAGAGGCGGTCCGTTTCTGCCGGACCGCCCCACTCGCGAACAGTAGTCAGGACTCACCCCCGTCAGCTCACACTTTCCGCCCTTTCCGGCCTGCCAGGACCTTGCCGTGCGGGGTAATGACATGGGCATTGTGGTTGGCGGCGCGACGGATCATCATCTCGTGCTTGCCAGGCATGGCCATGCGCGCCATTCGCCGCGTCATCATAGTCGGACGCTTCGTGCCTCTCATACTCGCCACCTCCTCCCTACCCTGTATGAGGATTATATCATACTACACGGTTTTCGTCGCCAGGAGGGATTGCTGAGCAGGTCAGGAATAGCAGGGCAACTGTCACACCTCTACCCTGAATTCAGCTCCTTCGGCGGTATTGCGCACGGTCAGCATGCCGTTCATGTTCTTCTCGATGATGGTTTTCGACATGAACAACCCCACCCCGGTCCCCCGGTCCGGTCCCTTGGTGGTAAAGTACGGCTCGAAGATCTTTCCCATGATCTCCTCCGCTATGCCGCCGGCATTGTCGGCAATGGTGACCACCGATCTCTCCCCTTCCGTGCCGATGACTACCGTAACCGTGGCATCGTCGGGCCTCCTTTCCAACAGGACATCCCTGGCATTCATCAGGATGTTGAGCAGGGCCTGGGAATACTCGTTCGGGAAGCCGATGACAATCGGGTTGGCCTTGGCATGGAAATCTATGCTGATATGCTGGTTTTCGAAGCTGTCTTCGACCAGTGCCACGGTTCTCTCCACCACCTCATGGATCGAGAACGGGACCGGCTCCTTGTCGAGCTTGAAAAAATTCCTGAAGTCGTCGATGGTCTGCGACATGTGGTTGATCAGTCCCATGGATTTGACCACACTCGTATTCAGGACCTCCTCGCTGAACGAGCCCAACTCGTAATCCATCTGCAGTTGCTGCACCAGAAGCCCCAGGAGGTTCAGCGGTTGACGCCACTGGTGGGCGATGTTGTTGATCATCTCCCCCATGGCCGCCAGACGGCTCTGCTGCAGGAGCATCCGTTCCTTCTCGCGCAAGGCCTCCACGGCCCGCAGACGTTCGAAGGTCTCCTCCCGCAGCGACTGTTCCGCCCTCTGGCGTCGCGCCTCCCGCACCAGGTTGTCAAGGGCGAAGGAGACGTCCGCCCCCATCTGTACGAGGAGTTCCACATGCTGTTTGTCGAAGAACTCCTCTTCCCCGGCATACAGGGTAAGAGCGCCGATCACCCGTCCCTCCTCCTTCAGGGCAACGGAAGCCGAGGCATGGATACCGTAAGCCTTCCCCCGTTCGTGCCAGGGAAGGGTGCAGGGCTCATGTTGAAAGTCGTTGCAGATATAGTACGACCCTTCGCGGACCGAAATGCCGGTGGGGCCAAGGCCGGCAGATTCCTCGTTGATCGTGATCCGGATATCGTCCAGATAGCCGGTGACCCCGCTGGAGGCCACCATCCCCAGTTGCCCGGTACCTTCGTCCACCAGCCCGACCCAGGCAAGCAGGAATCCGCCGTGCTCCACGGCGATGCGGCAGAAATCGCGGAACAATTCGTCCCGGTCCCGTGCCCGGACAATGGCCTGGTTGGTCTCGGAGAGCACGGTGCAGAGGCTGTTGAGGCGCTGAAGGCTTTTCTCCGCCCGCTCCCGGTCGGCAATCTCCCCCAGCAGAGTCTCCACGGTCGCGGCCAGGTCCTCGGTCCGTTCCCTGACCCGCAATTCCAGGTCATTGCGAGCCTTCTGCAGTTCGCCCTCAGCCCGCTTGCGCTCGGTGATGTCCACCTGTGCGAAGACCGCGCCGTACACGTGACCATCCAGCTCCAGGGGAGTGGCGCTCATCAGGAGCACATGCTCCATCCCCTGGACGTCGGTGATCAGATACTCCACCCCGGAGACCGCCTCCCCTTTCAGGGTCCGGTTGGACGGCATGTTTTCACCAGTGATCGGCCGGCCGTCCGGGAAGCGGGCGTTCAGGCGACCCGCGACCTCTTCCCGCGGGAAGGAAGTCGGATCGAACCCGAACAGCTTCACTGTCGCCGTGTTTGCCCGCAGGTACCTTCCATCCAGGCCATGAACCGACACGGGGAAGGGAAACACCTTGAACATGGCATCCAGCTCCACGGCCCGCCGTTCAAGCTCCGCCATGAGGCGCTCCCGCTCTTCCTCGGCCTGTCTGAGGTGAGTGATGTCGCGGCTGAAAAAGGCCAGCGCCGTGATTGTTCCGTTCACATCACGCACGGGATATGCAGAATGGTCGAAGATTGTGCCGGCCCGCTCGTCCACGAAGCGTACCGGCCGACCGGTGCGAAGGAGCTCGCTGACCCTTTCTGCGCGGGATGACGCCAGATCAGGAGGCAAAAGATCCGGCCACCGTTTCCCGACAACGTCGTCGACACGCAGGCCCATCCGCCGGGCAGCGGTTTCGTTGGCAGCGAGGATTTCACCCTGCAGGCCGAAGAGCCAGATGGATTCGTCGGCGACGTTGATGAGAGCAGTAGCCTTCAGTTCGTTTTCGCGCAGGGCCGCCTCTGCCCGTTTGCGCTCGGTTATATCGTAGGCATAGATACGAACCTTTCCCAACTGGGGGACGAGCAGTACGGTCATGCCGAAGCTCGTCCCCCCCACGGCAGACTCACGATAGAGTGAGGATACCTCCGTCGTTGCCCCCAGTTCCGACAAGATCCAATCCATGTCCTGAGGCAGGTAGAGCCTGCACGCTTCCTCTTCCGGGTCGCATCCTTCCTGCAGCCTGCTGGCGGCGGGGTTGCAGTACACGATCTTCCCCTCACGGTCCACCTCAAGGATCGGGTTCGGATTCAGTTGCGGGAACGAGGCCAGGTGCCTGATCAGCTCCCCGTTCGCGGCTCTTTCGTCGGGTGCCTTCACGATGCCACCACCGGGATGGGGGCCAAAGGCACCACAAATGTAGCTGCCAACGTGGATCGAGACGACAATTGTCTAAAATGTGTCGGCATGATTGCCCCCATGAACTCTGCCCAGTATAGTGTGGAGAGGGGGGGTGTCAAGACTAACCGTAACGCTGCGGAGAGAGATATTCCCTTGATACTCGGACGTATGGATGGTATCTGACTACCTGCCGGCACAAAAGCGCGTTGCCACTCTCTATCGACGACATAACTATCACTGAGCGTTATAAGGACACTCACCGTGAACGCGACTCATCCGAGGCAACAGATCCGTTTATATATGCTTGCGCTGATCATCCTGGTTGTGGGCCTGGGTTCGTCGGTCGCAATCTATCTGAACGCCGCGGAACCTGCCGACAACAGCCTGGTGTACGACTACGAGCATTCCAAGAAGTTCAGACATGAAATGGAAGCTGCCGGCGGAAAACTGATCATGCTCCTGAGCGAAACGGCCCGGGATATCGAGGCGCTGTTTCAGGGTAAGAATCTGGCATACACCATCGGAGCAATGACAATCGTCATCTCATCAGGATTATTCTACGTCGCCAGGCAGATACGGAAACGGACACCGTAACGGTGCCCGTTTCTCCCCACTCGTTTGCCAGGTGCGGCCTCTCCCATCCGTCAGCCACGTAAGGAAGACACAACGACCATCCAAAATGCAGCCAGCTGCTACTGAAGGGCTGTGGCGATGGCTTGTATCTGCGCGTCGGTAAGGCTGCTCAGACTTCCCATGCCGGTGTAGGGCGCGGCAATGGACGTCTTGATCTGGGCGGCGGTCCGGCCGCGTTTCGGGGTGGTGGCGAGGGATCCGTGGCAACCGGCGCAGTAGGAGGCATACAGAGCTGCCCCGTCGAGCGTTGCGGTTGTCGTGGTGCTGGTGAAGCCTGGATCGGGAGTCGCCGAAGCGGCCACGGACAGTGGAGCCCCTGCCGGATTGGCCAGGGCGGAAGATTGTTGTGAGCTTAACGTTATGCCAGGCATCCCTGCCACGCCCCGTTTGTCATTTGAGTGACAGTTGTAGCAGAGCGATTCATAGAGAACGTTCCCCCCCAGGATCTCCCAGGTATGGCTGTGTCCGTCGGTTTCCGCAGTAGAGGTGATGACCACCCGTTTGCCGGCGGACAGGTCGGCATACTGTTGCGGCGACAACGCGATGACGTGAGAATGTCCGTCGGTCGTGCTGCTTCGGTAGTTGGCGGCGGAAGTGGCGCCGAGGTCGGTGAACGGGACCGCCACGGTGTGACTGTGACTGTTGACCGATGCGGAGGTCACCGTCGAGGCGGTCAGCTTGGTCGCCGGGGCATTGGTCCCCTCACCGCCACAGCCGTATTGTACGGCCAGCGCCGAGACCACTAAAGAAAACACCACCATTCGTTTCGCTGCACGGTTCATCATGCCTCCTTGACGAGCTGTTTTGTGGAATTGCGCTGCCATTAAACTCATTTTTGGCACCCAATGCAAGACAAAAAGGACCAATTACATCCTCTTACTAGCAACAGTGAGACCGACTACTTCCAACGGGAGAGGATAGTCCGGTCCTGGCAATGAAAATAGGTATGGAAGAGGGTTGCTGCGGCGGGGAGGAGAGGGCCGGGCCGTTCGGGAAGTGGGCTGCCGTCAGCAGCCGCCGTACCCTCCCCGGTAGGGTCCTAGTATCCTCTCCAGATGTGGTCTGAGATTGTCGAACAGCTGCAGCGTCGCGTCGTTCGGGTTCTGGCAGTAATGCCCGGTAGAGGCGAGGTTGTAGTAGATCCGGCAGGCGAACGGCCTGACGCCATAAATGCCGCAACTCTTCTTGGCGAGATTGAAGAAGGGGCAGTATCCTGTAAGGTCCACCCTTTTCGGCAGCAGTTCCAGGACCTCATTCTCGTATGCAAAGACGTCCGGCCTGCACTGGCAGCAGTGGCCGGTCGTACACCCGACGGAGAGCCTCATCTCCCCGTGGCAGTAGGAATGGGCAAAGACCCGACGGCCAAAACTGTCCGCCACCCGGTACAGGAAGGAAATCCGGCGCCACCGGTCGCCACCGGCCCGCTCACACCAGATGACCCTTCGCTTCAGCCTCTCTACTTCCCGCGCGACGATCTCCTCTGGACCGTCACAATTCCCCACCAGGGGCACCATGCGAGACATGCAGCAACTCCTCTTGAGAATCGATTGGACGCTGCATGTTGTAGCAAAAAAACCGTGACGCCGCCACTACACGTTTGCTCTGCATCGACTGAACCGCACTGGGCGACGGGAGGTCACGACCGGCCCCTTCGTCGCCTCCTCTCCCGTTTCCAGCGGCATCCAGCCTCAGTTGCCTGTTGTGAAGCTCCATTCGTGCGGGGAAGGCATCAGATTACCTGACAGATCCTTCACGCGTACGCTGAACGTGTACACACTGGTCGGATTGAGCGGAACCGTCGGTGTCATGGTAGCCGTATTCGTCGCGTAGTCGACAACGACCGTGGTTGCAATGCCGTTGATGCTTCCGAACAACTCGGGATAAATCGGTTCGTTGAAGACAGCAGAAATCGACGTGCTTCTCGGGACGTTGGTAGCGCCTGACGCCGGGGTGACCGACGTTACGGTGGGGGGGGTGCTGTCGACCCCTGCACTGGTGGTGAAGTTCCACGAAGTGCCTGACGTCAGCGGCGTGCCGGTCAGGTCCGTTGCGGCCGTGGTGAGGGTTACGGAATAGTTTGTTCCGGCCTTCAGGTCGGTTGACGGGGTGAAGACCCCAACCCCGCCGGCATAGGAGAACGTCCCCGCTACCGTACTGTTCGTCGCACTTTCCTTCAGGGAGAACGCATTCCCGACGGAGCTGACGTTCATCGGCTCGCTGAACGACATGGCCACCGACGATGAGGTCGCGATACCGGTCGCGCCGTCGGCTGACGACCGGGACGTGACGACCGGCGGGGTGACGTCGGCGCCAGCTGCCGTGGTAAACGTCCAGCTGTAGTCGGCCGCCATCGAGTTTCCGGCCTGGTCCTTGACGTTCGTGGTGATCTTGGCACTGTACAGATGGCTACCCTCAAGCGACGGAGCGGACAGGGTGGCGATTCTGTTGGCTTGGTCATAGGAGACGACCGTGGAAGGGACCGGAGCTGGAGGATTAGTTGTCGTGTCGATGAGCAGGAACGAGCCTGTGGTTACCGACGCGGGGTCCATGGCCTCGCTGAAGGTGACGGTGACTTTGCTGTTGGTCCCTATGCCTGGGGCATTGTTCGCCGGCGTGCTATAGACCACCACCGGCCGCGTCGTGTCAACGGCGGTTACGGTGCCACCCCCTCCTCCGCCACCGCACCCGTTGACGAAGGCTCCCACCAAAACCATTGCTGCTGCCGCTGCAACCTTTCCAAGCCTTTTCATACCGCCTCCTTGTGAATCCGCGACCTTACATGCAGGCTTCCTCCAGTTTAACACCTGACCGGAACGATTCAATAGAATTTGCCAATTATAAAGCGCCAATCATTTCGACTTATCCATAATCGTAACCTCGGTCGCCTTGTGCAAGGGCCACCATGTACTGCCCACATGGAGATGGGACAAGGGAGGTCATCCTTGCCAGAGGCACATAGTCGGATAAAGTTAAAGACAGGGAAGCTGCGAGAGATTCTTCCACACGGCCCGGAACCGGTACTGCCGGGGATACTTCAAATGGCATATGCATACACCGAGGCGACATGACTCACCCACCGTTGGATGCCATCCGGAACATCGGCATTATCTCTCACATCGACGCCGGCAAGACCACCGTCTCGGAGCGGATTCTCTTCTATAGCGGGGAGATCCACAAGATGGGGGAGGTCCACGACGGCCTGGCGACCATGGACTGGATGGAGCAGGAGCAGGAGCGCGGCATCACCATTACCGCCACCGCCACCTCCTGCCGCTGGAAAACGTGGTGGATCAACCTGATCGATACCCCGGGGCATATCGACTTCACCATCGAGGTGGAGCGCTCGTTGCGGGTGCTGGACGGTGCGGTGGCGATCTTCAGCGCCGTGGAGGGGGTGCAGCCGCAGAGCGAGTCGGTCTGGCGCCAGGCCGAACGCTACCGGGTGCCGCGGGTCTGCCTGATCAACAAGATGGACCGCATCGGCGCCGACCACCTGGCAGTGCTGACACAGATGGTCGAAATGCTTCACGCCCGGCCGGTCCTCCTCCAACTTCCGCTGGGGGTCGAGGGAGGGTTCCACGGGGTGGTGGACCTGCTGACCCGCCAGGCGCTAACCTTCGCCGAAACCGACCAGGGGGCAACGATAGCGGTCGGCCCGCTCCCCGCCGAACTGGCCGAAGAGGTGCGTGTCGCCCGGGAGCAGCTTGTGGAGGCCGCGGCCGACTTCGATGACACGATCCTGGCCGACTTCCTCGATGGGAGGGAGATCGCTGCCGAGCGCCTGCAGGCGGCACTACGCCGCGGCACCCTGGCCTGCCGGCTGGTGCCGGTGCTGCTCGGCTCGGCCCTGCGCAACAAGGGGATCCAGCCGCTCATGGACGCGATCGGCTCCTTCCTCCCCTCCCCGCTGGAGACGGCACCGGTGCGTGCCCACCCCCCTGACGACGGCAACGAGACGGAGACGGTCATCCCCGACCCGACCGGCGACCTGTGTGCCCTCGCCTTCAAGGTCCGCTCGGACGAGGGGCGCAAACTCACCTTTCTGCGGCTCTACGCCGGCATCCTGCACGCAGGCGACGAAGTCTGGAACACCACCCGCCTCTGCCGCGAACGGATCCCGCGGCTCTTCCGCATGCACGCCCACCGCCGCGAACGTCTGGAGGAGGCCCGGGCCGGCGATATCGTTGCCGCTGCCGGGATGCGCGCTGCGCTCACCGGCGACACCATCTGCGCTCCGGGGCACCCGCTGCTGCTGGCCGGCCTGGCCATCCCCGAGCCGGTCGTCTCACTTGCGGTGGAACCGAGGGGTACTGAAGACCGGGAGAAGCTCCTCCCGGCCCTGGAAAAACTTCAGTGGGAAGACCCCACCTTCCGCGTGCGCGAGGACCCGGAGACGGGACAGACCATCATTACCGGCATGGGCGAGTTGCACCTGGAAATCGTCACCGACCGGCTCTGGCGCGAGTTCGGCGTACAGGTCAAAACCGGCCGGCCCCAGGTCGTTTACCGCGAAACCTTGACCCGTTCCGTGGAACACCGCGAATGCTTCCGCCGCGAATTGGAGGGAAAGGTCCACGGCGGCGAGCTCGTGCTGCAGCTGACACCGCTCCCCCGCGGCAAGGGTCTGCAGCTGCACCTTCCCGCCGAAACCGACAGCGCCCTGCCGCCGGAGCTGCGCACTGCCCTGCGCGAAAGCCTGGAACAGGGGTGCACAGCCGGGGCTCTGTCGGGCTACCCCCTGACCGACCTGGAGGTACGGGTCACCGAGGCCCCCTTCCAGCCCGGGGTGACCACGGAGCACGGCCTGCGCGCCGCGGCTCAGTTGGGGCTGATGTCGGCCTCCCGCAAGGGGAGGCCGACCCTTCTCGAGCCGGTCATGGTCCTGGAACTCACCGTCCCCGCCGATTACTCCGGCAGGGTGGTCGGCACCCTGCAGCAGAAACGGGGGAGTGTCGAGGGGATGCAGATACGCGGCGACATGGAAGTGATCCGCGCCCGGGTGCCGCTGTCCGAGATGTTCGGCTACATGACCGAGCTGCGCAGCGCCACCAAGGGGCGCGGCACCTTCACCATGGAGTTTTCGCATTTCGACCAGGCGCCACCGGAGGTGCGGCAGCGTTTCGGCATGGCATAAGCGGCCGCTCCGGAGGCGCAGGCCGATGCTCCAGCCTCCCGCCCCGCCCTGCGGCGCCTCGTTACTGACCGCTTTTGTGCCGGTCAGACTCCGTCTGCGCAGTGCATCACTCTTCAGTCGGCAGATCCCTCCGAACAGTATCACGTTGACTGCTTCCGAGCGCTCCCCGGGATGCCCCGCGAGGCCCATCTCCGCCGGGAGAGGCCGGCAGGGGTGACAAGGCCGTTTAGGATAGTATACTGTTGCTGCGCCCCGAGCGCGGGAAGAGACCACGGGGCCGAAATATCCACGGAGAGTGACACCATGAACGACAAGCTGCGCCATCGCAGTCAATTGAGCGCCAGTCTGACCGATCTTCCCCTGCTGGGGATGGACGTGCTCAGCCTGGTTGACGACTTTCGCCGTTACTACACCCACACGCTGGGCCGCGACCGCAATTGCCGCTCCGTCCATTACGCCTACCAGGCGCTGGTGCTCATTCTGCGCGAACGGCTCCTGGAGCGCTGGAAGCAGACGCGCTACGCCTACGAGGAAGACGACTGCCGGCACGCCTACTACCTCTCCCTGGAGTTTCTCATGGGACGGGCACTGGGGAATGCCATGCTGAACCTGGGACTGGACGAGAACACCGTCCTGGCCCTGCAGTGCCTGGGGATGGAGTTGGAGGAACTGGCCGAGACCGAGCACGACGCCGGTCTGGGCAACGGCGGTCTGGGGCGGCTGGCGGCCTGCTTCCTCGACAGCTGCGCCACCCTGCAGCTGCCGGTGACCGGTTACGGCATCCGCTACGAGTACGGCATGTTCCGCCAGGAAATCGTCGACGGCGGGCAGGTGGAGGCGCCTGACCACTGGCTGCGCGACGGGAACCCCTGGGAGATCGAGCGGCCCGAATACACCCAGCGGATCCGCTTCGGCGGCCGCACCGAATTCCACCGGGACCCGGCCGGGCGGCTGGCCCCCCGCTGGGTCGACACCAACGACGTCCTCGCCATCCCTTATGACGTACCGGTGCCGGGCTACAAGAACGGCACCGTCAACACCCTGCGGCTCTGGAAGGCCGCGGCCACCGACGAGTTCGACCTGGGCGAGTTCAATGCCGGCTTCTACCCCGAATCGGTGGCGGCCAAGAACATGGCCGAACAGATCACCCTGGTGCTCTATCCCAACGATGCCAGCGAAAACGGCAAGGAGCTGCGGCTGCGCCAGCAGTATTTCCTCGCCTCGGCAAGCCTGCAGGACGTGCTGGCCCGCTGGCTGGGGAGCCACGGCGCCGACTTCTCCGACTTTGCCGCCAAGAACGTTTTCCAGTTGAACGACACCCACCCCAGCTGTGCCGTGGCCGAGCTGATGCGGCTCTTGATGGATGAGCACGGGCTGAGATGGGAGGAGGCCTGGGGGATCACCTCCCGGACCATGGCCTACACCAACCACACCCTGCTTCCCGAGGCGCTGGAGAAGTGGCCGGTGCGGCTCTTCCGCCAGCTGCTGCCGAGGCTCCTGGAGATCATTTTCGAGATCAACGCCCGCTTCCTGGCCGAAGTGGCCCGGCAATGGCCCGGCGACACCGGTCGGCTCCAGCGCATGTCCCTGATCGAGGAGGGGAGCGAGCCGATGGTACGCATGGCGTACCTGGCCATCGTGGCCAGTTTTTCGGTCAACGGCGTGGCGGCCATTCACTCGCGGCTCCTGGCCGAGGGGCTGTTCCGCGACTTTTTCGAACTCTGGCCCCACAAGTTCAACAACAAGACCAACGGCGTCACCCCGCGGCGCTGGCTTGCCTGGTGCAACCGGGATCTGGCGCGTCTGCTGGACGGAACCATCGGAGCCGGGTGGGAGGTGGAGCTGGAGCGGCTGCGGAGCCTGCTCCCCCTGGCCGGGGATGGGGCGTTTCGCCAGCGCTGGCGCCAGGTCAAGCGGGCCAACAAGGAGCGCCTGGCCAAGCTGGTGGCCGCCGAGTGCGGGGTAGAGTTCGACCCCGACGCGCTCTTCGACGTGCAGGTGAAAAGGATCCACGAATACAAGCGCCAGCTGCTGAACGTGCTGCACGTGATCCATCTCTACGACCGGATCAAACGCGGGGACACCGCCGACTGGACGCCGCGCTGCGTCCTGATCGGCGGCAAGGCCGCCCCGGGCTACTTCATGGCCAAACGGATCATCAAGCTGATCAGCAACGTGGCTGCGGTGGTCAACGCCGACCCCGAGGCCGCCCCGCTGCTCAAGGTGGCGTTCCTCCCCAACTACCGGGTCTCGGCCATGGAGATCATCGCCCCGGGGACCGACCTGTCGGAGCAGATCTCCACCGCCGGCAAGGAGGCCTCGGGCACCGGCAACATGAAGTTCATGATGAACGGCGCCCTCACCATCGGCACCCTGGATGGGGCGAACATCGAGATCCGCGAAGAGGTGGGGGATGAAAACTTCTTCCTCTTCGGGCTGACCGCCGAAGAGGTGGAGCAGCGCCGGCACCGCTACGACCCGGCAGCGATCATCGCCGCGGACGAAGATCTGGCGCGGGTGGTGCGGCTCCTGGAGAGCGGGATCTTCAACCAGTTCGAACCGGGAATCTTCGACCCGATCCTTTGCTCCCTCTCGAGTCCCGACGATCCATGGCTGACCGCAGCCGACTTCCGAAGCTACCTGGAGGCGCAGCGGAAGGCCGCTGCCGCCTACCGGGACGAGGATGAGTGGACACGGATGAGCATCCGGAACACCGCCTGCAGCGGCCGCTTCTCCACCGACCGGACCATGGGCGAGTATAATGCCGGGATCTGGCACCTGACGCCGGCCAGACCGGTAGAGTAGCCATGCCGGTTCCCGACTATGACATCATCATCGTCGGTACCGGCCCGGCCGGTCTCGGCGCGGCCTATCAGCTCACCGAGCATGCTCCCTCCCTCTCCATCCTCATGGTCGACCGGGAAAAGATCTGCTCCGGCGGCCTCCTGAACGACTGCAAGCAGAACTACACCTATCCCATCGGTTTTGCCAACGACACCTGGACCCGGGAGGAGGCCGAACGGCTCCTCCCCCTGGTGGAGAACCGCCTGCAGCCGGTCATCAAGGAGAAACAGAACCTGGATCTCTATCAGCGCCGGGCCGAGCGGATCGGCGTCACCCTCCTCGACGTGCGCCAGGCGCATGTGGGCACCGACCGGAGTCTGGTCCTGATCCAGCGCCTGCGGGATGAGCTGGAGCGCCGCGGCGTGCAGTTCCTGCTGGAGAGGGAGGTGACCGATGTCCGCGACCGCGAGGGGGTGACCGACGTCGTGATCGGCACGGAAACGGTGCACGGCAGAAAGGTGATCGTCGCCCCGGGGCGGAAGGGGTTCAGCTTTCTCCAGCAGGTGATGGAGCGGATGGGGATCGGGTACGTCGACAATACGGTCGACGTGGGGGTCCGCATCGAGACGACCCTGAACAACTACCCCATCGTCAACGACTACTACGACCCCAAGTTCTACTTCCCTGACGGGGTGCGCACCTTCTGCACCAACTCGGGGCATGCCCGGGTGGTGCAGGAGCGGTACCAGGGGTTCAACCTGGTGAACGGCCATGCCTTTTCGGAGGAGCGGGCGGGGAATAACCTGGTGAATTTCGCCCTGCTCAAGACCATCGGCCTGAAAGACCCGGTCAGGAGCGGCCAGCAGATGGCCGTCTATCTCGGCAGGCTGGCCAACGAAATCGGCGGCGGCAAGCCGCTCATGCAGCGGGTGGGAGATTTCCGGATGGGGAGACGCTCCACCCAGGATCGGTTCAACGAGGACCTCTACTCGTTCCCCCCCAGCTGCCCGGTCACGGCCGGCGACCTGGGGCTCGCCGTGCCGGCCAAGATCATGCGCCACATCTGGGCGGCGCTGAAGAAACTCGACACCATCGTCCCCGGCGTCCTCCACCCGAGCACCATCATGTACTATCCCGAGATCAAGATGTACGCCAACAAGCCTCTCTTTCTGGACCGTCATTTCCGGGTGAGCAGGGACGTCTACATGGTCGGCGACGGCGCCGGGACCTCCCGCGGCATCACCGGCGCCTGGGCCAGCGGAATACGGGCGGCGGAGGGGATACTGCGGGGATCGTAAGAGGCAATCGGTCAATCATGGGCTTCTCCTGCTTGACACTCGCCCCTTTCCGGCAATAGTTTAGAAAATACCAATCATCATCCACCTGCATTTCCCTCTGCAGCGAACTCATTCCAAGGAGTACCCATCATGAAAAGAACGGCTCTTGCAGCAGTTGCGCTTCTCCTCTTCTGCACCCCGGCCTTTGCCGGGCTCGACGACTTCCTCACCAACCTCAATATCCAGGCCAGGACCGACCTGAGCGGCTTTTCCGCCCGGGTGAGCGCCCAGTTCGGCATTCCCGAGATGCAGGTCAGAACTGTGATCGGCACGGTCAAGGAGCCTGCCGACGCCTTCATGGTCTTCCAACTCGGGCAGATGACCCGGAAAGCGCCCGAGACGGTCGTGCAGGTGTACCAGAGCAACCGGGGGAAAGGCTGGGGGGTCATAGCCAAGAAACTCGGCATCAAGCCGGGATCGTCGGAGTTTCACGCCCTGAAGCGCGGTGACTTCGTGCTGAGCGGCGCACCGGGGGGCGGACTGCAGGAGGAGCGCGGCAGGGGGAGAGGCAAGGGAAGGGGCCACAACAAGTAGCATTGCTGCGGAACCCAACCGTTTGTCCCCTGTGTGTCATATTAATGCAGAGGGCCAGGTTACGATTGCGCCTGATGAGCCTCAACGTACCGTTACATCAGGTGAACCGGACTTCCAACAGGGTCAGGTCGTCATCCAGGCGTATGCCGCTGGAAAAGTCCAGTAACGCCTCTTCCAGAGGTTCGATCCTGAGCCTTGCTTGTGGATACCCCAGGGAGCGGAGGATGCCGATCAGCCCTTCCGCTCCCAGCATCCGCCCGGCCGGATCGTTAATTTCTACGGCACCGTCGGTGAACATCAGCAGGGAGTCGCCGGAGGTGCAGTGGAATTCGTACTCCTCGTAGTCGGCGTCCGCGATCATGCCGAATGGCAATCCCGGGGCGCTCACCTGCTCGGTCCGGCCATCGGAGTGCACCAGGACCAGGGGTGGACCGCCGGCAGAGGCGATCCTCACCCTCTTCCGGGAGGCATCCAGGACACCGCAGATCGCCGTGGCAAAGGATTCTCCCTTGACGATATTGCACAGATCCCGGTTCAAATGCAGGGCGAATTTCACCGGCTGCATGAGGGTGTTGCGGTAGCGGCCCCATAGCGAGCTCAAATGCATGGTGTAAAGGGCGGCAGCAACGCCATGCCCCATCACGTCGGCCAGAAGAAAGCCATAGTGATCGGCGTCGAGATGCCCTATGGCGAAAAAGTCCCCCCCGATCAGATCATGCGGCAGATACATAGAGGTAAAGCCGACCCGGTCGTCCTTCGGCAGGTCCTGCTCCAGCGAGAGAGTCTGAATCCGCTTCGCCAGCCCGAGATTCGCGTAGGTCTCAGTATAATCCTGAAAGGTCTCTACCCCTCCGATCACCTCACCGTTCGCACCATGAAGCGGGGAAACGGACACCGCCACGGGTACGCGCGCCCCCGTCTTGGTCTGGGCAAAGACGACAAGGGGAGAACTGCTCATCGTATCGGTGACCATGCAGCGATGGAGCGGACAGAGATCCGTGGTACAGAGCGCCCGCCCGTCCTTGTCCACGTGGCAGAGGATGTTGTCCTTGCAGCTGCGCCCCAGCACATCCTCTGCGGCCCAACCGGTGATCCGCTGGTCGGATTTGTTCCAGTAAAGGATCCGGCGCTCGGTATCGGTTACGTACAAACCGTCGTTCAGGGAATTCAGGATCTCTTCCGCGACAGGAAGACTCACCTCAGCAGCCATGACAACCTCCGGCCGATTCTGTACTGTCTGACACCTAACCGAATTATCCCCGAAGATCGCTCCCTCGCAACCCCCGCGAAAGAATTCGCCCCCCTTTGCACCACTGTTGAATTACTACCCAACGATGATAACCTATGCTCACCATGAGTCAGCTGACCGACGAGACGAAAAGGAGCAGCCATGAAACGTCAACGCACACTCGCCACTCTCCGTTGCCTCTGTACACTCCTGTCGCTGGCGGCGCTCGTCGCCTGCAGTGGCGGCAACCCGGACTCCCCCCGCATTCCTGCTCAGACAGCCAAGTATGTCGTGCTCGCCTGGAACGACCTGGGAATGCACTGTCTCAATCCGACTTACGACACTGCCGTCATCCTGCCTCCCTACAACACCGTCTGGGCCCAGGTCATCGAACGGGGGAACCCGCCCCGTATAGTCACCGCCGGCCTGACGGTCGAGTACCGGATGGTCGGCAACACGGGTTCGGCCGCCAAGGGGAGCTTCAGTCAGTTCTGGCAGAACGTCCAGGCGCTCTTCGGTCTCACGACGCCGCTGGCAACCGACACGGGGCTCAACCTGGAAGACCCGGGCATTCACAACGGCCTGGCCGGCACGATGCTCGCCAAGGGGGACCATTTTCAGGTGAATGGCATCCCGGTCACGCCGGTCGACGACAGTGGGAGATGGAACCCTTACCAGGTCGTGGAGGTGACCGTCAAGGATGCCGGCGGGGCGGTGGTTGCGCAGACAAGGACCACGGTACCCACCTCCGACGAGATCAACTGAGCCAAGTGCCATCTTCCCGCCCCCGCCAACAACAATAACGCCTTTCTCGACATCCTGCAGAAGCACGACGCACTGCATCAGCCCCCCGACGGGCTCCTGGTTCCTCGCCAGCCGATCCTCTGCGCCAGCTGCCATGGCACGCCGGCCCTGGGCCTGGATACGCCGGGCGATTCCGGCAAATTCCTCTCCCAGGCCATTCATCGCGCCCATGCCACCAGGAGCGCACCGGACGGCACGGCCATCGCCTGCTTCGACTGCCATCCCGGCTCCACCACCCGCTGCAACAGGAGCTTGGCCCACACGGCCAGCAACGGCAACTGCACCAGCTGTCACGGGACCATGCGCCAGGTCGCCTACTCCATCATCTCCAGCGGTCGGATTCCCTGGAAGGACGAGCCGAAATGCGCCACCTGCCACGGCGGCGTGGCCGAAGTGGACACCGGCACCACCCTCTACCGTAATGCCAAGGGACACGGTGCAGTGTACTGCGCCGGCTGCCACAGCAGCCCGCATGCCATGGTCCCGAGCCGGGAGGCGGCGGACAATTACCAGGCCGTTCAGTACCAGGGTGGAGCCAAGTCCATCGGCAGTTGCGGCGTCTGCCACGATGGCTCCAGGGGTGCAGGGATTTCCGAATTTCTCCAGAAGCACGGCAGCGACGGCATGGCGACCGCCTGCAACGTCTGCCACACGGCCATGACTACAACCAGTCCGAACAAATGGCCTCACCAGTTCCAGTGGCGTAACCGGTGATCCGCTACCGGCCATGACCTGGGCCGGGGGGTGCAATGAGCATTACCCTTGACCGCCAGTTTCTGCTATCGTGTACCCCATCAGCACATCTCATGAGAGGTATTCGTGAAAGCAGTAAAATGGCTGGGGGCCATTATCCTCGGCGCCGCCGTCCTCTACGCCGCATACATCGGCGTGGCGCTGTACCGCCTCCCCCCGGTGGCGGGACTCGCCGACCGGCGGATGAACCTGACCATCCAGGTAAAGGACTGGCAGGGAAAGCTGCACCCCTTCGTGGTCGGGCCGCATAACGCCTGGTGGACGCCGGCGGAAGGGATACCGTCGGTGATGAAGTGGGCGGTCATCGTGGCGGAGGACGCCAACTTCTACCGCCACGAGGGGATCGACGTCCGGGCGATCAAAGACGCCATCAGGTATGACCTGGAAAAGAAGCGCCTTGCCCGCGGCGCCTCGACCATCACCCAGCAGGCGGCAAAGAACCTGTTCCTCTCCCGGGAGAAGACCGTCACCCGCAAGATCGAGGAGATCTATCTCGCCAAGCGGATGGAACAGGAGTTGACCAAGGGACGGATACTGGAGCTCTACCTGAACATCGTCGAGCTGGGACCGATGGTGTACGGAGTCGGCCATGGCGCCCGCTACTATTTCGACAAGAGGACCGGTGCCCTCACCCCCCGGGAATGCGCCTTCCTGGCCGCCATGCTCCCCGGACCGCAGAAGGTCTACAACCCGTACCGGCATCTGGACCGGGTGCTGAAACGCTCGGACATGTTGCTGCGGCTGTTGCGGGAGAAGGGGGTGCTGAACGATACGGAGTACCGCCAGGCCCTGGCGGAGGTACCGGACATCGGCGGCATGCAGAGGAAGGTGGATCAGAGTTTCTCGGGGAAGGTACGGCGTTTGTTCAGGAATCTGTTCGGCTTTTTCAAGTGAACGGGATACGATTCCACGTTCTATCTCTTTTGGCTCAGTAAAGAAACGGCCCGTCGGGATTTCCCGGCGGGCCGTTTCGTGCTCAGCAATAAGGCTTACTTGTACTCGGGCATCTCGTCGAACTGCAGATACTTGTAGATCGTATCCTTCTTCGGCTCGACCTTCTCCTTGTAGATCGCCATGAACTCGGCAACCGTGGGGAGTTTGCCCATGGTGGAGGCCACGGCACCCAGTTCGGCGGAACCGAGGAACACCTTGGCGCCGTCGCCGATCCGGTCGTCGAAGTTACGGGTCGAGGTGGAGAACATGTTCACCCCGTCGGGCACGCGGGCCTGGTTACCCATGCAGAGCGAGCAGCCGGCGATCTCGATCCGGGCGCCGAAGGCGCTGTAGACCGAGAAGTATGCCTCGTCCTTGAGCTTGGCCTGATCCATGCGGGTCGGCGGGCAGATCCAGGTACGGACAGCCGGGTTGAACTTCAGGCCACGCCAGATCTCGGCGGCGGCGCGGAAGTGACCGATGTTGGTCATGCAGGAGCCGAGGAAGACGTCCTGGATCGGGGTGCCGGCAACCTCGGAGAGGAGCTTGACGTCGTCCGGGTCGTTCGGGCAGGCCAGGATCGGCTCGGTGATCTCGGACAGGTCGATCTCGATCACGTCGGCATAGGCGCCGGTTGCCTCGGCGTTCTTGTCCGCCTCAAGCAGTTCCGGCTTGGCCAGCCAGGCATTGACCGCGTCGATCCGGTTCTGCAGGGTCTTGGCGTCCTGGTAGCCGTCCTTGATCATCTGCTTCATCAGGGCCACGTTGGAACGGAGGTAGGTGGCCACGCTCTCCTTGGAGAGCTGGATGCAGCCGGCAGCGGCGGAACGCTCGGCAGCGGCGTCGGTCAGCTCGAACGCCTGCTCCACGGTCAGGTCCGGAAGACCTTCCATCTCCAAGATGCGGCCGTTGAAGATGTTGATCTTGTTCTTCTTAGGCACGGTCAGTTTCCCCTGCTTGATGGCCCAGTAGGGGATGGCGTTGACCGCGTCGCGCAGGGTGATGCCAGGATTCAGCTTACCCTTGAAGCGGACAAGGACGGACTCGGGCATGTCCAGCGGCATGAAGCCCATGGCGCCGGCAAAGGCCACCAGACCGGAACCGGCCGGGAAGGAGATGCCGATGGGGAAACGGGTGTGGGAGTCGCCGCCGGTCCCGACAGTGTCCGGGAGGAGCAGGCGGTTCAGCCAGGAGTGGATGACGCCGTCGCCCGGCTTGAGGGGCACGCCGCCACGGTCGGTGATGAACTTGGGGAGGTTCTTGTGCATCTTCACGTCCGCCGGCTTCGGATAAGCGGCGGTGTGGCAGAACGACTGCATGAACATCGGCGAGAGGAACTTGAGGCAGGCCAGTTCCTTCAGTTCGTCGGCGGTCATGGGGCCGGTGGTGTCCTGGGAGCCGACGGTGGTCATCTTCGGCTCGCAGGCGGTGCCGGGGAGTATACCGGCTACGCCGCAGGCCTTGCCGACCATCTTCTGGGCCAGGGAGTACCCCTGGTCAGCCTTGGGCGCCGGGTTGACCGGGAGGGTAAATACGTCGGTGGCGCCGAGGCCGAGGGCGGCACGGGCCTTGTCGGTGATGGCGCGGCCGATGATCAGCGGAATCCGGCCGCCGGCGCGGAATTCGTCGGCCAGGGTATTCGGAGCGATCTTGAATGTGGAGATGACCTCACCGGCGGCGTTGGCGATCTCTCCCTTCTTGGTATTGATGGTGATGACGTCGCCGTCGTTCATCTTGGTCACGTCCGCCTTGAGCGGCAGTGCGCCGGAGTCCTGGGCGGTGTTGAAGAAGATCGGGGCGATGACGCCGCCGATGATCACGCCGGCAGTCTTCTTGTTGGGAACGCAGGGGATGTCCTGCCCCATGTGCCAGAGGACCGAGTTGCAGGCCGACTTGCGGGACGAACCGGTACCGACCACGTCGCCCACGAAGGCAACCTGGTTCCCGGCAGCACGCCACTCGGCGATCTGGCCGAGGCGGTTCGGGAAACGGGTCTTGCCCATGGCCAGGGCGTGCAGCGGGATGTCGGGACGGCTCCAGGCGTCGCCGGCCGGGGAGAAGTCGTCGGTGTTGATCTCACCTTCCACCTTGAAGACCTTCACCTTGATGGTCTCGGGCAGGCCGGGGCGCTTGGTGAACCACTCGGCATTGGCCCAGGACTCCAGGACCTTTTTCGCTGCCGCGTTGGACTTGGAAAGCTCCACGACCTTGTCGAAGCCGTCGTAGACCAGGGTCATGCCGGAGAGGGCGCAGGCGGCCTCGTCGGCCAGTTCGGCGTCCTTCAGGGCGTCGACCAGCGGGCCGACGTTGTAGCCGCCGATCATGGTGCCGAGGATGCGGACGGCGTCCACCTTGGAGACCAGCGGAGACTTCTTGGTGCCTTTGAGGATTTCAGCGAGGAACGCGGCCTTTACTTCGGCAGCCGGGTCAACACCGGGGGAGACGCGCTCCTTCAGCAGGTTGAGCAGGAACTCTTCCTTGCCGGCCGGCGGGGCCTCCAGCAGCTTGCAGAGCTCGGCGGTCTGCTCCGGGTTGAGCGGCAGGGCGGGAATCCCCTGGGCCTTACGCTCGGCTTCATGGGCGAGATATGCTTCGATCATTGGTAACCTCCTCGTAATTGTGCTATCTACAACGACTTTTCTAAATTAGAGACAGACAGGAAAATTGTGTATACTG
>CAYSJJ010000045.1:16672-34206 GCA_964431365.1 uncultured Geobacter sp. | reverse complement strand
ACGCCTCCGCGGAGCTCGCTGCGGGTGCGACGATCTGACCATTTTTGAGCAACCTTAAGTCATTCAGCGTCTTGTTAGCCCCGACTGGCGGCATTCTGGGGCGTTTGGGGCTAGTTCTGGTGTGCTAACTGGTCGAATTTGAACGGTATTGTCATAATTTAGTTGACTGTTGAAAGGTGGTAGGGTATATACCCCCCACACTGTTAGGCGGCGAACGCCAACAAAAGAAAAAGGCCCTTTCGAGGGCCTTTTGGTGTTTTACGAATCCATTGCGAAAGGAGTTCCCCGCCGGAGCAGCAGGAGCCACTGGACAGAAGATCAGACCCATCCGGCAAAGCCGATACCACCTCCCATTTTTTACTTATGCGAATAGCACTCATTATTGCAGGATTACTCTCCCTGATCCTCGTCTCCACCAATCAGGCCTACGTGCGCCAGGATTCGAGCCCGACGAGCGATAGAGACGGCGAAACGTCGCGGGGAGCGCTGAACCTCATGGAAAAAGGGACCTCCCTGGAAGAGCGGTGGAGGCAGGTCCCCGCCATCGCCGCAGCCTTTGCCCGCAGGACCGACGAACAGAGGGCATGGCATCTGGCGAAACTTTGTTATCTGAAAACCCTCGGTACCCCCTTCATCCCGCTGGACCTGGCGGAAATCGCCCTGGCCGAGACCGGCGGTCATGGCCTGGAGGGGAAATCGGTTTCCCCGCGAGGCGCCCTGGGGGTCTGGCAGCTGATGCCTCACCGGGCGAAGAGCCATGGGTATGCACCGGAAGAGATGGCCGACGACGCGAAATGCGCCGACGCCGCCGTCCGGGAACTTCGGTGCAAGATGGTGATGGCAGGGGGCAACCTGACCCTTGCCAAACGATTCTACTGCGGCGCCGGCGCCGAGGCCCGGTTGTATGCGGTCCGTATCCGCCAGTATCACAAGGAACTGCTGAGCGAGATGCGCTCCCTCACCCCCCGGCAGGCGTTGATAGGGATCGATCAGTTGCCGTCGTAAGCGCCTTAACGGAGAAGCGATAGTGAAGAGACTCCTCTCTCTGTTCCTGCTGTTTTTCACCGGCTGTGCCATGTTCGTCGCCGAACCGACGGTGACGGTGCAGCGAACCAACCTCATCAACCTGGATTCCCGCGGGGTCGACCTGGAATTCCTCCTGGCGATCCAGAACCCCAACTCCTTCGCGGTCACCCTGAACGGTTATCATTACGACCTGCAGGTTCTCACCCTCCCCGTAGCCCGGGGAGGGGCCAGGGAGCCGGTGGAGTTACGCGGGAAGGGGACCACCGACTTCCGTCTCCCGGTTAGGCTCGAATACAAGGACCTGATCGCCATTCTCAAGCGACGTCCCGACCCGGATAAGATTCCCTATCGACTGCAGGCCGGCCTGGACATGGAGACCCCGGTGGGACAGTTCCTGGTCCCGATCGACAAGGCCGACTCCTTTGCCGTCCCCGACCAGTACCGCCCCTCCTTCTACCTGAAGGAGGTACCGGAACTCCTCCGCAGCCTTGTGAAGTAGGCGGTTGCTGAAAAACAGCCATCTCGCCGCCGTCCTCGCAAGCTCCTCGGTGCGGCGTAGCGCTGCTACGCCTCCCTCGAAGCTTGCTGCGGGTGCGACGATCTGACTATTTTTGAGCAACCTGAGATTTTGTTCTGAACGCTGAACGCAGCACGCCTAATTCTGTACAAAGGGGCGTCCATCTGCTATAAACGGGCAATCCCATACCTTCAGGAGCAGCGCATGAGCAGGATCGGCGACACCTTTGCCCGCCTGGGCGGATCCGGGGAAAAGGCCCTTATCACCTTTATCACAGCCGGAGACCCGGACCTGGCAACAACGGCCAGGCTTATCCCCCTGATGGCCGAAGCAGGAGCGGATATCATCGAACTGGGAGTCCCTTTCTCCGATCCGATGGCCGACGGCCCGACCATCCAAAAGGCCTCCGAGCGGGCGCTTACAGCCGGAGCCACCATGGCGGGAATTTTAGCCATGGTAAAAGAGGTGCGTCAGACCTGTCAGGTGCCGATTCTCCTGATGGGATACTACAATCCCATATTCATCTACGGCGTCGACAGGTTCTGCAAGGACGCGGTTGCTGCCGGTGTGGACGGCGTGCTGGTGGTGGATCTCCCCCCTGAAGAGTCGGCCGAGCTGAAGGATGCGGCCGATCAGGCGGGCCTCGACGTGATATTCCTGCTCACCCCGACCTCCAACGCCTCCCGCATCAAGGCGGTAAACCGTCTCGGGCGCGGTTTCATCTATTACGTTTCGGTCACCGGGGTGACCGGGGCCCGTGCCTCTCTTGCCGATTCACTCTCCTCTACGGTGGCGGCACTCCGGCGTCAGCTCCGCCTGCCGCTGGCGGTCGGCTTCGGGATCTCCACCCCGGAACAGGCCGGAGAGGTTGCCGCCGTCGCCGATGGGGTGGTGGTGGGGAGCGCCATTGTAAAGCTCTTCGAAGAGCACCGGGGTGAAGGACTTGCCGAGCGGGTCACCGCCATGGTGCAGGGACTCAAGGGCGGGGTCGCTGCCGGGCAAAACCGTTGACTTTCGGTCGAGTTTCTGGTACCAAACGCCTTCACTTTTACTAAAATTGGTTTGACACGAGCTTCCAAAAAATCGACCCACAGGCACTATCAGGTGCCCCCTGCGAGGTATCACAATGGCTTGGTTCAAACGTGACAGAGCCCCATTCAAGGCAAACGAAGACGAAAAGAAGGTCAAGGTCCCGGAAGGTCTCTGGACCAAGTGCCAGAACTGCAGCGAGGTGATCCTCTCCAAGGATATCGAGGAGAACCTGAACGTCTGCCCGAGCTGTTCCTTTCATTTTCGAGTGTCGGCCAGGAAGCGGCTGGCGATCCTCCTGGACGAGGGGACGTTTGTGGAGCACGACGCCGGCATGGTCTCCGTCGATTTCCTGGAGTTCAAGGACTCCAAGAGCTACCAGTCGCGGATCGATGCGGCCGTGGCCAAGGGGGGCTCCAAGGATGCCATCATCTGTGGAAACGGCAAGCTGAACGGTATTCCTGTCCAGATCGGCGTCTTCGGGGATCGAACAGCATACGCCGGTCATCGTCGTCTCCGCGTCGGGCGGGGCACGGATGCAGGAAAGCATCCTCTCCCTCATGCAGATGGCCAAGACCTCGGCAGCCCTGGCCAAGCTGAAGGCCAAGGGGCTGCCGTTCGTCTCCATCCTGACCGACCCGACCACCGGCGGGGTGACCGCCAGCTTTGCCATGCTGGGGGACATCAACATGGCCGAGCCGCGTGCGCTGATCGGTTTCGCCGGGCCGCGGGTCATCGAGCAGACCATCCGCCAGAAGCTCCCCGAGGGGTTCCAGCGGGCCGAGTACCTCCTGGATCACGGCATGGTCGACGTGATCGTGGAGCGGAAGGATATGAAGCGGACCCTGGGGAACATCCTTTCCATGCTATACCGCAGCTGATAGAACTCTCTCCTCGCTTTGCGGGCGGGGCTTTGAATACTCTCATACGTGCAAAAGCCGCCATTGTCAGCAGTGCTGACATGGCGGCTTTTTGTTTTGGTGAAAAGAGATACTATTATGGTCACGTTGACACTTTCCTTGAGAAGGAGGAGCAGATGCCCAACGATCTCAAGCGGTCCCGCTGCTACGAGATATTTTCCCAGTCGACCGGGTTGGAGATCCGGACGACGGTCAAGGCGAGTGAGGAGAACGGGCAGGTGGTGGAGCGGGCGGGCCGGGTTCAGCTCCGCTTCTTCAAGCTGACCCCGAAGGCGAACCCGGGAGACGTGACCCAGATACGGTTCATCTGTGCGCCGGACGAGGCCTACGAGCTCTTTCTCAAGATCGGCCAGGTGGCGGGCTCGTCCGTGCCGTGCAAGGAGAAACTCAGCCCCCACAAGTTCACGGGAGGTGAACAGGGTGGGGAGACCGTCACCACCCTCACGGTGGAGAAGTGGGAACGGGGCGGCAAGAGCGGCTATGCGCTCACGGTCGGACGCGATAAGGAGTTCATCAGCGTGCCGACGCCGCTGGCGAAGTTCCTGTTTGCCGGAGAGTTCCTGAAGTCCCTCTCCATTGAGCAGAGCTGGCTGGAGAGAGCCGGCAGGACTCTGGGGAGTTGAGAGATGGCCAGTGACGAAGGGGACTGTCCGTGCGGCAGTGGGGCTACGACCGGGAACTGCCCGTTCTGCGGCGGGGAGGAGACGCCTTTCCTCTACTGGTGCGAGACCTGTCGGCAGGTCGTAGGGGAGAAGCGCTGTCCCCTGTGCGGGCTGAAGGCGCGCAAGCTGCGTGACGGCCAGCACCGGCGGGGGTGACTCCTATAGCGGCGCGGCCTCGACAGGAACTTCGAGGATTCAGGCGTACGGACTGCCTGATTGGAGGAGTTGTGAAGAAATGGATAGTTCTGGCCCTGGCCCTGGTTGCCTGCCTGGCGACGTCCTCTGCGTATGGCGCTGCTGCCGGAGAACCTGCGGAGGATGACGGCAAGCCGGTCGTTGTCATGGAAACAAGTCTGGGGACGATCCGGATTCGTCTGGAGCCACAACTGGCGCCCATCACCGTTAAGAATTTTCTCGACTACGCCGAAAGCGGGTTCTACGACGGCACTGTCTTCCATCGGGTCGTGAAGGGCTTTGTCATCCAAGGGGGCGGGTACACCGCCGATCTGCAGCGCAAACCGGCCGGCGCCCCGATCAGGAACGAGGCGAAGGGCGGCCTCAAGAACAGACGGGGCACCATCGCTATGGCCAGGGGGGTGGCGGTGGATTCGGCCACGTCCGAATTCTATATCAACGTCGCTGACAACCCGATTCTCAACCATCAGGACGACTCCATCCAGGGGTATGGCTACGCCGTGTTCGGCAGGGTGATCGAGGGGATGAAGGTGGTGGACAGGATCCGTGGGGTGGCGACGGGAAAACAGAAAGGGCTGAGGAAGGTCCCCAAGGTGCCGGTGGTGATCAGGTCGATGCGGGTAATCCGATAAAACGGTGAATCCGTGACGGCTACCTACCACTTCGCTCCGCGTGCCGCTGACGCCGCCGTCAGGGATTCATGAGCTGCGTTATCGGCGGACCTCTGCGTCCTCTGCGGTTCAACTGACGAAATCGCACCTACAGCGGCGGGGTGCCGACGATCAGTACCCTCGGCCCCTCCTTGATCTTCTGGAACCGTCCCGTGTCGCGGCGGGTGCCGACCACCCACTGGTAGAGCCTCTTGGCGTCCGTGAGGACAGGGGTGCGGGGGGTCTCGTAGTACTGCTTCTGCATCTCCTCGTCGTAGAGGCCGATGCAGCCGTGGGACGCCGGAACACCGAGCAGGTCGCGGCCGTGGAGCCAGTAGGTGAGCCACATCAGCTTGTCCACATAGAACCTCAGGCCGTAGTGCATCGGATAGGGGGTGTCGGTCGTCTCGATGGGGTACTGGTCGGATTCGTGCCGTCGGTCGATGGCGTCGATCCTGAATTCCCCGTTCGGGACCCGGTGCCCCTCGACGCCGACCGCCACGGGCGAGGAGAAGGCGAGTCTTCCGTATTCGTAGGCACCGAGAAACATCTCGGACTGATCGATCAGGATGAACTTCTCTTCCTTGGCCGCCGGCGGATAGGTGGCCGGCATCGGCGTGAACCCCTTGATCGTTTCCAACTGCTTCGGTACCTTGATCGATTTCCCGCGGACGAAGTGGCGCCGGTCCATCCGGTTGAAGCGGAGCACGTCCTGCCAATAGTCGCCGAACAGGCTGGCCGGGGTCTCCTTTTTCCCTATCGTCCGGCATTCCCAGGCGATACGGTCATCGCTGGGAAAGTGGATGTCGCAGAGCGGTTCCATGGCAAAGGGGGCTGCAGCGGCAACGGAAGCGGTGAGCAAAAGAGTGCAGAAGGTGTGACCGGCGAGAGCGAGCAGTTTCATGTGCCTCCTGAGCCATGCAATATCCGGGCAGTTGACGGAACACGATAACCCTAACAACACTCCTGCCGATGTCAAACCGGCCCCGCCGGCAGGTAGAGCCCTGACCCGTCCCCCTGAGAGCCCCTTTTGCGCAGGGATAACGCCTGGACTTTCCCTCCCCGATTACCTATAATCCCCGCCTGTCATGACCTACCGGGAAATCCTCGCATACCTGTACGGACTGGGTCGCTTCGGCATGAAGCCGGGGTTGGAGCGGATAACTGCCACCTTGGCGGCTCTCGGCAATCCCCAGGAGCGATTCCCCATCGTCCAGGTGGCCGGTACCAACGGCAAAGGCTCCACCGCGGCCTTCCTCACTGCCATCTTGACGGCTGCCGGCCTGCGGACCGGATTTTTTTCCTCTCCTCACCTGGTCGACTTCACCGAGCGCTTTCGGATCGGCGATGCGGAGATTGCTCCGGAACGGGTGGTGGATCTGGCTGCCAGGGTCATGGCCGCGGCTCCGGCCGATGCCACCTTTTTTGAGATCATTACTGCCATGGCCTATCAGTATTATGCCGAGGAGCGGGTCGATCTGGCGGTGATGGAGACCGGCATGGGGGGGCGGTGGGACGCCACCAATGCGGCCGTCGGCATCCTTTCGGTCATCACCCCGGTCAGTCTGGATCACAGCCAGTACCTGGGGGATACCGTCGCTGCCATTGCCGCTGAGAAGGCGGGGATCATCAAGCCGGGGCGGCCGGTGGTGTCGGCGTGCCAGGAACCGGCTGCCAGCCGGGTCATCGAGTCCCGTTGCCGGGAGCTGGCAAGCCCGCTCTATCTGGGGGGCGAGGCGTTCAGTGCGGCCTGGACGGAGGGCGGTCTCGACTTTCGCGGGCTTGATCTGACGCTGACCGGTCTTACGCCCGGCATCGGCGGCCGCTACCAGGCGGGGAACGCCGCCTGCGCCCTGGCCGCCGCAGAACTGCTGCGGAACGGGGATTTCGTCGTCCCGGTAGAGGCGATGCGCGACGGCATCGCGCATGCCCGCTGGCCGGGCAGGATGGAGCTTATTCCCGGCACGCCGCCGATACTGCTGGACGGCGCCCATAACCCGGCCGGTGCCCGGGCCCTGGCCGATTCCCTGGAAGCGTACGGTCAAGGGCGACTGTTTCTGGTCATCGGCGTCATGGGGGACAAGGAGCTGGCCGGCCTGCTCGACCCGCTCATCCCCTTAGCGGCGCATGTCTACACGGTAGCACCCGCTCTGGAGCGGAGCCTGCCGGCTGCGGACCTTGCCGATGCCTGCCTGGCACGGGGAGCGCAGGCGGTTGCCGCCGGGACGGTGGCCGATGGCCTTGCCAAGGCCGGGGCTGCCGCCGGCCCGGGCGATCTGGTGGTGGTCTGCGGCTCCCTCTTCACGGTTGGGGAGGCCCGGGCGCAGCTGACCGGAAAAGCGTTCGAGCCGTTCAGAGGATAAGATATGGAACGCTCTGGGCTCAGGGCTCGGGGCTCGGAGAATCATTGTTGAGAGAACTTTGTATTGTGAACCACCAGCCGATTGCCATAGCCTGCTGCCTCCTCGTGCTGACCGGAGCCGGTGCCCTCCCTGCGCGGGGGGCCGATCTGCCGGTTTCGGACAAGTTGACCATCCAGGCTGACACCATGTCGTTCGACGAGAAGAGCGACACGGTCAGTGCCGTGGGGAAGGTCAAGGCATACTGGCAGGAGACGATGCTGCAGGCTGACCGCGCCACCATCGACCGGAGCGGCACCGAGGCGACCGCAACCGGCCATGTCCAGATGACGCGAAACGGCGACCGGCTCACTGCCGACCGGTTGAAGATAGGCATCGACAGCCAGGTTGGAGAGGTGGAAAACGGCTACCTGTTCCTGAAGCAGCCCAATTTCCACCTGCGCGGGGCGCGGTTCGCCAAGACCGGCCCGGCCGACTATCACCTGACGAACGGGGCCTTCACCACCTGCGACGGCGACTCCCCCAGCTGGCACTTTACCGCCGACGACCTGGACCTGACCATGGAGGAGTACGCCACCGGCCGGAACGCGGTCTTTTCGGTCGGCAGCATCCCCGTGTTCTACCTCCCCTACGTGGTCTTCCCGGTCAAGACCGAGCGGCAGTCGGGTCTCATGTTTCCCCGGCTGGGAAGCTCGGGAAAGAAGGGGGCCTACCTGGATATCCCCTGGTACTGGGCCATCTCTCCCAGCCGTGACGCCACCATCGATCTCGACCTGCAGAGCAGGCGCGGGGCAGGGGTCGGCGTCGACTACCGCTATCTGGGCGGTGCGGAGAGCGAGGGGAGGCTGAAAGGGTACCTCATCTACGATACCAGCCAGCAGCGGGCGCGGGGCGACGTGAACCTTCAACTGAAGGAAAACCGCCTGCCGGTCATGTTCAAGGCCGACGTCCAGCAGACCCTGGATCGTGACTACTACCGGGACTACGGGATCGAGAACGGCGAGTACAACCGCCAGTATCTCGACACGTCGCTCTCCCTCTCCCGGAGTTGGCGCGATTACGGCGCCGCCCTGGAGATACGCGCCCTGGACAGCCTGGAGCTGGCCACCAATGATGCCACGCTGCAGCGGATCCCCCGTCTAACCCTGGAGAATGCCGGGGAGCGGGTCGGGACGCTGCCGCTCTTCTTCACCATGGAGGCTGCGGCCACCAACTTCTACCGTGAGGCCGGCAGTGTCGGGCAGCGGCTGGAGATCGCCCCCCGGCTGGCATGGCAGCAGCGGCTCCTGCCGGGAATCGGCCTGGAAGCGTGGGGCGGGTTCAGGCAGCGGCTCTACCATGCCGACCGGAGCGATACCGGCGAAGGGTGGCGCGGGGCAGGGCTGGCCGAGGGGGGAACGGCGCTCCACGGCCGGTTCGCCAGGATCTTCCCGGTCGCCTGGGGCGACACGCTCCGCGTCCGCCACGAAGTGCAGCCGGAGATCGGTTACCGCGTGACCGAGGCGCGTGATCAGTCGGGACTCCCCTTTTTTGACTACGACGACCGCCTCGTCGGTGGGGAGCAGTTTTACTGGTCCATCGACAGCGCCCTGACCGGCCGGAGCGGGGAGGGGGACGCCACGCGCTACCGGGAACTGCTCTCCATGCGGCTCAGCCAGGCATACCAGCTCTCCGGAGGCCGCCGCGATCTCCTGGCCCTGGTGGATGACGGCCGCCGACTGACCGACCTCCGTCTCGAAGCCCGCGTTACACCTGTACAACACCTGGCGGTCACCGCCGACACCCGCTTCTCCTTCCAGCGTGGTGACTTCTCCACGGCTGCAGTCGGCTTCGAGGCGGACGACAGCAAGGGGGACCGGGCCGGTTTGTCGTACCGTTCAGGCCGGGACCAGTTGGAGTATCTGGAGGGGAAGCTGGCCCTTGCGGCCCTGAAACCGTTCACAGCCACGTACGGGGCACGCTACTCCTTTGACCGCCCCGGTTTTCTGGAATCCCTCTACACCCTTGAATACAAACACCAATGCTGGAGCATCACGCTCTTGTTCCGGGATCGGCCGGACAACCGTGAGTTCATGGTCACCTTCGCCCTTGCCGGTGTGGGGGCGCTGGGACCGGTGAAGGCGTTCTAGCAGGTTGCTGAAAAACAGCCATCTCGCCGCCTCCGCGGGGCTTTCTGCGGGTGCGACGATCTGACTATTTTTAAGCAATCTGAGCTCTTCCCGGCTTACGTGCACCGCTGGCGTTTGGTCGAAGAATGTGTTAATGTGGCGAAGTTTATTTCATAAGAGTCCCGGAGTGTGCCCATGTCACAGACCTTCAGTCCCCGTTCTCTGCTCGTCACCGGCGGGGCCGGATTCATCGGCTCCAATTTCATCCACCATTACCTGGGGGCCAACCCCGACTGCCGGCTGGTCAACCTGGACATCCTCACGTACGCCGGCAATCTGCGGAACCTGACCGGGGTAGAGCGAAACCCGGGCTACCGCTTCGTCAGGGGGGATATCTGCGACGCCCCGCTGGTAGGCAGGCTGCTGGCCGAAGAACGGATCGACGCCGTGGTTCATTTCGCGGCCGAGTCCCACGTCGACCGGTCCATCTCCGGTCCGGAGATATTCGTCAAGACCAATGTTCTCGGCACCCAGGTCCTGCTGGAGGAGAGCCGCAAGTACTGGGCGTCCGGAGCGGTGGAGGAGTTCCGTTTCCTGCAGATCTCCACCGACGAGGTGTATGGGAGCCTCGGTGCGACCGGCTTCTTTACTGAGGAGACGCCGCTGGCCGCCAACTCGCCCTATTCAGCGAGCAAGGCCGGCGCCGACCTTCTGGTGCGCGCCTACTTCGAGACCTACGGTTTCCCGACCCTGAACACCCGTTGCTCCAACAATTACGGTCCCTACCACTTCCCGGAGAAACTGATTCCGCTCATGATCCACAACATCATGCAGAAAAGGGGGCTGCCGGTGTACGGCGACGGGAAGAATGTCCGGGACTGGCTCCACGTCCGTGACCACGCCAGGGCCGTGGAGACGGTCCTGAAGGGGGGGCGCCCCGGTTCGGTCTACAACATCGGCGGCAACAACGAATGGCAGAACATCGACATCGTCCACCTGGTCTGCGACCTGTTGGACGACCGGCTGGGAAGACCGGTCGGCGAGAGCCGTGGACTCATTACCTTTGTCAAGGACCGGCCGGGACACGATCGGCGTTATGCCATCGACGCCGCCAAGATTCGCCGGGACCTGGGGTGGGAGCCCACCTACACCTTCGAGTCCGGCATCAGGGAGACCATCGACTGGTATCTTGCCAACCAGGAGTGGGTGGCCAAGGTGACCTCGGGCGAATACCAGCAGTACTACGAGGAACAGTACGAGAAGCGGTAACTGGGGACTGGTTCAGACTTTTAGGAGGTTTTCATGATACTGGTAGTCGGTGCCAACGGCATGCTTGGCCGCGATCTGATGACGGTGCTGGAGGGGGATGTGCGGGGGCTGGACCTGCCCGACATCGATATTACCTCCCTTGAGTCGACCCTGCGGGTGGTCCGGACCCTGAAGCCACGGGTTATCGTCAATGCCGCGGCCTACACCGACGTGGACGGCTGCGAGGCAAACCGGGAGCTGGCCATGCAGGTCAATGGCGAAGGTGTGGCGCACCTCTCCATGGCCAGCCGGGAAATCGGCGCCCTGCTGGTGCATGTCAGCACGGACTACGTCTTCGACGGTGGCAAGGGGAGCCCCTACGAGGAGGACGACCCGACCGGGCCGGTGAGCGTCTACGGCGAATCCAAGCTGGCAGGGGAGATGAATGCTCCCTTTGCCGGGGAGTACTTGATCGTCCGGACCCAGTGGCTGTACGGCATTCACGGCAAAAATTTCGTGGAGACCATGCTCCGCCTGGCCGGCGAGAAGACGGAACTTTCGGTGGTGGATGACCAGATTGGCTCCCCCACCTGGAGCCTCGATCTGGCCAGGGCGATCAAGGCCTTGATCGACAAGGGGTGCCGCGGCATCTACCATGCGGCCAACAGCGGCTTCTGCTCCTGGAACGAGTTTGCCAGGGCGATCTTCGAGGAAACTGGAACGAAGATTGCTGTCAATTCGATGACCACGGCCGAGCTGAACCGTCCGGCCCGCCGGCCGCTCTACTCCACCCTGGAGTGCGGCAAGCTGGTGCGGGATACCGGCTTCCAGCCCCAGCCGTGGCGCGAGGCCCTCAGAGGGTACCTGAAGCTCAGAGGTTGAGAGGGTGGGTGACTTGACTGATAACGGAGTCGACATGGAGCGCGGTGAACGCCCCTGGGGTACCTACACGGTCCTTGACGAGAAGAACGGCTACAAGATCAAGCGGATCGAGGTGAAGCCGGGGGAGCGGCTTTCGCTCCAGAAGCATCATCATCGGAGCGAGCACTGGATCGTGGTCTCCGGCACGGCGCAGGTGACCTGCGGCGAACGGGAGTTCACGGTCAACATCAACGAGTCGACCTTTATCCCCATCGGCATGACCCATCGCCTGGAGAATCCGGGTGTGATTCCGCTGGTGATCATCGAGGTGCAGAGCGGCGAGTATCTGGGGGAGGACGATATCGTCCGCTTCCTTGACGATTACGACCGCTGTTCGACTGAAGACGTGGCGGAATAGGGGGGCAGATGCACGCGATTGCCGAGCCCTATTCCGACGTCGGTCTATCGGGGGGGAGTGATATGGCCTCCCGTCATTCCCGGAATGACGGGGAGGTTCGGCTCACCCGCGAGGCGCTCCTCGACCAGGAGCTCCTCTTCACCATCCTCGATGCCATTCCCTTTTTCGCACTGGTCCTCAATAGCGAGCGCCAGATCCTGGCCGCCAACACCCGCACCCTGAACACCTTTTCCCGTGAGGACCTGGGGTCCCTGATCGGCAAGCGGCCCGGCGAGGCGATCGGCTGCCTTTTCGACCGGGAGGGGGTGGATGGCTGCGGCAGCGGTCCCCATTGCGGCACCTGCGGAGCGCTGCGATCCATTCTGGAAAGCCAGCACCTGATGCGGCCCGTGACGCGGGAGTGTTCCATCCTGCTCAAGGACAATCTCGGGACGGCCATGGACCTGGAGGTAGTCTCCACGCCGACGGTGATCGAAGGGATCCCGGTGGTGATCTGCGTCCTGAAGGACATCAGCGCCGAGAAGCGGCGAGACGTCCTGGAGCGGGTCTTTTTTCACGACGTGATCAATACCGCCGGCGGCATCAAGGGGATCGCCAGCCTGCTCGCGGAGGGGAAGCGGCAGGACGACGACAAGGAGCAGGAGTACAAGCGGTGGCTCCTCGACCTCTCGGACCGGCTCATCGACGAGATCCTTCTCCAGCGTAAATTGGTGGCCGCAGAGTCCGGGGAGTTCAAGCCGGAGATGATGCTGGTCTCCGTCCCGGTGCTGATGGAGGAACTGCTCCGCCTCTACATCGGTCACGAAGTGGCCGAAGGGCGCACTCTCCGGTTGGGCGAGGTCGCCGGCTGCCATATTGTCAGCGATAGTGCGATTCTGCGGCGCATCCTGGGCAACCTGGTGAAGAATGCCCTGGAGGCGACCCCTGCAGGAGGGACGGTGACCCTATCGTCCCGCGAGGTGGATCGAGAGGTGGTCTTCAGCGTGCACAATCCGGGTGTCATCCCGCCGGAGGTCGCACCGCAGCTCTTTCGACGCTCGTTCAGCACCAAGACCGGTGCCGGCCGCGGCATCGGTACCTACAGCATCAAGCTGTTCGGCGAGCGCTATCTGGGGGGGAAGGTCTCCTTCGCGAGCAGCGCCGACGCAGGGACCATCTTCAGTTTTGCCCTTCCTGTAACAAATTCCTGACAAATCCCCGATGTGCGGCGTCCGGCGCGGAATATCAGGCGCCCTTTTCCTGTTGAGCCGACGTTACCTTTGTGGTAATTTGACCTGTTTTTAAATCGATAGTGTACCGGGAGACTGACTTCATGCTGGGTTCCATCATCAAGAAGATCATCGGGAGCAAGAACGAGCGGGAACTGAAGCGGATGTGGCCGGTCGTCGAGAAGATCAACGGCCTGGAAGCCGGCATTGCCAAACTCTCCGACGATCAGCTCAGAAATAAAACGGCCGAATTCCGGGAGCGGTATCAGCGGGGCGAGAGCCTGGAATCGCTCCTGCCCGAGGCCTTTGCCGTCTGCCGGGAGGGTGGGAAACGGGCGCTGGGGATGCGCCACTTCGATGTCCAGCTCATCGGCGGCATGGTCCTCAACAGCGGCAGGATCGCCGAGATGAAGACCGGTGAAGGCAAGACCCTGGTGGCCACCCTGCCGGCCTACCTGAACGGGATCACCGGCCGCGGGGTCCACGTGGTGACGGTCAACGACTATCTGGCCAAGCGCGACTCCGACTGGATGGGGCGGCTCTACACCTTCCTGGGGCTCTCGGTGGGGGTCATCGTCCACGGTCTTGACGACGACGAACGACGCGATGCCTACGCGGCGGACATCACCTACGGCACCAACAACGAGTTCGGCTTCGACTACCTGCGCGACAACATGAAATTCGCCCTGGAAGACTACGTCCAGCGGCCGTTCTACTACTCCATCGTCGACGAGGTGGACTCCATCCTGATCGACGAGGCGAGGACCCCGCTCATCATCTCCGGTCCGACGGAGGAGTCCACCGACAAGTACTACATCATCGACCGGATCATCCCCCACCTGAAGAAGGGGGAGGTGAAGGAGGTGGAGGCCAACACCCTTTCCGGGAAGCGGAAGACCTACACCGGCGATTTCACCGTGGACGAAAAGGGAAAGAGCGCCACCCTGACCGAAGAAGGGGTCCGCAAGGTGGAGAAGCTCCTCAAGATCGACAACCTCTACGACCCGCGCAACATGGTCATCCTGCACCACGTGAACCAGGCCCTGCGGGCTCACGCCATGTACAAGCGGGATGTGGACTACGTGGTGAAGGACGGCGAGGTGATGATCGTCGACGAGTTCACCGGCCGGCTCATGCCGGGCCGCCGCTGGTCCGACGGCCTCCACCAGGCCATCGAGGCCAAGGAGGGGGTGAAGATCGAGAACGAGAACCAGACCCTGGCCACCATCACCTTCCAGAACTACTTCCGGATGTACGAGAAACTCTCCGGCATGACCGGCACCGCCGACACCGAGGCCGAGGAGTTCCACAAGATCTACAACCTGGATGTGGCCGTCATCCCCACCAACCGTCCGCTCCTCCGCCCCGACTTCCCGGACGTGGTCTACAAGACGGAAGCGGAGAAGTTCACGGCGGTCATCGAAGAGATCAAGGATTGCCATACCAAGGGGCAACCGGTCCTGGTCGGCACCATCTCCATCGAGAAGTCCGAGGTGCTGGCCGAGATGCTGAAGCGGGACGGCATCCCGCACAACGTCCTGAACGCCAAGCAGCACGAGCGAGAAGCGGAGATCGTGGCCCAGGCCGGACGCAAGGGGGCGGTGACCATCGCCACCAACATGGCCGGCCGGGGTACCGACATCGTCCTGGGCGGCAATCCGGAGGCCATGGCCAAGCAGTGGCGGCGGGACAACCCCGAGGCGACCGACGAGGAGTACGCCGCGGTCCTGGCAAAGTGCAAGGAGCAGTGCGCCTCTGAGCACGACGAGGTGGTCAAGCTGGGTGGCCTGCATATCCTCGGCACCGAGCGTCACGAGAGCCGCCGGATCGACAACCAGCTGCGAGGCCGTTCCGGACGCCAGGGCGATCCCGGTTCGTCCCGCTTCTACCTGTCGCTGGAAGACGACCTGCTCCGGATCTTCGGCTCCGAGCGGGTGGCCAAGATCATGGACATGCTCAAGATCGAGGAGGGGGAGGCGATCACCCACGGGCTCATCAGCAAGGCGATCGAGAACGCCCAGAAGAAGGTGGAGGCCCACAACTTCGATATCCGCAAGCACCTCATCGAGTACGATGACGTCATGAACAAGCAGCGCGAGGTGATCTACACCCAGCGCAAGGAGATCCTGGCCGGGGAGGAGATCCGCGCCAGCTTCCTGGATATGCTGGACGAAACCATCAGCGACGTGGTGACCGAATTCGCCATCGACAAGGTGCCGGCCCACGAGTGGGACTGGCAGGGGCTCACCGAAACGGTCTACAAGACCTTCGGCATCGAGCTGGACCTGCCGGCCGAGACCATCGCCCGCCTCGTTCCCAACAACTTCCGGGACATGCTCAAGGCGGAGACCAAGGAGCGGTTGGACGCCAAGATTGCCCAGTTCGGCGACGAACTGATGGACCACCTGATCAAGGTCATCATGCTCCAGTCCATCGACCAGCACTGGAAGGACCACCTCCTCTCCATCGACCACCTGAAGGAGGGGATCGGCCTCCGGGGCTACGGCCAGAAGGACCCGAAACAGGAGTACAAGAAGGAGGCCTTCAACCTCTTCATGGCTATGATCGTCCGGATTCGCGCCGAGGTGGTGGAGAAGATCTTCTGGGTCCAGCTCACCCGGGAGGGGGATATGGAAGACCTGGAGGACCATATCGAGGAGTTGGAGGAGCAGCAGCAGAAGCGGCAGAAGCTCATGTTCAACCTGGAGGACGAAGAGGCGGCCAAACCGATGAAGAGCGCCAAGACCGCCGGCCGCAACGATCCCTGCCCCTGCGGGAGCGGGAAGAAGTTCAAAAAGTGCTGCGGACAATAAAGGCTTAGAGCAAAGCATTACCACAGAGCACACAGAGGAAAATCAGAGAGGTACACGGAGGAAAACAAAGAGGCCTGGATTCCGGTTCAAAGCATGCAAAGTGGCGGCCCGGAAATTTGAAGTCGACCAGTAAACATAATGCTTTTGCTTTTCCTCTGTGACCCTCCGTGTCCTCTGCGGTTACAGCTTTTTTGGGGTTAGCTTATGGAAATAAAAGGATTCACGTTCTCCGCCGTGGAGGCGGCCATCAAAAAACCGGGGCGGCTCGATCTGGCCCTGATCCTTTCCGACACGCCGGCCCAGGTGGCGGCCCTCTTTACCACCAACAAGGTGAAGGCGGCGCCGGTCCTCCTGGACGAGGAGCGCGTCACCTCCGGCAGCTGCCGGGCACTGGTGGTGAACAGCGGCAACGCCAACGCCTGTACCGGGCCACAGGGGATGGCCGACGCCAGGGAGACGACACGACTCGTTGCCGAGGGGTTCGGTATTCCTGAAGAGTCGGTGCTGGTCTCCTCCACCGGGGTAATCGGCGTGCCGCTCCCCATGGAGCGGCTGAGGGGGGCGATCCCGGCGCTGGTCGAAAAGGCCGGCAGCGGCACCCTGGATGACCTTGCCCGGGCGATCATGACGACCGACACCTTCCCGAAGCTCGAGGTGCGTCAGGGGGAGAGCGGCGGCGCGACATACACCATCGCCGGGGTGGCCAAGGGGGCCGGGATGATCATGCCCAACATGGCAACCATGCTGGCATTCCTGGTGACCGACGCGGCCGTTGAGCCGGCCTTTCTGCAGCAGTCGTTCCGGGAGGGTGTGGGGCGTTCTTTTAATGCCATTACCGTGGACGGCGACACCTCCACCAACGATACCGCCCTGATCATGGCCAACGGCCAGGCCGGCAATTCCCCCATCGCGGCCGGCAGCGAGGATGCAGCGCGCTTCGCGGCGCTCCTGGAGGAGATCCTCCTCTCCCTGGCCAAGCAGATCGTCAAGGACGGGGAAGGTGCGACCAAGTTTGTTGCCATCACCGTGCAGGGGGCCGCGTCGGATGCGGACGCCAAACGGGCTGCCATGGCCGTGGCGAACTCTTCGCTGGTGAAAACAGCCTTCTTCGGCCAGGACGCCAACTGGGGACGGATCTTTGCTGCCGTCGGCTATTCCGGAGCAGAGGTGCAGCAGGAGCGGGCCGAACTCTTCTTCGACGAAGTGCAGATGGTCCGGGATGGCATCTTCGCAGGGGGCGACGCCGAGGCGCGGGGGTCGGAGGTCCTGAAGCGGAAGGAGTTCACGGTCACCGTGGATCTGCATCTGGGAAGCGGCCGCGCAACGGTCTATACCTCCGACCTTTCATACGATTACGTCAAGATCAATGCGGATTATCGCACCTGATTCTTCGAAAGCATATTCAGGAGGCAGAGCATGAAGCCGTTCCTCATACTGTTGTCAGCGCTGTTCGTGCTGCTGGCTCCGGTGATCGATCCCGTTCGGGCGGCAGCGTCGGACCTGAAGATCACCGAACTGG
>CAYSJJ010000045.1:0-16662 GCA_964431365.1 uncultured Geobacter sp. | reverse complement strand
CGGTGACCACCAAAATCGTCAAGGGGAAACCGATCGATTCGGTTCACCGTATCTCGTCGTCGTCGGTAAAGGCCCTCTACTGCTTTACCCGGATCGCAGCACCCGAGGATACCGATACGTCCATCAAGCATGTCTGGTACCGGGATGACCAGAAGGTTGGAGAGTACGAACTCCCGGTCAAGGGAGAGCGCTGGCGTACTTACAGCAAGAAGGAGATACAGCGGGGGTGGGCCGGCGAATGGCGGGTCGAGATCCTTGACAGTGCCGGCACGGTGTTGAATACGGTACGTTTCCGGATGAACTGAACGAAAACGGAGGGGGGAGACGATCCCCCCTTTTCTATTGGAGGCATGACTCGGTAATGCGCTGGCTGCTGGTAACGATGCTTGTAACAATTTTGATTCCCGCCGGTCCGGTGGCTGCCGACAGTGCTCTGCAGTCGGTACATCCGGGGCCGGAACGGATCGACCAGCTCATGGAGGGGGCCATCGCCAAGGGGCAGATCGCCGGCGGTGTGGTGCTGATTGGCAACCGCGACCGCGTCCTGCTGGCGAAGCCCTATGGCCGCATATCTCCGGACCCCCACTCCGCACCGGTAGCCGTCGACACCATCTTCGACCTTGCCTCCCTGACCAAGGTGCTGGCAACCACGCCGGCGATCATGAAGCTGGCTGAAGAGCGGAAGCTCTCCCTGGTAGACCCGCTCCGGCGATGGTTTCCCGAATTCGAGGGAAAAGGGAAGGACGAGGTGCTGGTGGTGAACCTTCTCACCCACACCTCGGGTCTGGACGACTTCGGGCTCAGTTCTGCAGCGCCGATGCAGAGCGCCGTGGAAGGGGCGGCCGGGCAGAAGCTGAAAGGGGAGGTGGGGAGCCGTTTCCGCTACGCCGATATCAACTTCATCCTCCTGGCTGAACTGGTCCGTCGCGCGAGCGGCGTGCCCCTGGATGTTTACACCGCCAGGGAGTTCTACGGACCGCTGGGGATGATCGATACCCTGTTCACCCCCGGGGCGGCCCTGCACTCACGGATTGCTTCTACGCTGGCATCCGACCGGAGTCCGCTGGTCGGTCAGCCCCAGGACTTCCTCTCCCGTCAGCTCGGCGGAGTTGCCGGCCATGCCGGGCTCTTCAGTAACGCCTGGGACCTGTCGCGCTTCTGCCGCATGATTTTCAACGAAGGCGAACTGGACGGGAGACGGGTGCTGGAGGAGAGGACGGTCCGCCAGATGACCGCCCCGTATTTCTCCCGCAAGGGCCAGGTGGTTCGGGGACTCGGCTGGGACATCGCCTCTCCCTTCTCCTCCCCCCGCGGCAACGGCTTTTCCCGCAGTTCCTTCGGTCATACCGGCTACTCCGGCACCTCCCTCTGGCTCGACCCCAATGCCGGGCTCTACGTCATCCTCCTGACGACCCGCCTTGAGTTCAACAAGACCCACGAGTTCAGCCAGCTCCGGAGCGCCTTGTCGAGCCTGGCGGCCGAACTTTACGGCATACCGCCGGCGCTGCGCGACCTGGAGGAGCTGACCGGGGAGTAGGTGCCGGGGGGGATGAACCCCGCGCCCGGACCCGAGACGAGAAAAGGCAGCCATGAAAGGCTGCCTTTCTTGTACAATCCAGACTGTCAGGCCATCAGGGGAGCAGGGAGACCACGCCGGTCGTAATATCGTACTTGGCCTTGACGACCTTGAGTTTGCCGGCAACAATCGCCTCTTCGACAATTTTTGATTCTTTTTCGATCTTTTCCGCAACCTTGTTCACGTTTTCCACCACGCACTCTTCCACGCCGGCAGCCGGATTCTCGGAGAGAACGGCGGTGACGGCCGGGTCGATGGCCTTCACGAGGCTGACGATGTGTCCCATCTTCTCCAGCTCTTCAGCCGTGGGAGGGGTCTTGTGGGCGTCGTAGGTAGCTTTGACCGCGCCGCACTTCGAATGGCCGAGGACCATGATAAGGGGGGCGCCGAGGTGCTCCACGCCGTACTCTATGCTCCCGAGGGTCTCTTCCGGAGCGATGTTGCCGGCAACGCGGGCCACGAAGATTTCACCGATCCCCTTGTCGAAGATCTCCTCGACCGGCACACGGGAGTCGGCACAGGAGAGGACAATGGCGTAGGGCTTCTGCCCGTTCACGGCGTTGTCGATCCGGACGGCAGGCTTGATCATCTCCTTGAGGTGTTCCACTTCACCTTCGGCGAAGTGCTTGTTCCCGGCCATGAGTTTGGCCAGTGCCTGGTCAGGGGTGATGCCCGAAGCAGTGGTGTTGGCTACGGCGAGAGAGGTGGTCAGCAGTGCGCCTGCCATTGCCAGGACTACGGTCAACTTCTTCAACATGGGTACTTCCTCCTTGGTTTTGCCCGCATGGGCTCAGTAGCGGCATGAACCGCACAGACGTGCGTTCCGCCTGTATGAACGGTAAAGTTTCAAGACGACATTGTCTCAGGGGGGATATTCTGCTAGAAATGGGTGGCAGAATTCGTCTGCTTGAGCAGTATGCGTGCCAAGTCGATCTGTATACGGAACTAGTTGATTCTGTGAGAGGAGCACCAGATCGTGTAGGCATCAGTGGCGATTTGGCCTGATGAAGCTGGTGGTATGGCGACGTTGCGTTAGTTTTTGTGCATGATGTAATTGTTAATCGAGTTCGGGACGGGTCAGCAAGGGTATTGCAGTGGCGGGGATGGTCTGTTCAATCGTAACGTGGAGGGATATTTTGTATGGCAGAATTGGAACTACCCGATCATGACGAGCTGGTGGAGCGGGCCAAGGACCGTTACACCAAGCGGGTGGCACTACTGACCGCCGTCTATGCGGTTTTCCTGGCAATCACCTCGCTGGGAGGGAACAATGCCGCCAAGGAGATGATGCTCGCCCAGCAGCAGGTGACCGACCAGTGGGCCTTCTACCAGTCCAAGGCAATGCGGGAACACCTTTACCGGAGCCAGCGTCAACAGCTTGAAGCCCATCTGCTGGAGCGGCAGGAGAGCATGGGGAAGAGCGCCCGTGAGCGATACGAAAGCCTGATCCGGGAGATGGCCGCCGAAGAAGGGCGCTATCGGGACGAGAAGAAGGGGATCGAAAAGGGGGCAAAGGAGCTGGAGGCGACCCGTGACCGGAACATGTCCAAGGATCCTTACTTCGACTATGCCGAGGTGCTCCTGCAGATCGCCATCGTCATGGCCTCCATTGCCATCCTTTCCAGTTCCCGGCCGGTTCTCTGGCTTTCCGTCGGCTCGGCCGTTACCGGGGTGATCCTGACGGGGAACGGCTTTCTGCTCCTGTTCCGCATCCCCTTCCTGCACTGATCGTCCTCCATGAACGTTACCCTTATCTCTCTGTCCCTCGATATCACGCTGACCGCGCCGGTCAGGGGGCCGGCTGCCCCCTTTGCGGTCCGGACCTCCTTTCCGGCAGCGTTCAAACGGGCCGTTGCCCTCCTTAACGAGCCGTCGTGGTGGGAAGCCGATTTCGGGCAGCGGCTCAGTCCCGATCCGGAAGCTGTCAGGCGTTACCAGAAGCCGCCTCTCCCGTTCGTCTTCAATCTGCCGCTGCTCCAGGCCGGGCAACAAGGCACTGCAACGATCGGCCTTACCCTGGTCGGCTCGGCAGTCAATCACCTCGCTGCTTACATCACCGCACTACGGCTCCTTTTCAGCGATGAGCGGTTCTTCGGCCAATTCCCCGCCCGGCTCGCCACCATCGCGGCGCTGGATGCGGCCGGCAGCAGGACCGTTCTCTGGCAGGATGGCGGAGAACCGCTCCTGGCCTCGGTCCCGCTCATTAGCGCCTCGCAGTTGATTGACCGGGAACCGTCGTCTTCGGGACGTCTCCATCTTGAGCTATGTACCCCGCTCCGTATCATGCAGGATGGCCGGGCCTGTCGGGAGCCCGGCTTTTCGTTGCTGGCCAGGGCTCTGATGCGTCGCGTCTCGTCCATGACCTATTACTACGAAGGGGAAGAGCTCTCCGCGGAGTTCCGTTGGCTGGCGCAGCGGAGCGAATCGGTCGAAACCGTCAGGAGTGATCTCCAGTGGCGGGAGTGGGGGGGGGGCGTGCAGGGGGTAGTCGGCAGGATCGCGTTTGCCGGCGAGATGGGGGATTTCATGCCGTTCTTCCTGCTCGGAGAGCGGCTGCACGTGGGCAAGGGGGCCTCGTACGGCATGGGACGCTATCTCATCCTGGACGGAGAGTGACTCGGGACGTTGTAAACGCGGGGAGAAACGGTAAAATGTGCAGGGATTCCCACGCAAAGAAGAGGAGTAGCTATGGCGCCGTCCATCTGGAAACCCCTGCTCTTGGTCATGGTCCTGATCCTGGCCATGGATGTGCTCTATACCTACGTGGCCAGGGAAGGGCAGGGCGCGGCCGACATCAGCTACAGCCGTTTCCGCCAGGAACTGGCCGCCAATAACATCCGGACCGTCACCATCAAGGGGAGTTCCCTGAAAGGGGAGTTCCGCCAGGCTACCAAGGTGGTGCAGGCGATTCAGGGCAGCGACGTCACCCGCACCGTAACCGCCTACAACACCATCCTCCCCTCCATCGGCGACACGGCCCTTATGGCCGATCTGACGGCCAAGGGGGTGGAGGTCAAGGCGATCTCAACCGAAGTCTCTGCCCTGGCCAATATCCTGATCTACATGCTGCCGTGGGCACTCATCATCGGCTTCTGGTGGTTCGGCATGCGTAACGCCCGCTCCCAGGGACCCGGCGGTATTCTGGGGGGGTATGGACGCTCGGGCGCCAAGGTCTATACCGCCGGGGAAAAGGTGAACGTCACCTTCGAGGACGTTGCAGGCATGGATAACAGCAAGCAGGAACTGAAGGAGGTTGTCGACTACCTGAAGGACCCCAAGCGGTTCCAGACCCTCGGTGGAAAGGTTCCCAAAGGGATTTTGCTTGTCGGTCCTCCCGGGACCGGCAAGACCCTGCTCGCCCGGGCCGTTGCCGGCGAGGCCGACGTAACCTTCTTCAGTATTTCAGCCTCCCAGTTCATCGAGATGTTCGTAGGGGTCGGTGCGAGCCGGGTCCGGGACCTGTTCGCCGGTGCCAAGAAGGCGGCCCCGAGCATCGTCTTCATCGACGAGCTTGATGCGGTCGGCAGGAGTCGGGGGGCCGGTTTCGGTGGCGGTCACGACGAGCGCGAACAGACCTTGAACCAACTCCTCTCCGAAATGGACGGGTTCGACCAGCACGAAGAGGTGATCGTTCTGGCGGCCACCAACCGCCCCGACGTCCTCGATCCGGCCCTGCTCCGCCCGGGGCGCTTCGACCGGCATGTGGTGATCGAACGTCCCGACTGGCGGGATCGGGAAAAGATCCTCCGCGTGCACAGCCGCAATGTCCCCCTGGACCAATCGGTCGATCTGGCGACCATCGCCCGGGGGACCCCGGGGATGACCGGCGCCGATCTGGAGAATCTGGTGAACGAGGCGGCCATCCTGGCAGCCCGGGAGAGTGCCGCCGTCGTCACCTCGTCGCATCTGGAACGGGCCAAGGACAAGATCCTAATGGGGGGGGAACGGAAGATGTATATCTCGCCGGACGAGAAGCGGATTACCGCCTTTCACGAGGCAGGGCACACCCTGGTGGCCAAGCTCCTCCCCGGCACCGATCCGATCCACAAAGTGACCATCATTCCCCGCGGGATGGCCCTGGGGGTGACCCAGCAGCTTCCTGAGGACGACCGTTACCATTATCCCAAGAGTTACCTGGAAAACCGGCTGGCAGTGGTCATGGGGGGGCGCGTGGCCGAGCGACTGGTCTTCGGCGAGGTCTCCACCGGTGCCCAGAGCGATCTGAAGGCGGCGACCGACTTGGCCGAGAAGATGGTCTGTCAGTGGGGTATGAGCGACCGGGTGGGGCCGATGACCTTCAGCCGTGGTGAAGAACACCCCTTCCTCGGCCGCAAGCTGGCCGAGGAAAAGAGCTTCTCAGAGGCGATGGCCTGGCGGATCGATCAGGAGATCGGCGCATTCATTCACCGGGCTGAAGGAAAGGCCGAGGAGATCATCGCCGCCAACCGGCCAAAGCTGGAGGCGCTGGCCACCGCCCTGGTGGAGGAGGAAACCTTGGACGGCAAGCGTGTGGAAGAGATCGTCGCTGAGGGATAACGGGGGGACAATGACGCCGGGTCCAGTCGCGTTCAGTTACCTGCTGGCCATCCTCGCCGTGCCGGTGGTGCTCCGGTTCCATCTCCTGCCGGCGGTTTTTGCCGGACTCGCCGTCCACGTCCTGACGGTCAAGTTGGCCCGGCGGCTTCCAGCCACCTGGGGCGGCCTCACCCATAAGCTCGCCCTCGCTGCCATCGCCATTATCGTCATGCTCGGCCTGTTCGGCATCGGTCTAGGGCTCTGGTCGTTTCTCCATGGCGCCGGCGGCATGGCCGCACTCCTCTTGACCGTTGCCGATACCCTGGAAAAGGTGCGTCATGCCTTGCCGGTTCCCTTTGCCGAAGAGTTCCCTGCAACGGTGGAGGAGCTTCACGAGGAGATCGGCGGCCTGCTGCGTGAGCATGGCCGGAATATCTCCTCCGTGGGGTTGGCCGGCGTGAAGACCCTTGCCCATGTGCTGCTCGGCATGATCGTCGGCGGCATGACGGCCCTGCACCATTTCGTGGAGGCCGAGAGCTGTCCGCCACTGACCGCAGCCCTGCGCTCCCGCACCCATGCCCTGGCCGGCTCCTTCGACAAGGTGGTCTTCGCCCAGGTGAAGATATCCGCCCTCAACACGATACTGACGGCGCTTTATCTGCTGGTCCTCCTTCCCCTGTGCGGTGTCCGTCTCCCCCTGCTGACGGTACTGATTCCTCTCACCTTTGTGACCGGACTGCTGCCGGTGGTGGGGAACCTGGTCTCCAATTCCGCAATCGTCCTGATCAGCCTGGGAGTGGCGCCCGGGGTGGCTGTTGCGTCACTTGTCTTCCTGATTGTGATTCACAAACTGGAGTACTTCACCAACGCCAAGATCGTCGGTGGGGAGGTGCATGCCAGCGCCTGGGAACTCCTCTGCGCCATGCTTGCCATGGAGGCGCTCTTCGGCCTTCCCGGTCTGGTGGCCGCGCCGGTGGTCTACTCATGGCTCAAGGATGAAATAAAGGCTAAGCGGATAATCTGAGGGCTTACTGTTCTGGCATGGGGCTTTTAAATAGCCATCAATTCCTTTGTGAGGCCTAACAAAAACGGACGGTCAAGTGACCGTCCGTTTTTGCGACAAATTCATCGGTGGCTGATTATGCCTTCCTATTCCTTCTCCAGAAAGCCAGCCCTGCAATGCCGCCACCAAGGAGGAGCATGGTGGACGGTTCAGGGACTGAGCTAGGCGGCACAGGTTCACGGAAAAAGCCGTCAAGGTAAACATAGCCGGCATGGCCGACGTAAGGGCAGTCAGAGGCAAGAAGGCTCAAGGTCAAATCATGACCAACCGCGCCAATCGCGGCAAGATCGATGTGTTCTTGCTGCCAGCCGCTGCCATACCAACCAGCGTAATAGGTAAAGATAGAGGCTGCGGTAGCGGAGCTGTACGCACGGGTGAGGAGGTCGGTGCCGGCAGTGTCATCATGCAGGGTCAGGGAGAAGTAGTCGGAATCATTCGGACCGTGGGACGATTCAAGCACGGCGTTCCACTGGAAGTAGATGTCCGTGTCCGTGTAGTTGGTCATTGACTGTTGAATTGTCGAGACTGAATAATTGTTGTTATCGTCGTTAACGCGTACGGAATGCTGCCCGTTATAGACCGTGTTCTGGCCAGTATAGGGGTCGGTGGTGCCGGCATTCATGATGGTGTTGTTGGGGGTGCCACCGTTATACAACGGAGCAGTAGGAAGGGTGCCGCCAGTATAAGGAACGTGAACTACAGGGGTTGAGTAGCCCCCCCAGTTGCCGCCCCCACCGGTCCAGCCGGAGAGGTCACCCGTTTCGAACCCGCCGTTGGTGAAGCCTGTTGCGTGTGCTGTTGCGGCACACATCATGAGTGCTGCGATCAAAACAATAATCTTTTTCATACCCGCCTCCTCTTTCCCTTGCTGTTGTGGTTAACAGCCATGATTTCAGTGGTGAATCAAATCGTTTTGTGAGTGAGATAGCACATGCTGTGCCATGCCTGTAACGTGTTGTTCCTGAAGATTATTTTTAGGTTGGATTTAGTGCGCTCTTGAAGGGGTGTAAAATATGCCGACAGTGTACTCCGGATGACGCGGTAAGAATTCAGACGCAGCGAGACTGAGCAGGTGCTTTCGTTCACCCTGATACGTCAGCCTGGGTTACCACGTGAACCAGTGACCATTGAAATACGGTAAGAAATTAGTTTGTTTTGCCTACGTTGCCGGCTCGGAGCCCCTCATTCTTCCTATGTAAAGTTTTTCGACATGGTTCGGCGTGAGCAACCAGAGGGGAACTTTTTGCAGGGGGGGATGTGAAAACTGAATAGGATATGCTTTAATGGAGCAAGTCTTATAGTCATAGAAAAGGAGACAAGCCAATGGATACGATGGAAGCGATCCGGACCAGAAGAAGCGTGCGCAGGTTTTCGGACCGGCCGGTGGAGCCGGAGAAACTCCAGGCGTTGCTGGAGGCGGCCCGCATGGCCCCTTCATGGGCCAATATGCAGTGCTGGCGCTTTGTGGTGGTACAGGACGCGGAAGTAAAGCGAAGGATCAGCGAGTTGTCGTACGTCGAGGCATTCTTCGCGCCGAAGGGGTACAAGACCAATCCAGCCCAGCAGGCACTGGCAGACGCGCCGGTGGTAATCGTCGCCTGCGGTGAGCCGACCCTGTCGGGCGACCTGCGGGGCCAGCAGTACTACATGACCGATGTGGGGATTGCCACGGAGAACCTTATGCTTGCCGCCCACGCCCAGGGACTGGGGAGCGTCTTCGTAGGGGTCTTCGACGAGGAGCAGGTGGGTGATCTGCTGAACATCCCTCCCGGAATCAGGATCATCGGTCTTTTTCCCCTCGGCTATCCGTTGGAGGAAGTAAAGGCCGGGCCGCCCCGCAAGCCGCTGGAAGAGATCGTCCACTTCGGGACCTGGAAGGCGTAAGGGGAACCAACGTTGGATGGACAAGCGACCTTCGGACGCGAGCTGGCTTGTTCTCACGTCCGAGGTCGCTCCAGCTTCATGTTAGGCGGTGTTCCCTTCAGGACTGCCCCGTTGCAGGATTTGACGCACGCGGCCAAGGAGTTGTTCGGCCGAGAACGGTTTCTGCAGAAAGTTCAGTTCCTCCTCCAGGGTGCCATGGTGGAACACGAAGCTGTTGGTGTAGCCTGAAATGAAGAGTACCGGCAGGTCTGCCCGTTTTTCCTGCAACCGGCCGTACAGCTCCGGCCCGTTCATCTCCGGCATGACTACATCGGTCACCAACAGGTCGATTACGGTCCCGTCGGTTGCCAGCTCCAGGGCTTCTGCCGGAGTGGCGGCAACCAGAACGTTCACTCCCAGGGTCTTCAATAGTTCCACAACCATCTCCCTGACGAGTTGGTTGTCCTCGGTCACCATGATCGTTTTTCCCGCCAGCGCATCGCCTCCAGCCGGAGATAACAGATGCGCATCCTGCTTGAGGACCTCTACTTCGGGGTCTTCCGGCAGGAGAATGGTAAAGGTTGTCCCGCTACCGACCTTGCTCCTGACGCTGATGGTACCTTCATGCTGCTTGACGATCCCGTAGACGGTGGCAAGCCCCAAGCCGGTGCCATGGCCGACCGGTTTGGTGGTGAAGAACGGCTCGAAGATGTGCCCCAGCACGTCATCCCCCATCCCGTTGCCAGTGTCTGATATGGCCAGCAATACGTACGGACCGGTTTTGATGCCCGGATGGATCCGGGTGTACTCTTCATCGAGGGTGACATGACCTGATTCAATGGTGATCGATCCGTTCCCGGAGATGGCATCCTGGGCGTTTACTGCCAGATTCAGCAGGATCTGTTCGATCTGCCCCCGGTCTGCACGGATCCGGGCTTTTGATGTGGCCAGCCGAAGGTCGATGGCAATATTTTCCCGTATGGTACGACTGAGAATCTCCCGGAATTCCGCAATGACCTGGTTGAGGTCGAATGACTCCACCCGCAAGACCTGCTTCCTGCCGAAGGAGAGCAGGTGGCGGGTCAGGTCCCTGGCCTTGAGCGCCGCGGTCAGTATTCCCTCCGCCTTGTTGCGGTGTGTATGGTCCTCGCCAAAGCCCTGCTTCAGCATCTCCGCGTACACGATGATCGGGGTGAGCAGGTTGTTGAAGTCGTGGGCAATGCCACCGGCCAACTGTCCGATTGCCTCGATCTTCTGCACATGGAGCAGCTGTTCTTCCAGCACCTTTCGCTGCTTTTCCTCGTTGACCCGGCCGATGGCGATGCTAGCCAGATGCGCCGCCGATTCCGCCACCCGGATGTCCTCGGCTGTCTGCGACCGCGGCTCCCGATAGTAGATTGCCAAGGTTCCCAGCAGGTCGCCGTCGAATGAGAGGACCGGCTCTGACCAGCATGCCCGCAGCCCTTCCTCCCTGGCCGGCTTGAATCCCTTCCAGTACGGGTGTGTCTCGATCTCCTCAACCGTTACTCTCCGGCGGAGATAGGCGGCGGTGCCACAGGAGCCCATTCCGTTGGCGATCTTCAGGCCGTCCACTGCCCGGTTGTAGGCTTCGGAGAGGCTGGGGGCAGCTCCATGACGCAGGTGGCCGGTGTCATCGGCCAGCAGGACGGAACAGAGCGAACCGGGGAGCTCCTGTTCGACCAGGTGCACGATATGTGACAGCAGCGACTTCAGCGGAGCGCCGGTGGCCATCTCTTCCAGTATCTTCAGCCTGGTCCGCTTCCGCAACTCCTCCCGCTTCCTTTGGGTGATGTCCCTCACCACAGCGAGAATCATCTGCCGACCTTCACTGGCCATGGTCCGCGCCTGTACCTCTACCGGCACGGTTGTCCCGTCCTTGGCCAGGTAGGCAGACTCGAAGGTCGCCTGGCCGACCTGTGCCAATGATCTGATGATGGGGGAGACCTGTTCGGCAAATTCTGGTGGTTCAAGCTCCTGCAGAAGCCGCCCCTGCAGCTCGGCATCAGAATAGCCGGTAATCTGACAGAGTGCCTGATTGAACTGGGTGAGGCGCCCGTCCAGATCAAGCAACAGGATGGCGTCGGTGGCCGCATCAATCTGGGCCGCCTTGGTCAGCAGCTCTCGCTGTTGCTCCGAAAGCATCTCGTGGGCATTGCGGAGTTGATCCAGGTGGCGGAAGAGAAACCTGGCGAGGGTGGCGATAAGCAGGCAGAGTACCACGGTCAGGCACCCCTGCGTAGTGGCCTTGCGTTTCCAGGGTCCCAGCACGTCGTCCGTGTGCATCGTTACCACTGCCACCACCGGGAAGCGGTTAAGTCTTTGATAGGAGACGATGCTAGGGGATTTATCCACAAAACTGGCTTCTACCCGATACGTCCCGTTCGGTGCGGCCGGAAGCTTGTTGCGGAAGAGGTCGGATTTGTTGAAATCGACGTCGTATGCCTTGTCGATATACGGCTCGAAAACCAGTGGATGGCCATCGGTGTGGACCAGGATGATCCTGCCGTGCGGCCCGAGACTGACCGGACCAAAAAATTTCTTGAAATACCCGACCTCGAAGGCGACCGCCAGCAAGCCGGCAAAAGGGGCGTTCGGAGGAGCTAGCGGTCTCATCAGATTGAACCGCCAGCGGTTCACCAGCCGGCTCATGACCGGTCTGCCAAGGGCGAGGTCGGCAGTGGGGGTGTCACGGTAATATCGAAAGTAGTCCCGGTCTCCCACAAAGATCCGGCGGGAAGGGAATTCGATGGAGTTGAGGAACATGGTGCCGGTTGCGTCAACCGCAAATATGGAGCCGATCTGGGGCGAACCTTCCGACTGCCTCCGCAGCATGTCGTACAGGTCACGCTCGGCGATCCGACCATGCCCACCCATAGACTGTATGTCGTGCAGGATGTCACGAAGCACCCAGTCCGCTTCGGCAAAGGCGCTCTCGGAATGCTCGGCCAAGGCCCTGGCATACCCCTCGGTCTGCCGCTCGGCAGCCGCAATCAGCTGCATCCGCTCTGCAACCAGTCCCCAGGTCGCGACAAGGATGACGGTGCCGACAATGACGATAATCACCAGGCGAATCCTGGACTTTAGGTGGTCGATGTCGATCCCGGTCATCTCATTACCTTCGCTCTGCGCTTGCCGATAGAGGATACACGTCTCTATCCGGCTACATGCGGAACTGGGCGACTATCTGCTTCAGTTCGGCCGCCATGCCGGCAAGGTGACTGGCGGCAACCGCGGTCTGCTGCGAGCTGTCGGAGGCATTGCTGACCACCTCGGAGATCTGGTGCATCCCCTTGCTTATCTCATTGGTGGTGGCGGTCTGTTGTTCGGCAGCTACGGCAATCTGGTTGATCTGGCTGGTGACATCTCCCACCTGGGCGAGTATGGCCTCCAGCGCCTTGCCCGACTGGGAGGCGTCCTCAGTTCCCCGTTCAACCTCGCGGACCCCCTCCACCATGGCGGCGACCGCCGATTGCGTTTCCTGCTGGATTGCCTTGATCATCCTGCCGATTTCGTGCGTAGCCTTCGTGGTCCGTTCGGCCAGGGCGCGCACCTCGTCGGCCACCACCGCAAAGCCGCGCCCCTGTTCGCCGGCCCTGGCCGCTTCGATGGCCGCGTTCAGCGCCAGCAGGTTGGTCTGGTCGGCGATGTCTTCGATCGTGGCAACGATGGCTCCGATCTGGTCGGAGCGCGTGCCGAGAGATTCCACGGTCCTGGCGCTTTCCTGAACCTTTTCGGCAATCCGGGTAATGCTCCTGACCGCATTTCCCACCACCTCAGAGCCGCTTCTGGCGGTCTCGCTGGCGTGTTTCGAAATATCCACGGCGCGCAGGCAGTTCTTCGAGATCTCCGAGGAGGTGGCGGCCATCTCCTCGCAGGCGATGGCAATAGAGGTCGACTGCGAAGCGCCCCGCTCCGTTCCCTCCACGATGCTCGCCGATGTCCGGTTCAGCTGTTCCGCCGAGGAGGCAACCTGGATGGAGTTCTGATTGATCCGCTCCACGATCGTCTTCATGTTGTCGAGGAACCGGTTGAACGACTTTGCCAGCGAGCCGGACTCATCATGCCGGTCAATCGTCAGCCGCCTGGTCAGGTCGCCATCACCGCTGGACATTTCGTCGAGGTTTTTCGCCACGTAGCCGAGGTTCCTGGTTATGCCGCGGCTGACCGAATAGGCAAGGAGCAGGCTGAAGAGTGCCACCAGGAAATTCAGCCCGAGGAACATCCAGCGGATGGTGTCGACCCCTTTTTGTACGTCATCCACATAGATGCCCGTCCCCAGCACCCATCCCCACGGCGCGAATTTTTTCACAAAGGAGAGCTTGGGGTAGAGCTCTTCCGTTGTCCCGCCGCCGATTTTCGGTTTCGGCCACTCATAGGTGACGAACCCCTGCCCGGCGCGCTCCACCACATCGTTGAAGGTGACAAAGAGGTTCTTTGCCTCCAGTTTTTCCAGCTTTTCCGACAGCTCACCGCTCATACCGGTCGCCTTGTTGAACTTCGGGTCGTCGAGGGTTTTGCCGTTCAGCGCCGGGACGGTAGGATGCATGATCATCCGGGGAAACGGTTTGCCCAGGTCGTTGATCCAGATGTACTCCGTTTTTTCGTAGCGCATTTTGGAGATGATTCCGGCCGCATCTTTCTGGGCCTGTTCAAGGGTCATCTTCCCCGCCTTGGCATCGGCGTCATACTGTTCAACGATTGCCATCGCCGTCTCGATCTGGTGGCGTGTGGCATCCATCTTTTCCTTCATGATCTTGCGTTCGATGGAGGGGAGCAGGTAGAAGAAGAGTCCGGCCAGCAGGGCGACAATGCTCATTACCGTGATAAACATGATCTTGTACTGAATGCACCAGTGCTTGAAACGCTTGAATTGCATGAAAAGGCCTCCTCGTATTATTCACTGAAAAATTGGCTCAGGCGAACAGTTCACTCAGTTTTCGGCCGATCTGTCTGGTTGCCAGCACGAAATCGACACAACCGGTCTCGAATGCGGCCTTGGGCATGCCGAAGATGACAGACGTCGACTGGTCCTGGGCTATCGTGATGCCGCCGATCCTTTTGATATGGGCGATGCCGTCGGCTCCATCCCGTCCCATGCCGGTCAGGATCACTCCTGCCAGTTTGCCGCCGTTGAGTGGCTGAGCAGATTTCATGGTTACATCAATGGCGGGGCAGACCGAGTTGACCCTCTCGCCGCGGAACAGGCGCACCTTCTGGTTGTTGACCAGAGAGAGATGGACCCCTCCGGGTGCGATCAGAATCATGCCGCGCTGCAGGGAGTCGCCGTCGGATGCCAGGCGCACCGGCATCGGCATGACCCGGGCGAACGAAGATGCCAGCGACTCGTCGATACCAGGGGTCACGTGCTGAACGATCAGCACGGCGGCATTCAGGGGGGGCAACGACGCGAACAGTTCTTCAAGGATTCTCGGTCCGCCGGTAGACGAGCCTATGATCAGGAGGTTGCCGCATGACATTGCTCACACTCCGCATCCGCCGGCATTGGCGAGGTACCCAAGGTATCTTGTTACCGCAGCGAGGAATTCATCAGGGGTGAACGGTTTGGTGATGTAGTCGGTTACAACCTCCTGTAGTCCCTCCATTCCGTTATCAGGAATATCGACCGCAGTAAGCATTGAAATGATGTTCCCTGAGAGAAGGCCGGCCCGTTGGATCTCCCTGATTGTTTCCCATCCGTTTTTGGCCGGCATGTTCAGGTCCATGAGGATCACGCCGCGAAATCCCTGACGTAACTGATGCAGACAGGCATCTGCGCCATCGGTGGTGACGACGTCAATGCCGTTGGAGGTGAGAAGGTCGCGAACCAGTTTTCTGATATACTCCTCGTCATCGACAAGCATCACCTTCGGATGTCGGGAACCGTTGCCGGCGCAGGTGGCAGCTTCTTTCATGCAATACCTCCGGTCATCTTGATGAACCTGTTCACCGAGCACGCTTCCTGCACCTTCAGGAGCCGGATCCGGCGGTTTCTGCTCTGGTCGGAATGCCTTGGTGTCGGTGAGATGTTTCGACGACAAAAGGAACTCGTTTCTGGCGGTCTCGGTCGGTGGATTATTGATTAGTGTGGAGCGTGCTCAATCGTATAACGAAGTTGCACGTTCTTCGAGCATGGCGCAGATACCTTAACTATCGGCATCGATGCGGAAACTTGAATGGAAATTGTGCGGCTGAGCGCCTTGCAGGTCGCGGCAACTGGCAGGGATGTGTTAATATTGTCAAACTTGGTTTGGAAAACTTAACTGTCTCGGAACGACGGTACGGGGGGCACTATCGAGCCAGAGCGCGTGAATGGTTAGAGGGGGGAGTTGTCGAGTGGCGGATGCCGGCCAAGCGTCAAGGGCCGGCCGACAGAAATGCTGTGCAATCTTTGCAAACCTTAACGTGGCAATTTCTAGTAGATGATGATATATCCGTGATCTGTGGCGATCTTCGATATCTCCAGTGGGTCTTCGATCCGGTAGCTCTTTCCTTCCAGAGAGAAAGTGTATGTTCCGTCCTCGTTTTTGATGGCGCTGTCCACCAGTGTTTCAAATAGTGCGGTCTTGACCATATGCCGGTACCTCCTGCTGCCTTATACCACGAGATCCACGGCTTCGTAAAGGGGGCGCCAGCCAGCCCGGCTGATACGATCTGAGGAGGTTCCATGCACCAGCAGCGACAGAGCGGCATTTTGCTGCATCCAACATCCCTTCCGGGCCCGGGAGGGATCGGTTCGTTCGGACCTGAGGCGCGTCATTTCGTGGATTTTCTGCGGGACGCCGGCCAGTCACTCTGGCAGATCCTCCCGCTCGGGCCGACCGGGTACGGTAATTCTCCCTACTCCTGCTATTCGGCTTTTGCCGGGAATCCACTTCTGATCGACCTGCGTCAGATCATTGCCGAAGGGGATCTACAACAGGAAGAGGTGTCCGATACACCGTCCACGGAGTGGGTCGACTTCCCGACCGTGACCGAACGGAAGCTGGCACTCCTCCGGCGGGCAGCGGAGCGTTTTTTCGCTGCTGACGACCGTTCCCGGAAAAAGGAGTTCTGGCACTTCTGCGACGCCACCTTCTGGCTGCACGATTATGCCCTGTTCACTGCTCTCAAGGAACATTTCAAGGGGAAGGGATGGAACCGGTGGCCAACCCCGCTCGCGCAGCGGGATGCTGCCGCCTGCGGCGAGTTTTCCCACCTCCTCGGCCACGATATCGGCATCCAGAAGTACCTGCAGTGGCAGTTTTTCCGCCAGTGGCGCGGCCTGAAGCGTTATGCCAACGAACGGGGAATTCGTATTGTTGGCGACGCCCCCATTTTCGTTGCCTACGATTCGTCGGATGTTTGGTGTAATCAGCACCTGTTCCGGCTTGACGGCACCGGGAAGCCGCTGGTGGTGGCCGGGGTGCCGCCCGACTATTTCAGCAAGACCGGACAGCGATGGGGTAATCCGCTCTACGATTGGGACCGGCTGGCTGCGGACGGCTATGGATGGTGGGTTGCCCGTCTCCGGAGTGATCTCGGCCTTTACGATCTGGTCCGGATCGATCACTTTCGGGGGTTCGAAGCGTGTTGGGAGATTCCGGCCGCAGAGAAAACTGCTGTGAAGGGGGGGTGGGTAAAAGGG
>CAYSJJ010000044.1:5182-34623 GCA_964431365.1 uncultured Geobacter sp. | reverse complement strand
TCTGGTGGGACAAGCCGGCCGACAACAGCGCCCGGTACAACACCTTCATCTGGGACGCGAACCTGAGCAAGCGGTTCCAGACCGGCGGCACCACCAGCACTGAGCTTTTCCTGGCCGGCCACAACCTGTTCAGCAGCTCCCATTCAACGACAGGGGTCTACCCCAATCCGGGGCGGTGGTTCGAGGGGGGGGTACGGGTCAGGTTCTGATTCTGTGATGATTATGAAGCGTGCTGCTATGGTTCTCTTGTTGTTGTTCGTTATCGTCGCCCCTTTCCTCTCTCCCCTCCACGCGGAGGCGGTGGAGGTCATCCTGGTGGGGGATACCCAGCTGAAACCGGTGGTGGAGATCGTTTCCGGGATCAGGAAGACCCTGGATGCCTCACTGAAGGTCTATGCGCCGGCCGAGGTCAAAGGGCGGCTCAACCAGGTGGTGGTCAGGGAAGAGGCCAGGGTCGTCATCGCCCTCGGCCGCGAGGCCATGGGGGAGGCGCTCCACCTTCCCCCCTCCATCCCGGTCATCTTCGACCTGGTGGTCACCCCGCCCCCCATCAACCGGCCGAACACCACCGGCTTTTACATGGCCACCCCGGTCCGGGAGTACGCGGAGCTGATCAGGAACCATCTGCACTCCATCAAACAGGTGGCGGTGGTGGGGAGCCGCGACCAGCTGAAGCTCCTCGGCAGGGAAGACACCCAGATCTCCTCCTACAGCGTCAGGAGCCCGTCGGACCTGGTCAGCACGGTGAACCGGCTCGACAGTGCCGACGCCATCCTCCTCCTCCCCGACGTCTCCATTCTGACCAGTACTGCCATGGAGCAGACCTACCTCTACTCCTTTCGGAAGAAGATCCCGCTCATGGGGATCTCCGAGCGGCATGTGAAGGAAGGGGCGCTCCTCGCCCTGGTGGTCGATCCGGTGAACGTGGGGAGGGTGATCGGCGAGTATGCCTCCAAGGCGGTGAAGGGGGGGAGCGTGGGGCAGATACCGCCTTCGCCGCCGCGGAAGTTCGAGCTGTACGTGAACGCCAGCACCGCCCGCAAGATGGGGATCCAGCTCCCCAACGAAGTGATCCGGATGGCCAAGCGGGTCTATCAATAGGCGGATAACATCAGAAACAAAAAAAGCCTCCGGATCTCCGGAGGCTTTTTTCATACTCAAACCCTTAAGGTTGCTCAAAAATAGACAGATCGTCGCACCCGCAGCAAGCTCCGCGGCGGCGTAGTACCCAAACATCGGGCATAAACAGAGCTACGCCGCACAAGGATGCTTGCGAGGACGGCGGCGAGATGGCTGTTTTTCAGCAATCGGCTATTTCTTCGTGGGCTGATACTGCAGGTCCTGCCTGACGATCGTCTCCAGCGTGGCATCCAGCAGCTCCCGCCGGCAGTCGACCGTGTCGATGGCACCGTTCCGCAGGAGGGTCATCTGCCGGCAGCCGCCGAAGCAGAGGGGGAGATAGGCGCACTCCAGACAGGCGTCGTTCTTCCAGAGATCCATGTTGTGGCTGGACCGGTAGTCAGCGATCCCCTCAGCCAGGGTGCCGATGCGGAGCTCATCGTAGGCCATGAAGGCGGGGCACTTGTAGAGGGAGCCGTCGTAGTTGATGACCAGGTCGTTGTCCAGTTCGACGACGCAGGCGGAGATCCTCGGTTTGGGAGCCGGGAACCCCCGCTTCAGGGTCTCCTCCCGCAGGAAGAGGGTCGCCTCCTGCAGCCAGGGCGCATAGTCGCAGGCGCAGTCGACACTGAAGTCCGCCACCACCCGCTCCCCGGACTTGGGGATGACCGGCGCAAAAAGGACCGTATGGACCCGGTCCGGGGTGACCCCGCTCTCCAGCAAGTGGTCGAGGAGCGCGGGAAATCGCCGGTAGTTCTCCCGGGTAAAGTTTCCTCCCAACTGCAGCGGCACCAGGTCGCAGAGCGACTGCACGTTCCGGAGAATGGCGTCATAGCTCCCGTTCCCCGAGGCAAAGGGGCGGCTCTGGTCGTGCAGCTCCTTTGGCCCGTCCAGGGTGACCTTGGCCCCGGCCAGCCCCAACGGGACCAGTTCCTCAGCCACCCGACGGTTCAGGAGGGTACCGTTGGTGACCAGGGTGAAACTGTAGCCGACCCCCTGCTCTTGGGCTGCCGCCTGCAGCCGGCTGGAGATGGACGTTATGAGCGGGATGGAGAGGAGCGGCTCGCCGCCGTAAAAGGTGAGCTTGACACTTCGCCCGTGGGCGATCTGGTCTTGCCGGATGGTTGCCACCACCAGATCGGCGGTCTCGTCGGCCATGTAGTGGCATCCCCGGAAACTTTCCTCGTAGCAGTAGCTGCAGGCCAGGTTGCAGTCCAGGTTCAGCACCACGATGGCGTTGAAGCTTCGCCGCTCCAGGTTCGCCTTTACGAAGAGGTTCCGCATCTCCTCCCGCTCCGCTGCCAGGTCCGGGACCAGGATGCCGAGGCGGGCCAGGGTCTCGCGTTCAGGGCCGGCCAGCTCCCCGGACCGGGCGGCTGCCAGGGCGGCGTCACTGACCAGGACGGCCGCCGACCGCCGGGTGGAGTAGAGAAGGTTCTGCCCCGGCCGCTCAGGGCAGGGGTAGCTTTTCAGGTAGCGCGACAGGTACATGGTGGATCCCCACTAAAACAAGGGGGGAGACGTATCATCTCCCCCCTTGTTTCGTCTCCGTTGACGCTGGTTACATGAACGGCGCGACGGCGGCAAGACAGCACCCCAGCTCTGCCTCCATGTCCAACACAGTCCCTTCTTCCAACACTACCAGCGTCTCGTTCTGCAGTTCCATTGACTCATCCTCCATCTCATTGATATACCCCGAAGGGATTCGATTGTTTTTTCGTGGCCGGAAATCACCGCGAGCAGCTGCCCCGGGTGCGACCAGAAGCAGCTGTGTTAATATAACCCTGTTTCCAACTTTTTAAAAACTTAAATAATTCACATTATTTAAAGGCGCTTGCAGGTACAACCTAAGTGCGGGCCGAGTTATATAACCCAAACAGTACCATTGTCAACCATAAAATATACTTTAGTAGTAATAATTTATCCCAAGGTATTAACACTATAGAGTCTCGCATTAACCCTATCGCCACGGTCGCCCCGTAGATTGTCGTTTACGACAGACACCGCACCGGAATCGTCCCCTCCCGGTCATCGCCATAGTTTAACATTGACTACTCTCCGTGAAGTGTGTACATATCGTTGATTCATGAAGATGATCGCATCAAATTCAGATTTTTGGTGATGAATTGATCCTAACTTTCATCCATAACCGAGCCGCTTGCATCAGACATACTGGTGAAGCGGCTTTTTTGTACCGTTTGATCGGCATTTGTTTGATGTGACATGACAAATAAACTAACTTTAACCATATATCTATTGCTGCTACTCAGTGTCATCGCCCCCCCCTGCATAGCCAGCGACGTGATCATCATCGGCGATACCCGGTTGAAGCCGGTAGTCGAGATCATAGCCGGCATACGAAAGACGCTCGACGCCTCCGTAAAGACCTTCTCCCCCTCCGAGATCAAAGGGCGGCTCAAAGGGGTGGTCGAAAAAGAAGGGGCCAGGGTCGTGGTGGCGCTCGGCCGGGAGGCGATCTCCGACGCCCTCCTCCTCCCCTCGTCCATCCCGGTCATTTACGATCTGGTGGTCACCCCCCCCCAGGTGAACAGGGCGAACACTACCGGCTTCTATATGGCAACCCCGGTCAAGGAGTATAGCGACCTGATCAGGAATCATCTCAACGCCATCCGGAAGATGGCGGTTGTCGGGAGTCACGATCAACTGCTGGTGCTGGCCAAGGAGGAGCAGCAACAGGTCTCTTCCTACACGGTCAGGAACTCCTTTGAATTCGTGAACATCATCAAGCAGCTGGATGCGGCGGATGCGATCCTGCTCCTGCCGGATGTCTCCCTGCTGACGTCCGCGGCCATGGAAGAGGCCTATCTGATCTCCTTCAGGAAGAAAATCCCCCTGCTCGGCATTTCGGAACGGCATGTCAAGGAAGGGGCGCTCTTCGCCCTGGTGGTCGATCCGGTCAGCGTGGGGAGGCAGATTGGCGAATACGCGAACAGGGCGATCAAAGGGGGGAACATCGGCCAGATCCCGCCCTCTCCCCCGAAGAGGTTCGAGCTCTATCTGAATAGCGGCACGGCACGGAAGATGGGAATACGTTTGCCTGACGAGATGGTCCGGATGGCCAAAAGGGTCTATCCATGAAAATGACCTACAAAATGAAGGCGCTTGCTTTCATCATACCGCTCCTGGTGGTCATTTCCCTTGTTTACACGTACGAATCTATCGAAACTGAAAAGAAGATCATCCGAAAGGAGATCATCAAGCGCGCTGAAACCGTCACGACGCTGGCGTCCAAGACCGGCGAACTCCCCATCCTGTCCGGAAACACCGAACTGATGAAGGGGACCGTTCTGTTTTTGAGGGCCAACTCGGAGGCAGCCTCGGTCACCCTGTATGACCGGTCGTTCCAGGTGCTCATCCATAACGGCCCTCCCCTGTCACGCCGCCTACCCTACCTCTCGCCGGATCAACCGATATCCATGACCGAGGAAGAGAAGGCGTTCGTCTTTTTCGCCCCGATCTTCACCTTGCGGACCAAGGAGGATTTCCAGATCTTCGAGTCGTCCGACAACGTCCAGAAGGTCAAGGAGCATATCGGCTGGGTCAGGATCGGGTTTTCCAAAGACTCCATCAAAGAGTACGAGAAACAGATCGTCAGCAGGGGGCTGCTTATTGCCGCCCTGTTCACCGCTGCCAGCAGCATTCTCGCCTACTTTCTCATCAGCATGGCCACACGGCCGCTGGCGAGAATCGTTGCCGTTGCCAACGGTATTGCCCATGGCGATCTGAGTCAGGAGATCAGGGTCGACCGAAAGGACGAGATCGGAGCCCTGGCAGAGGCGTTCCAGGCAATGAAAGGAGCGATCCGTCAGGTACTGCAGGAGACAAACGGACTGATCCTGGCCGTACAAGGGGGCCGCTTGAATTCCCGCGGCAATGCCGACGCCTTTGAGGGGGGATGGCGTGAACTGATTAAAGGTGTGAACGATCTGACCGATTCGTTTGCCAAGACGAACGAAGAGCTGAAGGCGTCGAAGGAAGCGGCCGAGACGGCAAACCAGGCAAAGAGCGAATTCCTGGCCAATATGAGCCATGAGCTGCGCACCCCCCTCAACGCTATCCTGGGGTATGCGCAGCTTCTCAAACGGCAGGACACACTCACCGAGACGCAGCGCCAGCAGCTGGATATTCTTCGCGCCAGTGGCGAACATCTTCTCATGCTGATCAACGACGTCCTGGACATGGGCAAGATAGAAGCGCAAAAGGTGGTCATCGAAGAGGTATCGTTCGACCTGTCGTCCATGCTCCGGCAAGTCTTCAACATTACGAGGATCAGGGCCGAGGAAAAAGGACTGGAGTTCCAGTATGAAGCGTTGACCACCCTTCCCACCCAGGTCAAAGGGGATGAACGCAAGATCAAGCAGATCCTGCTCAATTTTTTGAGCAACGCCATCAAGTATACCCGGCGGGGTGGCGTCACCATGAAGGCAGGCTATAGCGACAGGGGGATCTTTCGTTGCGAGATAACGGATACCGGCATCGGGATACCTGCCGACAAGATAGAAACCATTTTCGAGCCATTCACGCAATTGTCCGCCAGCAGACAGGTCCGGGAGGGAACCGGCCTTGGACTGGCCATTTCGAAACGCCTTGCCGGCCTGATGCATGGTGCGGTCGGCGTTGAGAGTTGTCCTGAAACGGGAAGCAAGTTCTGGCTGACGTTGCCGCTGGCCACGGTTTCCCGGACCGAAGAGGCTGAGGAGAAACCGGAACTAGTGGCGATAGGATATCGGGGCGAGCGTAGAAGCGTACTGGTGGTGGATGACAACGAGACCAACATTTCCATGCTGGTCTCGTTTCTCGAACCCCTCGGCTTCCAGGTCACCACGGCGGAAAACGGCGATGAAGCGCTCCTGAGGTCGGTTCATGACCGCCCAGACCTTGTTCTTCTCGACCTGATCATGCCCGGCATGGACGGCCTGGAGGTGGTCAGGGCAATGAGAGAACAGCGTGCGTTGGATGAAACCCGGATCATCGGTGTCTCGGCAACGGTGGCGGAGAACAAGCGGAATGAAGAGTTCATCGATGCCTGCGATGATTACGTATCAAAGCCGATCCGCCTGGAACTGCTCCAGGAGAAGATCGAGTCCCAGCTCGGAATCGTGTGGGAAATGGCACTTCCCGGGCTCCCCATGGCTGCCCCGATCATGAGAGAGGGACCGGACAGGGTCGTTGCTCCGCCACAGGAAAAGATCCAGGAACTGTACGAACTGGCGTTGATGGGGGATATGCGAAGGATTCAGGCCTGGGCTTCCAGACTGGTGGAAGATAACGACAGCTATATCCACTTCGCTTCGGTTTTGCGCGAGATGGCCGGAGGGTTCAAGGCAAAGGCCATCATGGAGTTTGTAAAACAGCACAAGGAAACAGCATGAACGCCAACACAGAGCATTCAAACGGACGCACTGCGAGTCGTACCACCGTCCTGGTCATCGACGACGATCCGAACAACCTGGCCATTGTCACCGGTTTCCTTGAGGAGTACAGCTTTACCATTCTCGTGGCCGATGATGGTGAAAGCGGCCTGGAACGGGCCGAGTACGCCCGGCCCGACCTCATCCTCCTCGACATCATGATGCCGGGAATAGACGGGTATGAAACATGCCGCAGGTTGAAGGGAGCGGACGGCACGAAGGACATCCCGGTGATTTTCATGACGGCCCTTTCGGATGTGGAACACAAGGTAAAAGGGTTCGAGGTCGGGGCAGTGGATTACGTCACCAAACCGTATAACCGCGAAGAAGTCCTTGCCCGCGTTGGGGTGCACCTTCGCATCCGGGAATTGACGAACAACCTGCAGCAGGCAAACGCGTTTCTCGAAAAGAGGGTCGAGGAGCGGACAGCTGAACTGGCCCGGGCCAACAAGGAGCTACAGGAGGAAATCCTCCTGCGCCGTCGCGCAGAGGAAGAGATCCGCAAGCTCAATGAAGAGTTGGAACAGAGGGTTGCCATACGGACCGCCGAACTGGAGCAGTCCAACAGCCAGCAGGAGTCGTTCAGTTACTCGGTATCCCACGACCTTCGTGCGCCGTTAAGGGCGATAGACGGCTTCAGCCGGATTCTCATCGAGGAGTTCACCCATCAACTGCCGAGCGAGGCAAAAGGGTATCTGGAGAGGATATGCGGCAATGCGCAACGCATGGCCAACCTCATCGACGATCTTCTCACCTTTTCCCGACTCGGTCGTCAGCCCCTCACCAAACGAAAAGTGGAGTCCGCCAGCCTGGTGCGCGAAGTACTCGTGGAGGAACTGCGCGACGAACACCAAGGGCGGCAGATCGAACTGATCGTGGGCGACCTTCCACCCTGCGACGCCGATCCGCAACTCTTGCGACAGGTCTACCTGAATCTTCTCTCCAATGCCTTGAAATATACCCGCAAGTGCGATCTGGCCCGTATCGAGGTGGGTACGGTATGCCAGGATGGCAAGTCTGTCTATTATGTGAAGGACAATGGTGCCGGATTTGACATGCGCTACATGGACAAATTATTCGGGGTATTCCAACGGCTTCACGACAAGCAGGAGTTTGAAGGTACCGGAGTCGGTCTGGCGATCGTTCAAAACATCATAAGCAGGCATGGCGGGAATATCTGGGCAGAGGCTGAAGTCGACAAGGGAGCCACGTTCTTTTTCACGCTCTGATCTTGCTGCAGCGGCCTCTTAGCCATCGTTGACGCACCATCCATCCCCATCCAAACGCCCCTCCCTGACCACCGCGACGCCCCCTACGCTACGCGCAGTTACGCCCACAGGTGCCTATTCACTGAGAAGGTCCCGTATGACAACGTGGTTGTTCAATGCGGACTAATAAGCAGAGGGCGGGTCAGATGCATAAGGGCAGGCATAAAAAAAGGCGCCCTGAGGGCGCCTCGCATCAAGCGGAGATGGCATTAAGGTCGGTAAGGATTTCGTTCACATCCAGACCGTGGGCACGACACCCCTGTTCCAGGGATTCGTTCTGGGCGCCCATGCAGCCGATGCATCCCAGGTTGTATTTGGCCAGCACCTTGGCAACGTCGGGATGCGTGCGCAGGGCCTGGGCAAAGGTCATATCTTTGGTAAACGTGGTGCTCATTGCAGACTCCTTCTCCTTAGAATAGTTACAGCCTTATTCGTATCTGATCTCGACGATTTCGTACTCTTTGACCCCTGACGGCACCTTGGCTTTGACCGTATCATCGAGCTTGTGGCCGATGAGCGCCTTGCCGACGGGAGACGTGCAGGAAATCTTACCCAATTTGATGTCAGCCTCTTCCTCGCCGACGATCTTATAGGTGACCTCCTCTTCCGACGCCGTGTCGTAGAGGGTTACGGTGGCACCGAACACGACCTTGTCCGGTTTCAGGTTCGACAGGTCAACCACATACGCGCGTGCCAGTTTGTCCTGGAGTTCCAGGATACGTCCCTCGATGAAACTCTGACGATTCTTGGCGGCGTCGTACTCGGCATTTTCCGACAGGTCACCATGGCTACGGGCTTCGGCAATATCCTGGATGACGCGTGGCCGTTCTTCACGGATCAAACGCTTCAGGTCGTCCTGAAGTGTCTCGTAACTCTCTTTGGTCATGGGTACCGATTGGGACATTTAACGGCAGCTCCTGTCAAAAACTTGCGGGGCAGCCCAATTGCGGCCGCCCCGGTGCGGTGATCGAAGATGAATGACATGGGCCTGAGTACTGCGCCCATGCTGCTTAGTAGAGAAAATCCTGCAACGGCTTTACCCCGAGCTCTTCCTGCATGATCGCCACGATGCCGTCCACCGCCGCCCGCGCACCGGCAATGGTGGTGTAGTAAGTGACGCCGTGGGTCAAAGTTTCGCGGCGGATGGAGAAGGAGTCGGCAACGGCCTGTGCCCCGTGAGTGGTGTTGATCACCATGGCGATCTCACCATTTTTGATGGCATCGACTATGTGGGGCCGCCCTTCCTTCACCTTGTTGATGATCTTTACCGTCACCCCTTTTTCCTGCAGATAGGTGGCGGTTCCACGGGTGGCAACCAGCTTAAAGCCGGCATTATAGAGATTTTGCGCGACCGAGACAACATGTTTTTTGTCGGCATCCTTGACGCTGATAAAGATGTTGCCGCTGGTCGGCAGCCTGGTCCCGGCACCCAACTGCGCCTTGGCAAAGGCCTTGGCAAAATTCTCGTCGATCCCCATCACCTCGCCGGTGGATTTCATCTCGGGCCCGAGAATGGTATCCACCCCGGGAAACTTCACAAACGGGAAGACCGACTCCTTTACCGCCACATGAGACGGTTCGATGTCGCCGCTGATCCCCTGATCCTTGAGGCTTCTGCCGGCCATGATCCGGGCCGCGATCTTGGCCAGGGGGCGACCGGTTGCCTTGGAGACAAATGGCGCGGTGCGGGATGCCCGCGGGTTGACCTCCAGGATGAAGATGGTGTTCTCCTTCACCGCGTACTGGACGTTCATCAACCCCTTGACGTTGAGTTCCAGGGCCATGAGCCGGGTCTGGCGCTTGATCTCGTCGACGATCTCCCGGGAGATGGAGTACGGCGGCAGAGAACAGGCCGAATCGCCCGAATGGATACCGGCCTCTTCGATGTGCTCCATGATCCCGCCAATGACCACCTCACTGCCATCGCAAAGAGCATCGACATCGATCTCGATCGCCTCGTCCAGGAACTGGTCCACCAGGATCGGGTGCTCCGGTGAAGCCTGCACGGCGGTCTTCATGTAACGGCGGAGGTCGTCGACCTCATACACGATCTCCATGGCCCGGCCACCGAGGACGTAGGAGGGGCGGACCACCACCGGGTAGCCGATCCTCTCGGCCACCTTTTCGGCCTCTTCGAAGGAGCGGGCAGTGCCGTTCTCGGGCTGCAGGAGCTGCAGCTTGTGGAGCATCTCCTGGAAGCGCTCCCGGTCTTCGGCTCGGTCGATGGAGTCGGGAGAGGTGCCGATGATCGGGACGCCGGCCTTTTCCAGGGCCACGGCCAGCTTCAGCGGCGTCTGGCCGCCAAACTGGACGATCACCCCGGCCGGCTTCTCCAGATCCACGATGGAGAGAACGTCCTCATAGGTGAGCGGTTCGAAGTAGAGTCGGTCCGAGGTGTCGTAGTCGGTGGAGACCGTCTCCGGGTTGCAGTTGACCATGATCGTTTCAAAGCCGTCCTCGGCCAGGGCAAAGACACCATGGACGCAGCAGTAGTCGAACTCGATCCCCTGGCCGATCCGGTTGGGGCCGCCCCCCAGGATCATGATCTTCTTCCGGTCGGTGATCTCAGCCTCGCACTCTTCTTCGTAGGTGGAGTAAAGGTATGGTGTGTAGGCCACAAACTCTGCGGCGCAGGTATCGACCCGCTTGAATACCGGCCGGATGCCGAGGGAAAGGCGGAGTTGCCGCACCTCTTCCTCATTCCTGCCCCAGAGTCTGCCGAGGAACTTGTCGGAGAAGCCGTACTGCTTGGCCTCGCGGATGATGTCGTACAGGCCTTCCGTCGCCTCCACCTTCACCAGCTTGAGCTCCTCCTCCTTCTCGATGATCTGACGGAGGTTGTGCAGGAACCACGGGTCGATGGCGGTGAGCTCGAAGATCTCCTCGACGCTCATGCCGCTCCTGAAGGCGTCCCCCAGATACCAGACCCGCTCCCAGTTGGGAACGCGGAGCTTGTCCTGCAGGGTCTGCTGCTCCCTGGCGGTCAGTGCCCGCCGGGTCTCGCTGGTCACGTCGAACAGGCGGGATTCGAAACCGCAGGAGCCGATCTCCAGGGAGCGGAGCGCCTTCTGGAACGACTCCTTGAAGGTCCGGCCGATGGCCATCACCTCACCCACCGATTTCATCTGGGTCGTCAGGGTCGCATCGGCGGCCGGGAACTTCTCGAAGGTAAAGCGGGGGATCTTGGTCACCACGTAGTCGATGGTCGGCTCGAAACAGGCCGGCGTCTCCCTGGTGATATCGTTGGTGATCTCGTCCAGCCGGTAGCCGACCGCCAGCTTGGCAGCGATCTTGGCAATGGGAAAGCCGGTCGCCTTGGAGGCCAGGGCGGAGGAACGGGAGACCCGTGGGTTCATCTCGATGACCACCAGCCGGCCGTTGCGCGGGTTGATGCCGAACTGGATGTTGGAGCCGCCGGTGTCGACGCCGATCTCCCTGATGATCTTCAGGGCTGCGTCGCGGAGAATCTGATACTCCTTGTCGGTAAGGGTCTGGGCCGGGGCCACCGTAATGGAGTCGCCGGTGTGGACCCCCATCGGGTCGAAGTTCTCGATGGAGCAGATGATCACCACGTTGTCGGCGGTGTCCCTCATCACCTCCAGCTCGTACTCCTTCCAGCCGATGACCGACTCCTCCACCAGGATCTCGTCCGTCGGCGAGGCGTCGATGCCGGCCATGGCCATCTTCTCGTACTCTTCCAGGTTGTAGGCGATGCCGCCGCCGGTCCCCCCCAGGGTGAAGGAGGGACGGATGATGGCCGGGAAGCCGACCTCCTTGATCACCTCCATCGCCTCGGCATAGTTATGGGCAAGGCCCGAACGGGGGACCGACAGGTCGATCCGCTGCATCGCCTCCTTGAACAGGGTCCGGTCCTCGGCCATCTTGATGGCCGGGAGCTTGGCGCCAATCAGCTCCACACCGAACTTCTCAAGGATCCCCATCTCGGCAACGGCCACGGCCGTGTTGAGGGCGGTCTGGCCACCGAGGGTCGGGAGCACCGCGTCGGGACGCTCCTTTTCGATGATCTTGGCCAGCATCTCCGGTGTCACCGGCTCGATGTAGGTCCGGTCGGCAAAATCGGGATCGGTCATGATGGTGGCCGGGTTGCTGTTCAGCAGCACCACCTCGAAACCTTCTTCTTTCAGGGCCTTGCAGGCCTGGGTGCCGGAGTAGTCGAACTCGCACGCCTGACCGATGACGATGGGGCCGGCGCCGATGATAAGGATCTTCTTGATGTCTGTACGTTTAGGCATGTACCCGTTACTCCTTCGTGTGGTTAGCGAAAAATAAAGAACACGGCACCGGCCAGACAGCAGCCGGCCCATAGATAATCGAGCTTCAGTTCAGTCCCCATGTAGAACACCGCGAACGGGATGAAGACGCTCAGGGTGATCACCTCCTGGATGATCTTCAACTGGGCCAGGGTGAACCGGCCGTACCCGTGGCGGTTGGCCGGCACCTGCACCAGGTACTCGAAAAAGGCGATTCCCCAGGAGACCAGGACCGCGATCAGCCAATGCCGGGTCCGCAGGTTGCGCAGATGGGCGTACCAGGCAAAGGTCATGAAGACGTTGGAGATGATCAGGAGGACGACCGTTCTCACACCGGTCTCCTTTCGGTCTCCAGCTCCTGCACCCAGCCGTTTTCCAGTCCCGCCTCTTCCAGCGCCTCGCAGGCGGCATCATACTCGCCGTGGGTGAGTGGCCGGTCGACCCCGTGGGTAGTGGCGGCCTGGCCGGCCGGGAAGTACTGGCTCATCAGCGCCACGTGGGTCTCTACTCCCAGGTTGGCGGCGATCCAGGGGAGTGTCTCGCTGCTGCCGGCCTTCCCCTCGGGCAAGACCAGATGGCGGATGATCAGCCCCTGCGCCGCAATGCCCTCTCCGTCGACCTGAAGATGCCCAACCTGGCGGAGCATCTCGATCAATGCGGCCCGGTTGTAATCCCGGTAGCCGGGCGCACCGGAGAGCTCCTGCGCCACGCGGTCGTCGCAGTACTTCATGTCCGGCAGGTAGACGCTAACGATGCCGTCCAGCAGCTGCAACGCGTCGACCGACTCAAAGCCGCTGCAGTTCCAGACCAGTGGTAGACGGAACCCCTGGGGGATCGCCAGCCAGAGCGCTGCCAGAATCTGCGGCAGATAGTGGGTCGGCGTGACGAAGTTTATATTGTGGGCGCCGCGGCGCTGCAGGTTGAGCATCCGCTCGGCCAGCAGCTTCGTCGTAATGGTTTCGCCGTTGCCCAGGTGGCTGATGGGAAAGTTCTGGCAGAATACGCACCGCAAGGTACAGCCGGAAAAGAAGATGGTCCCCGACCCCCTGGTCCCCGAAATGGGGGGCTCTTCCCCCCGATGCAGGTTGGCCGAAGCGATGCGGGGCTGGGCACCGCTACGACAGCGCCCCTGCTCACCTGCCAGCCGGTTCACTCCGCATCCATGGGGGCAGAGGTCACATCGCTTCAGCCGGTCATAGCCGGCCTTCACTCGCCTCAGCAGTTCACCCGAATTGTAAAGATCGATATAACTCATTTGCGTGCTTCTACAGTGACGATTTTTCGGCAAGTCAGCGGCGGCCAAGGGCTCCCGCGGAGGCATAGCAGCACTACGCCGCACAAGAGGAGTCTGAAGGCCAACGCCGAGGTGGCGAAAAAGCGGCGCTCGTTACCGATTCTTCTCCATCATCTCCACGAACCGGCCGAACAGATAGTGCGAATCGTGGGGCCCCGGGGACGCCTCGGGGTGATGCTGCACGGAGAAGATGGGGAGCGTGCAGTGGCGGATCCCCTCCACGGTCTGGTCGTTCAGGTTTTCGTGGCCCAGGCAGGCAACCTCACCAAGGGAGTCCAGGTCAACCGCAAAACCGTGGTTCTGGGCGGTGATCTCAACCTCTTTGGTCTCCATATCCATGACCGGCAGATTGGAGCCGTGGTTGCCGAACTTGAGCTTGATGGTCTTCCCACCAAGAGCCAGCCCGAGGAGCTGGTGGCCAAGGCAGATGCCGAAGATCGGCTTCTTGCCGATGAACTGCCTGATAATCTCCTGTACTTCGGTCAGCGGCTCCGGATCGCCGGGGCCGTTCGAGAGGAAGATCCCGTCAGGGTTCATGGCCAGCGCCTCTTCGGCCGGGAAGGTGGCCGGCACCACGGTCACGTCGCACCCGGCCGAGACCAGGCAACGGAGGATGTTGTACTTGATACCGAAGTCGTAGGCTACCACCTTGTACTTGAGCTCCTTGGCGTCCACCTGGGGGTACCCCCCCTCGAGATCCCAGAGCCCTTCGCTCCAGTGATACGGCTTCAGGCAGCTCACGCCGCTGGCCAGGTCCAGACCGGCCATGCTCGGCACGGCCCTGGCTTTTCTGACCAGGCTTTCCGGGTCGAAGTCGACCGTGGAAATGATGCCGTTCTGGGCTCCCTTGTCCCGCAGGTGCCGGGTGAGTGCCCGGGTGTCAAGCCCCTGGATGCCGACCACGCCGTTCTCCTTCAGATAGGCATCCAGGCTCATGGACGCCCGCCAGTTGGAGTAGTTGTCATGGTATTCCTTGACAATGAACCCGGAGAGGAAGAGCTGGCTGCTCTCGATATCCTCCGGGTTGATACCGGTGTTGCCGATCTGCGTGTAGGTCATGGTGACCATCTGCCCCTTGTACGAAGGGTCGGTCAGCACCTCCTGGTAACCGGTCATGGCGGTGTTGAACACCACCTCGCCGGTTGCCTCGCCGGTTGCACCGAATGATTTCCCTGCAAAGATACGCCCGTCGGCGAGCGCAAGAACTGCTTTCATGAATCAGACTCCTGTTTCGATTTGTAGGAACAATGATGAACTGCAATTCAACCCGGATGGACACGGATAAAGCCTGTCGCCTTATCCGTGGTGATCCGCTCTAAATCCGCGTTGATCCGTGTTGAATTGCCTTTGATGTTCGTTCAGTTCGTTCGAGGTCAACGGATTACGTCAACTCCGCTTGTACACGACCTTGCCCCCAACGATCGTGTAGCGTGCCCCACCCTTCAGCTCCCGGCCGAGGAACGGGGAGTTCTTCGACTTGCTGGCCAGCCCCTCTTCGGAAACCGTCCAGACAGCTTGGGGGTCGATAACCGTGATGTCGGCAATGCTGCCGTCCTTAAGTGTTCCACGGTCGATACCAAGTATTTTGGCTGGATTGGTTACCATCCTTTCAACCAGAGCATTAAGGGTGAGCACCTTTTCTTCCACCAGCTTAAGGGAGAGCGGAAGCGAGGTCTCCAGCCCGATGATCCCGTTCAGGGCAACATTGAACTCCACGTCCTTCTCATCCAGATGATGGGGCGCATGATCGGTGGCAATGGCATCAATCGTGCCGTCTGCCAGAGCTTCCTTGATGGCGGCCACATCGTCGGCCTCGCGGAGCGGAGGATTCATCTTGGCATTGGTGTTGTACCCACGCACGGCATCATCGGTCAGGCTGAAATAATGGGGTGCCGTTTCACAGGTCACCCGTACCCCCCGGGCCTTGGCATCGCGAATGATACGAACCGCCCCCCTGGTGGAGACGTGGGCAATATGGATCGGTGAATTGGTATACTCGGCAAGCATCACGTCGCGGGCCGTGGCGATATCCTCGGCAACCCGCGGAATCCCCTTGAGTCCGAGCTCGGTCGAGGTGAAGCCTTCGTTCATCACCCCCTCACCCACCAGGGCAAGGTCCTCGGCATGGGAGATGACGAGAATCCCGATGCCACGGGCATACTCCAGGGCGCGGCGCATGAGCTCACTGTTCACCACCGGTTTGCCGTCGTCGGAAACGGCCACGCAGCCGGACTCCTTCAGCTCACCCATCTCGGCCAGTCGCTCGCCGCCGGAACCGCACGTGATCGAGCCGATGGGAAAGACGTTGACCGCACCGGCGGCCTTGGCTGTGCTGATGATGTAACTGGTCACGGCCTTGTTGTCGTTCACCGGTTTGGTGTTGGGCATGCAGCAGACCGAAGTGAACCCGCCGGCAGCAGCAGCGCGCGTACCGCTGACGATATCCTCCTTGTACTCCAGGCCGGGATCGCGAAGATGCACATGCATGTCGATCAGCCCGGGGGTAACGTAACATCCCGAGGCATCGACTACTTCCGCTCCGGCCGGTGCCGAAAGATCTGCGCCGATCCGGACAATCTTCCCGTCCTGAACCAGGATGTCGGCCTTTTCGTCTATATTCTGGGCAGGATCGATCACCCGACCCCCCTTGATCAACAAATCCATATGGTCACCTCGTTATTCGTGTAGGGGCGAATTCTCGCATTCGCCCGATGCATGGTAATCGGTGCGCCTTGATGCCCTGTACTACTCCGTCACCAGTTCGCCGCCCGAGACGTGATACAGCATCGCCATCCGCACGGCCACACCGTTTTCCACCTGCTTCAGGATGTGGGACTGGTCGCCGTCAACCACGTAGGAGGACATCTCCACTCCCCGATTGATCGGTCCCGGATGCATGACCATGGCACCCGGCTTTGCAAGCTTGAGATTTCCCGGATTGAGGCCGAAGTAGCGGGCATATTCGCGGGCGTTGGGCATGAGGGTCTTCCCTTGACGCTCCTGCTGGATGCGGAGCATCATGACCACGTCCGCATCCTGGATCGCCTCCTTCATGGTGGCGCAGACCGTGACATTCCCCAGCCTCTCCACGCCAGGCGGAACCATGGTGGGGGGGCCGGCAAGATAGACGTGGGAGCCGAGCTTGGTCAGCCCCTGGATGTCGGAGCGGGCCACCCGGCTGTGGGTGATATCGCCGACAATGGCCACCTTGAGACCGTCCAGCCTGCCGTAACGATCCTTTATGGTCAACAGGTCCAGCAGTCCTTGCGACGGATGTTCGTGGGCGCCGTCACCGGCATTGATGACCGAGCAGGAGACCTTCTTGGCCAGATAGTAGTGGGAACCGGAAACGGCATGGCGCATCACGATGATGTCCGGCTTCATGGCCAGCAGGTTCAGGGCCGTGTCGGCCAGGGTCTCCCCCTTGGTGGCAGAACTGGTGGAAGGGGAGATGTTTATGGTGTCCGCAGAAAGCCGCTTGGCAGCTATCTCGAAAGAGGTGCGGGTGCGCGTTGATGCTTCATAGAAGAGATTGATGATCGTCTTGCCGCGCAAGGTCGGCACCTTCTTGATATCGCGGTTGTTGATTTCACGCATGTTTTCCGCCGTCGAGAGGAGCAGTTCTATCTCCTCCTTCGTCAGGTCCCTGAGCGCGATGATGTCCCTGTGTCTAAAACCCATGGCGTCCCCCCCCTATTTTTGTAGAACAACGTCAGTCGGCAAATTGGCGGCATCAAACAGTACCTGGATATTCTCCTTCAGACTGGTAGGCACATTGCGGCCGACGAAATCGGCCCTGATCGGCAGTTCGCGATGCCCGCGGTCAACGAGGACCGCAAGCTGGATGCACGAGGGGCGACCATGATCGATGATTGCATCCATGGCGGACCGAATGGTACGGCCAGTAAAGAGGACGTCATCCACCAGCACCACCTTCCTACCTTCGATGGTAAAGGGGATATCGGTCTTCCCCACCGGGAGATGCTGGGTGTGCCCCTTGAAGTCGTCCCGGTAGAGTGTGATATCCACTTCACCGACAGGAACACTCTCCCCCTCGATCTCGTTCAGACGCCGGGCCAGATCGCGGGCCAGATAGACACCGCCGGTCCGGATCCCCACCAGGACAAATCCCAGCACTCCCTTGTTCCGCTCCAGAATCTCGTGGGCAATCCGCGTGAGCGCCCGTTTGACTCCGGCTCCATCGAGAATCACCGTATTCTCTTCACCCATAGCGCCCTCCCTTTCTGTTCGGAACCGCACCCAAAACGCAATAAAGCCTTTCCACCGGCAGGCGAAAAGGCTTTACGTCAGTACGTAAATAGTTCTATCCCTCTCACCTTTGTTAACCTCACGGGGTTAAATTAAAAGGCTCGTACAATCGCGTGTAAAACTATCATCCCCCTGCGGACCCGTCAAGGAGAATTTGGCTGGAAAAATTGATTGCTTCGCCATCGGCTTTGCCTATAATCACAACGGTGTGAAGACTAAAGGAAGGATGCGAATGTCATGATCATCAATTTCGGCAGGCCCTGCCCGAGACGGGCTGTAACAGTCGTGCTGGCAGTGGCGACGGCCCTTGTTGTGTCGTTTTCCGCCTGGCCGGGAAGTGCCGAGGAACCGCCCGAGAAGGTTACTCCGACAGAGGAGAGCGCACCGGCAACAACGGTGGAGCAGCAGCCCGCTGCGGAGACCAAGGTTGACCCCTGTCGCGAGTATCGCGAAAAATGCGCCGACAGCAAGGCCTTCGCGAAGAAGAAGAGTGTGAAGAAGAAGAAAAAAGGGACCAAGCACGCGACAAAGAAGAAGGGGAAAAAAGCGAAAAAGGGTCGCTCGAAAGCGGTCGGCAATGGGGCCGTAAAGGGTGCTGCCAGCGCGGCCAACTGGCAGGCGCTCTGTACCGGGGAGCGAGTGACCGCAGATCAGATCCGGGAAGGGATGAAAGGAAACAAGGACTTTGCCGGCAAGAATCTCGGGGGGCTCAACCTGCTGGCCTTCAATCTGGAACGCGCCAACCTGGCCGGCGCCTGCCTGGCCGGTGCCAGCCTGGAACGCGCCAACCTGACCGAGGCCAATCTGAAGAGGGCCATCCTTTCCGGGGCCAACCTCTCCCTGGCAACCGTGCAGCTCGCCAACCTCGATGGCGCCAGGATGGACGGTGCAATCTTCGACGACACGGTCTGGACCGACGGTCACATCTGTGGCAAAGGCTCCATCGGTCGCTGTCTGGACATCTTCGACACCCCCGGGCAGTGATGCCCGGGGGTGTCTGCGCTCCGTCTACTTCGTTTCGCTGATCTTTGCCTTCAGGAGTTCGCCAAGGGTTCCCATCCCCTGCGGCGAACCGGCAGACTGCTGGCGGAAGGCCTGGAGATCTGCATCGGCCTCGGCTGCAGCCCGGGCTGACTCGGCCAGGGCAAGGGAGATCTTGCGGTTGTCGAGGTCAATCCCCTCAACCAGCACCTCCACAGTCGTTCCCTCCTGCAGCACATCCTTGGGATGGGCAATCTTCTTCCCTGCTCCCAGCCGTGAGATGTGGATAAGGCCATCGATGCCGTCACCAAGGGCGACAAAGGCGCCGAACGGAGCAAGCCGCACCACGGTGCCGGAGATGGTGGAGCCGATGGGGAACTTTTCGGTAACGGATTGCCAGGGATCGGCAAGCGTATCCTTCAGGCTGAAGGTGATCCGATCCTTCTCCCAGTCGATCTGCTTTACCACCACCTTCACCTGGTCACCCACCGACAGGACCTGACGGATATCCCGGACCTTTCCCCAGGCAGCTTCTGAAACCGGCAACAGCCCTTCCAGCGCCCCTATGGAGACGAAGGCTCCAAAGTCGCGCAGAGACGAGACCGTTCCTTCCACCACGGTGCCTACGGAGAGGGTTTCCCTGAGCTTTTCACGCTCCTGACGCTGCCCCTCTTCCAGGATGGCCCTATGCGAGACGATGATGTTACGTCCACGCTCGCCGTACTCGATGACCCTGAACGGCAGATGCTGGCCGACGAACGCGGCGGTATTCTCGGTACGCCGCAGGGCGATCTGGGAAAAAGGACAGAAAGCACGGACCGAGCCGCCAATCCTTACCTCGAAGCCACCCTTCACTTCCTTCTGCACCACCCCTTCCACCGGAATGCCGTTACGCCAGGCGTCTTCCAACTGCCCCTGGGCCGCTGCCCCGGTACCGCCGACCTTGGTGGAAAAGCGCAATTCGCCCTTGCTGCTCCCGACAAACCATGCGGTGATGGTGTCGCCCGCAGCGACGGTCAGGTTGCCTTCAGGGTCGGTCAGTTCGCGCCGGTCGAGTACCCCTTCGCCCTTCTGGCCGATATCCAGAAAGATCCACTCGTTGGAAACCTGAAGTACCCGGGCCTGTACCTGGGCGCCCGGCTTGAGTTTGCCCCCCTTGGCCTGGCTGGCGGCAAAAAGCTCGGCAAAGCTCTCCTCGCCCATGGACTCCTCGTCCGTCACTATCTTCTCATCGGTCATTGTCCGTTGTCTCCCTTGCATGATGATTATTGTCAATGGTCAACCGGGCACAAATGATACCCGTTCGGCCACGCAACTATTCAGCCTGTTAACTGTTCGGCTGCCTTTTTTCCAGTTCTTGAATCAGTCCGTCGTAGGCCGACAAAGACTGAACCAGTGGCGAACTCTTTCGTACAGACTCGTCGAACCCCTTCAGCTTCGCATTGAAGCTGCCGGCCCGACCCTTCAACCCTTCTATGCTGGCGGTCAGGTACCCCTTGTCGACCTTTTCGTCCTTGCGGGTCAGGAATGCCTTGGTCCTGGCAAAGTACTCGTCGCCCGAACCGAGGTATTGATGGAGCCCTTCGAGGAACGCGAGCGTAGAAGTGGAAAGTTCCGCCGTAGTACCCAGCTTTGTCCGCACATCAGCCATATCCTTCAGCAACTGGCTGTCAACGAAGCGGGTGAGTTCGGCGATCTCCCTACCCTTCCCAACCGGCGATGAGCCGAGGGCATCGACCTGTTTCAGGAACTGTTGCGAGTTCGCCGAATACCGATTGATGGAAGCCGATGCCTCACTGAGGGAAAGGGCGAAATGGGAGACGAACTTGGCAAACATACCCGCCTGCCCGGCATAGGGGATGGGAAGAAGCCTGGCAAAGCCGGCAGCCACCGAGCCGGCTTCAACGTAGCGCTTATAGCCGGCAAGGCTGTCGGTCATCCAGGTGACGAAGCCTGAGAAGTCTGCCATTGCCGCACGCTGAGCCCGCGTCTCCCTGGCCAGGTCCTGCAGGCGCTGGAACCTTTTCTGGGCCAGGGCGTCGATAGTCAGCGCCGGAGCCGATTCCAGCTGCCGTACCCGCTCCTGCAGGCGGACGTTTTCCTCCTGAAGACCATTGCAGGTCCCGCCGCGAAGGTCGGCGGAGACCGGCGCACAGGCCGTGACGGCCAGAAGCAGCAGAAGACCAGCCCCTACTCTGGAGATGCATCTATTCATCGAACCATCCCTCTTGCGCCAAAAAGCCGCTTCAACAAGCGGCTTTCCGATATTCACTCATACCACGTCGCAACCAAACAGTACACGACGTCGTTTCGTTCTGCACCGACGCGGCACGTGTTGCCAGCACTGCGGTATCAGTCGATCAGCCGACCGATGCTGCCGAAACGAACCCTGAACTTCTCCGCATCCCACGACCAGTACTTGATGAAAGCGAGTCCCTTCAGCTTGTCGTTCTTGACGAATCCCCAGAAGCGGCTGTCGTAGGAGCGGTCCCGGTTGTCCCCCATCACGAAGTAGGAGCCGGCCGGAACCGACACCGGACCGAAACTGTCCCGCGGATTCTGGACCTTGGGAATGATATCCTTCTCCTTGTGGACCTCGTGGGGATTCTCGTACACCTTGCCGTTCACGAAGATTTTCTTGTCCCGGCCTTCCACCACGTCGCCGGGGAGCCCGACAACCCGCTTGATGAAGTCCTTGCTGGGGTCCTCCGGATACTCGAAGACCACCACGTCGCCCCGTTTGGGATCGCGGATGGTCAGGACACGCTTGTCGGTAAACGGGATCTTGGTCCCGTAAATGAACTTGTTCACCAGGATGTGGTCACCGACGGCCAGGGTGTCCTCCATGGAACCGGAAGGTATCTTGAACGCCTGGACGACAAACGTCCTGATCACCAGCGCCAACAGGACGGCGATAATGATCGACTCGGCATATTCCCGGACGATGTGCTTTTTCTTCACCACCGGCTCGGGCTCCTGATTATCTGCCACCTGGTTGGCGAGGTCCTTGTACTCTTCCATAATGGGTTCCTTTACTTGTCGTCGACCTTCAGGATCGCCAGGAAGGCCTCCTGGGGGAGCTCCACGTTCCCGACGTTCTTCATCCGCTTCTTCCCTTCCTTCTGCTTCTCCAGGAGCTTCCGCTTGCGGGTGATGTCGCCGCCGTAGCATTTGGCGAGCACGTCCTTGCGAAGTGCCTTGACCGTCTCCCGTGCAATGACCTTGTTGCCGATGGCGGCCTGAATCGCCACCTCGAACATCTGCCGGGGGATCAGTTCCTTCATCTTGGCCACCAGGTCACGCCCCCGGAAATAGGCCTTATCCTTGTGGATGATGAGCGACAGCGCATCAACCACCTCGCCGTTGATCATGATGTTCATCCGCACCAGTTCGCTGCGGCGATAGTCCAGATGCTCGTAATCGAGGGAGGCGTACCCCTTGGTGATGGACTTGAGCCGGTCGTAAAAGTCCAGAACGATCTCGTTCAAGGGGAGTTCGTAAATGATCATGACGCGGGTCGGGGTGAGATACTTGATCTCGCGCTGGACACCACGCTTGTCTTCGCACAGGGCCAGCACACCGCCGACGAATTCGTTCGGCACATGGATGTGGGCCAGGATGAACGGCTCTTCCAGGTACTCAACATGCTGCAATTCCGGGAGCTGGTTGGCGCTCTCGATGGTGACCACCTCGCCGGTAACCCGATGGACCCGGTAGACGACCGTAGGCGCGGTGGTGATCAGATCGAGTCCGAACTCGCGCTCGAGCCGCTCCTGGATGATCTCCATGTGCAGGAGCCCCAGAAAGCCGCAGCGGAAGCCGAACCCGAGGGCTACCGAGGTCTCCGGCTCGTAGGAGAAGGAGGAGTCGTTCAGCTTCAGCTTGGCCAGGGCGTCGCGCAGCTGTTCGTACTGGGAGGTGTCGATGGGATAGAGGCCGGAAAAAACCATCGGCTTCACCTCTTTGAAGCCGGAGAGCGGCGACGAGCACTGCCGATGGTAGAGGGTCACCGTATCGCCGACCTTTGCGTCGGCCACATCCTTGATGCCTGCAATGATGAAACCGACCTCACCGGCTGCGAGCTGGGGAACCTCCACCATGACCGGAGCAAAGACCCCCACCTTGAGGGCCTCGTAGGCGCGGTTGGTGGACATGAGCTGGATCTTGTCCCCCTTTTTCAGGACGCCGTCGTAGATCCGCACCAGGATAATGACCCCCTGGTACTGGTCGTACCACGAATCGAACAGGAGAGCCTTGAGCGGCGCCTCTCGGTCCCCCTTGGGGGCAGGTATCTTCTTGACGATCTCCTCGAGGATCTCGTGGGTGCCGATCCCCTCCTTGGCACTGGCAAGCACGGCATCGTGGGCGTCGATGCCGATGATCTCCTCGATCTCGTGGATCACCCGTTCCGGCTCGGCGGCCGGCAGGTCGATCTTGTTCAGGACCGGGAAGACCTCCAGATTGTTGTCAAGGGCAAGATAGACGTTGGCCAGGGTCTGCGCCTCGACACCCTGAGAGGCGTCCACGACCAGGAGTCCGCCTTCGCAGGCTGCCAGCGACCGCGACACCTCGTAGGTGAAGTCGACGTGGCCGGGGGTGTCGATCAGATTGAGAATATACTCGTTCCCGTCGTCGGCCAGGTAGCTGAGCCGGACGGTCTGGGCCTTGATGGTGATACCCCGCTCCCGTTCCAGATCCATTTTGTCCAGGAACTGGTCCTGCTTCTCCCGGTCCGTCAGGGCGCCGGTGTATTCGAGAAGCCGGTCTGCAAGGGTCGACTTGCCGTGGTCGATGTGGGCGATGATGGAAAAATTGCGGATTCGGTTCTGCTGCATTGATCCTGCCGTGATATGGAAAGGGTGGTATAACCGGTGAAGAATAGCCTATCTTGCGCCTGCTTGTAAAGCAGAAAGCAGGAACGGGGCCACTGCTGCACCAGATTTGTCTTGAACTGATTGCTATCGATGCGTTACCTTCATCCATCATCAATTAAACGGAAAGAGAGATGCAATGCTGACGGGAAAACAGAAACGATTCCTCCGGGCGCTGGGACACGCCCTTAATCCGGTGGTCATGGTGGGAAAGGGTGAAGTGGGAGAGGCCCTGATCAAGGAGACCTCCGAAGCCCTGGCAGCCCACGAACTGATCAAGGTAAAGGTACTGGAGAGCTGCGCCATGGACCGGCACGATGTTGCCGAAAACCTGGCAGCAGCCTGTGCTGCGGATGTGGCCCAGGTGCTGGGCAGAACTCTGCTGCTGTATAAAAAGGGGGAAACCCCGAAACTGCAGCTTCCGCCTGCCAAGGGTTGACAAAGAAAGCCGGGTGCGAAACCTGTCCGCACCCGGCCTTTCATCCATCACGGCGCAGACCAATCAGTCTTCGCGACCGTGCCGCTTCCGTTCCTTACGCTCTTCCTTCTCCCACTTACGCTCCTCCTTCCGCTGCTCCTTCTCCTCGTGACGACGCTCCTTCCACTCCTTGTCGGGCCGGAAATGCTTGCCGCGGTAATGGTCGTGGTCGTCGCGGTATGACCGATATTCTTCGTCCCGCAGATACCTGACCCGCTCATACTTATGCTTGCGCAGCCCCGGCGGCAGGTATCGCCGGTCAACACTGCGCCAGGGGCCGTTGTAGTGGGGGCCACGGTACCAACGGTCGTCACGGTACACATAATAGGTGTCGCCGGAGTAGTACATGTCATAGGGGATCCCCACGGCAACATAGACACCCAGTGCCGGCGGCAGGATAAATTCCGGCGGCGCGGAAAGTACGATACTGGGCGCTGCTGGCACCGGCACCGCAACGGGAGCGACCGGCACGGGGAGAACCGGCACCCCGACATTCACGTTGACACGGACTTCCGCCTCGGCAGCCTGCACCAGGGGAATCGCCACCAGGGCAGCTACGATAATCGATACAGCCATGCGTTTCATGCATACCTCCTTGTATTGACCGGACAAAAAAAAGCCGGGTGCCGCATATCGGTTAGGACATTTCGGCAACCCGGCTGTCTCTGGGAGACCCGTGGGCTTTCCGCCCCATTCTCGCGAATGGTTTAGTATTGTCGTCTATCTATGTGGTTGCGGCTTAAACGTCGCTACAGATACCCCAAACGGTCACCCCTGTCAAGGAACCATTCCCGCAAACGGCCGTCAGACCCGCTCGTACGGCTCGTACAGACGTTTGAATTCGTCCAGGGCAAACCGGTCGGTCATGCCGGCGATATAGTCGCAGATAACCCGCTCACGGCCGATCTGCTCCATTTTCTTAAGATACTTGCGCGGCAGCAGCGACGGATGCTTCACGTAGGTATCGAACAGGTGAACGATATACCGCTCCGCCTTGACCCGCATCCGCTCCACCTTGTAATGGCGGTACAGATTCTCGCGGAGGAAACACTTCAGTTCATTGTTCAGCCGCGTCAGTTCGGGACTGAACCCTACCACCTGGCGGTTTACCCGGCGCAGCTCTTCCAGACTATCGATGCGCAACTCGGTCAGCGAGCCGCGGGCAGTATCGGTCAGGTCGGTGATAAAGAGGCCGATCAGTGAGCTGGTGGTCTGGTACTTGAGGCGTTGCTGGTCGAGGTGCGGATATTTCTCCCTGACACGACTGCAGACCCGGCGCCAGAGCTCTACTTCGTCCAGCTGTTCCAGGGAGATGTACCCAGACTTGAGGCCGTCGTCGATGTCGTGATTATTGTAGGCAATCTCGTCGGCATAATTGATCAACTGGGCTTCCACCGTCGGAACCACCCCCGGCATGAACTCCGCCATGACCTCCGCCGGACGGTCATAGGGAGACGAATGCTTGATCAGCCCTTCCCTCACCTCCCAGGAGAGGTTCAGCCCGTTGAAGGTGGGATAACGCTCCTCCAGTTCATCCACCACCCGGAGGGACTGACGGTTATGCTCGAACCCCCCATGGTCCTCCATCAGCCGGTTCAGCACCTCTTCACCGGTATGGCCGAAGGGTGTATGCCCCAGGTCATGGGCGAGCGCCAGGGCCTCGGTCAACTCCTCGTTCAGCTTCAGGCGCCGGGCGATGGCCTTGCCGATCTGGGCGACCTCCAGCGAATGGGTCAGGCGGGTTCGGTAGTAATCACCCTCGTGGTTGACGAAAACCTGGGTCTTGTACTCCAGTCGCCGGAAGGCGGCGCAGTGGATGATCCTGTCCCGGTCCCGTTCGAAGGCCGGACGGTGATCGCGCAGTTCCTCATCATGTTTCCTGCCCAGCGACTTGATACTCTTTGCCGCATAGCCCGCCAGGTCGGGTCGTTCCATCGACTCTTCCCAATCCATCCATGCCTCCTTCTGCCGGTATTTATGCCCCCCGACCAGATAGCTGTCAACCGCAAACTTATCTTGACGACCGTTTTCATGGATGATAGATTTTTAAATCTTTTTTATGTATACAGACGCTCCGGAGTTGTCGAACTGATGCCATTTGAAAAACTGCGCCAACAGATACCAACCAACATCGGCCGACGGCTCGGCTCGGCCTCCAAGGTCTGCGTCCTCAGCGGTCGCGACGTCTTTGCCACGATCGGCCATGAGGAACGGATCGTCATGGCGTGCAACCCGCGCATCGCCCATGTCGTCCCGGGCATCATGCGGGCCGCCGAAGAACTCGACGCGCTCATCATCTTCGAGCTCACCGCGACTGAGGGGGGAGTCGATGGCGGTTATACCGGCCTGACGCCCGAACTGTTCGTCGAGACCCTACTTGAACAGGCCGAGCGAATCTCCTTTACCAGGCCGTTCGTGATCCACGGCGACCACATCACCATCAAGGACACGTCCGACACCCAGTTGGCCGGCGCTCGGCAGCTCATCGAGGCAGAACGTGCCGCCGGCTTCACCTCCTTTGCCCTGGATGCGTCATTCAACCCGTTGCCGGACAATATCCGCATCGTCTCCACCCTGACCCGCCAACTGGTTGAGGAAGGGTTCGGTCTTGAGCTTGAACTGGGTGAAGTGCCGGCGGTCGGCAGCGACTCCCATCTCACCACGATCGAGGAAACCGAAACCTTCCTCGACGGACTGGGAAGCAACGGAGTTATACCGCACCTCCTGGCCATCAACAACGGCAGCCACACCGGGAACTACCTTGACGGACAGATGGTGCAGATCGACCTGGAGCGGACCGCGGCGATTCATGCCACCGCTGCCGCCCGAGGCGTCTTCGGCCTGGTCCAGCACGGCATAACCGGCACCCCGCTCCACCTGGTCGGCCGTCTTGCCGAATACGGCATCCGCAAGGGGAACATTGGTACCCTCTGGCAGAACGTGGCCCATGCCGGCCTCCCTCTCGACCTGATGGACGCCATCCGCAGCTGGTCCAGGGAGAACAACCGGGACATCAAGTATGCAACCGGGCTCTTCAAGCGGGAGATCGACGCCATACCGGAAGAGAACACGAAACTGATCGCCGATATGGCGTACCGGGAGGCACGGGAATTCATCTCCGCCTTCCATGGCAAAGGAAGCGCCAGCCGTCTGGCCCAGCTCTTCGGGACGAAACGGTGAGGGTGATTGCCGGGAGTGCCAGGGGCCGTCGCCTTGTCACTCCGCAGGACAGTACGGTACGGCCGACTGCGGATCGCGTTCGCGAGGCCCTTTTCAGTATACTCATCAGTCGCCTGGGAAACTTCGCCCGGTTCACGGTTCTCGATCTTTTCGCCGGGACCGGGGCGATGGGGATCGAGGCACTGAGCCGCGGTGCAGAGAGTGGCGTCTTCGTTGACACCCAGCGCTCTTCGATCCGACTGGTGGAGAGAAACCTGGAATTGACCGGATTGTCGGCGAAAGGGAGAACCGTTCTCATGGATGCCCGCCAGGCGCTGACAACACTGGCTCGCCGGGGAGAACGATTCGATGTTGTCTTTTGCGACCCCCCCTATCGCGATCTCGAACTCCGGGACCAGGTACTCGATCTGCTCGGGGCCGGCGGTCTCCTGACGGATCATGCCATCGTCGTCCTCGAGGGGGCCAGCCGCAACCAGGTTCCCGACACCGTCGGCCTGTTGCATAAGGCCGACAGCCGGGCATACGGTGACACGTCCATAACACTGCTAACCATATCTTCCGGAGAGTAGCCAATGCCACGGAAAATCGCCGTATACCCTGGATCCTTCGACCCGATCACCTACGGGCACATAGACATAATCAAGAGAGGGCTCTGCATATTCGACAACGTTATCGTTGCCGTTGCCCGCAACTCCTCGAAAAATTCCCTGTTTACCATCGACGAACGGGTCGGCCTCATCCGCGAGGTCCTGGCCGACAACGACCGGGCAAGAGTTGACACCTTCGAAGGGCTTCTGGTAAACTACGTCCGCTCGCAGGGGGCAACCGTAATCATCCGCGGGCTGCGCGCCATCTCGGATTTCGAATACGAATTCCAGATCGCCCAGATGAACCGGAGCATAACCAGCGAGGTGGAAACGTTATTCATGATGACCTCGGTTCCCTACGGTTACCTCTCCTCATCCATCGTCAAGGAAGTCAGCTCCCTCAACGGGCCGATCGACAGCCTGGTGCCGCCGCAGGTCAAGCAAGCGCTGGTCAACAAGTTTTCTTCATAAACACCCATAACAAGGAGACCCGTATGAACCCGTTAGCCGCAGAACTCAACGAGATGCTCAGCCAGAGCAATCCTTATGTACTGGAGATGCTCTCCGACCTGGGCAAGAACCTTTTCTTCCCCAAGGGGATTCTGACCCAGTCGGCCGAAGCCAAGGAAAAGGCCCACAAATTCAACGCCACCATAGGCATCGCCACCGAAAAAGGCGGGCCGATGTACCTCCAGTGCATCCAGGACAAGCTCACCGCCTTTGACCCGAAGGACATCTACCCCTATGCGCCGCCGGCCGGCAAGCCGGAACTGCGGGCGCTGTGGCGGGAGAAGCAGCTGCGGGAAAATCCGAGCCAACAGGGGAAACATTTCAGCAACCCGATCGTCACCAACGCCCTCACCCACGGCCTCTCAATCGTTGCCGACATGTTCGTCGACCGGGGTGACCACGTGATCCTGCCGGACATGCTCTGGGGGAACTACAACCTCACCTTCGGCACCTGCTCCGGTGCCGTCATGCGGAAATTCCCGACCTTCACCGTGGCTGGCGGCTTTGACGTCGATGCCTTCAAGGCCGAGTTGAAAAACAGCGCCGAGGAAAAGGGCAAAGCCATCGTCATCCTGAACTTCCCCAACAACCCGAGCGGCTACACCCCGTCCGTCGCCGAAGGTGACGCTCTCGTTGCCGCCATCAAGGAAGTCGCCGAGAGCGGCTGCAACATCGTCGCCGTTACCGATGACGCCTACTTCGGCCTCTTCTACGAGGATAGTCTCAAGGAGTCGCTCTTCGGCAAGCTCGCCAACCTCCACCCGCGCATCCTGACGGTCAAGCTCGACGGCGCCACCAAGGAAGAGTTCGTCTGGGGCTTCAGGACCGGCTTCATCACCTTTGCCGACGGCAACAGCTTCGAGAACACCCGGGTCATGACCGCTCTTGAGAAGAAGGCCATGGGGATCATCCGCGCACGGATCTCCAACTGCCCCCACCCCTCCCAGACCTTCGCCATCGAGGCGCTCCGCTCCCCGAAATTCCTCGAACAGAAGGAAGAGAAGTTCCAGGTGCTGAAAGGGCGCGCCCTCAAGGTCAAGGAAGTCCTCAACAGCGGTAAATACGATTCCGCCTGGACCTACTACCCGTTCAACTCCGGCTACTTCATGTGCTTGAAGCTGAAGAACGTGGATGCCGAGAAGCTGCGGGTCCACCTCCTTGACAAGTATGGCGTCGGCGGC
>CAYSJJ010000044.1:0-5172 GCA_964431365.1 uncultured Geobacter sp. | reverse complement strand
GATCTCAGGATCGCCTTCTCCTGCATCGAGGAGAAGGACATCCCCGAGCTGTTCGACATCATCTACCAAGGGGTACAGGATCTGGCCTGATCATCCACCTGAAGTACTATCGGACCACGACGGAACGGGGCGAGGGAAGGGTCCCTCGCCCTGTTTTTCAGGAGGACGAATGATTACCAAAGAAATGACCATCGGCGAAATCATCCGGCTCTATCCGCAAACGACCACCATTTTTGCCCGTTACGGCCTTGAGTGTAACGAATGCCAGATTGCCGACTTTGAAGAACTTGCCCACGGCGCCGGCGTTCACAAGGTGGATATCGATCAGCTGCTCAAGGACCTTAACGAGACAGCCGCAGGCTAACCGGCCGGGCGGCTAGTCGTTGAGCAGTCACCTCCCGCTCGACGACTCAACCGCTCCAGCACTCACCAACTCCAGGCCAATGACCGACACCATCCCCCACTACGCCCTCTACCTCCCGAAAGGACAGCGGGTACAACTGCTGATCCCCCGCCGGGAAACAACCCCCTTTTCAGAATGGGCCGTGGTCTTCTCCCTGCTGGACGATCTCCTGGAACTCCGTCTCTCCAGAGACAGGCTGCCGTCCGGCGTATCGCTGAATCTGGGGGTTACGGTCGAGCTCAGGATCATTCGGGACGGAACCGTCTATAGCTGTCGCGTGCTGGTGGTGGATGAACCGGAGCGAGATTTCCTCCGGGTCCGGCTGGTGGGTGATGTCCTCAACAGCGATCTGCGCGAGTACTTCCGCATCGATGCCTATCTGCCGGTTCGCTACGCCATTCCCACTACCAACGACAAGGATCTTCTCTACAGTCAATGGACCGGCCGCCGTGAGAGGGCTGCCGGCAGCGACAATCAGTCGTCAACCTTTCTCACCGGCACCTTCGCCCCCGGCACCGCGGACGCCGAAACCCAGCCATGGGCGCAGAGCCACCCGGTTGCCGCCAACATCAGCGGCGGCGGTATCAAGATCAACCTCCCGGATCCCTTGCCAAAGGACGCGTTCCTGTTTGTCGAACTGTTTCTTCCCGTGGCGCCGTCCCACGTGGTCGAGACCGTAGGAAAAGTTATCACGTCGGAAAAGCTGATGATGCCCGACGATGCGCCGTCATTGTATCAGACCTCTGTCACCTTTCTCTTCATCGACGAAAGGGACCGGGACGCCCTTATCAACTACATCACCACCGAGCAGATTCGTCGTCTGCGAGCCATGCAGCGTACCGAAACAACAGTCGCACCCTCGGCTCCGGAGCACCCCACGCTCAAAACCTTTGCCAGACGCGGCCTGGCGCTGCTGGTCGTTCTAGTGGTCGTAGCTCTCCTGACCCGGTATTTCTACAATTACAGCCAGGGCCACGAAAAAAACGAAATCGCCTCCATCTTCGAAGGTGGGATAAAGCAGTATATCGAAAAACTCCGCCGTGGCACCGCGCCATAGCAGAGTACTTAATCGCCTCATGTTTGCGTAGTCAGTAAACTCACCACCCATTCACACAGAACCATCACTACTGCCCATTCACCAAGCCAGCAGCAGAACCCAACGTTTTCATTACAAACCTGATCACCAAAGCAATTTGGCACGCAATTGGCTTAGTTAATGAGTCGATCCACTCCAGCATCCCATGCCACCCAGGAGGCCACACGGTGCTTTACAAGTCAGTTACCGAGTCATTTAACGAGTTCATCGTCGAGCGCAACGAACGCAAATGTATCCGTTGCAAGGTCTGCGTCCGTCAGTGCGCCTACGACGTCCATTCGTTCGTGGAAGAGGATAATTACCTTGCCGAGGAGAGTACCTCGTGCATTGGCTGCCGGCGCTGTTCCGCCTACTGCCCGACCGGTGCCATCACCATCCGGGTCAACGAGGAAAACTTCAAGAAGAACGAATCCTGGTCAGGTGCCCACATCCGCAACCTCTACGCCCAGGCAGATACCGGCGGCATCCTGCTGGCAGCCATGGGCAACCCGGCAAAATATCCGATCTTCTGGGACCACCTCCTTCTTGACGCCTCACAGGTGACCAACCCGTCCATCGACCCGCTCCGCGAGCCGATGGAACTCCGTACCTACCTGGGGAAAAAACCCCACTCCATCGAAGTGGTGCGTGACGAGAAGAGTGGCAAGCCGAAGCTGGCCACCAAGCTTGCGCCGCAGCTGAAGCTGGAGTACCCCTTCATTTTCTCAGCCATGAGCTACGGCGCACTCAACCTGAACTGCCACAAGGCGATGGCCGCGGCAGCCAAGGAACTCGGCACGCTGTACAATACCGGCGAAGGCGGCCTTCACAAGGATCTCTACCAGTACGGCAAGAACGTCATCGTCCAGGTCGCTTCCGGGCGGTTCGGCGTGAGCGAGCAGTACCTGAACGCGGGTGTGGCCATCGAGATCAAGGTGGGCCAGGGGGCCAAGCCGGGAATCGGCGGGCACCTGCCGGGGGAAAAGGTCAACGATCAGATTTCCGAGACCCGGATGATCCCCATGGGTTCGGATGCCATCTCGCCGGCACCACACCATGACATCTACTCCATCGAAGACCTGCGCCAATTGATCTACGCCCTCAAGGAGGCGACCAACTACGAAAAGCCGGTCTCGGTCAAGATTGCCGCTGTTCACCATGTGGCCGCCATCGCTTCGGGTATCGCCCGGGCCGGCGCCGACATTATCACCATCGACGGTTTCAGAGGGGGGACTGGCGCGGCACCACAGGTGATCCGGGACAACGTGGGACTTCCTATGGAGCTTGCCCTGGCCGCCGTGGACGCCCGACTCCGCGACGAAGGTATCAGGAACCAGGTCTCCATTGTGGTCGGCGGCGGCGTACGCAACTCCGGCGACGCCATCAAGGCAATAGCCCTGGGGGCCGATGCCATCAACCTCGGCACCTCCACCCTCCTGGCCCTTGGGTGTACCCTCTGCCAACGCTGTTACACCGGCAAGTGCCCGTGGGGGATCACCACCAACAACCCGTACCTGGCAAAACGGGTCAACCCGGAACTGGGTGCGGAACGTCTGGTGAACCTGGTCCACGCCTGGGGGCACGAGATGAAGGAAATCCTCGGCGGCATGGGCCTCAACGCCCTGGAATCGCTGCGCGGCAACCGCTACAAGCTGCGCGCCGTTGGTCTTTCCGAGAACGAGATGAACATCCTGGGCGTCATGCCCGCCGGAGAATAGCACAATGAAGCGAATCTACACACTGGAAGACGTCTGCATCGGCTGTCACCTCTGCGAGGTCGCCTGCATCACCGAGCACTCCCGTTCCAAGGACCCGGTGAAAGCTTTCCTGCACGAACCCGAACGCCCCATCTCCCGCTGCACCGTTGAGGAGTGGGACGGCGGAGTCATCTCCCTTTCCACCACCTGCCGCCACTGCGACGAGCCGGACTGCCTCAGGGCCTGCATCTCCGGCGCCATCCAGAAGAACGACGCCGGCGTGGTCCGGATCGATACCGAACAGTGCGTCGGCTGCTGGTCCTGCGTCATGGCCTGCCCGTACGGCGCCATTCAGCGGAACCTCGCCAAAAAGAAGGCCAACAAGTGCGACCTGTGCCCGGACCGGCTTACCCCGGCCTGCGTGGAAGCCTGCCCCAACAGGGCTCTGGTGTACAAGGAGGGCTCACAGAAATGAACTATGTGATCATCGGCAACTCGGTCGCCGCCGTCGGGGCCATGCGGGCCATCCGCGCCACCGACCCGACCGGAAACATCATTGTCATCTCCCGGGAAAAGCACACCGCCTATGGTCGGCCGCTCATCTCCTACCTGCTGGGTGGGCTGATCACCGAAAAGCGGATGGCGTACCTTCCCGACGATTTCTACGAAAAGAACCGGATCAATCTCCTCCTGGGGAGCGAGGTTGTGGGGGTTGACACCAAAGGGAAGCAGGTGAAGCTGGCCGATGGCGACTCCATCGCCTATGATCGCCTCCTCATCGCCACCGGCGGCGATCCGTTCGTCCCCCCCATCATGGGTCTTGAGGACCGGGACAACGTCTTTACCTTCACTACCTGGGACGATGCCGCGAAACTGAAGGGGATCGCCGAGGACATCGAGCGGGCCGTGGTCATCGGCGGCGGTCTCATCGGACTGAAGGCGGCAGAGGGACTCCACCTCCTCGGCAAGAAGGTCACCATTGTCGAACTGGCCGACCGGATACTCTCCGCAGCCTTTGACCGCCCTGCCGGCCGCATCGTTGCCAAGAAGATGAAGGCCAACGGCATCGAGGTGATCAACGAGGATACCGTCGTCAGTATCGAGGGAGAAGGGTCGGTCATCACCGGCGTGACGCTCAAGTCGGGCGACTTCATCCCCTGCGACACGGTGGTGGTTGCCATCGGCGTCCGCCCGGCAGCAGGCTTCCTGAAGGGGAGCGGCATCGAGGTGAACCGCGGGGTGGTAGTGGACGAACGGATGCAGACCAGCGTCGAAGGGGTCTACGCCGCCGGCGACGTGGCCGAGGCCAAGGACTTCTTCTCCGGGACCAAGAACCCGATGCCGATCTGGCCCGACGCGTACATCCAGGGGGATATCGCCGGTACCGCCATGACCGGCGGCGACAAGGGCTACCTGGGAGGGCTGGCCATGAACTCCATCGAGTTCTTCAAGGTATCGACCATCTCCATGGGGGTCACCAACCCGCCGGCAGGGGATGAGTTCGAGATTCATACCTACCTGGACCAGGAAACGTATACCTATCGAAAGATCGTTATCAAGGAAAACACCCTCGTCGGCGCGGTGCTGGTCGGCGAAGTGGACCGGGCCGGCATCTTTGCCGGGCTCATACGCGACCGGGCCGACATAACCTCCTACAAGGAGGATCTCCTCCGCCCGGGCTTCGGCTTCATCAACCTCCCGAAGGAGGTACGGAGCGCGCTCTTTGCTCCGGCGGGAAAAGTGACCGAAAACGGGCAGGTAGCCAGGGCCGTCGGCCACTAGGCGCCGACCATACGCCGTGCCATGACCAGACAGAGGTTTTCAGACATGAAAAGCATCCGCAAACCGACGCACAATTTCCAGAAGGACATCTCCAACTGCGGCCTCACCGGCTTCATCTCCACCTCCGGGAAGTCCGTTGAAGGGAGTGTCATCATCAAGTCCATCTCGTTGATGCACGATCGGGGCAACGGCCTCGGCGGCGGCTTCGCCGCCTA
>CAYSJJ010000043.1:12283-35052 GCA_964431365.1 uncultured Geobacter sp. | reverse complement strand
TGGGTGGGAAACGAGACGGCGACAGGGGGAAACGACGATGAATGCCAACAGGAAAGCGATCTGGATGGTGGTCGAAGGTGAGGTGGTGCTGATCCACTTGAACTGCAGTCCAGCCTACTTCGCGCGAGTTGACCGCATTGAGCCTGATGTGAAGGAGGGGTGGTGGAGGCTGGAGTTTCTTCTGCTGACGTTTCCGGTTGAGCGGTTGACATGGGTGATCCGGGAGGAGCACATGGCCGGGGCGCAGTTCATGATCAACGAGGCCCTCATCCGGATCGAGCAGGTCCCTCCCATTATCTTCGAGGAGAAGGAACAGGTCGAGGAGAAGCGAATGGAGGTTGAGCCGATGAGGAGACCCTCAAAGGTGATATCTTTCTCGGACTGGCAGAGAAAACGGTCTTGTGCATGAAGTGCTGCAGAGGCTCGCGGCGATTCAGCATGCATCCTGTGGCCGCATGTGCAGCTTGATCCGGATGGTTATTCTCCTTGTTCACCATTCGAGCGACAGGAGGTGAGTTGTCGCTTGCACCTGCGGCAGGGGAAAAGATCAGCCGTCGCCTCCCACCGGCAGGATCAGCATGTCCGGCCGGTGGGACGGAGAAACCGGATACAAACGGATCATGATGCACCTGTTCGTATCCGGCGGGGGAATGCTGCACGGAATGCATGTGAGAATCAATACTTTTCGAACTGCTCATCGATAGCGGTGTCGCCCATGGCGAGATCCACCCCCTGGGCCCCGACCACCACCCTTGTTTTCACTGCCTGTTTTTCATAACCGTTCGCCGTGCCATGGCTGATATGACCGATCTGCGGGGCCTTCCCCTTTGTCGGCCTTGCCACGGCAGCCGCTTCCGGTTTCGGCTGCTGACGTGCCGGAGCGCCCTGCTCTTCCACCCTGAAAAAGGAGATGGTGCTCTGGAGCTGCTCGGCCTGCGAGGCGAGTTCTTCGGAGGTGGACGCCATCTCTTCGCTGGCCGATGAGTTCTGCTGAATTACCTGGTCGAGCTGCTGAATCGCCTTATTGATCTGCTCGGCACCGGTATCCTGTTCCCTGCTGGCGGCGGCGATCTCCTGCACCAGTTCCGCGGTCCGCTGAATATCCGGTACCATCTTCGTCAGCAGCTCACCAGCCCTTTCCGCCACGTCGACGCTGCTGGCCGAGAGTTCGGAAATCTCCGCCGCGGCCTTCTGTGAGCGCTCGGCCAGCTTCCGCACCTCGCTTGCCACCACCGCGAACCCCTTGCCGTGCTCGCCGGCCCTCGCCGCCTCGATGGCTGCGTTCAGGGCCAGGAGGTTCGTCTGCCGGGCGATCTCCTCGATAATACCGATCTTGCCGGCGATATCCTTCATGGCGTTAACTGTCTGCTCGACCGCCTTTCCCCCCTCCCTTGCGTCGGCGGCGCTCTTCACCGCGATCTTCTCGGTCTGCAGGGCGTTGTCGGCATTCTGCCTGATGTTGGACGACATCTGCTCCATGCTGGACGAGGCCTCCTCCGCCGCTGCCGCCTGTTCGCTCGCTCCCTGGCTCATCTCTTCGGAACCGGAGGAGAGCTCCTGGGAACCGGCCGCCACGTTGTCGGCGGCGGATTTCACATTAACTACCACCTCCTTCAGGTTCTGCACCATACCTGCCATGGCAGCAAGGAGACTCCCTTCATTCTTCGTATCCAGATCGATCGCCACCGTAAGGTCCCCTTTGGCGACGGTCCTGGCAATGCCGCGTACATAGGCGGGATCGCCCCCCAGCTGACGCATGATGATGCGTGTGATGGCGAACGCCAGCCCCATCGACATGATAAGCGCGACAGCGACGACTATCGCGATGGTACTCTCTGCTCGTTTCGCAGCTGCATTGGCAGTCGTGGTCTCTTCCTTGGCTATGGCATCGTTGATGCCTATCACCTTGTCGAGCAGCTCCTCGGAGAGCTGGAACGTCTTGGTCTGCTGTCCAAGGGAAAGTTCCGTCGCTCTCGCCAACAACGCCTTGTTCCCGCTCTTCTGGTATTCATCTATGAGGCTCTCGATTTCGAGAATATCTTTCTTCCAAGCATCCCAGGCCGGCACGAACTCCTTCCAGACCGCCTCTTCCTCCTTGGTCTGGGGTAGCGGGTCGTACACCTTCCGGGCCTTGTCCGCCCGGTCGAAGGCGTCCTTGATCTCTTTCTGGTTCTGGTCAATCCTCTCATTGGAGAGCCCCGGAATAAGCATGGTCCGCTGAGCCGCCTTCACGGCGGTCTGGGCCTCGTTGATGATTTCCAGGGAATAGATGCTGGGAAGCCTGTTTCCGGAAATTTCCTTCAGGTGATCCGTCGTGCCGCTGACCCCCTTGAAGCCCACCACGCCTATTATCATCGCGATCAGGGTTACCAGCGAAAAACCGGCTATCAGTTTCGTCTTCATCTTCAACTCGTTGAACCAGTTCATATACGCCTCCTTGCACGTCTTGCCAGATCCCGTATCAGGCCGCCGCTGCCTCATCTCCCAGCGCTCGGACAGTTGCCAACTCCCCCGCCAGGAAGACCTTGTCGATGTCCAGGATGATGACGAACTGGTCGTTGTGCTTCCCCATCCCCTGGATGAACTCCGTATTCAGCTTCGTGCCGAGCCGCGGCGGCGGTTCGATCTGATCCGGCTCCAAATCCATCACCTCCTGTACCGAATCGGCCATGCAGCCGAGCACCAGGGTTTCCCCGCCCATGGCCACCTCGGTGATGACGACACAGGTGTTGACCGACTTCTCCGTCATTGCCATGCCGAACTTCAGCCGCAGGTCCACCACCGGCACCACGCTGCCGCGCAGATTGATCACCCCCCGCATGAATGCGGGGGTCTGCGGCACCTTGGTGGCAGAGGTGAAGTCCAGCACCTCCCGCACCTTGTCGATGTCGAGGGCGAAGACCTCCTCGTCAAGTTTGAACGTCAGGTACTGGGTCGTTTCCGTTGCGGCGGCCTCTGTCATCGCTCTTTCCTCCTTCATGTCGGTAGGTCATACCTCCAGCGCGGGTCAAACTCCAGTTCGCCAGTCGTCTGAAACACCTCCTTGACAGCTCCCCACAAGGAGCACGAACCCCGACGCCAGCATCTGCCGTTTGCGACGTTTCACAATAGTATCGACACCACACAAAATATTCTAATAAGATAAAACCAACGCAAGTAGTACGAAAAGTTTTACGTGGAGAGAGGGGGAAGCGGACGAACGTAGGGGCATTCAAAAGAAAGTCGGCATGAAGCCATGGGGGATTCACGCCTCCGGGGCACACTGCTGTAAATCGGTCCGCGGCTAGTCGATGCCGGTAAGCCCTTCGCGGATGGCAAACTTCGTCAGTTCAGCGACGCTGAACAGGTTGAGCTTTTTCATGATGTTGTGCCGTTGGACCTCGACAGTCTTGATGCTGACACCGAACTCAAAGGCGATGGCCTTGGTGCTTCTCCCTTCGGCGACCTGCTGCAGCACTTCCCTCTCGCGTTTGGATAGTTGCGCCGCCGTGTCGACACCCTTCCCATCCTTGATTCGGGAGAAGTCCTTCATGATCAACGAGGTGATCTGATCACACAGATAGGGTGATCCTGAGGCCACGGCACGGATGGCAGTCACCAACTCCTCCGCCGCACACTCCTTGAGGATATAGCCGACGCCGCCGGCCTTAAGTGCTTCCACCACACACCCCCTGTCGAGGACCATCGAAAGGGCGAGCACCTTTGTGTCCGGCCTGGCTGCCAAGATTTCAGCAGTCGCCTCCGTGCCACTCATGCCAGGCATGGTCAGATCCATGACAACCACGTCGGGAGCAACTTCTACCGCAACGTTGACCGCCTCTCGCCCGTCTGCCGCCTCACCTACTACCTCGATATCCTTCTCACTCAGCAGCAGCGATCTCAAGCCGTCCCGCATTATCCGATGGTCGTCGACCAGCACAACCCTGACGCTCATAATCTCCCCCTGCGGTTGAATTCCTGCCAGACGCATTCCCGTTTCTGCTCAAGCCGCCAACATCAGTCGACTTTCAGCGGCACCCGTAATGTCACGCATGTCCCCTGCCCCGGCGACGATCGTACCGCCACCTCCCCCCCCAGGTAGGTGATCCGCTCCCGGATGCTGAAGAGGCCGTATCCACTCTCCCCAACCCCCTTTGCCGAATCCGCCAGGAGATCGAAACCGCCCCCTCTGTCTTCTACCACGAGGTTGAGATTCTGACGGTCACAGCCGATAACCAGTCGCGCCGTGTCGGTATCTGCATGTTTCGCCACATTGATGAGCAATTCTCGGACTGCCTGATACACAACGGAACGGAGCTCTTCCGTGAGCGGCTTGACCCTCTTGTCGTCAATGAACTCCACCCGCAGGCCGTAGTCGGCCTCCATCCGCCTCCCCAGCCACTCAAGCGCCGGCCCGAGTCCGGCACCGGCGAGCATCGGCGGATTCAACTCCTGCGTCAACGTTCGGACATCGTTTACCGTCTCGTTCAAGAGAAGACGAATATCCTCGACCATCCCCTCACGTTCCGTGGAGCCCAGTTCCTTTGCCAGGGCATCGAACTTCATTTTCCCGAGGAGCAGGGTCTGACCGATCCGGTCGTGGAGCTCGGCGGCTACACGTCGTCGCTCCCGGCCCTCGGCCAGGGAGAGTTCCACTGCCATGTCCGACAGTTTACGCTGATGCGCCCGCAACTCATCCTCGGCCCGCTTGCGCTCGGTGATGTCGCGTGCCACCGTAAACCAGAACCGGACACCCTCATGCTCAAAGGGGGTCACATCGAGTTCCACCGGGAGAACGTGGCCGTTCTTGGGCTTGAGGGAGGTCTCCATCAAGCGGGTACCGGGAATGTCCGCATGCGGCCTGTTGGCTGCCACTGTTTCCTGTGGCATGTCGGGATAAATGTCGAGCATCGAGATCCCCAAAAGCTCTTCGCGGCTGTAGCCGAGCACCCGACAAGCGGTAGTGTTGACGTAAAGAAAATGGGAGTCATTGTCGGTGACGAAGACCGCATCCCGCATCTCGTTGAGCGCGAAGCTCAATAACTCCACCTGCGTCTGACGCTTCCTGCGCTCGGTGAAGTCGTGACCGATACCGACGATGCGGTGGATGCGACCATCCCCATTCCTGATTGGAATAAGGTTGGAGAGACACGTTTGCCGGCCGGAGGGGAGGTCAAAAAAGACCTCATCCTCAACGATCATCCCTTCATCCACACAACGTTGACACCTGGCGACAAGTGCTGCGGCCATCGCTTCAGGGACCGCTTCCTCGATGCGCTTCCCGATGAAATCTGATCGAGGCATCCCCAAGGATCGTTCGAAGGCAGGATTTATCTCCAGATTTCTGAAACAGCCGTCCTCGGCCACTTCCAGAAGATACAGACAATCCGTGGAGTTCACGAAAACTTCCCGAAAGCGTTGTTCGCTCTCCCTGAGCGCTTCTTCAGCCTCCTTGCGCACAGCCAGGGTCTCTTCCAGCTGAAACACCTTCGCCTCGAGCTTGGACGCAACGATCTGTATATGGCTCTTCAGGTACTCGACATCGTTGTCAAGACGCTCGAAGTAAACGGCCGGACTCCTTTCCACCTGCTTAATAATGCGCTCTACTTCAGCCCACAGCTTCGACGGTTCCGTGGGCTTTACGATATAGGCGTCAGCCCCGAGGGAGAAGGCAAACTGCGCATCGTCACTCTCGTCAAAGACCGCGGAGTAGAAAATAAAGGGGATCTTGTCAGCGTTCGTCTCCCGTTTCAGATGCCTGAGGAATTGGAAGCCGTCCATGCCCGGCATCAGAACGTCGGATAGTATCAGTCCCGGCTCATGCTTGGCGACCATCCGCAGGCCTTCGCGCCCATTGCCGGCCTCGATGGCCTCATGGCCGTGGGCCTCAACGGTATAGCGAAGCACTTTTCTATCAACACTGTTGTCGTCGACGATAAGAACCTTCATTGCCTACCTGCCTCTTTGATCGTGTCTGCCCGGCCTATGGTCACCCTCAGGGGAATCCGCCAACATAACGACCAACTCCCTCAGGTCGTGAGCTCCCGCCGTCGCCATCCCGATTCCCCGATGGCTCAGTTCGTGTATAATATCTAATTGTTGACAAATTTCATCCACTGAATGAAATTTTATTCATCTCAACACGACAACAGAATGATCTATACAGCTCAGTATTCCCGTACAACCGGACGGCAGGAGGATGAAACGATTTTGTTGGTCGCCGGGTGTTACTCTGCTATCATCTCTCCAACTCAGCGACCAGGAAGGTTTATGCCCGACGAAACAGTGGAAAGACTTATCGCCCGCTTTGCCCGCGCCGCGGTAAAACATCACGCGGCCCTCGAAGAGATGGATCAAAAGGAGGCGAACCGGCAGGCATTCCTGATCGGCCGGCTGTTCGCCGGTATTGTGGCGCACAGTGACGACGGCAGGACGAGACTGCTCGTTCTCCTGGCCAGTGACCAGCCGGTCGTGGCCGGGATGGCTGCCGTCTATTCCCTGCGCTTTGCCACCCAGGAGGCGCTGCCGGTTCTCAGAAGGATCGCGGCGGAACCGGGGCTGCTCGGCTACCGGGCCAGCATGGCCATAGAGCGGTGGGAGCGGGGTGAGTGGGAGCTGGATTGAGGGTTAGATCTGAACGTGGCTAGGGCTGCTGCTGCAGGAAGTCGGCGGCGGGAAAGGTACCGTCAAGGTTCAGTCCCCTGATCCGGTAGTACTTCTGGAGCTCCTCGTCGAAGCGGAGGCGGTCGATGGCAGGGACCTGAATCCCCTCGCCACTGGAACCCGCCTCCGAGAAGAAACGTTCCGGCAGCAGGTCGTCCTTGGCGGTGAAGCCGTTGGCGCAGTTGTAGAACCGCTCGGTGAGATAGATCCGTTCGCCGATCTCCTTGAGGCGCTGGGGTGTGTACTCCACGCCGGTGGTGGCCGACAGGAGCTCGGCATACTCCTCCAGGGTGGCGCCGAAGAAGGAGAACTTGCAGGCCACCAGCGAATCGACTGCGGCGTTGGTATCCTCGGCGATCTTGATGATCCTCGCCTTGCCGGAAAAGGAGAAGCGATCGGTGGCCACCGGCTTGCGCAGGATCTCGTGGGCAATGGGATACGCCCGCAGGTGACACCCCCCCCGGTTGCTGGTGCAGTAGGCCAGGGCCATGCCGTAGGCCCCCCGCGGATCGTAGGCGGGGAGTTCCAGACCCTTCACACTCATGGAGAGTTCGGCTCTCCCCAGCTCCTCCGCCACCCGGCGGGAACCGAGGGAGAGGAGCGCTCCGTCGCCGCTTCGCTCCGCGATCGCCTCCAGCAGTGCCGGCACCTCGTCGCCCCCGGGGAATCGCCCCCGCGCCTCTCCCCAGGCGGCCAGCGTGGCGGCCGCGGAGATGGTGTCGATCCCCAGCTGGTTGCAGAGGGTGTTGGCCTTGACGATGGCCGAGAGGCTGGCGATGCCGTTCAGGCCGCCGAAGTGGGAAACCGTTTCATACTCGGGAAGGTGTTCCCCCGCAGGCGTGCTCTTCTTGCACTGGATCGGGCAGCCGTAGCAGCCGTCCTTCTTCGCCCCGCACTCCCGGCGGATCGCCGGCCCCGAATAACGGTGCGAGTCGGCGAAGACGGTCTTGGCGAAGTTCTCCGTCGGCGCCATCCGACGCTGGCGCATCAGGTCCACCAGGGCCGGCGTGCCATACTCGGCGATCCCCAGCTCGCCGAAGATCACCGGCGACGCCCTGAAGAGCCGCATCACATCCTGGCGGGCATGGTCGAAACGCTCCTGATCGGCAATGGCAACCTGCCGGCTGCCGTTCACCACGATCGCCTTCAGCCCCTTGGCACCCATGACCGCACCGAGGCCGCCGCGCCCCACCGAGTTCCCCTCCCCCATCATGATATTGGCGAAGAGCACCCCATTCTCGCCGGCCGGACCGATGGCGGCCACGCTCCCCCGTCCGGAAAGGGCTGCCACGGTCTCCGTGATCCGCTTTCCCCACAGCTCGCCGGCAGGCTGGATGGCGACATCGTCGTTGTCGATGGCCAGCACCACCGGCTCGGCACTCTTGCCGGTGATGAACAGGACATCGAGCCCGGCCCCCTTCAGCCGCCAGGCAAAACGTCCGCCGGCCGAACAGTCGTAGATGGTGCCGGTGAGCGGCGAGCGGGAGACCACCGTCAGCCGCGCCGCGGTCGGCGCCGGGGTCCCGCAGAGGGGGCCGACGCTGAAGATGAGCGGCATGGCCGGCGCCAGCGGGTCGAGGCTGAACGAGTCGCGCATCAGGCGCACCCCGAGCCCCCGGCCGCCAAGGTACTCATGGAGCAGTTCCGCGGGGATCTCTTCCCGCCAGGCGCGCCCACTGGTCAGGTCAACGCGCAGTATCTTTCCGGTCCAGCCGTGCATGGGTAAGTCCGTTCAGCGTTCAATGTGCTGCGTTCGTGTTTGAAAGAGATATGGTGAAAAAAATTAGGTTGCTCAAAAATAGCCAGATCGTCGCACCCGCAGCAAGCTCCGCGGAGGCGTAGCAGCGCTACGCCGCACAAGGAAGCTTGCGAGGACGGCGGCGAGATGGCTGTTTTTCAGCGACCGACTAAAGATACTCCTTGAGTCCCCTGCTCTGCAACTCTTCCACCACCTTCTTCACCTCCTGGGCCCGCTCGCGGGGACAGACCAGGAGGGCGTCGGCGGTGTTCACCACCACCAGCCCCTCCACCCCCACCAGGGCCACCAGCCGGCCGTCGCCGTAGACCAGGCATTTGCGGCTATCCACCGCCACCACCTCGCGGGCGTTGATAGCCACGGTACCGTTATGGTCTCCGTCAATCACCTCGGGGAGAGCACTCCAGCTCCCCACGTCGCTCCAGCCGAAGGAGGCAGGCACCACCTGTACGTTCTCGGCCCGCTCCATGACCCCGTAGTCGATGGACTCGCCCCGGATCTCCCGGTAGATCGCCTCGATCTGGGGCTTGAGGTCGGCCAGCTCCCATACGTCGTCGGAAAAGACGAGCCGGTCAAGGGCTGCGGAGAGGGGGGGCATATGATCGCCAAGGGCATTCAGGATGGTGTCGGTACGCCAGACGAACATGCCGCTGTTCCAGAAAAAGCTCCCCTCCTCCAGGAATTCCAGCGCCCTCTGCAGGTTCGGTTTCTCCACGAACCTTTTCACCGGAAACGGCCCGCTGCCGCGGCTCTCCAGGTCAGCCTCGATATAGCCGTAGCCGGTCTCCGGCCTGGTCGGCTCGATCCCCAGCGTCACCAGATAGCCGTTCAGGGCCGCCTCCCGACCCCGCATGATGGTCCGGCAGAATTCGGCCTCGTCCCGGATGTAGTGGTCCGCTGGCAGCACCACCATCAAACCGGCCGGATCGTGACGGGCGATGATCTTGGCGGCCAGGCCGATGGCCGGCGCCGTATTGCGGCCGACCGGCTCGGCGATGATGTCGTACGGGACGCCCCCCAGGGAAGCCATCTGGCGGCAGGTCTCCTCGGCCTGCAGGGCATTGGTCACCACCAGCACCCGCTTCGGCTTCAGGGGAAGGACCCGCTCCACGGTCCGCTGCAGCATGGACTTGCCGCCGAATACCGACATCAGCTGCTTGGGGGTCCGGGTCCGGGAGAGGGGCCAGAAACGGGTGCCGGAACCGCCGGCAAGTATCACGACGTACATGCATCCTCCAAGGAAAGTATAGGCGGGTGCCAAGCAACCCGGACTGCAATTAAACGCGGATGAACGCGGATCTGAACGGATGCACGCGGATTTTCAAAGTCCTTATCCGTGACGGATACCACGCCGGCGGTGCGAGCGGCACGCGGAGCGTAGCGGTGCGGTAGCCGTCACGCAAAATCTATCAGTTCGCGTCAATCGGGTGTAAATCAGATTTTGATCCGCGTTGAATGGCCTTTGATTTTCGCTTTATGTTCCGCTCACATCCAGCGCGGCGATCCGGAGCGACGGCGAGCTGACCGAGCCGAAGATCCGCAGGTCGTCACCCACCTGCTCCACGTTGCGGAAGAGGTCCATGATGTTGCCGCTGATGGCGATCTCCTTCACCGGGTGGACGATGGCCCCGTTCTCCACCAGATAACCGCTGGCGCCGACGGAAAAGTCTCCGGAAATGGTGTTGGCGGTGTGCATGCCGATGACGTCGGTGAGGAGGATCCCCTGCCCGACCCCCTCCAGGAGCCGGGGGGCCGGCGTCTGGCCGCGTTCGATGATGAAGTTGGTCACCCCCAGGTGCGGGAGCCCCTTGACGCCGCCGCGGGCCGCGTTGCCGGTGGACTCACGTCCCATCTTCCGGCCATAGAGCATATCGTACAGGAACCCCTTCAGTTCGCCCCCATCAACCAGGAGCGTATCCTGCTGGGCCACCCCTTCGCCGTCGAAGGGGGTCGTGGCCATGCCGCCCGGCAGGATGCCGTTGTCGCTGATACGGAAGCAGGGGGCAAAACACTTTTCCCCCTCCTTGCCGGCCAGGAGCGATTTCCCCTTGAAGACGTTCTCGGCCAGGAACGACGGGGCGAGCACCTCCAGGATCTCGGTTGCCACGTGATTGTCCAGTACCGCAGGGCAGCGCATAGAGGGGATCTTTCGGGCCCCAAGGAGGCCGACGGCCCGCTCCACTGCCCCGGCGGCGATCCGGGCAATATCGATGTCGCTGAAACGGGCGCCGAAGCCGAAGTCCCACCCCATCTGGGAGTCGCCGTTTGCCTCGGCGATCGGGACCACGCTGCAGGAGACCGAGGTGCCGCGGTAGCCACCGGCAACCCCGCGTGAATTGCGCAGGTAGACGGAATAATCGTTCTCCCCGTAGGTAGCCTTCCTGACCCGCTTCACCCGCGGATCGCTTGCCAGCACCAGGCGCTCCAGTTCCAGCGCCAGCGCCACCTTGTCACTCTCCGCGACCGCCGCGAGGTTCGGGTCGTAGAGACCGTCGATGACCGGGTACTGCTGCGGTCCGGGGAGATCGTAGTCCGGATCGGGGGTCTGGGTCTGCGCCCCCACCAGGGCATTGTCGATCATCAGTCCCAGGTCCGCGTCATCCAGGCTGGTGGAAAAGGAAAACCCCATCCCCTGCCCCTTGAGCAGACGGATACTCACCCCGACCGGGTTGGAGCACTTGAAGGTGTCCACCTTCCCTTCCTTCGCCTCGATGGCGAGGTTGCGGGAATCTCCGGCCATTATCTCGTAACCGTCCAGCCCGCGCCCCTTCAGGAGGCGTTCCACACGGTCGGTCAGTTCTAGTAGATTCATTGATTTCTCCGACCTCGTTCCTTGCTCCTCGCTCCGGCCTCACAGGTCCATGATCATGGCGATTTCGTCGCAGTCGGGGAATTTCACGCACTTCATGCAGTCCCCCCAGACCTTGTGGGGAAGCTGGCTCTTGTCCACCACCGTGAAGCCGAACCGGGAGAAAAAGTCGGGCTTGTAGGTGAGGCAGAAGATCCTCTTCAACCCCAGCTCCCGCGCCTCGTCGATGCAGGCACCCACCACCTGGCTGCCGATCCCCTTGCGACCCACATCCTCGGCCACCGCCACGGAACGAACCTCGGCCAGGTCCTCCCAGACGATATGCAGGGCCGATGTCCCGAGGAGGCGCCCCTCTTCCTCGACGATGTAGAAGTCGCGGATCGACTCGTACAGCTCGGAAAGCGAGCGGGAAAGCATATCGCCACGGTTGGCGTAGGCGGTGAGGAGCTTCTGGATCTCCTTCACGTCGGTTATCTGGGCCTTGCGGAGCATGTATGTTCTCCTTTACACAGGTGCATACTGCAATTCAACGCGGATGGACGCGGATCGAAAAGGCGATTCAAAAGGATTTGAATCCATTCCTTTCGGTATATCCGCGTAAATCAGTTTAAAATCAGCGTTAATCCGCGTTCAATTGCCTTTGATTGCCGTGCGTCTTCCTTCAGCCAGCAGCTCCCGGGCATGCTCCCGGGTGGTTTCGGTAACCTTGACGCCGCCGAGCATCCGCGCGACTTCCGCGATCCGCTCCTCGGCATCCAGCGGAACGACCGTGGTCGTTGTCCGGCCGTCCACCACCCCTTTCGCCACCCGGCAGTGATGATCGGCACAGGCGGCCACCTGGGGGAGATGGGTAATGCAGAGCACCTGCTGCCGGGCTGCCACGTTCCGGAGCTTCATCCCTACCAGGGCGGAGGTGGCTCCACCGATGCCGGTGTCCACCTCGTCGAACACCAGGGTGGGGACGTCGCTCTCCGGGTGGACCTGCTTGATGGCCAGCATGAGGCGGGAAAGCTCACCGCCGGAGGCGATCCTTCCCAGCGGCTTCGGCGCTTCGCCCGGGTTGGCGGAAAAGAGGAACTCTCCCCGCTCCAGCCCGCTCTCCCTGGCCTCCGGCAGCGGTTCCAGCAGCACATCCAGATGGGCGTTGGGCATGGCCAGCTCGGTCAGCTCCCGCGTCACGGCCGCGGCAAACGTCTTGGCCGCCAGGGCCCGTTGGTCGGAGAGTTCGTTGCCGCAGAGGGTCATCTCAGCCTGGATATCGGTGCGCCGCTGTTCCAGTTCATCGCGCGAACGGTCCAGGTTACGCAGCTGATCCAGCTCCTGCTCCGCTGAGTCCCGAAAGGCGAGGACCTCCGCGATGGACGCCCCGTATTTCTTTTTCAGGCGACGCAGAAGGTCGAGACGATCGTCAATGGCCTGGAGACGGCCAGGGTTAGCCTCGATGTGCGAGGCGTAGTCGCGCAGGGAGAGCGCCGTATCCTCCAGCTGCGCATAGGCCGAATCCACCGCCTCCATGAGCGGCGCCAGCGAAGGATCTACGGCCGCCCCGTCGCCAATGGCCGACCGGACCTGGCGCAGAGACCCCAGGACGGTCACCTCGCCGTCGTAGAGAAGTTCATAGGCCGACTGGCTCCGGGCCAGGAGTTTCTCCCCGTGGGCCAGGAGGTTGTGCTCCTGCTCCAACTCCTCCTCTTCACCCGGCACCGGTTTGGCGGTGCCGATCTCCTCCACCTGGAAGGCAAGGAGGTCGATCCGCTGAGCCGCCTCCCGCTCCCCGGCCGCCAGGCGCTCGATCTCGCTCTGCGTCTCCCGAAAGGAGGCATGGAGGGAGGCGAAGCGGCTGCGGAGTCCCCCCAGGCCGGCGTAGCTGTCCAGGAGGAGCAGGTGCTGCTCCGGCCGGGTAAGGTTCTGTGCCTCGTGCTGGCCGTAGATATTCACCAGCTGGCGGCTCACCTCGGCAAGGAGGGCCGTGGTGGCCAGGCTCCCGTTCAGGTAGACCCGATTGCGGCCGGACCTGGCCACGGTCCGTTTCACCACCAGTTCGGCGTCGCACTCGATGCCGGCGGCGGTCAGGGCCTGTATGACCTCGGGGCGTGCCTCCACCTGGAAAAGGGCCTCGACGCTCGCCTCTTCCTCGCCGGTCCGGATCAGGTCGCTGGAGGCACGTCCCCCCAGGAGGAGGTTCACCGCGTCGATGATGATCGACTTCCCGGCGCCGGTCTCTCCGGTCAGGACCGTCAGTCCCGGGCTGAAGGAGACCTGCAGGTTGTCGATGATGGCGACGTTCTTGATGGATAAATCAGTTAACATAGATCTTACGTGCCTGTTCGCGTTCAAAAATGCCCAGGTGCTAGGCGCCTAGGAGCGAGGAGTGAGGCGTACCGGAGGTACGCTGCAGCGACGAGCGACGAAGGCAACGACGCAGATGGGCGTTTTTCAACGCGAACTACCGCTCTCCCCACTTCAGCTTGGTCCGTAGCACGGCAAAATAATCCTTGCTTCCGGACATGACCAGCCTTGCGCAGTAGTTCGCCCGCCGGACCTGGATCACGTCCCCCCCCTGGAGCTCCACCCCTACCTGACCGTCGAGGGTGAGAAAGATATCCTCGTCCGGCAGCGAACGGACCGCGATCTGGATGAGGGAGTCCTCGGCGATGATGACCGGACGGTTGGTGAGGGTATGGGGGCAGATGGGGGTGATGGCGATGCAATTCATGGCCGGGTGAACGATCGGTCCGCCGGCCGAGAGGGAGTAGCCTGTGGAGCCGGTGGGGGTGGAGATGATGAGCCCGTCCGCCTTGAAGGTGGTCAGGTAGTGGCTGTTGACCATGGTTTCCAGATCGACGATCCTGGCCAGCGCCCCCTTGTTGATCACCACGTCGTTCAGCACCGCGTGGCTGGCTATCTCCGCACCGTCCCGCTCCACGGTGGCCTGGAGCATCATCCGCTCGGAGATGCAGTGCTCTCCGGCGATACACCGCTCCAGGGTCGGGTAGAGCTCCTCCAGGGTGATCTCGGTGAGAAAGCCGAGGCTCCCCAGGTTCACCCCCAGAATCGGGATACCGTGGTCCCCTATTTGCCGGGCCGCCGAGATGAGGGTGCCGTCCCCCCCCAAGACCACCACCAGGTCGGCCTGTTGGGGGAAAAGTGTGCTGTCGATACCGCAGGGGAGCTGCAGATGGCGGGCCAGATGGGCATCCACCAGCGGTTCGATCCCCCGGGCGGAGAGCCACTCCACCAGTTCGCTGGCCACCCCTTGGCAGCGAGGGTCGTGAACCTTGGCTAGTACCGCAATTTTCTTCATCTTTCCGCCCTGCCGTGGTATAGGTACGATTTTACTAACATAGATATTTCTGAGTGTCTATGGAAATCCTGGCCGATTACTCTATACTAGTTGGCGATGTACGGGACGAGCCACCACCCCCCACGAGGATGTGACCATGTCTGAAACGCCTGCCGAAGAGCTTCCCACCCCAGAACTCGACAGCATGATGCAGATCATCAAGTCGTTTCTGGAGCACCTTGAGTATACCCTGGGGAAGGACAAGTACTCGGCCACCCACTTCGACATCTACAACGCCCTCAGTTACGCGGTGCGGGACCGGCTGGTGGAGCGGTGGCTCGACACCCAGCAGTCCTATTATAACGAAGACCCGAAGCGGGTCTACTATGTCTCCATGGAATTCCTGATGGGACGGACCCTGGAGAACAGCCTCGTGAACCTGGGGATGCTGGACGAGTTTCGGGAGGCGATGGAAACCCTGGGCTACGACTTTGCCAGGATCGTGGATCAGGAACAGGACGCGGGACTCGGCAACGGCGGTCTGGGAAGGCTGGCCGCCTGTTTCCTGGACTCCATGGCCACCATGTCGATCCCTGCCTACGGCTACGGCATCCGTTACGAGTACGGCATCTTCCGCCAGAAGATCCATGACGGCGCCCAACTGGAGATTCCCGACAACTGGCTCCGCTATGCCAACCCCTGGGAGTTGGACCGCCAGGAACACCTTCACCTGGTCAAGTTCTACGGCAAGGTGACCACCAGTCTCGCCGCCAACGGTTCGATCAGCTACGATTGGGTCGACAGCGAGGATGTCATGGCCATGGCCTACGACATCCCGATCCCCGGCTTCGACACCCATACGGTCAACACCCTGCGCCTCTGGAGCGCCAAGGCTACCCGCGAGTTCGACCTCAACTTCTTCAACGAGGGGAACTACATCCGCGCCGTGGAAAAGAAGATGATGTCGGAGAACATCTCCAAGGTCCTCTACCCGGCCGATAACGTCCAGGAGGGTCGGGAACTCCGCCTCAAGCAGGAGTACTTCCTCGCCTCGTCAACCATCCACGATGTCCTGTACCGGTTCAAGAAGACGCACAAAGACCTTCGCAAACTGCCGGCCAAGGTGGCTATCCAGCTGAACGACACCCATCCGGCCATGGCCATCCCCGAACTGATGCGGGTCCTCATGGACCTGGAGGGGCTCACCTGGGACGATGCCTGGGAGATCACGGTCCAAACCTTTGCCTACACCAACCACACCATTCTCCCGGAGGCGCTGGAGAAATGGCCGGTCTGGTTCTTCGAGCATATCCTGCCGCGCCACCTCCTCATCATCTATGAGATCAACGAACGGTTCCTCAGCGAGGTGCGCAAGTGCTTCCCCGGCGATGCGGCCCGGGTGGAACGGATGTCCATCATCGAGGAGCACTGGGAGCGGAAGGTGCGGATGGCCCACCTCTCCATCGTGGGGAGCCATTCGGTAAACGGCGTGGCGGCCCTCCACTCGGAGATCCTGAAGAAGGACCTGTTCAAGGATTTCTATGAAATGTACCCGGAGCGGTTCAACAACAAGACCAACGGCATCACCCAGCGCCGCTGGCTGAAAAAGGCCAATCCCAGCCTCTCCGGCCTGATCACCGAGGCGATCGGCAACGGGTGGGTCACCGATCTGTATGAACTCCAGAAACTCGCCCCCCTGGCCGAGGATGCCGAATTCCGCCGACGCTGGCGCGAGGTGAAAAAGGCGGCCAAACATCGCCTCTCCGACTATATCGCGCATCACAACCATCTCCAGGTAGACCTGGACTCCCTGTTCGACTGCCAGGTAAAGAGGATCCACGAGTACAAGCGCCAGCTGCTGAACGTCCTTCACGTCGTCACGCTCTACAACCGGATCAAGGATAATCCGAACTGCCGGATGGCGCCGCGGACCGTCATCTTCAGCGGCAAAGCTGCCCCGGCCTACTTCATCGCCAAGCAGATCATCAGGCTGGTCAACGCGGTTGCCCACGTGGTCAACAACGATCCGGACGTGGGGGGACGGCTGAAGGTCCTCTTCCTGGCCAACTACAGCGTCTCGCTGGCCGAGATGATCTTCCCGGCTTCGGACCTGTCGGAACAGATCTCCACCGCCGGCACCGAGGCCTCCGGCACCGGCAACATGAAGTTCACCCTGAACGGCGCCCTTACCATCGGGACCCTGGACGGGGCCAACATCGAGATCATGGAGGAGGTGGGGCGCGAGAACATCTTCATCTTCGGCCTTACCAGCGATGAGGTCCAGGCGCTCCGTCCGAGCTACAACCCGCGGGAGTGGTACAACGCCAACCAGGAGTTGAAGCGGGTCATCGACATGATCGCCTGCGGTGACTTCTCCCCCGAAAACCCGGACCTTTTCCTGCCGGTCATCGACACCCTCCTGAACAAGGGGGACGCCTACATGCTGCTGGCCGATTACGCCTCATACATCGCCTGCCAGGACGACGTGGGGAACCTATTCCTGGACCAGGAGGAGTGGACCAGGCGGGCCATCATCAACACCGCCCGCATGGGGAAATTCTCCAGCGACCGGACCATCTCCGAGTACGCCACCGATATCTGGGGTGTCCGGAACCTCAGCGTCAGTGCCACCGCCCGCCGCTCGGCCCTTGAGGGGCTGGGTCTCGCCAGCCGGGGCATGTGAGACGGCTGGTGATGATGCCGATCCGTCAGCCATGAGCAGCACTGTCACCCCCCAAGCCCCCCCTCTTGCCGAGCGGATGCGCCCCCGGACCATGGACGAATTCATCGGCCAGGAGCACCTTCTCGGTCCCGGCCGGATGCTCCGCCGCCTGATCGAGGCCGACCGCCTCCCCTCGCTCATCTTCTGGGGACCACCGGGATGCGGCAAGACCACCCTCGCCAGGGTCATCGCCGAAACCACCCGGGCACACTTCATCTTCTTCTCCGCCATCCTCTCCGGCGTCAAGGAGATCAGGGAGATCGTCAAGGAGGCGGAGGCGGAACAGGCGGCAAGCGGCCGGAACACCATCCTCTTCGTCGACGAGATCCACCGCTTCAACAAATCCCAGCAGGATGCCTTTCTCCCCTACGTGGAGCGGGGAACCTTCACCATCATCGGCGCCACCACCGAAAACCCCTCCTTCGAGGTGATCGCACCGCTCCTCTCCCGCTGCAAGGTACTGGTCCTCAAACCGCTGGCACCGGAAAACCTGGAGCGGATCGTCCGCCAGGCCCTGACCGACGCCGAGCGTGGGCTCGGCTCACTCGGCCTCACGATCGACGACGACGCGCTCGCCATCGTCTCGGGGAGCGCCGACGGCGACGCCAGGGTCGCCCTCAACACCCTGGAGACAGCCGCGCGCCTGGCGACCGGCCCGGCCATCGACCAGACAGCGATCCTGGAGGCGCTGCAGCAGAAGCCGCTCCTCTACGACAAGGGGGGGGAGGAGCACTACAACGTCATCTCCGCCTTCATCAAGTCGATGCGGGGAAGCGATCCGGACGGAGCCCTCTACTGGCTGGCCAGGATGCTGGAGGCAGGCGAGGACCCGCTCTTCATCCTCCGCCGGATGGTGATCCTGGCGTCCGAGGATATCGGCAACGCCGACCCCCGCGCCCTCCAGATGGCGGTGGCCGCCCTCCAGGGGTTCCAGTTCGTCGGTCTCCCCGAGGGGAGGATCATCCTGGGGCAGGCGGTGACCTACCTGGCCACGGCCCCCAAGTCCAACGCCTCCTACGTCGGGATCGACGCGGCCCTGGCCGAGGTCCGCAGAAGCGGGTCCCTGCCGGTCCCCCTCCACGTCCGCAACGCTCCGACCAGACTGATGAAGGAGCTGGGGTACCACAAGGGATACAAGTACGCCCACGACTCAGCCACCGGCTACATACCCCAGGAATACCTGCCGGAAAAGCTGCAGGGAAAGAAGTACTACGACCCGAAGGGGCACGGCTACGAAAAGACCATCAAGGAGCGGATGGCGTGGCTGCGGCAGCAGCAGGGGGGGAGCGGCGAAACGGGGAAGAAGCGGGATGACGGGGGGGAGTGAGCTCGCGCAGTTGTCAGGCGACCGCTGCTTTCGGGGGGGCCTTTCTCAGCAGCAGACGCAGCTGCTCCTCGGAGAGCGGCCGATGGAAATAGTACCCCTGGAACTCGGTGCACCCCTGCGCCTGCAGGAATGTCAGCTGCTCCGGGGTTTCGACCCCTTCGGCAATAACGTCGAGGTCCAGCCGGTTCGCTACGGCGATGATGGCCTCCACGATGGCCCGGTCATTGGGGTTGTTGCAGACATCGCGCACAAACGAGCGGTCTATCTTCAGCCGGTCGATGGGAAAGTTCTTCAGGTAGCCGAGGGACGAATAGCCAGCCCCGAAATCGTCCACCACGATGGAGAGGTCCAGCTCCTTCAGCCGAAAGAGCGTATTCACCGTGGCATCGGCATTGACCATGAGGGTGGTCTCGGTCAACTCCAGCTCCAGCTTGCTGGCGTCGGCGCCGGTTTCGTCCAGGATCCCGCTGACGATATCGACGAAAGAACTCTGGCTGAACTGCCGGGCCGAAACGTTCACCGCGACCCGGAGCATCGTAAGCCCGGCGTCATGCCACTCCTTCATCTTCTGACAGGCACTCCTGAGCACCCACTCGCCAAGCGGGATGATCAGCCCTGAATCCTCTGCCGCGGGGATGAACAGATCGGGCATGATCCTTCCCAACCGCGGATGCTGCCAGCGGACGAGCGCTTCCACCGCCACGATCCGTGCCCCTGCCGTATCCATGATCGGCTGGAACTCCAGCAGGAAATCCTTCTGCGCCAGCGCATGCCGCAGTTCGGTTTCCAGCTCCATCCGGTCGTGCGCCTTGCGGTTCATCTCCTGAGAGAAGAAATGGAACGTATTGCGCCCGCTCTCCTTGGCCGCGTACATCGCCATGTCCGCACTGCTCAGAAGGGCTTCCACGCTCTGGGCATCCTCCGGGTAAAGGGCAATGCCGATGCTTGCCGACGAGAAGACTGAACGCCCGTTTATCTCGAACGGCGGCCCAATGGCCTCCAGCAGGTGCTGGGCCACGTGCACGACATTGAGCTCTCCGCCGATGGAGGACAACAGGATGACGAACTCGTCTCCCCCAAGGCGGGCCAGCGTATCCGTGCTCCGGACGCACGTACCGAGACGCCTGGCAACCTCCGTGAGAAGCAGGTCGCCACTGGCGTGCCCCTGGGTATCGTTGATGTCCTTGAAGTGGTCGAGGTCGATGAACAAGAGCGCGACCCTTCCCTGCTCGCGGTCAGCCCGCGCCAACGACTGGTCGAGACGGTCAAGGAGCAGCAGGCGGTTGGGGAGCCCGGTCAGGCTGTCAAAGTAGGCCAGCCTCTGAATCTGCGCCTCGGACTTCTTCCGTTCGGTAACGTCCTCCAGCAGGGTGGCAAACAGGCCCACCTGGGGAGAGAACACGGATATGTTGAAACTGCGCTGGATCTCCGGATCTTCCAGTTCGAACATGAACGGCTCGCCCGTAGCGATGACCCGGACGATCTCCGGCAGGTACTCCAGCATGGCGCCGCTGAACAGTTCACCGCCGTCCCTGCCGATGAGATCTTTCCGTTTGCGGCAGAAGATCGACTCGCAGGCAGGATTGACATCGATCACGCAGAAGGAGGCCGCGCGCCCGTCAGGGCCGGCCACAATCCTGTACAGGGCCAGACCTTCTTTCATGGAATCGTAGATGGAGCGGAACTTCTCTTCGCTCTCCCGCAGGGAGTTGTGCGCCCGCCGAACGGCGCGCAGCGGGATTGTACGGAGCACAACGAAGACAAACACCCCGAACAGCGATGATCCCACGGCTACCACTGCAGTTTTCAGCATCAATGGATACAGGGAACGCGAGATCTCTATGGTCGCAACGGAAACGCCGGCGTCGTAAATGTCATGGCGGCGCACGACAGCCGGCTTGACCAGCGGATCGGCATGCTCGGCAACGATCCCCCCCTGCCGGTCAAGGATGCGACGGCTCTCGGGAACTCCCACCGAACTGCGTCGCTCCAGCAGTTCGGCCAGCCTGACCTGTTCAAATTGCCACATGGTCGGATTGGCCATCACCAGGGCGGTGACGGCCCGGGCATTGAGCTCGGCCTGGGCGTCGAGGCTCCCCAGCATGTACTGATAGGAAATGACGAAGTAACTGGTCGGCGCCAGAACCGACAGCAGCACGGCGGTGATGCCGGCGATCACCGTGGTGACACGGTGTATGGAACGATCCTGCTGGATCACTTGCCGCCTTTGTCACGAACGGTAACGAGCACGCCAGACTTTTCGGCGATTACCCGCCCCTGTGCCGAGTAGATAAATTCCAGGAATTTCAGAGCTGCTGGCGGCGTCCTGTCGGTGGTGACAAAACGAATATCCTTGGCCAGGGGATAGGCTCCGCTGGCCAGGGACTTTACGGTTGCCTTGACGCCGTTCAGGGAGAGGGGGTTCAACGCAGGTTTGTTCACCAGCAGCGAGGTCAGGGATGCCGCCCCGAGGGAGCCGGGCGTTTTCTCCACCGCCACGTTGGATTCCGGATCGGTAACCGCGACAATCATCCCCTGCCGCGTGCGGGCCGACGTGATGGCGCTCGCCATGCCAGGAGAGAGCCCGCGCAGAATAACGGTGTCCACATCCCCATCCGGGCGGAGGATCAGGCGGACAGGCCCGCCGTTTTGCCAGCTGTGCACCCTGCCGGTATAGATCTCCTCCGCCTCCCTGGTAGTGATATCCGCCTTGGGCACCCCCCTGTGCGTCACGAACAGGAGCGGCGTCCTGCCGTACTCCCTGGCCCGGGCCCCCTGTGCAGCCTCATCCGGCGTCAACGGTTTGCTGCTGACCGTGATGTCAAGCGCCCCGGCAAGAAGGGCCTTGAGCGCTCCCGAGCTCCCCAGGGGTTTTTCCATGACGATCGTGACGCCGGGGTGCAACCTGCGGTACGCCGTGATCATCGGCTTCACCATATCCAGCGCGCTCCCGGAACCGTTGATCCGGATACTCTCCCCCCCCAGGGCGCTGGCACACCACGGCCCGGTCAGAACAAGAGACACCATGAGGAAGATCACGACCATCGGTGTCCGTATCCGGCAGAGCGAAACCATACGTTCCCCCTTTCACCAGTAAGGCATACCTGCAGATGGTTAACTATACCACATCGAGAAACAATGTTTACCGCCCCTATTCTCGCCCCGCCGGTTGCATCAGGACCAAAGACCGGTAAACTTCCAGACCATGCAGCATGCAGGTGTGACTATGGGGAGATCATGTTTGTGGATAGTGGAGGAGCGATGAAAAAGATCGGAATCCTGACCAGTGGCGGCGACTGCTCGGGGATGAACGCCGCCATCCGGTCCGCAGTCCGCACAGGGCTGCGATTGGACGTGGAAATGGTTGGCTTCCGCAAAGGATACGTGGGGCTGATGAAGGGGGACTTCATTTCGCTGGACAACAGGGCGGTCTCCGGCATCCTGCACCGGGGAGGGACCTTCCTCCAGTCGGCCCGCTCACCCGAGTTCCGCACCCCCGAGGGACAGCAGAAGGCGCTGGCCAACCTGCGGCAACTGGGGGTGGACGGGTTGGTGGTGCTGGGTGGCGACGGCTCGTTGAACGGCGCCCTGGCGCTGCACCGGCTCGGCTTTCCGGTCATCGGCATCCCGGCCAGTATCGACAACGACATCCCGTATACCGACATGGCCATGGGGGTGGATACGGCCCTGAACAACATTCTCTACGCCGTCGACTGCATCAAGGATACGGCCAGTTCCCACGCCCGCGCCTTTGTCATCGAGGTAATGGGGCGTAACTCCGGCTACCTGGCCAGCATCGCAGCCATCGCCACCGGTGCGGAGTTCGCCCTGGTGCCGGAGCGTGAATTCGACCTGACCGAAGTCTGCCAGCAGTTGCGGGCCCGTTACGAGGAGGGGCGCGACAACGCCATCATCATCCTCGCCGAAGGGGCCGGTCATGCCCAGGAGATCGCCGACACCATCAAGGACGCCATCGGCTTCGAGACCCGGGTCACGGTGCTCGGCCACTACCAGCGCGGCGGCGCCCCCACCGTCTTCGACCGTCTCCTGGCGAGCCGCTTCGGCAAGAAGTCCGTCGAACTGCTGGTGGCCGGTCAGCAAGGGCTCATGGTGGGGCTCTCCTGCAACTCCATCCTGGCCACCCCCATCGAGGACGTGGTCAAAGGGGAAAAGCGCCCCCAGGACGAAATGCTCCGCCTGGCAGAGGTGCTGGGAATCTGATCGCGCCCC
>CAYSJJ010000043.1:3225-12183 GCA_964431365.1 uncultured Geobacter sp. | reverse complement strand
CCTTCTGCTGTCGTAGGCCCAGTGCAGCAGGGCCTGACGCTGCCGTCTCCGGCACTGCAGCTCTCCGGGGAGACAGTTCTTTTCCAGCTGGGCTATGTGCCGTCTCATCGCCTTCCACCGCTTGATCTGCCGTGCGTCATCGGCGCACCGCCTCCCCATGTAGTACCGGCAGTACCACTGAAACCACCCCCTCGGGTCCTCATGGTAGATCCACCCCTTCCCCACCCAATAGGACAACGGTTTCGAGGCGTTGACGCCGAAATAGTTCAGTTCGGGGACGTGGCGTTCGTGACAGAGCCGGGCATTGGTGAACCAGTCGGCGGGAAACTCGGCGGTGCAGTCGGTCATGTACCTGCCGCCGAACACGCCAAGTTCGAGCATCTCCCTGGGGGTCAATTCGGGGCGGAAGTCGGGGTGGAAGTTTTTGCCCATCGGCTCCGAAAGGGTGTAGACGTACTCCGTCTGCATCAGATCGTGGACGTGCACTTCTCTCCTGGTCATTGGAGCAGGGCGAGGATTTCGTCGTGCCGGTCGATCCGGGCGGAGTCGGGGTAGTCGGCCTTGTAGGCGACAAAGGGGACGCCGGCCGCCGTGGCAGCCTGGTAATCGACGGCGGAATCGCCGACGAACAACGCTTCGGCCGGGGCAATGCCGTAGTGTTCGAGCACCTTCAAAAGCGGCTCAGGGTGGGGTTTGGGGTTGACCACCTTGCTGGCGGTCATGACACAGCCGAAGTAGGAGGTGAGGCCGAAGCTCTCCAGCACGGCATCCATGGAGGTGGAGCGGTTGGTGCAGACCGCCAGATGGTAGTTCCCCTGCAGACGGTCGAGGGTCTCGGTGAACCGCTCCTCCATCACCATCAACGGCACCAGGTCGAGGTAATCCATGGTGCCGGCAAAACGGACCGCCTCCTGGAATGCGGCCGGTTCCGGAAAGAAGTGCGCGAGAACCTCCCGGTTGGCGTAGGTGTGGAGTATGCGCGACGTCTCCTCGTCACGGCTCAGCGGCCGTCCCATGTGCTGCATGATCCGCTCGTAGAAGGCGAAGTTCGCCCCAAAGGAGTCGAACATCACCCCGTCACAATCGTATATGATGGCCTTGTAGTCGCCAGTTTTCATTATCTGCTCACTCATACCAATTTTTTCCACAGCATACCTCAAACCTAAGGTTGCTCAAAAATAGTCAGATCGTCGCACCCGCAGAAAGCTTCGAAGGAGGCGTAGCAGCGCTACGCCGCACTGAGGAGCTTGCGAGGACGGCGGCGAGATGGCTGTTTTTCAGCGACCGCCCATCTTCTCCAGATACTCCTGCCACTCCACCGGCAACAGATACTTCTTCCGGTTGTTGCACTCCTTGCAGGCCGGAACCACGTTTCCCCGGCTGCTCTTGCCGCCACGGATGATCGGGACGATGTGGTCCATGGTCAGCTCATCGGGGGGAAAGGTGGCTCCACAATAATGGCAGATCCCCCTGGCTACGCGGTTCTTCCACCACTGGCTCTTCCGGAGTTCGCGGGCCTTGTCCTTCTCCCGCCGGACCTCCTGCTCGGGTATGTCGCTGATGAAGAACGTCATCGTCTCTATCTACCGCCCGGCACTGATCGCCTGCCGTGCCAGTTCGTCGCACCGTTCGTTCTCCACATGGCCGGCATGCCCCCGGACCCAGCGCCAGTCGATCCGGTGCACCTTGGCCAGTTCGGCCAGCTGCTCCCAGAGGTCCCGGTTGAGCACCGGCTCCTTCTTGCTGTTCACCCACCCCTTCCTGATCCAGCCTGCCAGCCATTCGGTCATCCCCTTGACCAGGTACTGGGAGTCGGTGGTCAGCACCACATGGCAGGGACGGGTCAGCGAGGCCAGTGCAGTGATGGCGGCGGTCAGTTCCATCCGGTTGTTGGTGGTCTGCGCTTCAAAACCGGAGAGCTCCTTTTCGCTCCCCCGGAAGCGGAGGATGCTCCCCCAGCCTCCCGGCCCGGGATTGCCGCTGCAGGCGCCGTCGCAGAAGATTTCAACAATTTCCGACATACGCCCCCTCCGCCTTCAGCAGATCGGCGATGGCCGACATGACCCGGTCGACGATCATCTGGTGGGTCTCCTTGCAGTCCGGCAGCTGGTAAAGGTCGGTGAAGTCCAGTTGCTGGCCGAATACCACCACCCCCTCCTGGCCCAGGCCGGGAAACTTCCAGTTGTTGAGGCCGATCAGGGCGGTCGGGATCACGGCCGGCCGGGTGTCGTAAATGATCTTGCCGACCCCCCGGTTACCCTTGCCGAGCCGCCCGTCGCGGTGACGGGTCCCTTCGGGAAAGAGCATCACCCGCTGGTCAACGAGCAGATCGTTGATCGCCTTGCCGGCCCGCACATCACGCCCGCGCCGGACCGGGAAAGCCCCCCACGAACTGTAGAGCCAGCGCTGAAAACCATTTTGGAAGAGTTCCTCCTTGGCCGGCGCCCAGAGCATCGTGAGCGGAAAGAGCCGCACCACGGCCCAGGGGAGAAAGATCGTTTCGTAGGCGGAAATATGGTTGGCAGCGAGGAGAACCCCCCCCTGACGAGGGATGTTCTCCCCCCCTTTGCTCCGGAAACTGTTGAGGATGGATGCATAGATGCCGATCACGTAGGCCGAAAAGGTGACCCACAGGCGTCGTGGCAGGGAAGTTTTCACGGTGAAATATCTCGCTCTAGTGATGTCGTTCAGGCGTCAGTCTAGCTGTGGTTGCTGCACCGGCAGGGTGAAGTAGATCGTTGCCCCCCCTCCGACGGCACCCTCTGCCCAGACCCGGCCGCCATGGCGCTCCACGATCCTGTGGACCGTGGCCAGGCCGACCCCGGTCCCGGGGAACTCCCGCGGGTTGTGGAGGCGGACAAAGGGTTTGAATAGATCGCCGACCCGGGTCATATCGAACCCGGCGCCGTTATCCCGGACGAAGTATGCCTCACCGTGGGGGGTTTGGGCAAGACCGAAACTGATCCTGGCCTCACGGCATTTGCCGGTATACTTCCAGGCGTTCCCCAGAAGATTTTCCATCAGGACCCGCAGGAGGCGAGGATCGCCGATTGCCGTGATGTGCGGCGGGACATCCCAGGCGATGACCCGCTCCGGCGCTATCAGGCGAAGATCGCCAAAGATCTCCTCGGCAAGCGTCGACAGATTGACGGTTGCCACGGTCATCCCGCTCCGGGAGACGTGGGTGAGGATCTGCAGGGCCTCGATCAGCTCTTCCATCCGCCGGCTCCCCTCGCAGATGGTCTGGATGAAATAGGTCGCCGTCTCGTCCCCTTCGATGCGACATTCGTCGCGAAGCGCCTGGGCGGCTGTGTAGATGATGGTCAGGGGCTTGCGCAGGTCGTGGGTGACGGAGTAGCTGAACGACTCCAGTTCCCGGTTGGCCGCCTCCAGGTCCGTCGCCTTTCTGGCCAGGTCTTCGTTGAGGTCGCGGATCGCCGTTTCCGTCTGCTTTCGCTCGGTGATGTCGACCACGACGCAGACGATGCCGGCCGGTGCCCCCTCGCTGTCGGTGTAGGTAGCCTTCTTGAAGATCGCGTCCCTGAGCTCCCCGTTGCTGCGGAGGAGAACGCTTTCATAGGTCTGCACGCCCGGATTTTGCATCAGCTGCCGGTCAGTCCGATCGTACATCTCGGCCAGGTCGGCCGGCAGGAAATCGTGCACCCGATGCCCGATCACCTTGGAACGGGGAAAGCCGGTACTCTCCTCGAAGGCCTGGTTGCAGCCGAGAAATGCGAAACTCGCGTCTTTGTAGAATACCGGGTACGGGATGGTGTCGATCAGGGTCTGCAGGAACTGGGCCTGCTGCTTGAGCGCTTCTTCGGCCTGGGCCTGGTGGGAGACATCCCGGACCAGCTCGATGCCGGCGAAAATCTTGCCGCTCTCGTCTTTCAGGGGAGAAGCGGTGATCTCGATGTGGCTCACCCCTTGTCCCGGCGGCAGCGTCTTGACCAGCTTGTGTACCCTGCCGTCCGCAAGCGCCAGGACCACCGGACACCCCGGGCAGGGCGCATCGTGGTGCTTGTCGTAGACCTGGTAACAGAGTGCTCCCGAGAAGTCCCCCCCCACCATATCCCGATGGACCCGGTTCTGGTAGAGGACCCTCAGCTCCGTATCCTGGATGCTGATCCCGTCCCCGATGGCGGCAACGATGGCATTGCTCTTGGCCTTCTCTTCCGCGGCCAGGGTAAGTGCAGCGGCCAGCTCTTTTTCCATCCGGTCCCGCTGCCTGATGATCACGCAGACACAGGCGGTGAATATTGCCAGAAAACCGGAGAAGAGTGACCGTCGCCCGATATCGTGTCGGGGGGGGGTAAGGAGCTGCTCGGCAAGGTTCCCTTCATGGTACAGCAGCGCATCGACAAAGGCATCGATTTCCCAGAATAAAAAGACGCAGACTACACCGAAGATAATGACATGACGCTGCTGGAATTTTGGCATGCAACCACTCGATTCGACGTGAGTTTTGACGACAACAGCAGGTGCAACCATACTGAAGATGCGGAAAAGATGCAACGGTTTTGAACCGGGAACCGGCCCTGGTCCGGCTTAGGCCAGCCCAACCCCGGCAATCGCTCCCCTGCAGGTCGGGCAGCGGCCGTTTCTCAGATTGTTGCTCGCCACCGAATGACCGTGGCGCTCGATCAACAGCTCGCTGCAGGCCGGACAGCGGGTGTTCTCCCCCTCCCCACCCGGCGCATTCCCTTCGTAGACATAGCGCAGCCCAGCCTGGCGGCCGATATCCCGTGCCCGATGCAGGGCGCTGATCGGCGTGGGGGGACGGTCGAGCATCTTGTAGGTTGGGAAGAAACGGCTGACGTGCCAGGGGGTATCCTCCCCCGTTTCTCTGGCGATGAACGCCGTCAGCTCCTGGAGTTGGGCAGCATCGTCGTTGAGGCCCGGGATGAGGAGAGTGGTCAGCTCGATCCAGATTCCCAGGCGCCTGTACTCACGGATGCACTCCTGCACCTCGGCCAGCCGCCCGCCGACTACCTCCCGGTAGAATTGCTCCGAAAAACCCTTGAGATCGATGTTGGCAGCATCCAGGTAGGGAGCGATGGCGGCCAGCGGCTCTGCGGATATGTACCCGTTGGTGACGAAGATGGTACGGAGCCCCCGTTCATGGGCAAGAACCGCCACGTCGTAGGCGTATTCGAAAAAGATGGTCGGCTCGGTGTAGGTGAAGGAGATGGAGCCGCAACCGGCGGACAGCGCCCGCTCCACAACCCGCTCCGGAGAGAGCTCCGGAGTGTCGTGGAGCAGCAGTTCGTTCGCACATTGGGCTATGGAGGAGTTCTGGCAATGGAGACAGCGAAAGTTACAGCCGGGTGTGGCTATGGAATAGGACCTGCTGCCGGGGTGAAAATGGAACAGGGGCTTCTTCTCGACCGGATCGATGTGCTCCGCGATCACCTTGCCGTAGACCAGAGAGTACAGTGTTCCGTCCCGGTTCTCCCGCACGGCGCAAATCCCCCGTCTCCCCGGCTGGATCGTGCATCGGTGGCGGCAGAGCCGGCATTGCACCCCCTTGTCATCCCGCTTGTCGTAGAATCTGGCCTCACGCATGCTTCACCTCCCCGCCTGACCTCCCTGAGTGATGACAAACCGCATTCTAGCTGACCGGAGTTGACAAAAAATCTGCACCGAGCCGAAAAGTCCCCGGATGTACGGCAAATGGGCCACAATCGTGTTCTAGCGACAACTTATCCCTCAAATTCAAATAGTTAGCATATAACAGGCACTGCCCCCCTCATGCAACTTTAGTAATTTTAAAATAACGGTAGTCCCACAGGGAGACACAAAAGCATAAACTCTTGTTTTGCAAGATATTTTGCGCTTTTTACCCTTGCGGATATTTTTTCATCAGACTATATTTTCTAAAAATAAGCTACAAGGAGCTACCATGACCTGTCCCATTTGCAGCAACCAACACCATATCGAGATCGACATGCATGCCGACGGTTACGCCGACAACCTGCTCGAATGTTCCGTCTGCGGAACCGTTTGGCAGAATGAATTCGGCGAGATCACCCTGATCAACCGCAAGGCTGCCTGACAGGGAGCGTCCCCTCTCGGCCGGTCCCGGCCATCTTTCCGACCGGACAGAACGAGAGGGGGCAATGCGCCCCGTATCCGCTACCAGTCCATCCAGAGCCCTGCCGAGAGGTACTCTTCGGTCACCATGAAGAACTCCCCGACTGTCGGCCGTCCCCGGTAATGTTCCAGGCCGAGGCGCCACGTCCGGCCGGCCGATTCCATCAGCAGTCCCAGTTGAAGGGTGATATCGGCCCGCCAGTCACGCTCCTCCATGGACGTCACGTCCAGCGCCCCGTACCACCCGAACCGTCCTTCCCAGAAAACGGGATGACTCCTGTATTCAGCACCTCCCTGCAGCCGCCACGGCTCCATCAAGGCCCGGTTTCCCTGCCCGTAGCCATAGCCGGTCTCGCCATAGAGCCGCCCCCCGTCGAAAACGTTCCAGCCGAGACCGGCCCCCAGCTCTTCACGGGTATAGCCGATCCTTTTCGCGCCGGTTTTCTCCACGTATTCGTCTCCCAGGTGACTGGAGCGATGAAACCAGCCGATCTTCGCCGCCACTCCACCGGGAAGGCTCCCGCTCCACTGGAGACCGTAGTTCCCGTTCCAGCCGATATTGTCCTGCTGATTCCCCAGGTCGAACATCCCGTCGAAGGCGCCGATCACCCCCACCTGCCAGGCCTGGAGGGCCCTTTCCGGCGTAACTGCCCGGTAGACACCGAATACCGCTCCCACCCGCAGATTGAGTCGGTTATTGCTGGCTGCGGGGATGGCACTCTTGGTGTACCATTGCTCCTGAACCCCGAAACCGGGGCGGTGGGGGTCGGCAAGATAGGGGGGGAAGAGGTCGTCTGCCGGGAAGAAGAGGCCGGCGCAACCGGCACCGCAACTCACCGCCGGCCCTGCTCCGGACGCCGTCGGGAGGCGGCTCGGCTCTCCCCCCCCTCCGATGGCTGCAACGGCTGACGAGTGGTCAAACAGGGAGAGCGTTGCCACAAGCAGCGCATTGATCGTCAGAAACCGGCGCATGATCACACCTTCCAGCCGCTGGCTGCCATGCTGTGCGGCTACGATACCTGACCAACGTATTCACTGACACGTACAAGTGTAATCGGCTGTGGGAACTTTTCCAGCAAGGAGGGGATTTTTGGGGACAAAGATTCTCGCCAGACGCGGGCAGAGAGAGCCCCGGCAGGAGGGGACGCCATCGGATGCCGTCTGGCCGGCTCAGAACATGAAGCGGCGCATGCGGATGCTCAGCAGGATACCTATGCCGATCATGGAGGTGACCATGGAGGTGCCGCCATAGGAAAAGAACGGTAGCGGCACCCCCACCACCGGGAAGAGGCCGATGACCATGCCGACATTGATGATGATGTGCCAGCAGAGCATGGCGGTGACACCGACCGCCAGGAGGCTCCCGAAGCGGTCGTTGCAACGGTCTGCTATGGCAAGGCCCCAAAGGATCAGCAGCAGGTAGAGGGCGAGAAGCACCAGGCAGCCGACGAACCCCCATTCCTCGGAAAATACCGAAAAGGCGAAGTCGGTATGCTGTTCGGGCAGGAAGCGAAGCTGCGATTGGGTCCCCTGCAGGAACCCCTTGCCGGTCAACCCGCCGGACCCAACCGCGATCTTGCTCTGGATCAGGTGATAACCGCTTTTCAGGGGATCCCGCTCCGGGTTGAGGAAGTTGAGTATCCGGTTTTTCTGGTACTCCCGCAGATAGAAGTGCCACCCGAGATAGCCGACCGGAAGGGTTGCCATCAGCAGCGAGATAACGGCCGTCCAGCGGACCCCCACAGCCAGCATGATGGTGCCGGCCACCAGCAGCACCATGATGGCGGTCCCCAGGTCGGGCTGCTTCATGATGAGCAGGACGGGAACGCCGAGAATCAGGAACGGAAGGGCCAGTTCCCACAACCCCAGCCCGTCGGGAGAAGGGCGTCGGGCGAAATAGCGGGCAAAGGTCACGATGATGACGATCTTCATCGGCTCGGATGGCTGAAGGGTGAAGAATCCCAGGTTGAGCCAGCGGGTCGCCCCCATGGAGGTCTTTCCGACAACCAGGACCAGGACCAGGAGGACCAGTACGCCGCCGTAAAACCAGTACGCCAGGTCCTCCAGCAGGTGGTAGTCGATACTGCAGGAGAGGACCGCCAGCATCATGCCGGCGGCGATCCAGTAGATCTGCTTCACGGCGTACGAGGTACCGACGACCTTGTACGAGGCCGAGGCGCTGTAGATGTTCACGACTCCGGCGGCGGCGAGAAGGAGGATCACCACGAGCAGTTTCCAGTCGAAATTGGTCAAAAGCCGACGGTCGATCATTGCCGCGCCCCCTGTTTCACTTCGACGGGCTGATCGCCCCCCTCCTCATCGTCCTTGTCAGCGCTCTCCCGGACCGGCTTCTTGATGACCCCCTTTGCCTCGAAATAATGGCGCAGGATGCTCCCGGCCACCGGTGCCGCAGCGCCGCCGCCATGCTCGCCATGCTCGATGACGACCGCAACGGCCACTTCCGGTTTGTCGTAGGGGGCAAAGGCGACAAAGAGCGCGTGGTCCCGGTACTGATACGGGATATCCCCCTTGCCGTCACGCATCTTGACCACCTGGGAGGTGCCGGTCTTGCCGGCCACCTTCACCTCGTAGAGCCGGGCTGCGGCGCCGGTCCCGCGGGGCTCGTTGACCACGGCAAAGAGTCCTTCCTTGACAAGGCGGTACTGCTCGTGAGTGAAATGGGTCTTCCGGAGCACTTCGGCAGGGAATTCCTTGATGGTCTTCCCGTCGCGGTCCACCACCTTTTTCACCAGGTGGGGACGGTAGACGGTCCCCTCGTTGGCCACGGTCGCCACCATGGAGGCCAGCTGGATCGGCGTGGTCAGCACAAACCCCTGGCCGATGGAGACCGGCAGGGTCTCTCCC
>CAYSJJ010000043.1:0-3215 GCA_964431365.1 uncultured Geobacter sp. | reverse complement strand
ACCGTTTCTCCTTCCAGGCAGCGGTCGGGATGACGCCCGGCTTCTCGTTTTCCAGCCCCACGCCCAGGGTCTCGCCCAGGCCGAATTCGCGCGCATAGGCAGCGATCTTGTCCACGCCGAGCCGCTCGCCGAGCTGGTAGAAATAGACGTCGCACGACTCCTTCAGGGCCCGACGCAGATCCACCCGGCCATGCCCCTTCTTGTCCCAGCAGCGGAAGGTATTGTTTCCCAGGGTATACTCGCCCGAGCAGTTCACGGTGGTATGCTCGTCGATCAGCCCTTCGGCCAGGCCGGCCAGGGCGGTCACAATCTTGAAGGTGGAGCCCGGCGGATACTGGCCTTTCAGGGCCTTGTTCTCCAGGGGGTGCCTCTTGTCCTCCAGGTACCCCTTCCAGGTGTCCACCGGCATCCGGCCGGTGAAGAGTGCCGGGTCGAAGGTCGGGTTACTGGCAAACGCCAGGATCTCGCCGCTGTTGACATCCATCACCACCGCTGCGGCAGCCTTGTCACCCAGGGCCTGCTCGGTCGTTTTCTGCAACCCCTGATCGATGGTAAGCATGATGCTCTGCCCGACCGTCGGCGCGGTCTCGTTGATGGTGCGCAGGAATCGGCCCCGGGCATCCACCTCGATCTGCCTGCCGCCGTCGTCGCCGTGCAGATAGGTTTCCCAACTCCGTTCCACGCCGCTCTTCCCCACATAATCACCGGGATTGTACTCGCCGAACTCCTTACGGGTCAGTTCGTCCTCGGTTACCTCCCCCAGATATCCGAACAGGTGGGCCGCCAGCGTTCCGTTGGGATACTGGCGGATCGGCTTCATTTCGATATCGATGCCGGGGAGCCGGAGGCTGTTTTCCTCCAGGAATTCCAACTGGTCCCGGGTGAGACCGGAGGCGACGATGATCGGGAAATACTTCGCCCTCCCCTTCCCCTTCTTCCACTTCTCCTCCAACTCGTTGCGGTCAAGGCCCAGAACTTTGGAGAGTTTGTCCAGGAGCGCGTCCTTGTCCCGGACGTCCTGGGGAATGAGCGCCAGACTGAAGGAGGGGGAGTTGTCCACCAGCACCTTGCCGTTACGGTCCAGCAGGACCCCCCGGGATGAAGCCACCGGCACGAAGCGGAGCCGGTTGTTCTCCGACATGGTCTTCAGCCGCTCCGACTGGATGACCTGCAGATACCAGAGACGACTCAGGAGGAACAGGAAGAGGATTGCCACGCCGACGGAGATGAAGAAGATCCGCTGCCGGGGGGCGGCACTCCGTATGTAATTCTGTGCCGGCATCAGGGCTCCTCCTGCAGGCGGAGGGACGTTGCCCCGGTGATGAGCGAGGCGACAAGGGCGCTAACCAGTGCCTGGGGGATGAGGGCCGCCAGCAGCGTGGCATAGATGCCGTTGGCAGCGGAGAAGAGCAAGAGGAGCAGGAGGCTCAAGAGCCCGTGCGCCATGGTCGACAGAAAAGCCACCACCACCATGAGCGTGCTGCTGTCAGTATAGAGCTGATCGCGCAGGAGCCGGAGGACCAGATAGATGGCCAGAAACGAGAATCCGCTCAGGCCGAGATAGACCCCGCTGAAGGTGTCGAGCAGAAGCCCCAGGAAAAAGGCGAATAACGCGCCCCCCGGCCCCATCTCCTCCTTGACCGCGAGGTAGACCAACTGCAGCAGCAGGAAATTGGGGACGAACGGCTCCCGCAGAAAGGCCGGCAGCACGGTCACCTGGAGGATGAGGATCAGAAACGTCAACAGGGCGGTGAATAGTCCCCTGAGCATGCCCCCCCCCCTCAGCCCCGCACCGGCGCGGCGGCAAGCAGCGGCAGGGTCTGGAGCTCGGCAAAGGCCCGGATCTGCAGGGCCGCGCCTGCCAACTCGGCCGGTTCGCCATAGCCGTACGTGCAGCCGACGGTAAACACTCCCGCCGCTAGACCTGCGGCCACGTCGTTGATGCTGTCACCGACCATGATCGTTTCGCGTTCCCTGCAGCCCCAGGCCCGCATGACGTGACGGAGCGGTTCGGGAGACGGTTTGCGGGCCGGTAGGGAGTCGGCGCCGTAGATGCCGGCAAAAAAGCCGTCGAGACGTAGCACTCCCAGGACCTTGCGGCAGAGGGCTTCATTCTTGTTGGAGACAACGACGCTCGTGAAGCCGCGGGACGCGATGATGTCGAGGGTCTCCCTGACCCCGGGGTACAGGGCGGTCCGGTCGGCGATATGCTCCTCGTTGTACGAGAGGAAGAGCGCCAGCCCCTTCTCGATCTCTGCGTCCGGGACGTCAGGAAGAGCCCGCTCCACCAGGTTCCTGGCCCCCTGCCCCACCATGCCGCGCACCGCGCACCGCTCCAGGCCGGCAAGGCCGAAGGCGGACCGCATCCGGTTAACGGCCTCGGTAAGGTCATCCAGGGAATCGATCAGGGTCCCGTCCAGGTCGAAGATGATGAGTTTGATTTCTGACATCGAATCATCCAAAAACAGAGGGGCAATTTACGAATTGCCCCTGCACGCAAACAATGCCGATCTCGCACGGAGGTGCGGGGAATGCGGAGAACCTAATTTGGCTTTGTAGATATCCCAGCCAAGTTATCCAACCCCTCCCGGCCTCCCCTTATCAGGGGAGGAGCAAGACCTTCCCCCCTGACAAGGGGGGACTGAGGAGGGTTGGTTTGGCCCGTTATTCCCATTCAATCGTGGCAGGTGGTTTGCTGGAGATATCATACACCACCCGGTTCACCCCCTTCACCTCGTTGATGATCCGGCTGCTGATGCGGGCCATGTCCTCGTACGGGAGCGGATACCACCCGGCGGTCATGAAATCCTTGGTCTCCACCGCCCGCAGGGCAACGACGTACTCGTACGTCCGGCCGTCACCCATGACCCCGACGCTCTTGACCGGCAGGAAGACGGCGAATGCCTGGCTGATCTTGTCGTAGTGACCAGCGGCGTACAGCTCCTCGATGTAGATGGCGTCGGCCTGGCGCAGGATGTCGGCGTACTCCTTGGTGACCGCGCCGAGGATCCGCACCCCCAGGCCGGGTCCCGGGAAGGGGTGACGCCAGACCATCTGGTGCGGCAGCCCCAGCTCCTCGCCGATGGCCCGCACCTCGTCCTTGAACAGCTCACGCAGCGGCTCCAGCAGTTGGAGCTTCATATGCTCGGGAAGGCCGCCGACGTTGTGGTGGCTCTTGATGTTGTGCGCCTTGCCGGTCTTGGCCCCGGCCGACT
>CAYSJJ010000042.1:30738-35789 GCA_964431365.1 uncultured Geobacter sp. | reverse complement strand
GTCCAGCATACGTCATAAATGCGTATGCCCAAGGGGGGCCTTACATAGTATCCAGAGCCTTGGGCGCCGACCGGGGCTGAGCGGGTCAAGGCCCGGCCCGTTAAGCCACAAAGGGAGCATATGCAAACGAAATGGGAGACCTATGAGGACGTGGCGACCTTTCTGCTCAACTCGATTAAGGAGGAATTCGGCCTGGAGCGCGTTGAGGGGAAGCAAGAGGTTGCTGGTCTTCTTACCGGAACATCGTGGGAGGTCGATGCGAAAGGGTTCTGCTCTGGAGGTAAAGGGTTTGTCGTCGTAGAATGTCGACGGTACACGAGTTCCAAGCAGAATCAAAAGGCTTTAGGGGCACTTGCCTGGACAATTCTGGATTCGGGCGCGACAGGTGGAATCATAGTCAGTCCATTGGGTTTGCAGCTAGGCGCCGAAAAAGTTGCGCAAGCGGCAAACGTTGTTGAAGTGCGGCTGAACGAGCACGCCACAACGCAGGAGTATGTACTCGCCTTCCTTCAGAAAGTGTTTGTTGGTGTGCATGATCGCCTGATCGTGGCAGATATCGCAAGCAATCAGGTGCGTCGGGTTTGCGAGCGGTGCGGCAGCAGCTTCTGGCCGCAGCAGAGCGAGGTTATTTGTCCGAGTTGCGCTGGCTTAACACGCGGTCACGACATCATCCCTACGGTCGCCGGTTCAACCAGAGAGCCGTTAACTCCCCTTCAGCCCATGCAAATTGAGCTCGCCACAATCAACGACCTCGCCGAAATCCTTGCCCTGCAAAAGCTCGCCTATGTGAGCGAGGCGGAGATCTATGACGATTACGGGATTCCACCCCTGACCCAGACGCTGGACGACCTGTTGGAGGAGTTCGCCACCCACACGCTCTTCAAGGCGGTGCTGGAGGGTCGGATTGTCGGCTCGGTGCGGGTGCGGCTTGCTGACGGCACGTGTCACGTGGGAAAGCTGATCGTCGATCCCGACATCCAGAACCGCGGGATCGGGTCGGCTTTGATGCGGCATCTGGAGAGTCAGTTCCCGGAGGTTGGCCGGTTCGAGCTGTTCACGGGGCACAAGAGCCTGCGCAACCTGCATCTGTACACCAAACTGGGGTACCGGGAATTCAGGCGAGTGCAGGCGAACGACCGTCTGTGGCTGGTCTACATGGAAAAGACAAGGAGCCGCTCATGACGAAGCACGACCTGCTCAAAGAGCTGAAGCACCTCTACGCCCCTTCCACCAAGGAGGTCAGCCGGGTGGAGGTGCCGGCCATGAACTTCCTCATGATCGACGGCGCCGGGGACCCGAACACCTCCCAGTCGTTCAAGGAGGCGGTGGAGGCACTCTTTTCCCTCTCCTACACGCTGAAGTTCACGGTCAAGAAGGGACCGCTGGCGATCGACTACGGCGTCATGCCGCTGGAAGGGCTCTGGTGGTCTAACGACCTCTCCGCATTTGCGACCGGGAACAAGGATGCCTGGCAGTGGACCCTGATGGTCATGCAGCCCGAGTTCGTCACTGCCGAGATGGTGGCCACGGCCATTGTCGAGGTGCGGAAAAAGAAGAACCCGCCCGCGCTGCCGCTCGTTCGGTTCGAGCCGTTCGCGGAAGGACCCTGCGCCCAGATCATGCACATCGGCCCCTTCTCCGAGGAAGGGCCGAACATCGAGAAGGTGCACCGGTTCATCGAGGCATCCGGCGGCTCACTGCGCGGCAAGCACCACGAGATCTACCTGAGCGACATCAGGAGGGCGGCGCCGGAGAAGTGGAAGACCATCGTCCGGCAGCCGATGGGGTGAGGGAAATCCCATACTGCATGTACGACGCGCTGCAGGCAGAAGCGATCGCTGGAGATGTGATGGGCATCGACGGCGACATTGAAGAAGCGCTTACCACAAATGCGCCACCGGCGAAGCGGCGCGGTCTTCCAGCCTGATGGCGTTTGTCGGGCAGGTCGAGCGGCAGACGCCGCAGCCATAGCAGTACGTCTGATCCACCACAGTTTTTCGGGTGGAGGCGCTGTAACTGAGGGCGCCGAACTGGCAGAGGCGCATGCACTGCCGGCAGCCGCTGCAGGCAGCTTGGTCCACGGTTGCCACGTACTCGGCCCGGAACATGACCGGCACCGCGTGGGTGATGGTGGATTGCATGGCCAGGCAGTCGGCCCGGTCGCAGTTGCAGATCCCGCCGATGAACGGGGTCTGAAAGGTCCAGACCGTGTGGCAGAGTCCCTCCTGTTCGTGGCTGCGGAAGGCAGCCATGGCTTCTTCCTTGGTGAGCATTTCGAACCGGTTGTCCTCAACACCGCCGGTGAACTTTTCTTCCAGAGCCTGGAAGATCTCCAGCAGCTTCCCGCCATTGGGTCCCAGGCTGATGCCGTAACAGTAACGCTTTTCCTTGCCCAGGGTGGACTGCCGGCAGACGCAGGCCACGCGGACGATGGAGTTGGTGAAGTCGAAGATCTGTTCGATCTCTTCGATGGGCACCACTTGGCCGAAGTGGACCTTTTTCATTCTGCGGCTGAACATGCGGCTGAACAGGGTTCTGATGAACCAGGGCATCCGCTGGAGACGGCCGAATCCCTTGTTCATCTTGGCAACATCCTGTTCCCATGCCACCGGGTCGGCAAAATGCTCCAGGAATTTCAGCCGCCGCAGGTCGCTCAGCATGTCCTCGGAATAGTTATGCGCCTGCAGATACCACTTCTTCCCCTCGCCATGCTTCAGACAGAACTCGCACATCGTTGCCTCCTCTAATGACGGTAGTGCTCCATAGCTGGTTCCAGGCTCAATAATCCAGATGCAGCCTGCGGGCCTTCTCAACGAACTTGCCGAAGAGCCGGATGCGGGTGAGCATGCCGCGGGGGCCGAAGCGGGCGAGCGTCGGGATGACCCGGTAGAAGGGGACCGCCTTGGTCCAGAGGGTGGTCATCTCCTGGTAGAACTCTTCCAGCGGCAGGGTGGTGGGGAGGAGGGCGTGAAGCATGTCGTACAGCTCCGGCTTGTCGGAGAGGAGTTCCTTCTCCCGGGCCGCGTGCAGTGCCGTGCCGGGGAGCGGCGTCATCACGGTGAAGGTGGCGTATGCGTGCTTCATCCGCCGCACGTGGGCCAGCATGCTGCGGAAGTCCTCGCGGCTGTAGGCCGGGTCGATCATGTAGGAGGCGTACATCATGATCCCCAGGCCGTCCAGGATCTTGACCGCCTGCTCCTGCTGGGCCGCGGTCACCCCCTTGTTCATGGCCGCGAGCCTCTTGTCGGAGAAGTCCTCCATCCCCACGAAGACCTGCGCCAGCCCGATTTTTGCCCACTTGGCGAACAGATCCGGGTGGTTGACGATCGTGTCCACCCGGCCGTAGAGGAAGTAGTTCTTCCTGATCCCGGCCTCGGCTATCAGGTCGGACAGCTGCTCCATTCTTTTCACGTCGCACATGGACTCGTCGTCGCAGAAAAAGACGTTCGGCTCCGCGATGCTCTTCAGTTCCGCCACCACTGCCTCCGGGTCGCGGCGCAGGTACTTGCCGCCGGTGATCCCCCAGAGTGCGCAGAAGTTGCAGCGGGCCGTGCACCCCAATGAGGTGCGGACCGAGGCGAGGGGGCTGAACCATTCGCTGAAGTACGACTGCCGGTGTCGGGCCGTGAGTGTCCGGTCGGGGAGGGGGAGGAGGTTCAGGTCGGTGTAGGGCCTCGGGTCGGTGAATAGCATCCCCTCGGGGCAGGGGATGGCAAGCCCCCTGATCTCCCGGATGCTTCCCCCCATTTCGAGCGCCGTGACCAGCTCCCGCAGGGTGAAGACCCCCTCGCCGATGACCACGTAATCGATGCGCGGGTCGTTGAAATCGGCCGGTCGGACCGTGGCGTGGTGCCCCCCGACGACGATGGTCAGCTCGGGATAGAGGAGCTTCAGGCGGCTTATTATCCGCTTGATGATGTTCACATGGCTGGTGAAGCCGGTGAGCCCCACCAGGTCGGGCAGGAAGCGGCGGCAGGCCGCCTCGATGTCCGGTTCCAGCCGGGCGTCCAGGAGCTCGACCTCATGGCCGTCCTCCTTCAGTCCGGCCCCCAGGTACTCCAGGGCGAGCGGCTCGAAGAGAAAGATCTGGTCGGTCATGGGATCGCAGCTGGGTGGCTGGATGAGAAGGATCTTCATGGTGCCTCCGGTAATATCGCTCTGCTTACAGACAGGCCTTACGCAGTCGATGGGTGAGCGGGATGAAGCGTTTGGCAAAGTCGTTGATCCCCCGGTTCCCGTTCGTGATGATCGCAACGGCGAGCCCTGTCCTTGAGTCCCCGAATGCCAGAGACGAAAAGGCCCCGCCATGGCCGAAACAGGCGCCAGTGCCCCACCAGCCAAAGGCCGAGGGGGTGGACGTCCCTACCGTGAACCCTCGCCCTGCGGCGATGAAGGTGCCGAGGCTTCTGTTCCATCCTGAGACGGCACGCCGCGTATAGTGCTGAATGCTCTTCTCGGACAAGAGGCGCTGTCCGGCCTTCGTCACCCCTCTGTTCAAAAGGAACGCGTAGAAGGCTGTCAGGGTGGCAGCGTCCGTTACCATGCTGAACGCGGGGTTCTCGGAATCAAATGTTTCTATCGCATTGTTCACCTCTTCAAAGTCTTCCGCGATGTTCGTATCGAACATCATCAGTTTCTTTCCCCCGAGCCAGTAGGTGAAGGCCAGTGAATGCGGGTCGCGGCCGGCAAGCCCGTACCTGAGTGCAGGCAGGTTCAGAGGGGCTGAGATCTCGTCCCTGACGAAGTCGGCCAGGGGTCTGCCATCCACGCGCCGCGTGATCTCGCACAATAGGGCGCCAAACTCCGTCGGCATGTAGGCAAAGGTGCCGCGGCTGTACCTGGGCTTCGCCTCTATCAGGCGGTCCAGTACGGATTCGCGGTTCGCGACGAGTTTGTACTCCTTGTACAGGCTCGGCACCAGTACTCCGGCCCTATGGGTCAGCACATCGAGCGTCGTGATGTCGCCCTTCCCGTGCCGGGCGAATTCGGGAAAGACATTGGCGATGGGAGCCTCGATATCGATGAGACCGCGTTCCTCCAGCATGGCGATG
>CAYSJJ010000042.1:0-30728 GCA_964431365.1 uncultured Geobacter sp. | reverse complement strand
CCGGGAACGGCGTCTGTGGCTGCACCTGCAGCGGCTTTGCGGCTTCGGTGGCTCGGAGTCCGCGTGCAACCCCTGTCGACACATCCGCGACAACCCAGCCGTTTCGTCTCACATGGAGCTGTCCGCCGGGGAATGCACCGCAGGCCTGCTGATGGCGGAACCGCTCGACAACGTCTGCCACCAGGGCGGCATCCATGTCTGCCGCAGCAGGGTCGATTGAAGCTTCATACGGAAATGCCGTCATGGTGCCTCCGGTTGTGGCGTCGCGGCAATGGCGGCCGCATGCTCCTGCCGGAAGATCTCCTGGAAGGCGCAGCGCCCCCGCATCCGGTAGCAGACAGCTCGCCCCCCGTAGACGAAGCGGTTGGACCAGATGTACAGCGGGGAGCCCTTCGTGCAGCGATTGCGGGCCATTTCCATCAGATTGTCGATTCCCCGCATGAAGAACGCCCGGTCTCCGAAATCGAAGAGCCCCTCCTTGAGCCACGGCTCCATGTTCCACAAGACCCCGCGACGGAGGGTCGCCAGCTGCTCCGGCGCCATGTCCGCCGGGTCGTCAACGAGGCAGGCCCGAGCAATGATCCGGTTGAAGCTCTCATCGTCCCGCTCCCGATATACTCGCTCCAGGTCGGCGATTACCGACCACTCCTCATCGGTCATGACCCGAACGCAGCCAAAATCGATCAGTCCGAGCCGGCCGTCCGGCATGAAGATGAAATTTCCCGGATGGGGGTCGGCCAGGAACCAGTGGAGCCGGTAGTAGAGCCGCATGGTAGCCACGGTCAGCAGATCGGTGTAGTGGTCACGCTCCTCCTGGCTCGGGTTGACGGCGAGGAACCGGTCCAAGTGGCATCCGGGGAGCAGGTCGGTGGTTAGGATCCGCCGGGTGGAGTAGGCGTCGTGGACCCGCGGCACCACGATCCGGTCTTCGTCCGTGAAGAGCGTCCTCGCCTGGCGGGTGAAGTCGGCCTCCTGCGTGTAGTCGGTCTCCATGAGGAGCATTCGTTCGATGTCGGCCAGCTTCTCCAGTGTGTCCTGCCACGCCTCCCCCCGGGCCAGTGGCTGGAGCAGGAGTCGCAGGTTGCGCAGGTCCGCCCGGATGGTCCTGGCGATGCCGGGGTACTGGATCTTGACCGCCACCTCCTCGCCGCTGTGCAGCCTGGCTCGGTGAACCTGCCCGAGCGACGCCGCGGCAAAGGCCTTGCGGTCGAAGGAGGCGAAGAGTTCCTCAGGCTCCCGGCCGAACTCGTCGAGGAAGAGCTCCCGCACCATGGCAAAATGCATGGGGGGCGCCTCGAAGTGCAGGGCCGAGAGCACCTCGCCGAACTCCTCGGGCACCACCTCCGGGAGGTTGGCCAGTATCTGTCCCACCTTCATCACCGCTCCCCGCAGGTACCCCATGGTGCCGAAGAGTTTTACGGCCGCTGCCAGGTGGGCCTCGTTCTTCAGCCGCAGCCGCTCGTCCGCATCGGCAAAGCGGCTGCGCAGCCAGTAGGCCGCGTAGCCGGCCGTCACCCGGGCTTGCAGAGAACCCAGGGTCCAGAGCCGGGAAAAGCCGTTCACCGGCACCTGCTGGTCGGCGATACGGGTGATCAGCTGCGCCAGCTGCCGGCCGGTCGGGTCGATGGCGCGTTCCTTGGGGAGTGCGCGGCGCAGCGCCTCCAACCGGGACGGCGCTGTTTCCGTTGCGTGTTCAAGAGACATTGACCGCTCCTTCTTCTTCGTCCACGCCGCTGATCGTCTGGACAAAGACGCGCAGGGAATAGTCGATCAAGGCCTGGCTCTCCTCCTGGTTGGGGGAGGGGTCGTTGGTCCAGCAGGCGAGGATCCCCAGGTAGAGGGACCAGTAGATGGTCATGGCCACATGATCCGGGGGGTCGGTGAAGCCGTGGCGGTCGATGATCTCCTGCACCATGGCCAGGTGCTCCTGCCGGGTCGTTTCCCCCTCGGGACAGCTGCTCTTCCTGGGGAAGGGGCTCAGGGAGCGCTCCAGGACCGGGCCGAGAAAAGGGCGCAGCGGCCGCAGGCGGCGGAGGCCCGAGGCGACAAAGAGGAAGAGCTCCTCGGGCAGATCCTCCCGGCCGCTGCGGCGCCGCCGGAAGTCCTCCCCTCCCTGGCGGAGCGACTCGGTCACCATGGTCATGGCCATGGTCTCCTTGCTGGGGAAGTAGTTGAACATGGTGCCGGCTGCCAGACCGGCCGCCTGGGCGATCTCCCGGGTGGTGCTCTCCTCGAACCCCTTGTCCGCAAAGAGCTCTGCCGCCGTGGCCAGGATCCGCTGCCGGGTCTGCTGCTTGGTCTGCTGGTTGATGCGCATGATGTCTCCGTATTGTGAACGTGCTCACAATACCTTGCCGGGCTGGAATAGGCAATGATAAAGTGAGCGTGATCACATAAACGCCCCGCAGGGGTATTGTCTCCCCCGGCTAGCGGAAAATCCTTGTTTTTCCGTACTGCTTGTGCTAAAAATTTCGGTTCCACGAAGCCGCAATAAAGCGGCATCTCCTTGCTCCGGGCCGGACCCGGGGCTACAAATCCGCGAGGAGGAAGTCTATGAGCAGGATGTACGAGACGATTTACATCGTCAAACCGGACCTGGTCGATGAGGAAAGCAAAGCCCTCAGCACCAAGGTTCAGGAGATTGTCGCCAGCCTGAAGGGCGACGTCAAACGCCTTGAGGACTGGGGCGTGCGCAAGCTCGCCTACCCGATCCAGAAGGTCGCCCGCGGCCGCTACATGTATCTCCGTTTCGACGGCGATGCATCCATGGTTGCCGAACTCGAGCGCCGTCTGCGGATCGACGACCGGGTCGTCCGTTACCAGACCGTCAAGCTGGAGAAGGACGTGACCCCGGCCGCTCCCGCTGTCCAAGCCGCCGCGCCTGCCGAACCGGCAGCCGAGGCTGTAGCTGCCCCGGCAGAGAACGAATAAGGGAGGTGACCAGTCATGAGTGAAGAAAGAACCGAAAGACCTGAAAGACCCGAAAGACCGGCTGGCCAGCGCCCGTCCGGACCCCGGAAGAAGAGACCGTTCCAGCGGCGGAAGGTATGCCGTTTCTGCGCCGATAAGCAGGCCACCATCGATTACAAGGATCCCCGCACGCTCCGCTACTTCATCACCGAGCGGGGCAAGATCGTGCCGCGCCGCATCTCCGGCAACTGCTCGGCCCACCAGCGTGAGATCACCGAGGCCATCAAGCGTGCCAGGAACATCGCGCTGCTGCCGATTGCCGGCACCCATGTCATGCCCTAACCGGTGGTGACGATGGAACGTCCCGGTTCCGGGATATGGATAGACCTGGGCAAGGGCTGGCTCGCCACCCTTGCCCTGTTTCTCGTCTACATCGCGGTGCCGGTGGCAGGACTGCTGCCGGGGATATTCACCCCGCTGCCGGTCATGTTCTATACGGTGAAGCACGGTCCGAAGGTCGGGGCGGGCATTGTCCTGCTCACCGCCGCCGGACTTGCCGCCGGTATCGATCCCGGCTCCGGCCTCCTCTACCTCTTCCAGGACGGGATACTGTCCCTGCTGCTCCCCCTGTTCATCCTGTCCGGCAAGGGAGCTGCCCGGGCGCAGATGCTGGCAGTAAGCGCCACCTTCGCAGCAATCCTGTTGGCAGCCGTAACCTACGGCGTCGCCACCGGGGTAGATCTCCAGAGCCAGCTGTTAAAGGGGATCGAAAAGAGCATCACCCAGACCATCGCCCTCTATCAGCAGAGCGGGGTCAAGGGGGAGGAGCTGGAAACGCTCCGTCTGGCGATGCAGCAGGGGGGGGCGCTGATTGCGCGTATCTTCCCGGCACTGGCCCTGACGAGCATGGCAGGCATCGCCGGGCTGAACGTCCTTGTTCTCAACCGACTGCGGGCGAGACTGCCGGCCCTGCCGGAGTTCGGTGACTTCACCAGCTTCCGTAATCCCGACCCGCTGGTGTGGGTCCTGATCGCTGCCGGCTTCAGTCTGCTGATTCCGGCGGATCCGGTTCACCGGGTGGCCATGAATATCCTGGTCGTGACCCTTTTCGCCTATCTCCTCCAGGGGATGGCGATCGTGCAGCACTTGGTGGGGCGGTTCGCCGTCCCGACCGCCATGCGGTACCTACTCTATGTTTTTCTGGCACTGCAGCCCTACCTGCTGGTCGGTGTTGCCGCGCTGGGAGTATTCGACCTGTGGGGGAATTTCCGTACCCCGCGGCGTCCAGAAAACCTGTAAACAGGCTAGGAGGAAAGACATGAAGGTAATTCTCAAGGAAAATCTGGAAAATCTCGGCCACATCGGCGAAGTTGTCAAGGTGGCCCCCGGCTACGCCCGCAACTACCTGATCCCCAAGGGGATGGCCATCGAGGCGAACGAGCGGAACACCAAGGCCATGGAACATGCCCGCCGCCACCTGGAGTACAAGCGGAGCAAGACCCTGGAGCAGGCCAAGCAGTTGGCCGCCAAGATCGAGGCCCTCGCCCTCTCCGTCGCCCACCAGGCCGGCGAGGAAGGGAAGCTGTTCGGCGCCGTCACCAACATGGAACTGGCCGAACTGCTCAAGGCACAAGGGTTCGAGATCGACCGGAAGAAGATCGTACTGGCCGAGCCGATCAAGCATGTGGGCGAGTTCACCGCCACCGTGAAGATCCAGCCCGACGTGAGCGCCACCCTCAAGGTGACGGTCACCGCCGCCTAAACGGGACGGCGCGAAGGACAAGCCGGCGTGGAGATCATCCTCGCCGGCTTTTTTGTAGCCAGGAAAAAGCAACGGCAATGGAACGCGGATCAGAGCCGATTTGAACGGATTTTACGCGGATAAACCAATTGATTTGAAATTTGTGCAAACCCGCTCAACCCGCGTCATCCGCGCGCTCACTTTTAGTGGAGTCTCAAGTCGAAAGGGACTAAAGAGGAAACGGACATGATCAAGATCGATTTCAGCAAGATGAACGGCCTTATTCCGGCCGTGATCCAGGACCACGAGACCGGCGACGTGCTGATGGTGGCCTACATGGATGAAAAGACCCTCAACCTGACCCTGGAGAGCGGCAAGACCTGGTTCTTCAGCCGGAGCCGGAACAAGTACTGGATGAAGGGGGAGGAGTCCGGGAACACCCAGGAGGTCGTGGAGGTCTACACCGACTGCGACGCCGACTCGGTGGTCATCCGGGTGAAGCAGAACGGCCCGGCCGCCTGCCACACCGGCAACCGGAGCTGCTTCTACGTCAAGTGGGAGAACGGCCAGTGGGTCGAGCACTCAAACCCCCTGTTCGATCCCAAGGAGGTCTACAAGAAATGAGCACGGTCCTTAAATTCGGTATCCCCAAGGGGAGTCTGGAAGAGGCCACGGTCGACCTGTTCAAGCAGGCCGGCTGGCAGGTGGGTATTTCCTCCCGCAGCTATTTCCCCACCGTTGACGACCCGGAGATGAACTGCAAGCTGATCCGTCCCCAGGAGATGGGGAAGTACGTGGAGCGCGGCACCATCGACGTGGGGATCGCCGGCCGCGACTGGATCCGGGAGAACGACTCGGACGTGGTCGAGGTCTGCGAGATGGTCTACTCCAAGGTCTCCCGCCGGCCGGTTCGCTGGGTGCTGGTCGTGGGCCAGGATTCCACGGTGCAGAAGCCCGAGGACCTGCACGGCGCCACTATCTCCACCGAGCTGGTGGAGTTCACCAAGCGCTACTTTGCCGAGCGGAACATCCCGGTGACCGTGGAGTTCTCCTGGGGGGCCACCGAGGCCAAGGTGGTGGACGGCCTCTGCGACGCCATCGTCGAGGTGACCGAGACCGGTTCCACGATCCGGGCCAATAACCTGCGGATCGTCTGCGACCTGATGACCTCAGTGCCGGTGATGGTGGCCAACAAGGCGTCCTGGGAAGATCCCTGGAAACGGGCCAAGATTCAGCAGATCGCCACCCTGCTCCAGTCCGCCCTGGCCGCCGAGGGGATGGTGGGGCTGAAGATGAACGCGCCAGGCAGCAAGGCCGAGGCGATCACCAAGGTGCTCCCGAGCCAGAAGGCGCCAACGGTCGCCCACCTGTACAACTCCGACTGGGTTTCCATCGAGAGCATCCTGCCGGAGAAGGAGGTTCGCCGCATCGTGCCTGAACTCCTGAAGCTGGGAGCCGAGGGGATCGTGGAGTACCCGCTGAGCAAGATCATCTGACGTCCTTCGTACTGCGTATTCCCGTACGGGAAATGAAAGAGCCGGTTCCCTTCTGGGGACCGGCTCTTTTTATGCAATCCGCTTGATTGATTAACGCGCCTGTTGTGGGATAATGTGACCGTGTTAATGTGTTAAACGTTGTGTGTGAGAAGGATTTTTGATCCTCCATCTCCCGTATCATGTCCGGTGAATATTCCCCTGGTGTCTGTTCAGGAGACAACCATGCCACCCGCCAACACCGCCATGAAAAGCAACCGGAGCATCCCCCTCTTCCTGGCCCTGACCGCTGCCGGCCTGGCTGGCAACTATTTCAACTTCCCGATATTCCTGAACATCGATTTCCTCTTCGGCAGCATCTTTGCCATGCTGGCACTGCAATTCCTGGGGCTCGGCCGTGGTGTTCTGGCAGCGGCCCTGATCGCCAGCTACTCCTACATCCTCTGGAATCACCCCTACGCCATCATTATCATGACCGGAGAGGTGGCGGTCGTCGGCTGGCTGATGGGGCGCCGCAGGATGGAAATGGTGCTGGCCGACACCCTCTACTGGCTCATCCTCGGCATGCCGCTGGTCTATTGTTTCTACCATGTCGTCATGCATGTACCGATCAGCAATACCTATATCACCCTGACCAAACAGGCGATAAACGGCATTGCCAATGCCCTGGTCGCCAGGCTGCTTTTCACCGGCTACGCACTCCGGTCGCGCTTGTCGCTGATCACCTACCACGAGATTTTCAACTCCCTGCTGGCGCTTTTCGTCTTGTGTCCGGTGCTGATCATCCTGGCGGTCGGCAGCAGGACCGACTTTGCCGACACCGATCTTCAGATTCGTACACGGCTCAAACAGGACAGCAAGCGGGTGGCCGATCGAGTGCAAATCTGGGTGGTCAATAGAAAATCCGCCATTGTCAATCTTGCCGAGATGGCGGCCTCGAAATCACCGCAACAGATGCAGCCCTATCTGGAGCAGGTCAAGAGGGGGGATATCAATTTCAAGCGGGTCGGGCTGCTGGACCGGAACGCGACCACCATCGCCTTCTTTCCGCTGCGCGACGAACTCGGACAGAGGAACATCGGCAAAAATTTTGCGGACCGGCCCTTTATCCCGACCCTCAAGCAGACGCTCAAGCCGATGCTTTCGGAAGTCGTCATGGGGAGGATCGGTACGCCCAGGCCGATGGTCACCATGCTCGCGCCGGTGGTCATGGGTGGAAAATACGGCGGCTACGTCACCGGCATCCTTGGCCTCGAGCAGATACGGGATCACCTCGACAAGAGTTCGGATGAAAATGCCACGCTCTACACGCTGCTGGACAGGAACGGCAACGTCATCATGACCAACCGTACCGACCAAAAGGTGATGCGACCCTTTGTGCGCGGCAAAGGGACGCTTAACCGTCTGGACAAGGGGATCAGCCAGTGGGTACCGATGGTGCCTCCCAATACCCCTATCTCGGAACGGTGGAAGAAGTCGTTCTATATAGCGGAAACAACCATCGGGGACCTGGCGGAATGGAAGCTGGTCCTGGAGCAGCCGGTGGCCCCCTTCCAGAAAAAGCTCTACGACAACTACACCGGCAAGCTGACCCTGCTGTTCCTGGTTCTGCTCGGCGGCCTGGTACTGGCTGAATTGCTGAGCCGCCGGACGGTCGCCACCCTGGAACAGCTGCGCCTGCTCACCCGTGATCTTCCTGCCAGGCTGGCGACGGACAGTAAGGCGATTGCCTGGCCGGAGAGCGGTATAGAAGAGGCGAATCACCTGATCAACAACTTCAGGGAAATGTCGGATTCTCTGACTGCGCAGTTCGTCGAGATCAGGCGGATCAACGAATTGCTGGAACAGCGGGTCGAGGAGCGGACGCGGCAGGTCGAACAACTGGCAAACGAGCAACGGATCATTCTGAGCACCATGCCCATCGGGGTCTGTTTTCTCAGGGATCGAACGATCGAACTGGCCAACACGGCCTTTTATAGAATCCTTGGTTACGACGACGGAGAAGCGTTGGGGATGCGTACTTCTGCGTTCTATCCCGACAGAGAGTCGTACGAGCGGATTGGAGCCGTTGGCTACGCAGAGATTGCCAGCGGCAGGGTCTACGCCGCCGATGTGGAGATGCAACGGAAGGACGGCTCGTGTATCTGGTGCAGCGTTGTGGGCCAGGCGGTGAATGCGGGACAGCCTGAGCATGGCTCAATCTGGATGGTCCAGGACATTACGGACCGCAAGCAGACGGAGGAGAAGATCAGAAAGCTCAACGAGGAGCTTGAAAGCCGGGTCAGGGAGCGCACCGCCGAACTCGAACGGATGAACAGTGAGCTTGAAGGGTTCTGTTGTGCAATTTCCCATGAATTTAGAGCCCCTATCGCCCGACTTGAGGGGTTCGGCAGTATGTTGCTCGATATTGCGGGGGCGGATGGGGAAGAGCCGATACTGCACTGTGCCCGACGCATAGTGGCTGCCAGCAGACGGCTCCGGATCGTCATCGACAGCCTGCTCACAATCAACCGGCTGTCGCGGGCCGACATGCAATGGTCCATGGTGGATCTTTCCGAGATGTCCAAGCAGATCGTTGCCGAGCTGCTGGAACAGGTCGGTGACAGGATCATACAGGTCACGATCGCACCCGACATCGTGGTCCAGGGAGATCGATACACGCTGGAAATATGCATGCGGAATCTTCTGGGGAATGCGGTCAAGTACACCTGCAAAGCCGCCGATGCATCCATCGAGTTCGGGAAATATTCGAGTGAAGAGGGGGATGTCTATTATGTCCGGGACAACGGGGTGGGGTTCGACATGGAATATGCGCAACATCTCTTTGTCCAGTTCTGGCGCTTCCATAATGAACCCGAGTTCGAAGGGACCGGGATCGGTCTGGCCACGGTGCAGCGGATCATCGACAAGCACCACGGACGCATCTGGGCCGAGTCGGTGCCGGGAAACGGGGCAACGTTCTACTTCACACTGGGGGTGACCGGCGACGGTGGGTAGCTTCCCGTTCTTTGGGCTGCAGGTGAGGGGGGCCGACAGCCCCATCCCGCGGCCACCCCCGACCGTTTCCCGATTGAACGTGCCCGGGGCGTGTGATACTGTCGCTGCGGTACACCAATTATCACCGTGCAGAGGAGCTTGCCGTGGCGTTCAGTAAAGCAAAGGTTTTCGGCGTGATTATCGGTCTCGCCCTGTTGGCGGTCGGTCTCTTTGCCGGCTACACCTGGCTCACCCTTACCTGGAGCTATTCCAGCGGCGAGCGGGCCGGCTACGTGCAGAAGTTTTCCCGGAAGGGGTGGCTCTGCAAGACCTGGGAAGGGGAGTTGCAGATGATCCCGGTTCCCGGCTCGACCCCGGAGAAGTTCCTGTTCAGCGTCCGGGACGACGCCATTGCCCAGCGGCTGAATGCCGCTGTGGGGAGGAAGGTCACCATCCACTACGAGCAGCACAAGGGGGTACCGACCCGCTGCTTCGGCGAGACCGAGTATTACGTTACCCGGATCATGGGGATCGAGTAGGCTCCCGGCATGTACGCGCTACGGACGACCAAGCGAATGATCCTGCTCGGCGGAGTGCTGGCCTTGCTGGCACCCCCCCGCGCCGGCGCCGAGTTCTACAGCTACGAGGACCGGAACGGCACCATCCATTTCGTCGATGATCCCTCCGCTATTCCCAAGGAGTACCGCCAGAAGAAAAAGGTGCGCAAGGATGCGTACGACGACCTCCCGGAGGCGGACCGGGCGCTCCTGCGGGAAAAGGAGCGAGCAGAGCGGGACGCGGTGCGGCAGAAGGACGCGGAGCAGCGGGAGCGGGCCAGGGAGGCCCGAAGCGCGGAGGAGAAGAAGGCTGCCGAGGAGCGGCGGCGGGAGGCGCTCTCGACGCGGGTGGTCATCAGGGGAAGGCAGGTCTTCGTGCCGGTGACCCTCGCGAACGGCACGGTGGAGACCGAGGCGTTGCTCCTCCTCGACACGGGGGCCAGTTCATCGGTCATCACGCCTGAGGTGGCGGCCCGGCTCAACATCGAGCAGGCCGAAGACGTCCGGATCAGCGTGGTGGGGGGACGGGTACTGAGGGCACGAAAGGCGGTCCTGAGCCATATGAAGGTGGGACCGGTCAGGAGAGCCGGCCAGGAGGTCGTCATCGTCCGCCAGCGTGGCGGGGAGATGGGGGACGGTCTCCTCGGGATGAGCTTCCTCGGCGGACTCAAGTACACCATAGATTTCGCGAAACAGACGATCAACTGGGTGCCGTAGGTGATGGATGAGCCGCCTACATAATGACGAGCCAGGCAGGACCATGGGAAGACGGGAAAGGGCGTCTGCAGAAAAGTCATCGTTTTGACACGATTGGCGCCGATTCGATTCCTGGGAGAATGCGCATGAAACAGATCCTCCTCGCAATGCTGCTGCTGATTTTCTCGGCCGGCTCCACCGTTGCCGGCATGTACCGGTATACCGACAGCCGGGGGGAGGAGCACTTCGTGGACGATCTGGGGAACGTGCCGAAGAAATACCGCGCCAAGGCGCGTTCCCTTGACGACCTCCCCCCTGTGAATGTGATGGACTCCATACCGGCCGCACCAGCCCGGAAAAGGGGGAGCGATCCGGCCCGGGCGCCGCGTCAGCAGGAGCGATACAACGGTACGGTGGAACTCTACGTCACCTCCTGGTGCGGATACTGTCGCAAGGCAGAGCGGTACCTGACCCAGAAGGGGGTCGCCTATACGGCCTACGATATCGAAAAGGACGAGGGGGCCAAGCGGCGTTACCGGGAGCTGGGAGGGACCGGCGGGGTGCCGCTGATCCAGATAGGCACCAACCAGATCAAGGGGTTCAGCCCGGAGGCCATCGACCGCTACACCGGCAAGTGAGCAGTGGAGAGGCTGCTGATATGCGCAAATGGGATGGTGAGTCGGTTATTTGACGGCGAGAGTGGAGAGTTGCTCAAGGCGTATGGCTGGCGGTGGCGGGCCTCGGCTTGCGTATCCGGAAGAGGTCGGGGTGGGCAGTTACAACCTTGACGGCGAGCTCCTTCAGGAGGTGCCTGGCAACCGCTTCGAGATAGCAGCTGACGATGACCCCGGCAAACGCCACCACCAGAAAGGCGAGCACCCCGATCAGCGGCTGGGAACGTTCGCAGAAGAACTGTCCCAGGTAGAATGCGGCTATCATGACGGTTAACGGTAACATCGCGGCCCCCAGACGGCGGGTTCTGAATCGGCTTGATGTCTGATACGAAGCATACAGCATGCCATTGCCGTAACTGTCCGATTTGAGATGGGGTTGCTGTAGGCGGGTGTTAATGTTTCCTGCCATGTAAAGATTTCTGACAGCATCACGCCTCGAAAGACCCCCCGTCTGTCAAGGTTTCCGACCGTCGTCGATGTGCATCTCGTGGCTGTACCCGCGTCAGTAGCGGCGGGCGGGGCGCAGATAGTACCGGCCAGAGGGCTTGCGTAATATCTGCGGTTGAGCTGGCGGGGTGTGTAATAGCTGATCAGAGTGTGAAGAAAAAGGTCGCTCCCCTGTCGACCTCTGCGTCGGCCCAGATTTTTCCACCATGTCGCTGGATGATGGTCTGGGTGATTGCCAGGCCGACGCCATTCCCTTCGAATTCCCTGACACTGTGCAGCCGCTGGAAGACGCCGAACAGCTTGTCGCTATACTGCATGTCGAACCCTATGCCGTTGTCCCTGACAAAATAGACCGTCTTGCCGTCCTGGGGATACGAGCCTACCTCGATCTTCGGACACTCCTGTTTCCTGCTGTATTTGACGGCGTTGCCGATGAGGTTCACCATGGCCTGGCGGAGCAGGATCGGGTCGGCAAGGCACTCCGGCAGGGCGCCTATGGCAAAGTCGATTCTCAGCTGCTCCTCTTCGGACACCAATTCGCCATAGGCCTCGTGGGCAAGCCTCTCCACATCGACGGTTACCTTGTTGAGCGGTTGCCGTGCCGTCCGCGACAGGGAGAGAATCGAATCGATCAGCCGCTCCATCTGTCCGCACCCGACAACGATCCGCTGCAGCACCTCCCGCGCCTCTTCGTCGAGCCTGTCCGCATAGTCGTCCATGAGTATCTGGCTGAAGGCGTCGATATGCCGGAGCGGCGCCCGCAGGTCGTGGGAGACGGAATAGGCGAAGCTCTCCAACTGCCGGTTTACCTGCTGCAGTTCGTCCGTTCGTTCTATGACCCGCAACTCCAGCTCCTGCGCCGCCTGCCGCAATTGGACCGTCCTCCGATCCACAAGCGTCTGCAGGTGCTGACGATGCACCTCCAGCTCCCTTCGCTGGAGGTAGAGATCCAGGAAGACCGCTACCTTGCTCCGAAGTATGATCGGTTCGATCGGTTTGGCCATATAATCGACCGCGCCGGCGTCGTACCCCTTGAACTCATACTGGAGCTCCTTCATACCGGCGGTTACGAAGATTATCGGGAGATGCCTGGTCTTCGGGTTCGAGCGCATCAGTTCTGCGGTTTCGAAGCCGTCCATCTCCGGCATCTGGACATCCATCAGCACGAGCGCGAAATCGTGTTTGAGCGAAAGGCGGAGCGCTTCGTTCCCGGAGAGCGCACGTACCATTTCCAGATCGATATCCGCCAGGATTTCTTCCAGAGCCGCAAGGTTCTCGGGCCTGTCATCTACCAGAAGAATCAGCGGTTTCTTGGTGGAGATCAGTTGGTCCATTGTTTCTCCTTTACAATGACCCTGCAAGCCTTACCAGTAGCGGTGCAATTCCCGCAAGTGGGACGATGTGGTCCGGAAAGGCCGTTTCAATGGCACTCCTGGGCATCGGGTCGACTGCCGCCTCGTCGGGGTCCTGCACCACCGTCACCCCGCCGGCTTCCTTTATCCGCTTCAGCCCAGAGCTTCCATCCGAGCCGGCCCCCGTCATCACCACGCCGATGAGGGCAGGGCCGAAGGCGTCGGCAGCGGACTCGAACAACACGTCCACCGACGGTCGGGCAAAGCGTACCGGGGCGTCCACCGACAGTGACAGGGTTCCGTCCCTCTCCACCAGCAGATGATAGTTGGGAGGGGCCAAGTAGACGGTTCCGGCGACAGCCCTTTCCAGTTCATCCGCCTCCTTCACCCTGATCCCGCACAGGTCGTCCAGAAGCCGCGCAAGCCCGTTGTCCGCTTCGTGAGAGAGATGCGCAACAATCATGACCGGCAGGGGGAAATCCTTGGGCAGGCCGCCAAGCATCACCCTCAACGCCTCCACCCCGCCGCTGGAGACGCCGACCACAACCGCCCTGAATCTCCTCCCCCTAACACTGCTGGCCATAGCCCTTGCGGTAGATCCTCATCCGCGGCGTAACCTCCTTGTAGACGGGTACAATCCGCCGCCCGTCCAGGGTCTCCTTCAGCCCGAGACAGAGAAAGCCCCCGGGGAGGAGACTGCTGTCAAAGAGCTGAAGCACGCGCTCTTTCAGGGTCGGCTTGAAATAGATGAGCACATTCCGGCAGAGGATCAGGTGCATTTCCCCGAAATCCGCATCCATTGCCAGGTTGTGCGAGGCGAAGACGATCTGTTCCCGAAGCGACTGCGTCATGATGGCGTGGTCGTAGCGCGCCGAGTAGTAATCGGAAAACGACCCCCTGCCGCCGGCCAACTGGTAGTTCCTGGTATAGCACTGCATCTCCTTCAGCGGGTAGATCCCCGCCTGGGCCCTTTGCAGCACCTCGTTGTTGATGTCCGTGGCGTACATCCTGAACCGCCCCTTCAGCCCCTCCTCCTCAAGGAGTATGGCCAGGGAGTAGGCCTCCTCCCCCGATGCGCACCCCGCGTGCCAGATCTTCACGAACGGGTAGGTCTTCAGATGCGGGACCACCTGCTCGCGCAGCGCCCTGAAAAATGGCGGGTCCCTGAACATCTCCGAGACATTGACCGTGATCCCCCTGAGCAGTGATTCGAATGCCGCCCGGTCACGCAGTATCACGGCCTGGGCGCCGGAAAGGTTCGCGTACCCCGATAACGCGAGCCACTGGCTGATCCTCCGTTTGATCGAGGCCTCCGAGTAGTCGGTGAAGTCGTAGCCGTACACCTGGCGGACCCCGTGCAGCAGCAGGCGCATTTCGATATCGAAGAGATCTTCACCCGACATGGGGACGCTATCCATTGTTGTAGAGCCACACCCTCAGCAGAGAGAAGAGCTTCTCCACGTCCACCGGCTTGGGGATGTAATCGCTGGCCCCGGCCTTCAGGCACTCGTCCCGGTCCCCCTTCATCGCCTTCGCGGTAAGGGCGATGATCGGGAGCCTGGCGAATCTCTGGTCGCTCCTGATGGCGCGAGTCGCGGCAAAGCCGTCCATCTCCGGCATCATGACATCCATCAGCACCAGGTCGATATCCGGGTCCTGATTGAGGCGTTCCAGTGCCTCCTTGCCGTTTTCGGCCTCGATCACGACCATGTTCTTTTCCATCAGGACGCTGGAAAGGGAGAAGATGTTGCGCATGTCGTCATCCACGATCAGCACCTTTTTCCCTTCGAGCATTGCCTCGTTGTCCAGGGCCGCGCGGATCATCCTCTTCTTCTCCGGATCTATGCCGCTCTCCACAAGGTGAAGGAAGAGCGAAACCTCGTTCAGCAGCCGTTCCGGGCTCTTGGCCCCCTTGATGATGATGCTTTCGGCATAGCGGCGAAGCCGCATCTCGTCATTGTGGGAAAGGTCCCGATCGGAGTGGATGATGACCGGCACCCGCCGGTTTTCCACGAGGGACTGGATCTTCTCCAGCACCTCGAAGCCGGACATGTCCGACAGTCCCAGCTCCAGGACGATGCAGTCGAACGGTTCGCTGGTGAAGAGCCGCACCGCCTCGCTGCCGGAGTCGGCGACCGTGATGGCCACATCCCGTTCACCCAGCAGCGCCACCATGCTCTTGGCCTCGTCACTGTCCTCCTCGACGATCAGGAGCCGCTTTACGCTCTTGGCAATGGCGTGTTCGATATTGCAGAAGACTTCGTCAAGCTGCTCGCTGTTCACCGGTTTGGTGACGAAGCCGATGGCCCCCATGTTCAAGGCCTTCTGGCGGTCCTCCAGGCAGGTCAGGAAGTGCACCGGTATGTGACGGGTCCTGAGGCGGTCCTTGAGGCTCCTCATCACCCCCCATCCGTCGATGTGCGGCAGCATTACGTCCAGGATGACGGCGCTCGGCAGGAAGTGGTCGGCGAGGAGTATGCCGCTCTCGCCATCACCGGCCACGATCGCCGAAAATCCCCGCTTGTGGACCATCTCCATCAGGATGTCGGCAAAGGAGAGATCGTCCTCTATGATCAGGATGCAGCTGTCGCCCGGCTGCAGTCGCTCACGATCGTCAGGGAGGACCGCGGACGGGAGGTGGCCATCCTCCGGATTCTGCTCCGGCTCTCCGGCCGTCGAGGTGAGGGTGGGGATCGGCACGGTCGACAGGGAGACCGCTTTGTTGGCGGCGGCGTTGAGGGGGAGGTACAGGGTAAAGGCGCTCCCTTTCCCGGCTTCGCTCGCAAGGCGGATATCCCCATGGAGTCCGCGGGCAAGCTGCCGGGATATGGAGAGGCCCAGCCCGGTCCCCCCGAACTTGCGGCTGGTGGTGCCGTCCGCCTGCTGGAACGCCTGGAAGACGAGTTCGTGCTTGTCGGCCGGGATGCCGATCCCGGTGTCGGCGACCTCAAAGGCTATGGCCGGTGTCGTGAGCGGATTTTCAGCGGCATCTGGGAGGTAGCCCCTGACCGTCACCCTCCCGTGCTGCGTGAATTTGCAGGCGTTGGAGACGAGATTCTTGAGAATCTGCTGGGTCCGCTGGCTGTCCGTGGTTATCTCTTCAGGGACTCCGTCCGCTATGGTCACGTCAAACGTCACTCCGCGCTGTTCGGCAATGGGCAGGAACATCGTCCTCAGCTGGTCGCAGAGCGCGCGGACCGGCAATCCCTCGTAATTGAACTCAAGCCTTCCCGACTCGATCTTCGAGAGATCGAGGATGTCGTTTATCAGGTTGAGCAGGTCGTGACCGGAGCTGTTTATGGTTGCCGCATATTCCACCTGCTTGTCGGTGAGGTTCCGGTCCCTGTTCTCTTTCAGGAGCGAGGAGAGGATCATCAGGCTGTTGAGCGGGGTCCTCAGTTCATGGGACATGTTGGCGAGGAATTCAGATTTGTAGGTGCTGGTCCTTTCCAGTTCGTCCGCCTTCATTTTCAACGCCCGGCTCGTCTCCACAACCTCCCTGTTCTTGGCGCGTATCTGTTCCCGCTGCTCTTCCAGCATCTGCGCCCGTTCCTCGAGTTCTTCGTTGGTCTGCTGAAGCTGCTCCTGCTGGACCCGTAGCTCTTCGGTCTGGGCCTGGGTCTGTTCGAGGAGTTCGTCCACCAGTTTCCGGGAGAGGTTGACGCTGATGCCGATGCTGAGCCCCTCCCGGGCCTGTTGCAGGAATTCGAGTTCCCGGTCAGTGAACTCTTTGAAGGAGCCTATCTCCAGCACCCCGACGAGACGGTCGTCGTGCAGCAGCGGCACGGCTGCGATGTTGAGCGGCCGTGCCTCACCGATGGCGGAGCTGATCGGCAGGTAGTCGGGCGGGACATGGGTCAGGCAGATGACCTTTCGCTCTTTGGCCGCCTCACCGGCCAGCCCTTCGCCAAGGTGTATCCGCTCGTTCAGGCTCTTGCGCCGCGTCATGGCGTAGGTGGCGCTGATGGAAAGCTCGTCTGTCTCGGCGTCGAAGGAGTAGAAGGCCCCCACACCGGCACCGAGGTATTCGCAGAGATAGGCGAGGCTCTTGTCGACCATTTCGTCAACCCGCCGGTCGCCCCGCAGGATGGCGTTGAGTTCGTTGGTGCCGCTCTTCAGCCAGTCCCGCTCCTGTTCCTCCTTGCGGCTCGTGCGGAGCGACCCGGTCATCCTGGCAAATGCCGCATCGACTGACGCCTGCACTGCACTCATGCCGGCAACGGCCTTGAGCAGCATCCCTGCCTCGTCCCGGGGAACGGTATCGACATCGATATCCAGCGGCTCCGAGATCATGACATCCTGACTCAGGTCGCCCGATGCTATGGCCTCGGCGAGTCGCGCCTTCTCTTCCCCCCCCTCGGAGAGGGAGAGTACCGCATCGAGCACCTGCCTGAGCGGGGAAACCACGCTTCGGGTGATGAAATAGGTCATGAACGCGCCTATGCCGACCGAAGCCAGGATCATGAAAATCAACCAGTACTGCAGGGAGTGGAACAGCCTGGTTGCCTCGTCGTTCTGGCTCTTCCCCTCAGCCAGGTTGAAACGGATCAGCTCGGCAAGCGTGTCGTTCAGCTTGTAAAACAGGGGCCTCCCTTCGCTCTCGGCAAGGGCGAACGCCTCCCGGTCCCGTCCTTCGGCCGAGACCTTCAGGACCTTCGCCGTGACGGCCAGATACTCGGGCCAGGTCCTGTCGAACCTCTCCAGAAGCGCCATTTCCGTCGGGATCAACTTGGTCTTGCGATACTTTTCCATGGCATCGCTGATCACTTTCTCGTTGATCTTGACCTGTTCGGCGACCTGCCCCTCCACTGACCTGTCCTGAGACGCCAGGTGCCGATACAGTCTCCTGTTGTGCTGGATCAACTGGGTGTACGCCTCGTCCACATGGACGGTGGAGACAAGGGTGGTGCCGTAGAGATCGACGAGCATGTCGTCGAGAGCCCCCATCCCCCTGATTCCCGCAGCACCCACGAGCGCTGAGATGAATATGACCGAGGCGAAGCCGAGCACCAGTTTATTGCCAATCCTGAGGTTTGCGTACCAGCCCATGAATCCGGCTCTCCATTCTGAAGACGTCAGTGTCGACAAATGATGAGTTTAATATTATTAAACTTGTATAATTGTTGTGGCGGAGAATGTCAACCAAGATGACCCATTAAGGTGGGAATGGTGTCAGGTGCCGTAATACCTGCTGTTTATTCCGGACAGCCGCAACAAATATTAAAGCTATGCGTTAAGATGTCGATAATGAGAGGAAATGCATGCGTGGAGGCAGCGTCTGGTCCGATGAGAGCGCTTGGGAACGTCTTCAAAACCGGCACCAACCTATCGATATCCGTCAATACTCCCTGCGGGTACACCCTCATGGAAGGGGCCGTCGTCGCCAAGGCAGAGGCCGGTGAACTGCGGCTCGTATTCCCCGCAGCCATCTGTCCGAAGATGGACCATATCCCGGTCGGGACCCAGATTTTCCTCTCGACGGAGATAGGTGGCGAGACCTTCGCCTACAACGGCATGATCTCCAGCCACAAGGACCGTCCTTTTGTCTCGGTCAAGGTGTTCGAGCGGGTCCCGGCCATGGAGAAGCGTCAACATCGGCGTGTTTCGATCAACCTGCCGATGTACTGTTCGGTGGTGGACGATTCCGGCGCCTTCCGGGTCATCCACGACGGCAGGAAGGTGAACGGCCGCCATGTGGAGACCGATCTGAGCCTGAGTGCCGGCGGATTCAAGGTGAAGACGCCGTTCAAGGTCGAGACGGACACCATGGCCATTGCGGTCTTCTTCTACCCTGACGAGGCCGAACGCGTGGTCCCGGTCCTCTCCACGTCGGTCTATTCCTATCCGGCGCCGGCAAGCAGCAACTACATCACCGGCTTCAAGTTCTCGCTGATCGATGAACAGGACCGGCGAAAGATCGATACCCTGGTCTCCGACCTGTTCTACGAGAAAGATCCCGCCTATCGCGCACGCAAGCTCCCGGCATGCCTTACCCGCATCAGGAACCATTGATCCCGGATTTTAAGCGGTTTCGGTACGTACACCCCTCATTCGCCCAACCTGTAGGCTGTCCATTTTCTGACACATCTGAGAGTGCACCGTATTTTTTGTTTTTATGATTTTGTTTTTCATCTTGCCACATCTGTGATAATCGGTGACCAGGAAGGACAGCTATGCCCGATTTTGCCGTGAGTGACGAGAAAAAGCGGCTGCTGGCCGCCCGTATGGCCGAGCTGGGGGTCCGCGAAGAGGACCTGGAGGAGCAGTTCGTCCGTTCGTCCGGCAAGGGGGGACAACATGTGAACAAGAGCTCCACCTGCGTCTTCCTCCGGCACCGGCCGACCGGCCTGGAAGTGAAGTGCATGCGGGAGCGGAGCCAGTCGGTGAACCGTTTCCTGGCCCGGCGGGAGCTCATGGAAAAGATTGCCGCCCTGGCCGGGCTGCCGACGGCTGCCACTGCCGAACGGGAGCGGATACGGCGGCAGAAGGCCCGAAAGAAAAGGCGGAGCGCCGTCAGGCAGACGACCCCGTCAGAGGAGAACGAATGAGTCTTGAGACCTTGAAGATACTGGAGTTCGACCGGATCCTTGCCTGGCTCGCCGGCTTTGCCCACTGCCCGGCCACCGCGGCGGCCATCGAGGAGATCGGGCCGCTTACCGCCCGTGGCGAAATCGGTGAGCGATTGGGGAGGGTTGAGGAGATCAGGAAGCTTTCCCGCTTCGGCGCCGGTCTGCCGCTCTCCGGCTTCGATGACGTGGAGCCGGTGCTGGATCTGGCCCGGCCGGACGGTGCCGTGCTCAACCCGGTCGACCTGGCCGTGCTGATGCCGCTCTTGCGGATCGGCACGGCCGTGGCGCGGCAACTGGCAGGCCGGAGCGACGTACCGCTCCTCACCGGGCTGGCCGGCCAGCTGACCGGCTGCCCGGACATCCTGGAGGCGCTGGAAAACTCCCTGGACGCGGACGGGGGGCTCCTGGATACCGCATCGCGGCTCCTGTCCGAGCTCCGGACCAGGAAGCGTCAGCTTACCGCCCGGATCAGGCGACGACTGGAGGAGATCGTCCGGGAGCGGCAGACCGCCATCTTTCTGCAGGACGACTTCATCACCCAGCGGAACGGTCGCTGGGTAATCCCGGTCCGGATGGACTCCAAGGGGATGGTGCCGGGGGTGGTGCACGACGTCTCCAATACCGGCGAGACCGCCTTCATGGAGCCGCTGGAGATCATGGGGCTGGCCAACGAACTGGAGAACCTGGCGGCAGAGGAGAAGGGGGAGATGATCCGCATCCTGCGCCAGCTCACCGGCTGGGTCCGGGAGGAGTCGGAGCGGATCGGCGAGGAGTTCAACATCGTGGTCGCCCTGGACCTGCTCAACTCCCTGTCCCAAGGAGCCGATCTGCTGGGGGCCGAGGCGCCGGAGATCGTCGAGGAGCCGAGGCTCTCGGTCCGGGAGGGGCGCCATCCGCTCCTGGTGCTGCTCCAGCGGGAGCGGGGAGGGCGGGAGGTGGTCCCCCTCGACCTCACCCTCGGCGAGGGGCGCGACGGCAGCGGCGAGCCGGACCGGGTCATGCTCATCACCGGCCCCAACACCGGCGGCAAGACCATCGCCATCAAGACCGTCGGCCTCCTGCTCCTGATGGCCCAGTCCGGCATGCCGGTGCCGGCGGCCGCTACCTCGGTCTTTCCGGTGGCCGGCGAACTCCTGGCCGACATTGGCGACGAGCAGTCGATCCAGGAGAGCCTCTCCACCTTCTCCGCCCATATCCGGACCATCAGCCGCATCCTGGAGCGGGCGGACGAGCGTACCGTGGTCCTCCTGGACGAACTGGGGACCGGCACCGACCCGAACCAGGGGGCTGCCATTGCCTGCGCCGTTCTGGAGGAGCTCCAGCGGCGGGGGAGCATGGTCCTCGCCACCACCCACCTGATCGACATCGTGGCCCATGTCCAGCGGATTCCCGGTATGGTCAACGCGGCCATGGAGTTCGATTCCCGGACCTTTACCCCGCTCTACCGTCTGAAGAGCGGCGAGCCGGGGCAGTCCCACGCCCTGGCCACGGCCCGGCGCTACGGGCTGCCGGAACCGGTCATCCAGCGGGCCGAGGGGCTGGTGGGGAGGCTGGAGGCGGAGTTCCACGAGCTGCTGGCCGACCTGAAGGGGCAGCGACAGCGCCACGAGGCGCTCCTGGCAGACCTGGAGCGGCGGGAGAGGCAGCTTGTCCGGCAGGAGGCTCTCCTTGCCGAGCAGCGGGCCGAAGCGGAACGGAAGCTCCGGGAAAGCCGGGAGAAGGGGCTCCATGAGGCACGGGAGGTGGTTCAGTCGGCGCGGCGGGAGATTAATGCGATCCTGGAGGAGGCGCGGCGGGAGCGGAGCCGGGCCGCCAAGGAGCGGCTGGCAGAGGTGGACGGACAGCTTGAGGCGCAGTTGCGGGAGCTCCATCCGGAGGAGGCACTCGACCTTGACCGGGTGAAGGAGGGGGATACGGTCTTCGTCAGGCCGCTGGGATACGACGTGACCGTATTGACCGTGGACCGGAAGCAGAACCGGCTGCGGGTCAGGGCCGGCAAGCTGGAGCTGGCCGTGGCCGCCGGCGACATTGCCCCGCCGCAACGGCGCGACGCACCGGCGCGGGAACGGCGGCGGTCGACGGATACCCCGGTCGAAGTGCCGTCGGAGCTGAATCTCCTCGGTCAGCGGGTGGACGCGGCGCTTGCCCACGTGGAGAAGTTTCTCGACCAGGCGGCCCTGCAGGGACGGGGAGAGGTGCGGATCATCCACGGCAAGGGAACCGGCGCCTTGATGCGGGCCGTGAGGGAGCTCGTGGAACGCCATCCCCTGGTGGAGTCGGCGCGGCCCGGAGAGCCGTTCGAAGGTGGGGATGGGGTGACGGTGGTTACGCTGCGTTGATCAGTGGGCAGCGGCCTTTTTGCCCGGAAGGGCGATGGTCGGCTTGTTCTTGCCAGGCTGGACGCTCAGGAGCTCCTGCTGGATCGCATCGATCCTGCTGCGATACTCGTTCCTGAGCTTGTGTCTGGCCGCTTCCGAATGCTTCACGATCCCCAGGTAGCTGATCACGAGGTGGCCGCAGAGGAGGGCCATCCAGACGAGGGCCGCCTCGACCGCGCTGAGATCGATGAAGGTGTTGATCAGTATGGCGGAGCAGACGAAAAGATAGAACATGGCACGCTCTGCTGTTTGGTATAATGGGTATGCATCTGTTTCGGCACGTAACGGAAAAACTGTAGCTGCCGGCGTCTGATCAGGTGGGGGGAATACCGGCTTTTTTGACTCCGGTCATCCGTTGTTCCACGAAACGAGTGTAGCGTATCCCTAAAGACCATTCAACGGGGGAACGCAGATGACATTTCGAAACGGGTTGGGGGAGATGGCAATTCAGGATGTGATCGCGCAGCACCCGGCGGTGGGGGATATCCTCAGCCGCTACGACATCGGCTGCGTCACCTGCAAGGTGGGGATCTGTCTCCTCAAGGACGTGGTGAGCATCCACGGCCTCACGCCGGAACAGGAAACAGCGGTCGAGGCGGAGATCGGTGCATATCTGGATTCCAGAACTGCCGCCTGAAAAAGGAGGGGAGATGCAACCGCTGACTGAAGAGTGGCTCTACGAGCAGGTGGGGCGCCAATCGCCCGATGCCTTCGTCTTCGCCGACCGGGACGGGGTCATCCGCCTCTGGAACCGGGGGGCCGAACGGCTGTTCGGCTATCCTGCCAACGAGGCGTGCGGGCACTCCCTGGACCTGATCATTCCGGAGAACCTGCGGGGCCGTCATTGGGATGGGTACCACCGGGTCATGGCCACCGGCGAAACCGGCTACGGTACCCGGCTCCTGTCGGCCCCGGCGCAGCGCAAGGACGGGAGCAGGATTTCCGTGGAGTTCTCCATGGCCATTATCCGCGATAGCGCCGGCGCCGTCGTCGGCTCGGGCGCGGTCATGCGGGACGTGACCGAGCGCTGGGAGCGGGAAAAGGCGCTCAAGGAGCGGCTGGCAGGGCTGGAGCGGGGCAGCGGCGCCCCTGTTTGACAGACGGGTCGCCACAAGGAGTGTGACGTACAAGAGGGGCCATGGCGGCTCCTCTTTTTTTTGCGAGCTCTGCTGACGAAGGGCCGGCCGGCTTATCTACCGCCGGAAAACGTGTATACTGTGTGACACGGTTCGTCGACGAGCCACCCCGATCACCGAGAGGAGTCCGACAGCATGAGCGCAGCAACCACGCCGGGGAGCGAGCGGGCAGCCAACCGCCGCTGGCTCCGGGAGCAGATGAACCCCTATTTCTTCATTGCCATGAAAGACGAGCCCGAGGCCCTCGCCATGCTGGCCAGGGAACTGGGGGGGCTGCGCCGCAACCGTCGCCTGCTCCTGGCCGACCGGGACAACTCCCTGATCCTGGCCCTGGTCAACCAGCCCGGAACCCTGTACGACACGCTGCGCCGGGTCCAGGAGCGGGAGATCTCCTACGCCATGATCGCCCATTCGGACGACCCGATTCCGGGACTCGACCAGGTAGTGGAGATCCAGCGTTTCGAGTTCGACCGGAAGAGCGATGCGGAAATCGCCGCCGGCAGGGATGCGGTGGTTCCCGTCCGGATCCGGCGGCAGGTGGCAGCGGCGCTCAGGAAATACTACCCTGCGTTCGAACTGAAGGATCTGGACCGGCTGCTCAGGATCCTCTGGCTGAACAACGAGAACTATGTCCGCGTCTCCCCCCCGCGCCGGGTGGCCCAGGTGCTCCGGCTCTATCAGGAGGCGAACCGGCGCGGCGGCCTCTACCTTGACGTGGAGGAGATGGAGGGGGAGGGGGAGGGAGCGGTCAGGGAGTCGCGGGTCTTCTTCGCCGTCGCCAACCCGCCCCAGCGGGATTTCCTCCTCCAGGTGATGGAGGTGTTCAACCGCCTCGACCTGGGGGTGAACCGGGCCTATTGCCTCACCATCTCCAACGGCATCCACCCGTACTTCCTGGGAACCTTCTACGTCCGCTGCCGCGACGGCCGGGTGCTGGAAAAGTGCAACGAGACCTTCACCGAGTTACAGCAGGAGCTCTCCACTACTCAGATCCTGGAGACCCGCTCCCAGGCGTACCGCGAGTTGGTGACGACAGGACTCATGGCTGGCGAGGACGCCTCGCTGGTCAACGCCTTCATTGCCTTCTGCCACACCAACCTGGCCCACAACCAGCCGGACCGCTTCGGCCTGGACGATGTCCGGAGCGCCTTTCTCTCCCATCCGGAGATCGCCCTCCAACTGGCGCAGCTCTTCCGGGCCCGGTTCGACCCCGCCGCCTCAGACCGGACCGCCGAGTACGAGCGGCTGCTGGTCGAAACGGCGCGGGCCGTGGAGGAGTACAACACCGGGCACCGCTACCTGGATGACGTGCGGCGCGCAATCTTCCGCTGCTGCCTGACCTTCATCACCCATACCCTGAAGAGCAACTTCTTCGTCCTGGAGAAGCAGGCCCTGGCATTCCGCCTCGATCCCGCCTACCTGGCCGACCTCGGCCACGAGTTCACCGCCGACCTTCCTCCGGCGGTACCGTTTCGGGTGACCTTTTTCTTCAGCCGGTACGGCTTCGGCTACCACATCGGCTTCTCAGACATCGCCCGGGGAGGGTGGCGGACGGTCATCGCCCGCAGCGCCGACGATTTCATCACCAACGCCAACACCCTGTTCCGGGAGAACTTCGTCCTGGCCCATACCCAGCACCTGAAGAACAAGGATATCTACGAAGGGGGATCGAAACTAGTGACGATCCTCGACGCCTCCGACCTGAGGCGGGGTGGGGAGCGGGAGATGGCGGATTGGCGGCTCTTCAAGCTCCAGTACGGCATCGCCAACGCCTTTCTGGACATCTTCGTCACCGAGGGGGGCGTGGCCAGACATCCGGCGGTGGTGGACTACTACGGCGAGGAGGAGCCGATCGAGCTCGGTCCGGACGAGAACATGCACGACAGCATGATCGAGGCCATCGCCAAGCTCTCCCGGCGGCGGGGATACCTGCTGGGGATAGGGATCATCTCCAGCAAGGAGGTGGGGATCAACCACAAGGAGTACGGGGTCACCTCCACCGGGGTGGTGAAGTTCGCCGAGATCGCCATGCAGGAGCTGGGGATCGACATGCGGACAGAGCCGTTTTCGGTGAAGTTCACCGGCGGCCCCAACGGCGACGTGGCCGGCAATGCCCTGCGGCTGGTGCTGGAGCGCTTCCCCCAGGCGCGGATACGGCTGATACTGGACGGCACCGCTGCCGTCTGCGACCTGGAAGGGGCCGACCATGACGAGCTGAGGCGGATTCTCCTGAAACAGGACCTGGACGCCTTCGACCCGTCGGCTCTCCATCCGGGGGGCTTCATGCTCTTTCGTACCGGCAGCCGCCGCGAGGGACTCCGGGAACTCTATCGAAAAGTCACGAAAAAGGGGGGAGAGCTGAAGGAGGAGTGGATCTCCATCGACGAGTTCTCCCGCGAGTTCGGCGAGCTGGTCTTTACCGTGCCGGCCGACCTCTTCATCCCCGGTGGCGGGCGTCCCGAGACCATCGACCGGGACAACTGGGAGCGCTTCTGCCTGGAAGACGGGACCCCGTCGGCACGGGCGATCGTGGAGGGGGCCAATTCGTTCATCACCCCCGAGGCCCGGGTACAGCTGCAGAAGCGAGGCGCATTGATCATGCGGGACGCCTCGGCCAACAAGTGCGGCGTCATCTCCTCGTCCTACGAGATCATCGCCAACCTCCTCCTCTCCGAGGAGGAGTTCCTGGCCCACAAGGAGCGCTACGTGGGGGACGTGCTGGCGATCCTTGAAAAGCGGGCCGAGGACGAGGCGAGGCTGATCCTGAAGCGCCGCCGCGAGCACCCAACGCTGCTCTGCACCGAAATCTCCGATCTCCTCAGCACCGAGATCAACGCCCATTATGCCCGGCTGTTCCGCTTCTTCCAGGAGCGCCCTGAGCTCTGTCTGCAGCCCCTGTTCCGGCGGGCGATCCTCTCCCATCTCCCCCGGATGATCCGCGAGGAGCCCCGTTTCCGCAAGCGGATCAACAGGCTTCCCCGGAAGTACCTCTACGCCATCCTGGCCACGGAGATCGCCACCTCCATGGTCTACCGCGGCGATCAGGAGGCGGATTTCGCGGATACGCTCCGGATCTTCGTGGCGAGGAACTTCCCGGCCAAAGGGTAGCATCTGCGACAGTGCTGAATGCAAAAAGGCCCTTCCGCTACCGGAAGGGCCTTTTTGCATCTGAAGAACCGTGACACTGTGCGTTACCCTTTGCGCTCCGACGGCCGCACATAGCCGGCACAGGTGCCGAGGAGCCGGTCGTGGATCGCCGCCATCATCTCCTGCTCGTCGTCGAAGCCGGCGGCGGCCTGGACGTTCAGGGCCAGCGGCAGGAGCCCCATGAGAAGGGTCCTTAGGTTGCCGCATCCCTCGCCGCCGCCGAGGGCCGTTGTCAGCGCGCGGCTCAGCCCCTTGCCGATGACCAGGCCGACCAGCATTTCCAGCTGCCTGGCCACGTTCGGGCAGTCGCCGGAGGGGGCCTTTCGGAAGTCGACCCTGGCGGCGGTGATCGCCAGGGTCTTCGAATCAACGGTCACTTCCAGGAGGATGTCGTGGAACCGGTCGCACAGCGTGGCGGTGAGGAGGAGCGACCCGTCATCCTGCTTGTAGAGCCGGTAGGAGACGTCCCGCCGGAAATCTTCCATGACATTTCGTTTCAAGGTTCACCCCTACGCCTTTTTCACCTTCGGGATGAAGATCTGCTCCGGATCCAGCACGTCGTGGATGAAATGGAGCTCTTCCCGGGTCGGGGGGAGAGTTTCGCCGCTGACCCGGGAGATGTCAAGGTCGAAGTGGCACATCTCCCTGATCTCCTCCGGGCTCTTGCCGGCGTGGCAGGTGTCCAGGTAGATCCGGCCGGTCTCGTCGTCGAAGCGAAAGACCCCGGCCGTACTGATGACCGCCGACGGCCCCCCCCGGAAGGCGGCGCCGTACAGCTCCTTCCGATGGACGAAGTCGCCGCCGGGCCACTTCTTCACCCGCCACCCCGGGCTGGTGATGTAGCTGACGTTGGGGGTGAACCGCCTTTTTTCGTGGACCATGATGAAGACGGTCCGCTTGGCGAAGGAGTTGATGTCCGGGTTGCCGCCGCTGCCGGTGAGACGGAGCTCCGGGTTCAGGTAGTCGCCGATCACCGTGGTGTTCACGTTGCCGTACTCGTCCACTTCGGCCCCCCCCAGGAAGCCGAGGTCCACGTAGCCGCGCTGGGCGATGGAGAAGGCGTCGTGGAGACCCGAGGCGCGGGAGGCCCCCATCTCGCAGCGGGCGTCACCCACGGAGGTGGGTATCTCCGGCGGTCGGCCGTCCAGGGTGCCGGCCTCGAAGATCAGTTTCAGGTTCGGGGCGTGGGTCTTCTGGGCCAGCATGATCGCCACCATGGGCAGGCCGGTGCCGGCAAAGACGATTTCGTTGTCCTGCACCTCGCGGGAGGCCGCGCAGCAGAGCAGATCGGCCAGGCCGTACTCTTCCGGGTTCGCATAGTCCTTGGTCATCTTATTGCCCCCTTTTGACCGACGTGGAGTAGTTGAGTGCGGTGTTGGCCTTGAGATTCAGCATCCGCGGCCACCCCAGCTTGTCCAGGTAGCTCATGTGGTCCTGGCCGAAGATCCACTCCTTCGCGAACGCGTCGTACCCCTCCTGGGTCCGGGTCCGGCCGTAGAAATCCTTGAGGAACGCGCCGTCCACGTCGTAGCGGCCGAACATGCCGGTAGGGTGGGCGCCGAACGGGCACTCCAGGATATAGTCCACCTCGAAGCTGGTGATGGTGTTCTGGTCGGCGTTGCGCCGCAGGTACTCCTCCGGGACGATCTCCTCGGCCATGACGATGGTGATGTCCGCGGCCCTAGCCGCTTCCGGGTCGGAGTAGTACTGGCCGCTGACCCGCACCGTTCCTTCTTCTCCCACCTGTTGCACGCACATGAGGGCGATGTCCACCTTGGCGGCCGGGACCAGCACCTGGGAGCCGGCGCCGTAGAACGGGTCCTCGGTGAAGACGTACTTGTGTTTGGCGATCCTTTTCCCGTCGCGCCGGCCGGCATTCCCCAGGGTGTCGTAGGCCGGGTTGTGGATGTCGGTGCCGAGCGATGTCTGGGTGGCGGCATAGGGGGCGCCGCTGGCCCCGGCGGCGAAGCGGAACATCATCTCCGCGTGGCTGTAATCCTCCACCAGGATCTCCTTGGTCCCCACCTTGCGGGAGAGGTTGGCCCCGTACTTGCCGTACAGTTCGTGGCCGACCCAGCACGACTCCCAGATGTCGACGCAGCCGGCGCCGACCAGGAACTCGGTGTGCGGCCCGCCGTTCACCTCGATCAGGTGAAGCCCCTTGCGCCCCTGGCGGATCAGTTCGAAGACCAGCGCCATGGGGCGGCGCCAGATGGTGAAGCCGGAGAAGGTGAGGCTGGAGCCGTCCTTGACGATCTCGGCGGCTTGCTGCAGGGTGATGCGTTTGCTTGTGGCCATGAATTCCCTCCTTCTGAAGAACATGTTTACCGCAGAGGACGCAGAGGATCGCAGAGGACGCAGCCGGGTCGAATGAATCATTAACCCAAACGGGGGTGATGTTCTCCTCTGCGTCTCTCTGCGTCCCCTGCGGTGAGATGGCTGGTCAGGCGAAGTTCCGCAGGATCTCCCGGGAGATGATCACCCGCTGGATCTCGTTGGTCCCCTCGTAGATGGCGGTGATGCGGGCATCGCGGGCGTAGCGCTCCACCGGGAAGTCCCGGGTGTAGCCGTAGCCGCCGAGCATCTGCAGCGCCTTGTAGCAGGCGCGGTTGGCCGCCTCGGTGGCGAACATCTTGGCCATGGAGGCCTCCTTGGCAAAGGAGCGCCCCTGCTCCTTCCGGAAGGCGGCGTTCATCAGCAGGAGCCGGGCCGCCTCCAGTTCGGTGTAGCCGTCGGCGATCATCCACTGGATCGCCTGAAAGTTGCTGATCTTTTGGCCGAACTGGACCCGCTCCGTGGCGTAGCGGGTGGCATGGTCCATGGCCGCCAGCCCCACGCCGAGCCCCAGCGACCCGATGCCGATCCGGCCGCCGGCCAGTTCGCCCACCGCGGTGCGGAAGCCGTCGTTCAGCTTCCCCATCAGCGCGCTTTTCGGGATGCGGCAGTCGTCGAAGAGCACCTCGTTGGTGGCTGAGGCGTGTTGTCCCATCTTCTTCTCTTCCTTGCCGATGATCAGCCCCTTGGTACCCCCCTCCACCAGGAAGCAGCTGATTCCCTTTCCCTTGGGGGCATCCTTGTCGGTGACCGCCCAGACCACGAAGACGCCGGCATAGGGGGCGCTGGTGATGAAGATTTTGGCGCCGTTCAGGACAAAACTGTCGCCGTCGTCCACCGCCTGGGTGGTCATGCCGGACGGGTCCGAGCCGGCCCCGGTCTCGGTGAGGGCGAAGCTGCCGGCAGCAAACTCGCCGGAGCAGATTTTCGGGATATAGGCCCGTTTCTGCTCCTCTGAGCCGACGGCCTGGATCACCTCGCAGACCATGTTGTTGACCGAGACGGTGACCGCCGTGGAGGCGCAGGCCCGGGCGATCTCGACCATGGCCAGGCTGAAGGCGATGGTGCCGGCTTCGGCGCCGCCGAACTCCGACCGCACGTTCAGCCCCATGAAGCCGAGTTCGGCCAGCTTCCGCAGGTTGGCGAGCATCGGGCCCCGGTCGTCGCTCTGGTCAAGCTGTGCCGCAACCGGCTCCAGTTCGGCCTTGGCAAACTCGCGGGCGGTGTCTTGAATCAGTTTCTGCTCTTCCGTCAAGTCTAAAAACATGCCTACCTCCCTGAACAATGTCGTTAGTGGGATATAGCCGGATATTGTTGATGCTAGGTTGTTTGGATCGCTATGATCGGCACATCTTGCTCCTGGCCCCATTGCTGCCAGTCTGCGGAGCTCCGTTGCAGAAAGGCGGTTTGGTACTCTTCCCTGGTTCGGACTGAGAGCACCTCTTCCAGCCGCTTCTTGAAGTGGGGCTCCAGGGCGGCAACGGCAATCCAGCCGTCACTGGTCTGGTAGATGTTGTATTCGGGAATGCCGCCGCCGAGGAGCGCCCCCGGTGCCGTGGTGCCGTACCGGAGCGGTTCGGCCATGGCCGCTGCCGCCTCGGAGAGGGCCACCTCCCGGTACCCGCCACCCTGTCCCCGTTCGCGGGCCAGCAGGAGGGCAAGGGAGGCGGAGACGGTCTGCTCCGCTCCGGCCATGTCGGCCAGCAGGGTCCGCGGCATGTGGGGAGGGTTCAGGAGGCCCAGCGAGGCCTGGTAGGTGAGGTCGTGGCCTGCTTCGTTCTCGCGGGGTGCAGGGTAGCCGACGATGGCGACCTGGCAGAGCTTGGGAAGCTTCCGGTGCAGCGTCGCCCAGTCCAGTTCCAGCCGCTCCAGGGCCGCCGGCCGGCTGGCGGTGATGAGCAGGTCCGCCTCGGCAAGGAGCGCCATCAGGTGGTTGCGGCCGGCGGTCGCTTTCAGGTCGATGGTGACCACCGTCTGTCCCGCCGCCATCTCCCGATACCAGCCGTCGTGATAGGCAGCCATCGGGTCGCCCCCCGGCGGCTCCACCTTGACCACGACCGCACCCATCCGGGCGAGCCGTCGAGCCGCGGCAGGGCCGGGGAGGTTGACCGACAGGTTGATGATCCGTACACCGTCAAGAAGATTCATGGCTCCGCCTCCCTCTCCAGGTAGCTGCTGGTGTCGCCCCTACCGCGCCACCTTGGCGGACAGGGCCGGCACGAACTGCAGCACGTCGGCCACCACCAGGACATCGGCGATCTCGCCGATGGGGGCGTCCTTGTCCTTGTTGATGGCGACGATGAAGTCGGCCTTCTTCA
>CAYSJJ010000041.1:14609-36425 GCA_964431365.1 uncultured Geobacter sp. | reverse complement strand
TCAAACGGGCGTAATAGCGGTAGTCAAGATTGTAGGCAAGATCCCAGTCCCACAGAGGAGCCTTGTAGAAGAGAGTTAGCCCCGGCAGGGCTCGTGTGATGTAGTCCGTCCTCTTCTGAGGTGTATTGAAGACGTTGTCGGTATACTCCTCGCTCACCGTGATATTCGGTTTCAGTTCAAATTCACCCGCGCATACGCTTGACGCGGTCATTCCAACAGAACAGAAGGTGGCGGCCAGCAGACTTGAACATAGACTACAGCGCATCTTTACTAAAAGGTCCATAAGAATTCATCCGATATGAGATTTGCACTCTGATAAGCTGCAGTCCTGATAGATTAACGGAGCGTTACTGGGATTCAGCAGACACAGAGGAATGGGGGAATACCCGAGAGCCTGTTGATCCTCTTCATCCCTGCCAATAAAACATATTATTGTTATCCACATTCACGCTGGGTAGACGGGGCTCCTCCATATGGACTTAACTGCCAAAAATTCGCCTGACCAACCCTGGCTTGTCAGGAGTAGAGGTTGCAGCAGCTTTGTCATCGAGCGACCGGATTCTTTCGACTCTCCGGCTCAACTCCGCAATCGAAGATTCCGTTTCTCCCACATGGTAGCGAAAGGCGTTCTGCAATGACGTCAATCGTTCATGCAACTCCTTGAACTGAGATTGGTTCGCAGCAAGGCTTTCCCTCTCCATGGTGTCAAGCCGATGAACAATTTCGGCCAGGAACGTTGTGATCTGACCATCGCCTATGGTCGCAACAACCGGGTTTGCCGTGCTCAGCACGGGGAGCAAGGGATTAGCGTCCTCTTGCTGGACGCTGGTCCAGAAGTGACTCTCGAAATCCAAATCGCCGACGATGTCGCGCGTCATCTCTTCGCCAATCTCCTTAGTCTCCTCGGCGAAGGCGGAGAGGAGCAGGAAGTCGCAGATGATATTCACCAGGCGCGGCACCCCACGGCTGTATTGGTAGATGACATCCAGTGCCTGTGGAACGAAAACGACCGCGTGCCGATTGCCTGCGATCTCCAGCCTATGAAGGATGTACTCCTCGGTCTCCAGTCTGCTAAGGGGGGAGAGATGACAGTTGATACTGATCCTCTGTCGCAACTGCAGCATTTCCGGAACCGACAATTTGGCACGGAGTTCAGGCTGGCCGACTAGGATGATCTGTAGCAGTTTGGTATGCGCCGTCTCCAGATTGGAGAGCATGCGCACCTCTTCCAGCAACTCTGCGGACAGATTCTGTGCCTCGTCGATAATTAGTACCGGCCTGTTACCGGCGGCATACTGGGTTATCAGAAACTCGTTGAGATCGCGAAGCAGGGTGATCCGGTCTTTCCCCTGTACCGGGATGCCGAAATCGTCATTAATGAGGGTCAGTAGTTGCTGGGAATCGACCAGGGTATTAAAGACCTTGGAAAGAACGATATGATCGTAATGCCGGTTCAACATCTCCCTAATGATCGTAGTCTTGCCGCACCCCACTGTCCCGGTCAAGAGGATGAAGCCAGCGCGCTCACGGATCCCGTAATCCAGATAGGTAAGCGCTTTCTTGTGGGATTTGCTGCGATACATGAATTCCGGATTCGGAACCAGATCGAACGGCTTGATTGTCAGATTAAAATAGGCTTCGTACATGCTTTCCCTGTAACTGTATTATTTCCGCTGTTCGTTGTAAGAACGGTAATAGTAGTATCGGTCGTCCAGTCGAGCAATCCTGGCGTCGTTGTAGACAATACCAAGCACATTCCCCTCCCGAAGGGCTTCCAACGCCTCTGTTACCCCCTGGACTGAGGCTTCTGCCTCCTTTACGACGAAAATTGTACCATCTACAAGACGGCTCAGGTGGCGAGTTTCGGCAAACGGAAGAACTGGAGGGGTATCGATGACGATATAGCGGTCAGGATAGCGATGCTTAATCTCCATCAATAGTGAAGATAACCGTTGAGAAGTGAAGAGTTCAACTGGGTTGCGGACTTCCTTACCTGCCGGAAGCACGACGAGTTTACCGATGCCGGTGTTGATCAAAACCTCGCCGGGGTTGACGCCGTCAAGGAGGCAGTCGGACAACCCCCGTTCAGCTTTAATCCCCAGGTAGCGGTGTACCGATGGTCGGCGCAGATCAGCATCGATCAGGAGCACTGTATGGTCGAACTCCTGTGCCAGGCTCAGGGCAAGATTGATAGAGGTCAGCGTCTTCCCCTCGCCCGCAACGGCACTAGTAACAATGATCGTGTTGTGGAATTCATCGCTTTTCGTCAACTTCACCAGACTGGACTTCAGTTTACGATACTCTTCGGCTGCCGGCGAGTTGGGCTCACGCACCGCAACAAGGAGTGGGTTGTCAATACTGATGGTCTGCGCCGGCCGCGGGAGTGTCGTCTCAGCAGCCGTTGATGAAGGTACGCGCCGCGTCGGTTCAACCGAAGGTGCGTTCGTTCCTGCTCCCCGTCGTTCGGAAGCCTTTTCCAGTGCCCGCTCAATCCTGCTCATATCTGTCTCTTCCTTTATTCTTTCCGTTTAACGGAGCCTTTCGACAACACCGACACGCTCCAGGACCTTATCGACATACCCCAGATCCAAGGCCTCAATGGCCACAAAAACCAGCAGCAGACAGAAATAGCTTGCTGCTACTATGTAAAGCCGCAGATCCTGCCGCCGCATCCGCTCGGCAACCGTTATGTCCTGCATGCGGGGTATGACGGCCAGGACCGGATACCCAAAAGACTTCACACTTTCGACCGACTTCACCGTATTGCTCATTAGATCAAGCAACACGAGAAGTCCCATTGCCCCGGCGATGCCACCGACGAGACCAAGCAACATAATCTTTAGCCGGTTCGGACTGGCAGGTTTGATGGGCATCACCGCAGGATCAACAATGCGGAACGTGGTCGTCTTGTCCTGTACCTCCATCTGTTTGGACATCTCCGACTGACCGTGGCGAGTCATCAACTGATCGTAAAGCTCTTTCTGTTTCTTTTTTTCCGTCTCAAGTTGATCAAGACTCGCCTTCGCAGTAGGAATGTTCTTCAGTAGAGCCTGGTTGGTGGAAATGTAACGCTTCAGACTCTCCTCGCTTGACCGCAACGCAGCAAGTTCAGCCTCTATTTTGCCGATCTCCTGCGGATCGATGACTGTCCTACCTTCATCTTTACGCGTCCGCACCTGCTCCTTGATAGCTTCAATCTCCCCCTTGACCCTGACAATCTCCGGGTAGCTGTCGGTAAACTGGGAACGCAACTCCTCAAGCCGTTTTTGCAGGATTAACAGGTTTCCCAGCATCGGATCGGAAGTCCTGCGCGCGACCGGCTTAAGTCCTTCCAGGTGCTTGCGACGAAGTTGGATATCGTATAGCTTCTGCTGAGAGGCATTGATCTCCTCAAACAGCTTCGCCTCATCAATAGCTATTATTCCGCCTTTCGAGGCCTTGTAACGGGAAAGTTCGGCATCCGCCTTCTCCATTTTTTCCTTGAAGTCCCCGATCTGCTCGGACAGAAATTTTGTCGCTCCGTAGGACTCCTCACGTTTCGACGAAACATTCTCCTCAATGTAAATACGCACCAGAGTATTGATAAAATCACGCGCCACACGAGGATTCCGGTCAACGTAGGAAATAATGAAAAGATTATTGTCCTTGACTTTTACCGTCACATTTTTTTGAATATCCTTGAGCAGCTCCTCCAATTCGGCATCGCTGTTCTTCTTAGTCAGAAGGTCAAGTTCGTTTATGACCTTGACCATAATAGGTCGACTGGTGATGGCATATGTGAGCACCTTGATCGTCTGATCCATTGAAGGGGTCACTGCAATTCCCTTCACCAATTCGTTGATAACGTTCTTTTCGATGAAGACAGTGCTCTTGGCTTCGAACCTCTTCGGCAAGATATAGGAAAGAACGACGGCGCCGGTCAAAATCATCAACGCTGTGACAAGAAAAAGACGTTTATAGCGGAGCAAAAGCTCAAGATAGCGTTTGTAATCAAATTCCTGAGATGACATGGAAAGAAACAACCCCCTTCTTTGTTCAGCTGATGACTAGAACAGCCCCTCTTTGACAATCACGTAATCTCCCGGTTTGAGCCTGATATTCTGACCAAGATCGCCGTCCTTGATCAGATCCTTTGCTTTCACCGGGATGGACGTCTCTCCACCCTTTTCCTTGCGCCGGATGATAGTATCATTCTGACTGGCGAACTTGGTGAACCCCCCAGCCTCCAGAATCGCCTCCATCACTGCCATCCCCTCACGGTACTCGATTGCCTTGGGGGAGTTCACGGAGCCGAGGACATAAATATTCTTGTCAAGTGCCAGGGGAATGAAGAGGGAATCGTTGTTCTCCAGCACCACATCCTCGGCAACATCCCCGTCGACGAACAAACGGTGGAAATCCTCTTTCACTTTCTTACCGTTACGGAGCACATATGCTCGCTTGAGGTCTGCCGCCCTTACTTCGCCGATTGAGCAAAGAAGTTGGAGAAGCGTCGTCCTCCTCGATAGATCGGAAATGCCAGATTTCACTCCTCCACCGAATATGTACACCTTACTGTTGGTAATTTCTCGCACCGTTACCGTCACTATCGGATTTTTGACCAACTCCTTGAGCTTTCCTCCCAACGACGCCTGGAGGGCTGTCGGTGTGAAGCCGCTGGCAGTGACGTCACCAAGTCCAGGAACCGTTATCTTGCCGTCCGGACGAACCTTGACCGAAAAGCTCAGCTCTTTGACCCCCCAGACGGAGACATCAAGTCCGTCACCTTCGCCGATCACGTAGTCACCGGCCAATACGGGGACAGTACTCATAAGAATCGTCAGTACCAACAGCCAAAATCCACGTCTCATACAGTTCTCCAATCTCGACTCAATCCCACTCAACGAATTAATCGCCTCACCGTGCTCCACGCCCGAACAGAACAACCTTGATAGTTTCAAAAAATATAAGTGTATCCAGAAACGGAGACAGATTCTTTATGTAATAAAGATCATATCTCAATTTTTCCACGGCATCCTCAATGGAGGAACCATAGGGATAACGTACCTGGGCCCACCCGGTCACCCCGGGCTTGATGAAATGGCGCCGCGAGTAGTAAGGAATGAGCGCTTTGAGCTTTTCAACAAATTCAGGTCGTTCCGGCCGAGGGCCTATGAAACTCATCTCCCCCTTCAGAACGTTTATCAACTGCGGGATTTCATCGATCCGTGTTTTACGCATGAATCTCCCGATCCGAGTGACTCTCGGATCGTTTTCGGTTGCCCAGACAGCACCGGATTGTGATTCGGCATCCTGTCGCATGGTGCGAAATTTCAGCAGGCTGAACGGCTTCTCCTTGTTGCCGACTCGTACCTGGGTAAAGAAGATCGGTCCAGACGAGTCAACCTTAATTATGAAAGAAAAGAGTGCAATGATTGGGGTTGCCAGGATAAGCCCGACAAGTGCAAGAAATACATCCACCATCCGTTTTGCGTAACTGATGGCAACCGGCCGACGAAAGCCTGTGGAAAATATGAACCAACTGGGGGTGATCTGCTCAAGCATCAGCTTGCCGCAGGCCAATTCATAAAAAGACGCGGCGTCGAGAACCTCGACACCGTTAAGTTTACAACTCAGTGCGTCCCGTAGGGGGAAAACACCACGTCTTTCGGAAAGGGCTATCACAATAATGTCGGCATGCGTTGTCAATGCAATGTCCCGCAGGGCATCCGAGTCACCCAGTATCTGTTCCTGCGGTACTTCCTTTTCACCGACCACGAGCGAACCACAACGGACGAACCCTGCGACCTTGTAGTAACCCCGCGATTCAGAGGACAACTCGTTAATTTTCCACGCCAACTCTCCCGTCCCCAGTACCAGTACCTGCTGCGCGAATCGAGGATGCTGGTGGCTGAAGAAATACACGAAATGCCATATGTACTGGTAGATGGCAAAGAACAATATCGTCAGGAAAAGCAATCCCCTGCCGACCATAAAATTAGGTGCAAGGTAGTAAACTGCGGAGAGACAGAAAAAAGAGCCGATTGCAACAATGATGACATTAACCAGCAGCTCCCTTTTCTTTATGTTCTTGTCTGCACTGTAACTCTCGGCAAGATACGAAACAAACAGTGCCGTTCCGATCAGGATTACCGGCACTTGCACGTTGTTGAACAAGTAGTGGCGACAATCATAATTGCTGCCGAACCTCGCAAGCAAGGCCGAAATCAAGGCAGCCAAGACAAATACAACATCACCGGCAAGGAGTATAATCACTCTAAATTTCATCACAGTTCCAGCGTCATCGCTTCAGTTCGACCATAAGACCTCTCGCCTGGGCTGCCTCGGGGAACTCGCCCAGAGTGAGAGCCTTTTGTACGCTTTTCGCTGCGGCGACGCGGTCATTGGTCTCTTTCTGAGCCAATGCAAGATGGTACAGGACGGTTGGATTTCCGGGGAGCAACGTGGCAGCTCTATCCAGCACCTTCCTCGCGTCATCCCTCTTTCCCGCCCTCAGCAGTGCGTACCCAAGTGTATCCATTATACCGGTATTGCCAGGCTCAAGCTTGAAGGCGGTAATGGCCAAGCGTAGCGCTTCGTCCTTGCTTCCGTAGCCATCTGAATACAAGAAAGCCAGGTTGTTCAGAGCGGGTACGTAGTTGTCAGCCTTTGCCAAGGTTTCACGGTACTTCTGCACGGCTTCCTTCTTTTTCCCCGCAGCATCCAGCAGGGCTCCCTGGGCAAAAAGAGCGGGGGCGAAATTAGGCTGCAGCTTGATCGCGTCTCCATAGGCGGCCATGGCTCCAGCCTGATTCTTGCTGGCGGCCAGCAGATTACCAAGCTCCAGATGTGCCTGGGGGTTCTTAGCGTCCACCCGAATACCGTTCTTAACTTCAGCGATGGCCCGGGGATAATCCTTCTGACTGGCATAAATGGATGCCATAACCAAGTAGCCGGTCGCCGCATTAGGCCTCTGCGTAGTGATCCGGCGCGCCTGCTCGATCGCCTTTGGAATTTCCTTCATCGCCACGAGGGTCCTGATCTTCAACGGCAACCCTCGATCCGGGGAAATAACATCCAGGTTGTCAAACACCTTGAGCGCATCATTAAATTTTTTCTCGCCGGCCAGCAGGGTCCCTTTCATCTCCAGAGCGGCAGCATTCTTGGAATCCGCCTTTATCGCCTCATCAAGGACATTCAGCGCCTTTGTTGTATCCTTTTTCTTGGCATAGTAGGCGGCCAGTGCAAGGAAACCTGCCGGGTTACGCGTCTCCTTGGCTTTGGTGTAATAATCGAGAGACTCCTTGTCCAGCCCTTTCAGGTCGTTCAATGCCGCCACTCCCAGTAGCGCTCTGACATTGGCTGGCTCTTTTTGCAGTACGCTCTGATACTCGGCAAGGGCCTTATCGTGTTTCCCGGTAGCCGCGTAAAATGTTGCCAGATTAAAATACGTAGAAAAGAGTCCAGGGTCAACTTGCTTGGCTTTCTGTAGATACTCCAGGCCCTCTTTTGTTTTCCGCTGGCTTAACATCAGCCCAGCCATCCCATTGTACAGGCTCGCATCACCCTGCTTGCCGGTCAAACCGCTTCTTAGCGTTGAAAGGGCCTTGGCCGGCTCACCGCGCCGCTGGTAGTAAGACGCCAGCAGGAAACGAGTATTCAACACTTCCGGCGCAACCTTGACGGCCGTAGCGAGCTCCGTTTCTCCCGCCTGCTGGTTCCCTTTGCTCAGATAGAAAACGCCCTTCTTAAGGTGGGCATCGATAATCTTCGGATCCAATTGTGTCGCCCGGTCAAGTTCCCTCATCCCTTCCTCGACCATCCCTTTGGCCATATACGCACTGCCGAGGAGATTATGCGCCAGGGCATTCCGGTCATTAGCCTCGATGACGCGCCGAATCTCCTTGATGGCATCGTCCACCCGTTTCTGGCTAAGCAGAATCATGCCTGTCATCAGGCGTGCTTGGGCGAAATTCGGGCTCCGGTCGAGAATGGCCCTGAATTGGCTGAGAGCAGTCTCCAAATCGCCCTTGCTGTAGAGGCTCAGCCCCAGATAGTAGTACCCCTCCAAGGTCTGCTGCAGCTTGTTGGCGCTCTGCAAAGAGGTAATCGCCTCAGCGTACTGCTTCCGTTGATACTGCAGCATTCCCTTCAGTCGTGCCCCTTCACCGCTCTTCGGATACTTCTGGAGAAGCTGTTCGGCCAATTGTCCAGCCTTGTCCTGTTCACCTCGATCGAGATGGATCATCCCCGCCCTGTAGAGCGCTTGCACCTCGGTTGGCTTCACAGCGATAATCTTTCTGTACAATTCAAGCGCCGTGTCCAGCTTGCCGCTCCCCGCCTCAATCGATGCCAGCATATAGTAAGGGCGGACGTTCTGCGGATCACCGGCAATTGTCTCCTCAAGCAGCGTCCGTGCCGCTGCGACCTTCTCTTGGGCTACAAAGATCGTGGCCAGTTCAAGTTTAGCCTGCAACCGCTTCGGGTCGAGGTTGAGCACCTGCTTGAGCAAGGTCTCGGCTTCAGCAAAATTTCTTTTCTGAGCATGGGCGAGGCCTTGTTGCTCCAACCCATCGGGAGAATTTGGCATCACCCTGAGATACTCAGCCACCTCTTTCAGGGCTTCATCCGATTTCACTAGTGCGATGAGAGTTTTGACCAGTTCCAGCCTCGCTTCGGCGCGGCCCGGCATCTGTACCAGAACCTTGCGGAACTCTTTCTCAGCCTGCTCCTGCTTGCCGGCAGCCGCATAGGCTCGGCCTAGTTGGAACCTGGCATCTGAGAAGTTCTGGTCTTTTTCCAAGGCATTCTTCAGTAAGACAACTGCTCCATTGGGATTCCCGCCGGCAAGCTGTTTCTGAGCCTCCGCGAACAACTCCTCCTTGGTTTTGCCGGAACATGCCGCCAGCAGACAGCCAATCAATACAGCGATAACAATTCTCTTAACCACGCAATGACCTCCCAGCGGCATCATCGGTGACGCAATCAGCGGCCCGTGCCAGAAACAATTTATATACTTCGGGATTCTTTTCCGCCATGTGAGACATCGTTTCATCTACCGTCAACAGGTAGGGAGTTCTTTTCCCATGATATTCTACGGTTGGACCAATTCGACGAAACAGGACGCCGGCACGGCGAAGAAGGAACTGAAGGCCATCAGCCATTACTGCATACAGATGGGTCAGACCGGTCTCCAGACACTCCTGATAGATGCAACTGTACAATCCCAAAACGATATCATGGTCCGACCGGCGCCGCTCCTCACGATAGTGACGCTCGACCTCGGGCGTGTATTCCTCTCCGTCGAGCATGATCTTGTCCGCAAGACGCTTGCGATACTCCTTACTCACCGCCAATCGGGATATCTCTCCGACTTTAAGCCGATCAAGATACGAGAGATCAACGGAAAATGTGCTGTGCTCTTCAATCGGAAAACCCAGATCAGAGAAACCTATCACCCTGACGGTGCCGATCAGTTGACCAGAGTCCTTGCGAATTGCCCCGAAATGGGAAGAGAAGGGGTCGTACTTATCGAATTCGCGCTGTCCCGAATGATCTTCCGGCCGCTCGAAGCCCCACTCATCGCAATAGACCTTGTAACGAAGTTGATAGACATCCTCAATAAGCGGGGAGTCCTTCGGAATTTTCTTAAAGTCGAAGTACATTGCATGACTCCGTTCCTACTGATCTCTCAGTTTCAGGCTGGATTCGCGCAACAAAAAAAACCATTAGCGGTGGGTAAAAAACTATACCAATGAAAAAATGGCTTGTAAACAGGATATAAATTATTTACTGGTACATATCTACACAAGACATGGTTATATTTAACTAATTATCAAATACAAATCATCAAATGAGAGCAAAATAGTATGACTCCCTACACCTTGTACAGAATTCTTCCCTTCGGGGCATTCATGTTCTTTATTGGCGGCGAGGAGGTCCTTCGCCTCCTGATGGACAGAGGACTGGTCAACATCCCGTCAACGGCCTTCCTCTACCTTTATCCCTTTAGAGCATTGACCGTCGGCCTTCTTCTGGCAATTTTCTGGAAGCAGTATGAAGAAATCCGCGTGCGTGACCTCCTGCAGTACCGGGAAACGACCATCGGCATCGGCGTCGGGATTATCGTCTTCCTTCTCTGGATAAACATGCCCTGGACGCTTGGCGTTTCCGGGACTCCGGCCGGTTACAATCCGACAGTCGTGTCGGATTCCTTTACACGCTATTGCCTCATCGGAATTCGCTTGCTAAGCGCTTCGATTGTCGTGCCGATCATGGAAGAACTTTTCTGGCGATCCTTTCTCCTACGCTACGTCATCACTCCAGACATTGCCAAGGTTCCAGTCGGTTCCTTCACCGGGGCATCCTTCCTCATCGGGGCACTACTCTTCGGTCTGGAACACCACCAGTTCTACGCAGGCGTCATGGCCGGCGTGGCCTATAGCCTGCTCCTTTACCGAAGTAAAAGCCTTATACAGTGCATTATCAGCCACGCAGTAACCAATGCGCTCCTTGGCATATTCGTACTGCAAGCACAACAGTGGCGGTTCTGGTGACAAACGGACCAAAATGTCGGTGTTCTTTACACCAACTGCCCAGCCAACAGACGACCCGGCTTTTGCCTCACAATTTCAACACATTAACAAATGGCACGCCTTGTGCTATATATCCAAGCAAACAAGCCTCGGCAATCATGCCTAATAGCATTTACTCTAAAAAAGGAGACTAAAGATGAAAGCAAAACTAACTGCCCTTCTCGCCTCATGCATGCTCTTGGGTACCGCAGTTACCGCAATGGCCGTACCACTTCCCGTCGGTCCGGTCACCTTCCATTGGACAAATTATGAGGAACGCGTAACGGGTGTTCGGCAAGAACTGAAAGGTGTGTTCTCTCTTGACCAGATCACTCAAACAGGCAGCTCTACACCTTTTTGGAGCGCTGGCGACGGCGGCAAGTACCTTTATGGTAAATTCGACAGCCTGATTGTGAACTCCTTCGGCGGAGAGGCCCCGGGAAGCGCCATCACCTTTACCGGCGGCAATCTCTACGTATACGAATGGAATTCAACATTTGACCTGACAAAAGATGCTACCATCTACTCAGACATCAATAGTGGCAATCTCTTTCTTTCGGCACAGTTTGTTACCGGTGGTGACTTCTTCAATCAGACAAGTACGCTGGTATCCTCAATTACAGGCAGTGGTGTTGACGGGAAAACCGGCTTACTGGGCATCAGAGGCACGGGCGCCTCTCTTCTCGATGTAACCGGCGGGTCGGCTGGTAGCGCCCTCGATACGAATTTCTACGCTCGCTTTACCGGCGGCTTCGCTGACCTTGCCATGGTAAACACGTTCAGCATACTCAATACCGGATCTGCTCCTTTTACCCACACCTACAAGGGTTGGGACGTGGTCAGCAGCGACCCCATCAACGGTATTGCCACCCCTGAACCGGGAACCTTCGCCCTCCTCGGAGCTGGCCTGATCGGCCTCGGCCTCTTCGGCCGCAAGCGGATGCGGAACTAGGTCCCCAACTGTTTACCCCCAAAAAAGGCAACGACATCAGTCGTTGCCTTTTTTGTTGCCGAAACCATTTCTTGAGTTAAACTTCTCACATGTTTTCTCCGCAAACCATAGACAAACTTGTTGCCGCAGCAACCACTGCCCCTTCCGTCGACAACTGTCAGCCTTGGCAATTCATCGCTCGGGACGACGGGTTCGATATCCACCTCGACCGGCAGCGGGCGGAATTTTTTGGTGACTACGGTTACACCGCTGCATATGCCACCATTGGCGCCGCCGTCGAGAACCTGGTTATCGCGGCAAGCAACCTCAACCTCGCGTGCGATATCACCCCCTTTCCGGCTAGTGAAAACCCGGTTGTTCGCATTTCATTTCGACCAAGCCCGACAACACCTGACCCACTTTCATCCGCACTTTCTCAGCGGTGCACCAACCGTCGCCCCTACCGGCGAGAAGAACTTTCTGAAGCAGCGAAAACGAGTCTTCATAAAGCGATATCCGTTCCAGGAGCGAATCTCCACCTGCTCGATGATCAGTCAACGATGAAAGAGCTCTTCCGGCTGTCAGCAAAGGTTGATAGTGTCATATTCGACCACCCCGAACTCCACGCCAACCTCTTTCGCTGGCTGCGCTGGAATGACAGGGAAGTAGAGGGGAGCAGGGATGGCCTGCCGGTGACCAGTCTGGAACTCGATTCGATTCAGCGCCTTTTTTTCCGACTCATGTCCTCATGGCCATTTCTTCGCACACTCAACCTGATCGGCGTCAACCGCCTTGTTGGCCTGCTGAACAGCAGCCTGCTGATGAAATCGTCCGCTCTCGGTATTCTGGTCATGGATGGCTCGTCAGATCAGGATTATTTCGCCGGGGGGCGCTGCATGGAACGTCTCTGGCTGACGGCAACTGCGCTCGGCATTGCGGTCCATCCTTTTGGAGGTCTACCGTTTATTTTGACCCGAATGCTCCGTGGGGGAGAGCAAGGTTTTTCTGACCAACAATACAGCCTTCTCAGGAACGTATATTCGAAGCTGCAAGAAATCGTTCCCATCACACCCGAGAATGCACTGATCATCCTGTTTCGCTTCGGCCACGCAGACCCGCCGACGGTCAGGTCGCTGCGCAGGCCAGTCAGCGATGTCTTGAAATAACGATCCATTACTATTACCCCATGTTGGTCAATCTGGGTTTTCCCGAAGACGCTCTTTCCAGCACGCAGCAGATTCCGCCACTATTCGCCTAAGCTTGCATCGCCCAGTAGTGCGATCTGCCGAGATGCACGTCCATCCCTCCTGGCGCAGAAGTGTCGAATTAATTTACACTAAATCAAGCCCTTCACACCTACCCAATGAAATCAAGCAAGTACGACACGGCACAATTCATGCTTATATTTTAATACATTAGAAAAACAAACAACCGCTGCACCGGGCGAAGGAGGTAATATATGAAACACTTACTTGTCTCATTGTCGCTGGGTACCGTACTATTTTCCGGCAGTGCATTCGCCCTTGAGCTGTACCCAAACACCACCCTAGACCCCTATCGCACCTTTGGCGATTTTCAGGTCTACTCACTGGCACTTCTCAACCTGATCCATACGGGCACAGCCTCACCAGGACCGTATACCCTTCCCTCCTCCGGTTCGCATATTAACAATCAAATTGTGATTTACACGGGGGCAAACGGACAGAACGTAACCACAAACCCGAATCCGGACAACGCATATCCCGCTCCCAGCGGGAACCAAAATGGTAGCACATACTTCAGTACAAGCCTGCCAGCACCACCGGACCCGGGTGGGGCCGGCCAGTTTCCCGGCGACACTGCCAACTCGTGGGATTATACGCTTGCGAACGTTAAACAAGCCATTGGCGCAAACAATCTGCTTTTCTATTTCAACAATAACGACTCCAACGCACCAGGAACTACGTCGCAAGATATCTACGCCTGGGGACGTGTTGCTCTTGTTGACACAGCAAGCACAGGTGCAAAGCCGACCCTGTACTTCGATTTAATAAATAGCGCACTCAATTCGAATCAGATATTCGGCGATGTCACGACATATGCCAGCACGGGGTCATCAGTGGCGCAACCCGACACTTTGACGTTTGATGCCAGTGGCAATCTTACCAACAACAACGATTACGTCAGGATACACGGCCAGATTGAAGTCTGCACAATGGGCGGCACGGAAGTCCCGTGCAGTACGCCAGGTGCAACTCACCATATCATCAACCAGAACCTCGGGCGGAATAATGCCGCGTTTGCTCTCTTCTCACCAGAGATTCAAGCTATTCTGAATAGTCCCAATTTTGAAGGTTACGATGTAATGCAGTTGGACGTGCGTCTTGCCAACCTGTCGGGCGGCGGCGAGCAGCTTTTCATCAAGACATTCGCCAATTCCACCACCGTACCGGAGCCCGGCACCTTGGTGCTGCTCGGCTCCGGCATTGCTGCCCTTGCCTTCTTTGCCAGAAAAAGGCGTGACTAGCAGCAAAGTGTAATCACTATTGGGCCGTCAACACACCCCTAAACAAAAAAGTCCCCGCCGCAAGCGAGGACTTTTTTGTTCAACAAGGGTCCATCCGGAAAAGTTTCAGAAGCGCGTGGCTTTTCGTAGCACCTGAATCAGTAGTAAACTGAGTCGATGTTGGCTGGGACAACTTTGAGATTCACACATGACGGTCGATAGGCGCTGAGAGCATATCTTAACCCTCCCGCACACTCTCCCGTTTGCTCCTTAGGTCATGTTTCTCAAGACTCTCACTCAATTGGGAAATGATCTCCGTAGCTGCGCTCACGATATGATCCCGCTGGAAGCCGGCCTTCGTCATCTCTCGATAAAAAGTCTTTGCCACCATCTTCACAACTTTGCCAGTATCATATGAGTCGGAATTGAAAGCCCCAGCTAGAAGGTCTTGTGCCTGACTGGCTATGGCAAGTTGCGCAAAACGGGACTTGAGCAGATTCTGAAGTTGGATGACCTGGACCGACTTCCCGACAAGGAGCGCTACGAAGACAGAGAGATTCAGGTCACTGTAGTCGAATGAGCGCGCATCCAGAGGGTTGCTGACATTCAACACACCGATAACCTTCCGATTTATGACAATAGGCACGCATATGAAACTCTTGTTTGCTGATTCGGGCCTCCGCGCCAAGTTAAAGAACTCGGTTTCCTCGATATTCTGCACCAGCAAGGCCTTACCAGTCGCCGCTACCCTTCCTGCTATGCCGTCATTAACCTTTACCGCCTCAGTAAAGGCCTTCTGTGGAAGGTCACCATGCTTGGCGAACAGTCGAAGGCGGAAGCCATCAGACTCCTCGTCCTCCTTGAAAAGCATGATGGAACAGGTGCCTGACTGCAGAATATTGGCCGCCATGGAAACAATGTCGTCCAAACTCTCATCCAGATTCCGCTGCTCTTCCAGAAAAGTAGAGAGGCCAATCAACTTAATGAATTGGTCCTGCGGCGTAATTCCCATAAGTCACCTCGTCGGTATAGATCATTAATAACAAAATCAAAGGGCACTACCAGCGCAGCACCCCTAAACGTGACATAAACTAGGATGGTCCTCCCGTCTCCGTCAGAAGGATAGTCGTGCCACCACATTCGGTTGCCTAATTCTTTACGAACTAGCCCTTATTTTAGTAAGAATAATCCAGCGTTTCAGCACCTGCAGGGGGTTTCTCCCCCCAAGCCAGAGATACCCCTGCGTGTACTTGTTGCGCAGCAGGTCGATCTGCAGATAGGCCGGTACCGGCCGAATCGTCCCCTTGCCGGTGAGGATCTTGACGACCTCGGTGGCAATAAGGGTTGACGCCTGCGTGATGGCGAGTGCCAGGGCCGGTCCCCGCTTCTTGGCCAGACTGACCTTGGACAGATCCAGGTACTTCAGGTGGTAGGGATGGGGAGCGAGACCGGCGGCAAAGGCCGCCACCTTCTCGTCCTGCCCCATACCGTCATGAATGGCAAAATAGTCGTCGAACGACATACCGGTCGGCGCAAAGACCTGCAATGTTGCGCCGAATCCAAGCGGCGCCGCGGTCAGGGCATAGATACCCTTCTCCCGGCAACGATTGAAGATCGCACGACGGATGTCTATCTCGAAAAAGTCGATCCCGTCCACGTAGATATCCACCCCGGCCAGAAAGGCATCGAGGTTCTCCAACGAGACCCCGTCGGGAAAGAGGCGAATATCGGCATACGGGTTGATGTCCTGCACCATTCCCTGCAACACCTCTCCCTTGTGCCGTTCCATGGTGCTGACATAGGCGCCGTACTGCCGGTTGATATTAACCGTGTCAAAGGTGTCGAAATCGGCAATATAAAATTTGCCGACACCAAGCCTGGCCAAGGTGAGCAGGTGGAGCCCACCGACCCCTCCGGCTCCGGCAACCGCGACCCGGGCATTCAGCAGTCGCTGCTGATCGCCTTCACTCAGCAGCCCCAAGTTGCGGGAGAATGCCTTCTCCAGGAACTGTTCACGGTCCATGGCTGCTCCTCACCATAAAGTCCGCAACCCCCAACTCCTTCGCCACGGAACGAGCTTCCATCGGGCTGACAAACGGACCGACCACAACCTTGTACATCCCCCCTTCGACAACGACCTCGGCCACCCTGCCACGCAAAAGCGTTTTGACGGTGGCCGACAAGGTATTGGCATGTTCCCTCGACTTGAAGGCCCCCAACTGCAGCTGACAGCCAGTTGTCTTCCGAGCAGTCGCGACCTCGGGAGGGGATGGCTTTTCAGCTCGCTTTTGCGGGGGAGCAGGATTCTCACTCTGCGGGGTGACTGCTGGTCTATCGTCGACTGGCAGGTCCTGGCGCCGTTGACCATCGAACGCCTTTCGCAACAGATTCTCGTAACGCTCGAAGTCAGGCCGATACAGCGGCTCCCGAGAGGACAACTGTTCCAAATCCTTGGCAGTAGCAGCTTCAAGGGTCGCCAGTACGTTACCCAACGATACGACCCCCTGATAGTAGCTGTCAAAGGCATCCCAGAGTCCCGTCTCGTTGGCAAGCGCCTCGTCATAACGGGCAGCCCCCGCACCATAACGATCTATGGATTTCTCCAAAGCGGCCTCCACAGCCCGGACCTGTTTCTCCAATGCGCTGACCAGACTCTGCTGGGCCGTTACCTCCCGCCAACTCTCCTCGACCTCAAGGCGCAACGTTCGGATCAGCTCCTCCTTGGCATACTCCTGCTGCTGACGCTCCGCCGTCGCCTTGCGGACCGTCGCCGAGGTGCGTCCCCACTGGAACAAGGGCCATTCAGCCTGAACAGTGGCTAACCAAAGCTCGGGACGGGCGATGTTCGTCTCCTTCTGGCGATAATACCCACCTTCCAGATAGACCTGAGGCAGGAAGCCGCTCCTGGCAGCGCCAACCCCCTCGTCTGCCGCCATCACCCTTGCCTGTGAACCTTTCAGATCCTCCCGCTGCTCTAGTCCCGCGGCGATGAGTTCGTTAAGGCCTGCAGTAAGGACAGGCTTCCCGGGCACACCGGAAAGGGCTATCTCTTCGCCCGGAACGGCCTGGATGAGCTTCCTCAGCCTGGTCATGGCGATCTCTCCCCGGCTTTTGGCTCTGACCAGTCGCGCCTGGGCCATGGCCAGCTCAGCCTCCTGCCTCAATACCTCTTCACGATCGGCATACCCCTCCACCAATCGCTCGCGCACGACCCGCAACCGCTCCTCGCGAGCCCGTATCCCCTTTTCTGCGGACCTGACCTGGCTCTCGGTGATAAGCACTTCGTTGAATGTCTGTCTTACCTGCATCGTCAGGAGGCGCCGCTGCCGCGCCGCATCGAACTCTGCGGCCGATGCCTGTCGTTTTGACCGTTTATACGTGTGAGTAAGATTGCCGCCGGTGAAGAGAGGCTGTCGCAATGTCAGACCGAGGGAATAGGCATACCGGTCGCCGGTGGCGATGGTCACATCACTGGACGGTATGCCGGGGGCAAAGGTGTTGCCGTTTATAATCAGCCGGTCAGCCTGATCGTACAGGGAGTAAGAACCCTTGAGAGTGAATGTCGGCAAAAAACCGGTACGGGAAATTGTCACCTCCTCACCGGCAGCGGTAGAGAGGGCATCAAACGATTTCAGGCTGCTGCTCTGCTCCTCAGCAAGACGGACACACTCCTCCACGGTGACGACTCGTCCCTCAACTGGCCACGCCAGGACCAGCAACATCAGTATGGTAAAGGAGTATCGCCGCATATCCTATTTGAACCGCACCGTAACCGTCATGCCACTCTTGAGACCCGAGAAGTCATCCAGCCGTATGTGGATCTTCTGCGTGTTGATATCAAAGGAAGCCATCGGGTCGAAGCTCTTTTGCGTTTTCTTCAGGACAACCGGGAAAACCTTGGAGACAGTGCCGGGAAACACCTTCCCGTGATAGGCGTCCATGGTCACATCCGCCTTCTGTCCCTCCTTGACCCGCCCCACGTCCGTCTCCTCAAGCTCTGCCCGGATACGTAGCGTCGCGGGATTGATCAGGTGCAGCAAAGGAGTGCCGATATCCACACCCTCCCCGGCATCCCTGAAGCGTGCGGCAACGAGGCCCGACATCGGCGCGTACACCCGATAGTCCTTCAGAACACCATTTACAAAGCAAAGCTCAGCCTTGGCACGCTCAACCTCGGCACGTGCCTGGTCGCGCTCCTCATCCCGTGTTCCGTAACGGAACTTGGCCAGGTTGGCATCGGCACTCCCCAACTCTCCTTCGGCGACACGGAACCGCTCTTCAGCCCTGTTCAACTCCACCAGGGTAGTGGCACCCTTATCATAAAGCCGTCGCTGTCGCTCGAACTCGTCCTTAGCCTGGGTGAACACAGCCTGGGATCGCTCCCGACCGTTTTTGGCCATTGCCACATCTTCCCTTCGGTAGCCTTTCGTCAGTTCACGGTACCTGGCTTCGGCCGCTGCCAAGGCGGCTCTTGCCTGCATCCGCTGGGCTTCAATCTTCGTTGCGTCGAACTCCAGGAGAAGTTGGCCCGCCTTAATCGCTGCACCATCCTCCACGAGAACTCGGCTGACGGTTGCCTTGACCTGACTGCTCAACTCTATATCATTGCCGCTCTCCACGACTCCCTTGGCAGTTACCTCACCCTGACCGCCTGATACGGTACCAACCGGCACCGTTTCCGGTTTCCTCTCCAACAGTTTGGGGCCGACAACGGCGATAAGCACCGCGACACAGATCAGAGCACCAATAATTCCTATTCCCAATCGTCCGTTCTTCATAAAGCCTCACAGAGCAGTATCGAGCACTACAGCAACCAGTTTGCCTATTCCCCGTCATCGGTTCAGTTCACAGTACGCGCCTGCTCCCGGTGTATTACGCCATCTTCCATGAAGAGTATCCGGTCAAAGAGATCTTCAATCCGGTTGTCGTGGGTTGCCACGACCACACACCGCTTCTTGTCGATCGCCAGTTCCTTGAGCAGTTCCATCACCTTGCGGCCGTTTGCCTGATCCAGATTCCCGGTTGGCTCATCGGCAAGAATAATCGGCGAATCGGCCGCCAATGCCCTTGCTACCGCCACCCGCTGCCGTTGCCCGCCACTCAGATCCCTCGGTAGAAAACCCATCCGCTGTTCCAGTCCCACCCTGATCAGCATATCGCTGGCCCGCCTGTCTGCATCCCTCCCGGTTATCCCTTTCATTTTCAGCCCCAGCAGCACATTCTCGTGGGCAGTCAGGGCCGGGAACAGATTAAACCCCTGAAAAATGAAGGAAATATTGCTTTTGCGAATCGCAGGAAGTTTCTCCTCCGGAAGATCGGACACCTCGTTACCGTAGATCTTAAGCGAACCGGAGGTGGCGCGAAGGATGCACCCCAGAATGGAAAGCAGGGTCGTCTTGCCACTCCCGGACGGTCCGAAGAGACCGACAACCTCACCCTCCTGCAGAGAGAAACTGACGCGGTCCACTGCCGTCACCTCGATCTGCCCTTCGCGGTAGACCTTTGTCAGATCGCTGATGGTTATTGGGTCCGCCACCATTACCCCCGGAACAAAATGGCCGGATCAATCCGCTTGATCCGCCGGACCGACACGAATGCCGACGCAAAGCACATAAGAAGGGTAAGGCCGAGCACCAGGAAATTCACCCATCCCCGCACCACCATGACCATCCCGCCAGCCTCGTATATTTTGACCGACGCAAGGGTGACGATGAGACTGATGATATAGCCAGCCAAGGCATTGATCATCGCCTGGGAAAAGATGATCTTGTAGATTTCCCGGTTTGTGGCGCCCAACGCCTTGAGTGTGCCGAACTCCTTGATATGTTCGACCGTGGAATTATAGATGGTCTGCCCCACGATCAGCATACCAACCAGAAAACTGATGACAATGGTGAGCAGGAACGAGAACCCCACTCCGGTTTCCACGGCCCAGTAACGACGCGTCTTCATGCTGAAATCATGCGCAGCGAAAACATCAACCCCTTTAAGACGCGCCTTTAGTCGAGAGACTACCTGATCGACATCTCCCCCCTGCTTGACTTTGGCCACCACGAAGACAGTGCTGTCCGACCCGACATAGGTCACGAGACGTTGTGCAAGCTCAAACGAGGTGAAGAGGATGGGAGCCGTGGTAAACGATTTCGCTCCACGGGAAATGCCGACGATCTGCAACCGATGCGAAAGGACATCTCGATATTCTCCCGCCTGAATCCTGCCGAGCCGCTTCATGGCTGACTCGTCAACGATGGCACAATTGCCGTTCTTGAGAGACCTCAAGTTGCCGGACACCAGTTCCCAGGGACCTCCCACCCCCGTATCAGGGTTGAACCCGACAACCTCGACCTGTTCGGTCCCCCCCTCCTTTTGCCGGATGATCCCCCAGGCGACGATCAATTTCTCCGCCGACAGGATACCATCATCGGCAATAGTCTGATGATAGACATAGTCCGGAAAAGGCTGGGAAAAATCGAAGTTCTTGCTGTTCTTCGAAGTTACCCAAATATCACCGGGCGTATGGTCGACAATGACTGAAGAAGTTTCCATCAGCCCGAGGAAGATCCCCAGTTGGTTGAAAATCAGCCCTACGGCAAAGACTACTCCCAAAAGCGTAATGAGAGATCGCACCTTGTCGTAGAGCAGAATGCGTAGCGCAACGTAGAACATGCTGCAAACAGTACCACACTTATTAACCCAAAACAATTAACAGTCTACATAAAAACGCGCATCTTCAGTGTTCTGATGACAATCAACATGCCGACAACAATAGAATTGAATCGAGCCCAGCATCTCCCGATATGGCTCACAGGAATGGAGCAGTTTCAAGAACCCGAAACAAAAAAAGGGGCACACGCGTGCCCCTTTGGGTAGATCAGACAATTATGAATTGCTCAGCAACAGTTGGAGAGCAACTGTGAGGCACTATGATTGGCATACTTTCCTTCATCGGTGATGAATGCCCAGACAGCGGGATTTTCCATTTCGGTTCTCTGCAGGAGGCGTGACAGGTTGGCGTGGCAGGGTTGGCGCATACCGTGATAGTCAATCAGCGGACCGATCGGGGAGAAATGGATCGAAACCCGCGCCAAAAGCCGAAGCAGAGACGGTTCCATGATCGCAAAGAGCTCATCAACGTTGTTCTCCCTGCTCATCCTTACGACCCCCCGCATCAACCCCAGACTCAACACCGGCAAGGATACCTCGCCCCGCTCGCCGGCTGCTAAAGCCGACTTGCTGATGGCGAAACGCGACACTTCAGCCGCTCCGCTGAAGATGAACTGACGGTCATGTACGATGTTATGATTGCAGATCTTCTGAATTGGAAAGCTCTGTTCCAGCTTTTTATAGTTCGGCAGAATCAGACGGACATTCCCGATGGCATTCTCATGGGAGTCAACGAGCAGGGTATGCACAGAATGATCGTCATGGTGATCGATCTCCATCCCACGTCGTTCATCACTAGCCTCATAGCGCTTTTCAACGCAGTAGACCTGATAGCGAAGCCGGAACGCCTTCTGTAGGTGGCCAATGCTTGTTACCGGCAGCAACCTGTAGGGTTCAAGGATGCTTTCCGTAGATGTGAAGACCTTATTCTTCGAAACATTCAGAAGCATACGTATCTCCTCCCTGCACAAGGGATAAAAAAAACCGGGTCGTCGATATCGCTAGGTGATATTTCGGCGACCCGGCTGTCTCGGTGAGACCCGTGGGCTTTCCGTCCCATCCTCGCGGATGGTTTAGTATTGTCGTCTATCTATGAGGTTGTATCTATTTAACTACCAAATAAAAACCCTCCTGGCAACCACCATGTGAAAAAAGGCGCCTGTAAAAATTTACATTAGGCCGCC
>CAYSJJ010000041.1:0-14599 GCA_964431365.1 uncultured Geobacter sp. | reverse complement strand
TGAAATCAGGTGACTGTGGCACGCCTCATCACGCCTCGTCTCCCCCCACGCAGGCATCACGAAGCACGCGGTACAAACCTGCCGGCGTTGCCTCGGCAACGACAACGGAGACCTTGAGTGCGTCCTCCAGATCGCGAACCGACAGATCATCCAGAAAGACCCCCTCCCCCTCCTTCAGCATCACGTCGGGAATGACCACAAGGGTGCCGGTATCTCGCCCCTGCAGCGCCGAGACGATGTCCCGACCGGTAACGAGACCGGTTACGGTCACGCTCTCGCCGAAGAAACGATTCTCCACCGGGACCAGGTCCAGGGTAGCGCCGCTCTTCCCGCCGAGGCTCCTCAGAAAGGCAGCGAGATACGGCAGAGGAGAGAGACCGCTGACCACCGTGGCATGGAGCGAAGGGAACGGCTCGGCAGCTTCGAGCACCTCCGCAGCCTCTTCTTCAAAGAGCGGGATCATGCCGACACCGTTTTCCAACTGGGGGAAATCGCCGTAGGTCTCTATCGGCGGGAACGGGAGCTCGGCCTTGAGGAAAAACTCGTCGGCCAGGAAGAGAAAGGGCTCCCCCACACTCCCGGCAAGAGCCTCGGCGCGCGGCTGCCACTCGTTGACGAATGCGGCGGCATACTCTTTTGTCACCGGCTGCAGTGCCGGCAGGCCGCGACGGTGCCTGGTGAGCCCCACCGGCACAATGGCCAGCGAGGCCACCCGCGGCTGGAGTGCCACCAGGTCCGCAACGGTCTGCTCCAGGACGGTCCCGTCGTTCAGACCGGGACAGAGCACGACCTGGGCATGCATGGTGATCCTGGCCTCCGCCAGTTCCGCCATCACCTCCAGGATCGGCCTGATACCCTTTTTCCCCAGTAGCTGTTCCCGCAAAACCGGGTCGGTGGCATGCACCGAGACGTAGAGCGGTGAGAGCCGCTGTTCCTTTATCCGCGCCAGGTCAGCGTCGCTAATATTGGCCAGGGTCACGTAATTGCCGTAGAGAAACGAAAGCCGGTAGTCCTCGTCCTTCACATAGAGCGGTGCCCGCAGCCCCTTGGGGAGCTGGTGAACGAAGCAGAAGACGCAGCGGTTGCCGCACTTGGCCGGGGCTGGAGGGGCGAATATGAGCCCCAGGGACTCTCCCTGCTCCCGTTCCACCTCCATCTCCCAGACCTCTCCGTCGGTCTTTCGGATCTCCAGCAGCACGTCGTCTCCGTCGCCGTAATACTGGTAGTCGATGATATCCCGCAGTCGGTTGCCATCGATGGCCACCAACCGGTCGCCCGGCTCGATCTCCAACTCTTCGGCAATGCTGCCGGGGGATACTGCGGATATCAACAGGCCGTCCATCATTTCTCCTCCCAAATACACTGCAAGACCATGGTGTTCATTTACTTACTACTCCTGAAGTAATCGCTCTCAAGGTAGGTGTCCCGCAGCATGGCGACGAACACCTTCAGGACCGCTGCCGCGGGGACGGCCAGTATCATGCCGGCAATGCCGAACAGCTGCCCGCCGACGAGCAGTGCGAGAATGGTGAGCACCGGATGGAGACCTACCTGGTCGCCCACGATTTTCGGCGTAATGATCGCCCCTTCCAAGGCCTGGACGATGCAGAACCAACCGAGGCAGAAGAGCGGGTGGAGAAGGTCGTGAAACTTGAGGATGGCCAGGAAGACCGAGAGAACGATCCCCAGGATCGTTCCCACATAAGGGATGATAAAGGTGATGCCTGCCAGGGTTCCCACCACCACGGCCAGGTCGATGCCGATCATGGAGAGACCGATGCTGTAGAGCACGGCCAGGATGGCACAGACCAGAAGCTGTCCCCGCACGAATGCCGAAAGCAGGCTGCCGATCTCCCGGCTGCGGGCCACCCACTGTTCGTGCAGACGGAGCGGCACCAGTGAGAGGATCCCATCTTCCATCTTCGGCAGGTCTTTCAGGAAATAATAAAGGTAGAGAGGAGTGATGCAGTAGCCGAGGATCGCCAGTATGATGGCCAGGGTCGAACTGAAGGCCTTGCGGATGACTGCCAGGGATTCGCGCACCAGGTCGAAGGAGACCGCCTTGAGCTGCTCCAGCAGCCGATTGATCTGCAGCTGGACCTTGTCCGGGGTGTCGATATCCAGAAAACTCTTCACCTGATGCGGGATGATGGCGTAGAACCTCTCGGCGTAGTGAGGGAGATTCAACTGAACATCGGCAAACTCGCTCCGGATGGCAGTGACATAGAAGGTGACAATGCCCGCCAGCAGCAGGACGATAGCGGTGAAAACCAGCAGTATTGCCAGGGTACGGCTCCTGATGAACGTCTCAAGCCGGTGCACCAACGGTTCGAACAGATAGGCGAGGAGCAGGGCTATGAACGGGGGGAAGAAAATGGACCCGAGTTGATAGACTCCGTAGGCCAGCAGGATGGCGGAACCGACGATGATGTAGGGTAAGAAGGGAGGGCGCTTGGTCATGAACGGCAACTGAAAACCGGGGAGCGGTCTGCTCCCCGGTCAGTGTGGAATGGGACGTTTACTGGTGGAGACGGAAAGAACCGTCGGTGGAGGTAATGGTGGCTATGGCGTGCTTGTAGATCAGGATATCCCCCTGAACCTCCATCAGTACGGAAAAATTGTCGAACGACTTGATATATCCCTCCATCTTGGCACCAGACATGAGCTGAACCACCACCCGAATCTTCTCCTTGCGGGACTGGTTCAGGTACTGATCCTGGATGTTGAATGGGGCTTTTGACATAGGTCCGCTCCTTTTTCAAGAAATGCAATAACAGTCCCTAGGATACTAGCAAAACTTTCGGGATATTCAACCCAATTAATTTCCTCCTCGCGCCTGAACCAGGTAAGCTGCCGCTTCGCATACCACCTGGTATTCCTGGCCACGAGACGCTTTGCCTCAGACAGATCGACCGTACCGGCCAGGAGTGCACAGACCTCGGAATAGCCGATCGAGCCCATTGACTTCAGCTCGGGACCATACCCCTGGGACTGGAGCCGCTCCACCTCTGCCACCAACCCGGCATCGAACATCCGTTCCACCCGTTCGTCGATCCGTTGGTAGAGCTCCTCCCGTTCCAACGCGATGCCGATCTTGAGAAAATCATAGGCCGGGGTGGAAAACCGATGATCTTCGTGGTACCGGGAAAGGGGGGTGCCGGTCTGGTGATACACCTCCAGCGCCCGGATGATCCGGACCCTGTCGTTAGCGTGCAGGCGGGCGGCCGTTTCCGGATCGACCACGGCCAGGCGACGTAGAAGCTCTTCGGCGCCGTGCCGGTCGGCGAACGCGGCCAACTCCCGGCGAATCTCCTCGTTTCCGGCCGGCGACGGCGCCAGCCCGAACAGGAGCGCCCGGATGTAGAGACCGGTTCCGCCGACCACGATGGCGCGCTTGCCGCGGCGCTGGATATCGGCAATGGCCATGCGCGCCGCTGCCTGAAAATCCGCGGCGGTGAAATTTGCCGACGGCTGCACGATGTCCAGCAGATGATGAGGAATGCGTCTACGCATCTCCGGGGACGGCTTGGCCGTGCCGATATCCATCCCCAGGTAAACCTGCAGGGAGTCGGCGTTTACAATCTCTGCGTCAACGCTTTCCGCGAGGCGGACGGCCAGCTCCGTCTTGCCCGACGCGGTCGGTCCGACGATGATGACCAGCTTTTCCTGTCCCTGGTTCTGCTCCATGATCCTTGCCCACCTGCCTGGTATTGCGCCTGGAATCCTGCTGCTGTCCGGCAGACGTGCCGCTGGAGCCCGATCGCGAGCCAGGACGGACGATGACGCCATCCCTGGGCGGCCTGGTGGGACGCTCGTCACGTCCCCTGGGCTGCGGATGAAGCTGCCGTTCCCCCTCAGCGCCACTACTCCGCTTCCGGACCGTGCCGCCAGGTACTCTCTTCGCCTCCCCCACCGGAATGGATGATGACGGTGCGTCTCCGCTGAGCGCCCGGGCCTCGCTGTCGGAAAGGACCCGATATTCGCCCGGTTTCAGGTCACCGAGGGCCAGCATGCCGTAACGGACACGCTTCAGGCGAACCACCGAAAGACCTACGGCCTCGCACATGCGCCGGACCTGGCGAAAGCGACCCTCATGAATCACCACGGAGAGCCAGGTATTGTTGTCGCTCGCTTTCACCTCGCGCACCTGGGCCGGAGCGGTCGGGCCATCCTCAAGCAGCACCCCGGCGACAAGGCTGGCGATCTGCTCGGGGCTTACTTCGCCGCGCACGCGGACATGGTACTCCTTGTCCACCTCATGCCGCGGATGTGCCAGCGTATTGGCCCACGCCCCGTCGTTGGTGAGGAGCAACAGCCCCTCGGTATTGTAGTCGAGACGGCCGACCGGAAAGAGACGCTCCTTGGCCCCCTTCAGCAGATCGGTCACCACCGGGCGTCCCTGGGGGTCCTTCATGGTGGTCACGTACCCTGCCGGCTTGTGGAGGAGGATGTAGACCTTCCGCGTCACCTGCCGAACCGGCTTGCCATCCAGGGTTATGGAGTCCCTTTCGGGATCGGCCTTGCTCCCCAGCACCGCCACCACCTGACCGTTCACGGTCACCCGGCCGGCAGTGATGAGCTCTTCTGCGGCCCGTCGGGAGGTGATGCCGGCCTGGGCGAGTATCTTCTGCAATCGTTCCTGCACAGTTACTCCTGTCCAAAGAAGAAGGGCGGTACCAACCGCCCCTCTTCCCTCTTGTCAACTACTCTAAAATGACGGCCCGCCGAACGACACGCCGGCAGGAACCTGATGGTGGATTGATGAATGTTATGTGACCTGATACCCGTTCCACCCTTCACAGGTGATGTTGCTAATGTTTTGCTGCGGAAAATTCACACCACCGGTCATGCATCGCTTTATAACCAAACGTAACGGAAAATACTTCATACAGCCCGCTCAGACCGATAACCGCATAAACCACCCGGGTAAGAGCAGTTGCTTCGCCAAAAACGGCAGTAACGACGTTAAAACCGAAGAACCCGACCACACCCCAGTTCAGGGCACCGATGATCAGCAGCACGGTTACGACGATGTCCAGCACTTTCATAAAGCCACCTCCCTCTTGTTCTGCAAAGGGAGAAGGTATCAGGGGAAAGCCCATCAACTTCCCGTAATTATTATACTACTACACCGCAAAGGTGATACACAAATTAGCAAGTGGACGCCCCCCCCGTTACTCAACGTAACGCGACATCTTGCGGAACTTCTGGTACCGCTCCTCCACAAGCTGGTCGGCCGGGAGCTTCTTCAGTTCGTCCAGGTTGCGGCGAAGTGCATCGTGGAGTGACCGCGCCATGGCTTCGTGGTCGTTATGGGCGCCCCCCACCGGCTCCGGCACGATCTCGTCAATGACCTCCAGCCCTTTGATGTCCTTGGCGGTAAGCTTGAGGGCTTCGGCGGCCTGGGCTCCCTTGGTGCCGTCGGACCAGAGAATGGCCGCGCATCCCTCGGGAGAGATGACCGCATAGACCGAGTATTCCAGCATCAGGACCCGGTCGCCGACGGCGATGGCCAAGGCGCCCCCCGACCCCCCCTCGCCGGTGATGACCACGATGATCGGCACGGTCAACGCCGCCATCTCCCGAAGGTTCCTGGCAATGGCCTCTGCCTGGCCCCGCTCCTCGGCGCCGATCCCCGGGAAAGCGCCCGGCGTGTCGACGAAGGTGATGATGGGGAGCTTGAACTGCTCGGCCATCTGCATGAGCCGCAGCGCCTTCCGGTACCCCTCGGGGTTGGGCATGCCGAAGTTCCTGAAGACCTTCTCCTTGGTATCCCGCCCCTTCTGGTGGCCGACCACCATCACCGGCTCGCTGTCCAGCCGGGCCAGGCCCCCCACGATGGCATGGTCGTCGCCGAAATTCCGGTCGCCATGGAGTTCGACGAAATCGGTGAAAATCAGGTTCAGATAGTCCAGGGTAAAGGGGCGGTTGATGTGGCGGGCGATCTGGGCCGTCTGCCAGCGGGAGAGATTGACGAAAACATCCTGCCGCATCTCATCCACCTTCTGCTGCAGCTTCGCCACCTCGTCCTTCAGGTCGACAGCATCGGTCGAAAAGGCCATCAGCTCTTCGATCTTCTTCTCCAGCTCTGCAATCGGCTTTTCAAACTCAAGGGGTTGATTGTTTGCCATATTCCGTATCTCCTTTTATCACCAATGATCGCATCTCACGTCTAACGTCTGTCGGTCGGTTTTCCCGGTCCCCGGTCCCCGCCTATTCGAAGCTCACCGCCTGGTAGCCGACCAGGTTCCGTACCGCCAGGACCAGCTCCTCGGTGGGGGCCACGCTCCAGTTCTCGGGAAGGGCGATGGTTGCCCGGCACTCATGGGGGATGACCAGGTTGAGGCGGGCACGGCAACCTCCGGCATGGAGCGTCAGGATGTCGCGCAGCGACTCCAGCACCTCCCGCTCCAGACCATCGGCCTTCAGGGTAAGGGTGACACGGCTGGTCCCCTTTTCCAGGACCTCCCGGAACGGGACGATGGAGGTGGCGATCACCTTGTTCGCCTTTTCACCCACGTCCAGCGTGCCGGTCACCAGGATCGGATCGTCGCTCTTCAGGTACTCCACCGCGGTAGCGTAGATATCGGCGAAGACCACCACCTCCACGCTCCCCAGCAGGTCTTCCAGGGTGATGAAGGCCATCCGGTCACCCTTCTTGGTCAGGAGTTCCTTGAGCCCGACCACGATGCCGCAGAGCCGTACCTCGCTCTTGTCCGCCAGCTCCCCCATGGAGGCGGTGTCGGTGGAGGCAAGGCGCTTGATGTCCTGCTCGTAGCGCCCCAGCGGGTGCCCGGTGATGAAGAAGCCGAGGGCCTCCTTCTCCTGGTTCAAGAGCAGCTTCTCGTCCCACTCGGGGACGTCGGGCAGGCATCCCTTGCCGTTGCCCCCTCCCTTGACGATCTCGGCCGCCCCGAAAAGGGAGACCTGGGCGGACTCCCGCTCCTGCTGGATCCTCTGGCCCAGCTGCATGACATCTTCCAGCCCCGCCACGAGCTGGGCACGGCGGGCGCCGGTGGAGTCGAAGGCGCCGCACTTGATCAGGGCCTCCACCACCCGCTTGTTGACCCGGCGCAGGTCGACCCGCTCGCAGAAGTCGAAGATATCCTTGAACTCCCCGTCCTTCCGGGCCTCGATGATAGCCTCGATGGCCGACTCACCCACATTCTTGACCGCCCCCATGCCGAAACGGATGGAGTTCCCCAGGACGCGGAACGAGCGGTCCGATGCGTTGATGTCCGGCGGCAGGACCTGAATTCCCATCTCCCGGCAATCGGCGATGTTTTTCACCACCTTGTCGGTGTTCCCCATGTCCTCGGTCAGGAGTGCCGCCATGAACTCCACAGGATAGTGGGCCTTGAGATAGGCGGTCTGGTAGGCGACCAGGGCGTAGGCGGCCGAGTGGGACTTGTTGAAGCCGTACTCGGCAAACTTGGCCATCAGGTCGAAGATCGCGCCGGCCTTTTTCAGGTCCACCTTCCCCTTCTCCGCACCTTCCAGGAAGATGTCCCGCTGCTTGGCCATCTCCGCCGGGTCCTTCTTACCCATGGCCCGCCGCAGGAGGTCGGCGCCCCCCAGGGAGTATCCGCCGAGGGTCCGGGCGATCTGCATGACCTGCTCCTGGTAGACGATGACCCCGTAGGTGTCCTTCAGGATCGGCTCCAGCTGCGGCAGATCGTAGACGACCTTCTTCCGGCCGTGCTTGCGGTCGATGAAGTCGTCCACCATCCCGGAACCGAGCGGACCGGGGCGGTAGAGGGCGCAGGCGGCGATGACGTCCTCGAAGCAGGAGGGCTTGAGCTTGGTCAGCATCTCCTTCATCCCCGAGGATTCGAGCTGGAACACGCCGGTGGTGTTGCCGGCCGAGACCAGGTCGTAGCTCGCCTTGTCGTCGTCCCTGAGGGTGGTGATGTCGAACGCAGGGTCCTTCCCCTGGCGGATCAGCCTCACCGCGTTGTGGATGACGGTCAGGTTCTTGAGACCGAGGAAGTCGAACTTCACCAGGCCGATCTTTTCCACGTACTTCATGGAGTACTGGGTGGTGAGCGAACCGCTCTTCTGGTCCTTGTAGACCGGGCAGAACTCTTCCAGCACATCCGGGGCCACCACCACCCCGGCCGCATGGGTCGAGGCATGGCGGGCAAGCCCCTCCAGGCGGAGGGCGACCTCCAGAAGCTCTTTGACCCGCGGATCGGCCGCCGCCATCTCCTTCAGCTTCGGCTCCTGGACCATCGCCTTGTCCAGGGTGATCCCCAGGACCTCGGGGACCAGTTTGGCGATCCGGTCCACATCGCCGTAGGTCATGTCCATGGCCCGGCCCACGTCCCTGATAACCGAACGGGCCGACATGGTCCCGAAGGTGATGATCTGGCAGACCTTGTCCCGACCGTACTTCTCCGTGACGTACTGGATCACCTCCTCGCGCCGGTCCTGACAGAAGTCGACGTCGATATCGGGCATGGAGATACGTTCCGGGTTCAGGAACCGCTCGAACAGGAGGTTGTACGGGAGGGGATCGATGTCGGTGATCCGGATGGCAAAGGCGACCAGGGAGCCGGCCGCAGAGCCACGGCCCGGACCGACCGGAATCCCCTGGTCCTTGGCCCAGTTGATGAAGTCGGCAACGATCAGGAAGTAGCCCGGGAACCCCATCTGCTTGATGCAGTCCAGCTCGATCCGCAGCCGGGCGTAGTACCCCTGCTCCTGCTCCTCGGTGAGGTCGGGATACTTGGCCCTGACCGCGACGAGCCGCTCCTTGAGGCCGCTGTAGGCCTGTTCCTCGAGGACCTCGTCCAGGGACTTGTCGGGAGGCTTCGTGTACTGGGGAAAGTGATAGGTCTTGAAGTCGAACGTCAGGTCGCAGCGCTCGGCAATGGCGAGGGTATTGGCAACCGCCTCGGGGGCGTAATGGAACGCCGCGGCCATCTCCTCCGGCGTCTTGACGTAGAACTCCTCGGCCGAGAAACGCATCCGGTTCGGGTCGTTCATGGTCTTGCCGGTCTGGATGCAGAGGAGCACCTCGTGGGCCCGGGCATCCTCGCGGTTCAGGTAGTGGCAGTCGTTGGTGGCCACCAGCGGCAGCGAGAGCTCCCGGGCAACCTCCAGGAGGCGCTTGTTGGCCACATCCTGTTCCGGGAGGGTGTTCTCCTGCAACTCGATGTAATAGCGATCAGGGAAGAGATCGGCGTACCAGCGGGCCGTGGCCATCGCGTCGTCCATCCGGCCCCGGCTGCACTGCGACGCCACCTCCCCCTTGAGGCAGGCGGAGAGGCAGATCAGCCCCTCGCTGTGCTGGGCCAGGAGTTCCTTGTCGACCCGCGGCTTGTAGTAGAACCCCTCCTTGTGGCCGGCCGAGACCAGGCGGGAGAGGTTCTTGTATCCCTGCATGTTCTCGCAGAGCAGGAGCAGGTGATACATGGAGGAGTCGCCGGTACCGGACTCCTTGCCGAACCGGGAGCCGGCCGCCATGTAGACCTCGGAACCGATGATCGGCTTGACCCCGTAATCCTTGCATTTCAGATAAAACTCCACGGCCCCGAACATGCTGCCGTGGTCGGTAATTGCCACGGCCGGCATCTCGCACGCCTTGACCTTTTTCACCAGATCGCCGAGGCGAATGGCACCGTCAAGGAGGGAGTACTGGGTATGGAGATGTAGATGGACGAAGCTCATGGGAACCTGCGACATTTACTGTGGGTAAAAAATTTTACGGATTATGACACGGGAGTGTAAAGGGGTCAACAAGACAGTGAAAGGAGGCTCCGGGCCGATGGCTCAAGTCGCGGGAAAGGCTGCCAGAAGTGAGTTCGCGGGGAGCATCAGTGAAAGGGGGGCGTCCTGAAGGGGAATAAAACCGAACTTACGGTAGAATTGTGCGACGTGGTCGTTTTTTGCATCCACAAATAGAGCCACCACTCCTGCCACCCGCCTGATGGCATCAGCCACCCGCCGCATCGCATCTACAAGCAGGAGGCGCCCATAATTGTTCCCCTGACAGCTTTGATCGATGGCAAGTCGTGCGAGTTTCGCCGCCGGAAGAGACGTTCTTGGCAGATGTCTTCTCTGGTCTGCAGGTAACCGGGAGATATCCACCTCAAGAAACGAAAGGGTGAAGTACCCGAGAACCCGGTGTGGCTCTGAACGTCTGACAAGGACGTAAGTATTGGCGATCCCTTTTTGAATGTGTTGACGGGCAGTTCTCTGCAGATAGCCATTGAGCGCCGGCTCACCGAAGTCGAATGCCGTACGGTCGTGGAACTCTGCATCCAACAGGGAGATAATCAACTCAGGAGCCGGTTCAGTCACGCGATTCAACCATCCGGGAGTGGGCCGCAACCGCATCGAGGAGTTCATTGCCAAGCGCTGGAGGATTTGACAGGGCACGTATGAACGTGGCCGCATCATCCGAGGAGAGATTGATCGTCTCCATGTTGCGCAATACCTCGCCAGCCCTTTCTACAGCGGCCTGCACGACAAACTGATTTATTGTCGAGCCATAAAGTTGAGCGGCCCGCTCAATAATTTTGCGGGTTGAACTTGGCACCCTGGCAGTAATCCGGTTGTCTGCCGGGTCATGAACCTTGATCCGTGCGGTTTTCATCGGTATTCCCTCCACAGATTTCAAGGCCAGAATATCATCATGGTGCCATTCTGGCAACATCGTTATCCCACCCGTTTACTCCACTCACTAGAGGAGACAAAGATCACAGAGAAATAGAATAGAACCTATGGTTGGTTATGGTTCTCTCTGTGTCCTCTGTGCTCTCTGTGAGAGACCGACTTTAAAGGCGTTAGAACCAAAAACGTTTATCTCACCCGTTCGCTGCGCTCACTAGAGGACACAGAGATCACGGAGAAGGCCAGAACCTATGATGACTTATGGTGCTCTCTGTGAGATCGACTTTTAAGGTTTGAGAGCCAATCGCCTGAAATACTCGGCGCGGCACCAGTTCTCCACCTCGACCATGGCCCGGAACGCCTCGCCGAAGCCGCTGCGGCCGATGGTGAAGACACCGTGACCGTAGACGATCGCCCGACCGGGTCCGGCGATGACCGGCGGCACCCGCTTGGCGAGACCGCCGGCACCGATCTCGCCGGCGACCACCGGGCTCCCCCCCAGGTCGCGCACGTGGGGGCAGTCGCGCCAGCAGTCGGTAACGCCGCACTCGGCATTGTCGCAAATCATGCTCATGACCACGGAGAATTTCGGGTGGCCGTGCAGGATGCAGCAGGCGTCGCTCGTCTCGTATATCCTCCGGTGGGCCGCCAGCTCACTGGAGGCGGTGATGCCGGTGGTGGAGGAATTATCCATGGGGACCGGGTCGATGCAGCCGGAGAGTTCGTCAAGGCTCGCGGCGGTTTGGGAGATGTAGATCAGATTGCCGTCCCGCCAGGAGATATTGCCGAAAAAGGAGTCGACCAGTCCCCGCTCCACGGTATAGCGGCCGACGGTTGCGACCTCGGAAAGAATATCTTCAGGGTCGGTTAACGGCCCGGTCCGGAAGGTCAGCCCATCGGCGGTCAGCGGGGCGAGCAGCCGAGGCCTGAAGCCGGCAAACAGCCCTGCTTCTTCAGTCGATCCGAATCCGTTACGCAGCACCCCTTCCAGGTACCTGACAAAGGTCGCATGGTACACCGACGAATAATTGATATACGCCTGTTCGACGGTAAGCGCGCCAACGGCGAAAATGCCGATCCCCTCGACGACGACCCCTTTGCGGTTCCCGAGCAGTGTCGACAGCAGCGACGCGGGGTCACCGCTAAGATCAACCCGCCGCACAAAGGGGATGTCGTGGAGAAAGGTACGGGTCTCCGTGTCGCGGGGAACGATGGCCGTCTCTCCTGCGGCCGCCGCAGCAACCAGGAGATCGGCAAAAGGGAGCGAAGGCTGCGCCGCCACCAGGGCAACCGCGTTCAGCCTCGACAGGATCTGCTCCGCCAGAGAGGCCAGAGAAGGCTCGCCGCTGGAAAAAAGAGAGGCGTCCTGCACGGCAATGGCTATGCGGGAAGGAACCGCAGAGCGGTCAGTGACGAGCTTATCGGTGTACTTGGCTATCTGGTCGTGCATGGCCTGCGTTTATACTGTAACGAAGTAGTTTTCGCAAGCAAACTGCACCGACTCCTTGTTCATCTCCGGCGGTTTCCCGTAGTAACGGGAATAATTCACCACATGCTCCATCAGGTCCCGCGGATGGCAGGCACTGAGATGAATACCACGTTTCCGGTAGAGCTCATCAATGAGAAACTTACATACATCTGCGTTGAATTTTATCCCAGACTGACCGCAGACCTGTTTCAGAATGATACAAAACTCCTCTTCGGAGGGGTGCTCGATCTTGATCTTGTACCGTATCCGCCGGAGAAAGGCCTCATCCACCAACTCCTGCGGCTCGATGTTGGTGGCGAAGATAAGGAGCATATCGAACGGTATGGTGAATTTCATGCCGGTGTGCAGGGTCATGTAATCGATCCTGCGATCGAGCGGCACGATCCAGCGGTTGAGAATGCTGTGGGGATCCACCTGCTGCCGGCCGAAATCGTCGATGATCAGGAGGCCGTTGTTCGCCTTCATCTGCAGGGCGGCCTCGTAATACTTGGAGATGGGATTGAAGTCCAGATCCAGCATCCGCATGGTCAGTTCCCCGCCGGTCATGACCACGGGACGGTGGACCTTCAGCCATCGCTGATCAAACGGTTCGGACGTACCATCGTCTTTAGCCTCCAGATGGCTGACGGGGTCATAGATATTGATGATCTGGTCTCCCACGGTCACCGCATAGGGAAGATATATGGTATCCGGGAGCAGATTCCCGATCGCCTCCGCAATGGCTGACTTGCCGTTTCCCGGCGGACCGTAGATGAAGAGGGCCTGCCCCGAGCTGATGGCCGGGCCAAGGCGTTGTACCGTGCTTTCAGACAGCACCAGATGCGAAAAGGCCTGTTTGACCTGCGCCTCGTTGACAACCACACTCTTGACCGTCTGCAGTTCCACCATCTCGGTGTACGCATCAAGGGAAACCGGTGCCGGTCCCACGTAGCGCGATATCTCCAGCAGCCTGTTCCCCTTCCCCCGGCCAAGATCGGTAATCCGATACCTGTAGGCCATTGAGGTATAGCTCGAAGCCCCGGTCACCTCGACCATCCGCTCTTTTTTCAGCGCCTCCAGGACCTGCTCCACCAGAAAGACCGGCAACTTTACCCGCTCGGCCACTTCGGCGAGCATGAACTCCCCCATCAAGCAGAGATGTTTCAGAATCAACGCTTCTATCTGCGCATAATCGACACCGGTTTCATCAAAGCTCCGGGGGGGGATGGGAACCCTGCGGAAAACGGAGTTCAGCTCCTCATCGCGGAGAAACCCCAACGCCCTGAGATTCGCCCCGAGACGTCCACCGTGCAACTTCTGCCGCTTCAGAGCCAGTTCCAGCTGCTTTTCCGTTATGGTTCCCTGCTCCACCAGCCTGCTGCCGATCTGGTCCATGGCCACATCTCCCTATGATGGTGACGTTAGTGTGAAATAGTCTTCATACGGAAACTCCGGATGTGGACTATTGGATTCCGATGCGATAATCACCTTTCGACGGAAGCAATATACATGAAGAAATAGTAACCTACCAATATGCTTCCGGCAACAAGATGGGCGAGACAGAAAAAACATTAATTATTATTGTCAAATATTTCATATTGACAGCCCTAGGGCATACGCTACTATTTTACCAGATAGTAATTACCCCCATCTGCAATAGACCGACGTGTTGCCGGAATGAAATTTTTTCAGTGAGTTGCATCTATTAATGTCGGACATTTTTACAACATCATGGTAATGATGCCGCACAGAGATACCACCAAAAGAAAAGTTTTATTTCTTGAGCAGTTAGCCAAATGGCACACATATGGCAACACAGGAGACACACTAATCAACTCCCTATTTCAAAGCCTGCACTTCTAGCCCAAATAGGGAAAACACCACAAAGGGGGTAATTATCATGGAATGGCTAACAAAACTGTACACCCGAATCATGCTGTCCAACTTCATGCTGTCGTTGAAACGCGAAAAGGGTCAGGGCCTGGTTGAATACGCCCTCATCCTGGTCCTGATCGCCATCGTCTGTATCGTCGTACTGAAAGTCGTCGGCAGAGGGGCATCCAATGCCATCAGCCAGGCCGGCAGCGCCCTGGTCAACCCGTAGAAGCAGCGCGAAAAGGCCCGACCGGGGCTGCCGGTCGGGCCCGTATCTCCTCTATTGGCGGCGGAGTGCACAAGAAGGAGAGACCCTTGATTCCACCAATCAGGATCTTCACGTATCTTCGAAACAAAAAGGGGCAGGGGTTGGTGGAATATGCGCTGATCCTGATTCTCGTCTCCATTGTCGCGATTGCCGTCATCAAGGTCCTCGGCAGCGAGACCTGCAACCTGATCAGCAAGGCTGCCGACGAAGTGCTGAATGCCAAATGACCAATGATGATTCCTGTGGAACGGAGCGTACCATGCGGGCCATCAGCAAAACAGTAGCTTTCGGAAAGAACACGAGAGGTCAGGCCCTGGTGGAGTTTGCCCTCATCCTGCCGTTGCTCCTGCTGCTTATGTTCGGGATCATCG
>CAYSJJ010000040.1:24544-37273 GCA_964431365.1 uncultured Geobacter sp. | reverse complement strand
GAGCTGCTCAATTCCGTTGGTTTCAAGGGTGCTCAATTACGGTGGTATTTGACACAATAGGTTCTTACCCAAAAGATCAGCGACATATTGTTTATATTCTTCCCACGTTTTTGTTTCTGATTCGATTGTTGATAAATTAGAAATTGCTTCTTTCTCTAAATGACCCACTAATTTTGTTCCCAAGTCAGTAACAGCCTGAAGTTCAAGTTTGTTTCCGGCAAAACTCCCTTTGACTAAAGCTTCTTTCCCATGAGTAACATTGGGATAATATTTTTGAATTTCATTCCAGTCCCCAGCTAATCCTGTTGTTGGCTCAATAGCTGTGAGATATGACTTGAATTTAAAATGCCTCTTCTTGCTTTCCGTCTGGAAGAATGCCGCTGATGCCGGCAATTGAGGATTGTCAGGTAAAAAAAATGCAACACCGGAATAATAATTACCACGATCATCGGCATTGAGAATGATCAGTCCTTCAATATCACCTGTCGCTTTACCTATCCATTGCCCCTTCAAAATGGATACCTCCTCTTGAATTCAACGTGGGAGAACACAACAGCGGAGCGCTAGCGGAGACTGCTGCTGTGCTTTGTTGGCAATTACAGATCCATTCGGAGCCCTTTCGGCGTCGGCCACTTCATCAGAGAACACCCCATCCGTTCAGTTCATTTTCGATTGCGTCTATGAATTCAAGACACTGAAATTTCCCCAGAAGATATCCCTCATGTGCCAAGTTGTTACGGGCATTTTTCCCTTGTTCCACAAATTCATAATTCCGCCATTGAAGGTGGTGGCGTGACGCAATCATTTTGTCACCCAGTAGTGGCCTTTTTCGGTTCGGACTTGGAAATAGTCCTTTTTCCATAAAATCACTAAGCACTTGATCAAGCACTCCGTAGGCAAGAACAAGCGGAAGGTTATAAAATTCCTCTGGCGGCGTTTCGTTTATGAAACCACATCCCGGAATTAATGCCTGTCTATGACTTCCAGAACAAAATTTTTTAACCACTGCCCAATCTTGGACAATCTCAGAGTTCATTCAGTTCCCCTGCCAACGCCATAAGGCTGACCGGCCTTCGGCCGGTCGTGCCGCTTGTTGAACCTAATCTTTATCTTTAGAACCCATTTTTACGCCAACAAAAGTCCCTAATATGCCCGATATCGATGTTGTCACTAATGCTATAGCATTCTTATCTTGTTGTATAAAGACAACACCAGCGAATATGCAAAGCATGAAAAAAACTATAAGTGCTACAAATTTTTCACGAAAGCTGACTATGTTCTTTGCTTTTAACTCTAAATATCTTACTACCTCTGGCGTGCTGTCGAAGATTCTTACACCGTCTTTTCGATAAATACAAACCTCTCCATCGGGGAATTCGTTCGATTTAACTGCAACTATTACATCGAAGTACTCATTATCTACTATTTCTGTAACCTCAACGCCAGTCCAATTAGGGTATTTGTCTTTATATGCCTTAAGTACATCCTCTTTAATTTTTTTCATTTGTTTAGCCAGTAGCATCCTCGTCCTCCTTCTTCCAATTTTATGGTTCAACTCGTAAATCACCAGTTAGGGTCTGCTATATAGATGTATATAGAAGTGTATAAATGTAGATGGTTCCATCTATATGTGGATAGCCATATACATGTAGATAGAAAGTAGGTCACGGCTTGTTATTAAATTCATCTACATCTATATACTTTTCCATCTCTGGCTTTATGGGCCAAGTGTTGCGGTATTTGATGGTTGAACGGAACAACTCTTCTCCGGCCTACAGATCATTCCCCGAATAAGACTGGTTGAAGCTCTTGTTGCAGAGGGGGAAGTCGGGAACGATATTCCCCAGCACCGCCTGCTCCAGCCCCAGCCAGTTGACGCTGGAGGGGTCGCGGATCATGCAGCGGTTGATCCCGCCGTCAGGCCCGGACTGCAGCCAGTAAACGATCTCCCCCCGCCACCCTTCCACACTGCTGAACGAACTCTGGTCGGGAGGAAGCTCCCCGCAGGGTGCCTGTATCCCGTCGCCGGGCAGGGTGTCCAGAAACGCGATGATCAGACGGATGGAGTCGCGGATCTCTTCCACCCGCACCCAGGCACGGGCGTGCACGTCGCACGAATTGAGGACGATCTCCCGGGGCGGGACCCGGTCGTAGGGGGGGAACGGGGACTGGATGCGGCAGTCGAGGTGCTGTCCGCTGGCCCTCGCCACATAGCCGACCGTTCCCAGGTCGCGGGCGAGTTCCCGGCTCAGTACGCCGGTGGTGCGCAGGCGATCCTCCAGGGATGGGTTCAGATCGTAGATGCTGATGATCCGCTCGAATTCGGCCGCGAGCCACTCCAACTCCTCCCTGATGGTTGCCACGCCCCCCGGGGGGAGGTCGACGGACACCCCGCCCGGAACGACCCTGTCCATGAGATAGCGGTGGCCGAAGAGCTGTCGATTGGTGCGGAGCATCCGCTCCTTCAGTCGGGACAACTGGTAGAGGAAAAATGCAAAGGCCGCATCGTTGGCAATGGCGCCAATGTCCCCCAGATGGTTGGCGATCCGTTCACGCTCGAGAAAGATCGCCCGCAGCCACTGGGCCCGCGCCGGCGGCTGGCAGCCGCAGAGCGCTTCCAGGCAGCGGCAGTACGTGAGGGCGTGCGCGACGGTGCAGTCGCCGGAAACCCGGCCGGCCAGCCGCGCCCCATCAGCCGGGGAAAGGGCCTCGAACCGCTTTTCGATCCCCTTGTGGGTATAGCCGAGCCGCTCTTCCAGGTTGAGGATATCTTCCCCGACGGCCTGGAACCGGAAATGCCCCGGCTCGATGATCCCGGCATGGACCGGCCCGACCGGGATTTCGTAGACCCCCTCGCCGCTCACCCGCGCCCAGCGGTATTCCCCCGCCACCCGCGGGAGGATGGTATCGGCGGCGAAGGATTTGCGGAGCGGCCAGGCGTCTGGCGGCCAGTCCTCGAACTTGATCCAGGGGCGCAGGTCGGAGTGGACATGCCCGGTCGGGATCAGCCCTAGCAGGCTGTGCATCTGGCGCTCGAAGCGGAAGGCGGGAATATACTTCATCGTCAGGCTCGGAAAGGTGGGGTCGTCCAGCGGCAGGTCGCAGCGTACCAGCAGGTACTCGCCGGCCAGGGCAAAGCAGGCGATCACGGCGAATCCCCGCCCGAGCGGCGATTCATCCACCCCCCACTCGGCAGCCAGCCGGGCGGAAACCACCTTCATGATCCTGGCTGCTTCCACAAACTGTTCCCGGGGGACGGTCAACTCCCGCACCCTCCCCGACGAACGGGTGGTGCCGGGGATGGCCGCTGTCCCGAAATGGCTGCTCAAGGTGTCGTAGAGTATCGTCATGACCGTCCGCCTTTGACCGTACCGTGGTCTGTCCGCGCCCATACCCTCATTTCAGCAGCCCCACCGCCGCCTGGAACCAGCTGGCAAGGAAACCGGGGACATAGATCCCCAGGAGCAGCACCAGTGCCATATGGAGGACGACCGGGATGTTGGCGGCGGTGAGCGGCTTCTGCCAGGGGGGTATGAGCCCCGCCACCATCGGCTGCACGCGGCGGAAGAGCCCGGCAAAGGCGACCGCCAGCCCGATCAGGAGGAGCGGGGTCACCAGCGGCATCTGCTTGATGGTGGCGGTCAGGATCAGGAACTCGCTGGCAAAGAGACCGAAGGGGGGCATGCCGGCCAGGGCCATCACGCCGAGGAGCAGTCCCCAGCCGACCGGCGGATTCCCCCGGATCAGCCCCCTGATCCGCGACATCTCCTGGGTGCCGTGCATCTGGGAGGCGTGGCCGACGCTGTAGAAAACCGCCGATTTCGTCAGGCTGTGCACCAGCATGTGGAGCATGCCGCCAAAGGTGGCGATCGGCCCCCCCAGACCGAAGGCAAAGGTGGCGATCCCCATATGCTCGATGGAGGAGTACGCGAAGAGCCGCTTGATATCCTTTTGCCGCAGCAGGGAGAAGGAGGCCACCAGCAGCGACAGGAGGCCGAAGCCGATCATCATGTTCCCGGCCAGGTGCGTGCCGGTGGAGCCGTCCACGAGCGATTTGCAGCGGACCAGGGCATAGAGGGCGACGTTCAGGAGGAGCCCGGACAGCACGGCCGAAATCGGCGTCGGCCCTTCGCTGTGGGCGTCCGGCAGCCAGTTGTGCACCGGCACCAGGCCGACCTTGGTACCGTAGCCGACCATCAGGAAGACGAACGCCAGCCGGAGCACGGTCGGCTCCAGTTGCCCGCTCACCTGGCTCAGGTTGGTCCAGAGCAGCGCGTTCCCCCCCTCCCCCAGCACCCGTTCCGCCGCAAAATAGAGGAGCACGGTACCGAAGAGCGCCTGGGCGATCCCCACCCCGCAGAGGATGAAGTATTTCCAGGCCGCCTCGATGGCGGTGGGGGTGCGGTAGAGCGACACCAGCAGCACCGTGGCAAGGGTGGCCAGCTCCATGGAGATCCAGAGCACCCCGAGGTTGTTGGTGAGGAGGGCCATGAGCATGGCAAAGATGAAGAGCTGGAACATGGCGTGGTAAAAGCGCATCCGCACCGGGCCGACCCGGCCGTGGGCGCGCTCCGTCCGCATGTAGCGCCGGCTGAAGATGGCGGTGGTCATGGAGACGAAGGTGGTCAGCACCACCAGATAGACATTGAAGGGATCGACGAAAAAGAAGTTGCCGCCGGCCAGGAACGGTCCCCCGCGATAGACCTGCAGCGCCAGGGCCAGGCTGGCGGCAAAGGTCAATGCAGATCCGGTGATGTTCACCTCCGGGGCGTAGCGCCAGTCGCCGATAAAGGCAAGGGCAACGGCCACCAGCACCGAAATCCAGAGGAGCAGCGTCAGGGTCATCAGTCGCTCTCCTTCAGTTTCGCCATCTGGTCCACGTCGAGGCTGTCAAAGGTCGTGTTGATGTGGAAGAAGAAGATGCCGAAGATGAACGCGGCGATCAGGAGGTCCAGCGCGACCCCCAGCTCCACCACCATCGGCATGCCATAGGTGGCGCTGGTGGCGGCGAAGAAGAGGCCGTTTTCCATGGCCAGAAAGCCGACGATCTGGCTCACCGCGTGACGGCGGGTCACCATCATCAGGAGCCCCAGCATGACCGTGGCCAGTGCCACCGCCAGGGTTGTGCGCGTCATCAGCGCCGACAGCTGCCTGATCGGCTCGGTCAGGTGATAGGAGAAGATCACCAGGGCAATGCCGATCATCATGGTTGTCGGTACGTTCACCACGCTCTCTATCTCACGGTGGATCCGGAGTTTCAGGATCAGTTTGTAGAGGATATAGGGGAGCAGGATCACCTTCATCCCCAGCGTCAGGAGGGATGAGAGATACAGGTGGTGCACCCCGGTGGCGAAACCGATGATGCCGGTGCTGAGCGCCAGGAAGAACCCCTGCCAGGCAAAGATATGCAGGATGGCGAACATCCGCCGCTGCACCAGGAGGGCAAAGGAGGTGAGGAGGATCAGGGCGGCCAGCAGCAGATTCAGTTGCACCACCAGGGCGTGGGACATGGGTCACTCCAGGATGAAGAAGGCGATCATGCCGAGGGTCGCCAGCATGAAGGCGCTCCCCAGGTATTCCGGCACGCGGAAGATCCTCATCTTGGCCATGCCGGTTTCGATCAGCACCATGATGAGCCCGCCGAGCAGCAGTTTGAGGACGAGCACGACCGCTCCTATCACCAGCGCCACCGGCTCGCCGCTGACGGCGATCCCCCAGGGGGTGAAGGCGGCGATGCCGAGGGAGAAAAAGAGCATCAGTTTCATCATGCCGGCCCATTCGATCAGCGCCAGGTAGCGGCCGGAATACTCCAGGATCATCGCCTCGTGGATCATGGTCAGTTCCAGGTGGGTGGCGGGGTTGTCCACCGGGATCCGCCCGGTCTCGGCCAGGGCCACCAGTATGAAGGCGATCAGGGCAAAGGCCAGCGATGGGCGGATGATGAACTCACCCTGGGACATGACCGCCACCATCCGGGTCAGCGAGGTGGAGCTGCTGGCCAGGGAGACGGTGAAGACCGCCATCAGCATGGCCGGCTCGGCCAGGGCGGAGATCATCATCTCCCGGCTCGATCCCATCCCCCCGAAGGCGGTGCCGATATCCATGCCGGCCAGGGCGGTAAAAAAGCGGACAATGGCAAACAGCATGACCAGGGCGATGATATCGGCGGTATCGGCCAGCGGCAGCTCGGTGGAGACCAGCGGAATGATGCCGCCGGCCAGCACGGTGACGCCGAAGATCAGGTAGGGGGTGAAGCGGAAGATCCAGGAGGCGTTTTCCGCCAGGGTCGCATCCTTGACAAAGAGGCGCCTGATGTCCCGGTAGGGCTGCAGCAGCCCCGGAGAGGTACGCCCCTGCAGGCGGCACTTGAGGATCTTGACCCAGCCGCTGAAGGCCGGGGCCAGGCCAAGGAGCAGTGCGAGCTGCAGGAGCTCTATGACCAGCGGATGGAGGGTCATCCCAGGAACACCAGGAGTACGATCAGGGTCACGAACGAATACATGAGATAGATCTGGATCCGCCCCTGCTGGAGCTTGCCGACAAGGCGGGCGATCCAGAAGGAGAGATCGGCCAGCGGTGCGTACAACCAGCCCCAGATCCGGTCGCGAATCCGCAGTCGGTAACGGATATGGTCCGCCATCACCGGGTGATTCTGCGGTGAGATCAGCTCGACCTGCTCGCGGATGTCGAAGAGAAACCCGAGTACCCGGCGGATCGGCATGGCAAAGGCGGTGGCCGTGTACTGCATCCGCGGCGTGATCCGCTCGAAACCGCAGTCCCAGAGGGGCGCCCGGCGGATGGAGGCGCCACGGACGTGCAACAGCAGGTAGGTGATGGCTACCACCCCTAGGATCACCCCGAACACCAGCGGCCCCGAATAGGATGCCCGCTCCGGGGAGGCCGGCGTCAGCCAGAGCCAGCCGAAACGTCCGTCGGCAGCAGAGATATGCCCCCCCAGCAGCTGTTGCGGAATCCGGTCGAGCCAGCCGATGACGAAGGTCGGCAGCACCCCCAGGGCGAGGCAGGAGAGTGCGGTCAGCGACATCCCCAGCAGCATGGCCGGGCCGACTTCATGGATATGTTCCCGCCTCCGGTGGCCGCGCCGGGCGCCAAGGAAGGTGACCCCGAACGCCTTGACGAAGCAGGCGGCGGCGAGCGCCCCGGTCAGGGCCAGGAGCGCGGCCCCCAGCGGTATCAGCAGCTTCAGGAGCGGCTGTGGCAGGGCGGGCGACAGGAGAAACGCCTGAAAGGTGAGCCATTCCGAGACAAACCCGTTGAAGGGGGGGAGGCCGGAGATGGAGACGCACCCCACCAGGAACAGGGCCGATGTCCAGGGGAGCGGATGGATCAGCCCCCCCATCTCTTCCATGTTACGCTCGTGGGTGGCATGAATGACCGCGCCCGCCCCCATGAAGAGCAGCCCCTTGAACAGGGCGTGGTTGAGGGTGTGGTAGAGGGCGGCCACCAGCGCCAGCGCGGCCAGGGCCGGGAAGTGGAAGGCGGTGAAGATCATGGATAGGCCGAGGCCGATCAGGATGATGCCGATGTTTTCCACCGAATGGTAGGCCAGGAGACGCTTCAGATCGTGCTGCATCAGGGCGTAGAGCACCCCGAGCACCGCCGAAGCCAGGCCGAAGATCAGGACGATCCCTCCCCACCACCAGGGGAAGTCGCCGAGCAGGTCAAAGGCGACCCGCACCATGCCGTAGATGGAGGTCTTCAGCATGACGCCGCTCATCAGGGCGGAGACGTTGGACGGGGCCACCGGATGTGCCTCCGGGAGCCAGACGTGCAGCGGGATGACCCCCGCTTTGGCGGCAAAACCGAAAAACGCCAGGAAGAAGGCGACGGCACTCCACCCCGGCGAGAGATGGACCGTGCGCATGGCATCGAAGGTGTACCCTTCGAAGCCATTGAAGCCGGTGGTAAGGCCGGCCATGACCCCGAAGGAAAGGAGGATGCCGATGGCGCCGACGTGGGCCACCAGCAGATAGAGGAAGGCGGCGCGCCGGTTTTCGGCCCGCTCGTCCTCGTACATGACCAGAAAATACGAGGCTGCGGCCATCAGCTCCCAGGCAACGAGGAAGAGAAAGGCGTCGTCGGCAATGATCACCAGCAGCATCCCTGCCAGAAAGAGGAGGTAGAAGAGCACCAGCGGGGTGACGGGGCGCTGGCCGAGATAGCCGCGGACGTAGCCGATGGAGTAGATGGAGGTGAAGAGTGACAACAGGCCGATGACGATAAGAAAGAAACCGGCCAGGGGATCGAGACGAACGTTGAAGGGGAGACCGGGGAGGCCAAGGGGAATGGTGGCGGCGCTGTTCAACCCTTGGGAAAGGGTCAGGAATCCGGCCAGGGTCACCCCCCCGGAGGCCACCGCCGCCAGGCTGAAGGCAACCGGGATCAGCAGCCGTTCCTGCCGGGTGAGGAGCGGACAGACAAGCGCCATCCCCAGCAGGAGCAGAATCGAGAACCCGGTGATGTCAAGCGCGGTCATGGTCACCCCTTTTCGGTCATGGGGAGCAGCTGCGTCTTGTGGTGTCTGCTGCCGACAGCAGCGATACACACATACTTGCTTTAATGTACTGTCCCACGCCCGGATTGCAAGCAGCCATCGGCGGTTTTCACCGGGGCGGGGAGCCCGGAGCGGAGCTGGCGCCTGGAAACCTGTCAAGGGGGGGAGTATGGTACAAAAGAGGCCTCCGCGTCGGTATGCGGAGGCCTCGATTTTGTGGTGCCCGGGAACGGAATCGAACCGCCGGTTGGAGGATTATTGATTATGAGGTCGCTCGGTTCCCGCTGGCGACTCAGGCTTCCGTTTCTTGATCTGGACCCCTTCGTTCAGGAACGCATCCACGTCATTCACCGGGTAGCAGGGGATCTCGATATGGGTCTCCATGTTTTCCTTTGTCGTTAGCGGATTTGCGGCTGCATAGCAGAAGAGGTCCCCTTTCCTGAGCGGCATCCCCCCCTTGTTTGACAGCCGCTTGCGGGCGACGACCAGGTAGTCGCCGGGGGGGATGCCAAAGGAAAAGGAGCCGTCGTCTGCCGTCGCACCGGTCATCAACCCCATCCCCTTGAACGCGCCATTGGCCGGGCGGTAGAGTGAAACTTCCGCGCTGGCGACCGGTTTCCCCCTGAAAGTGACCATGCCGGAGAGGCGGGTCCCCGCCGCTGTCTTGACGACCGGCGCGGTGACCGGGTTGAGCATGAAAGAGACCCAGAGGCTCTTGGTGTCAACGGCTACCGGGTTGCCGCCGAGAAAGGATGAACACTCCACGCCGTTCTCTCTGCCGGCCGCAACAAGATAGAACGTGCCCGGTGGGAGCTCCAGCCGGTAGGAGCCGGGCTTCGTGCCGGGAGAGGAGGTGGCGAGGGGAGCCCCGCCCCAGGTGTCCCGGAGGCTCTTGTAGGCCTTGACACTTCCCCCCGCCAGGGGACCTCCCCTTGTGAGGAGCACCCCTTCGACCAGTGCCGCAGTTGCGCAGACGGGCAGTGCGCCCAGGATCGCGAGAACCGCCAGGAGCACGAGCGATGAACGGTGGCTCCTGAGTACCGGCATGTCGAACATTCTACGGTTCATTATACAATCCCATGTCCCAGGTTCGTTTCAGTTCTTGGAGAGGTAGCGGCCATGTTTCCGCAGCGACAGGGTGAATGCCGCGACAAACCCGAACCCGGCGAGAATCGCCACCTTGCCGTACAGGGAGACCCCGGCGGCCGTTGCCGCAATCCCCCACGACTGGGCAAGCGCGCCGCCGATAAACATCCCCACCACCACCACTCCGGCATCGGCATCACCCTCTCCGGCCTTGATCAACTGGCGGAACGGGCAGCCGTCGATCATCACCGACACCCAGCCGACCAGCCCCATCCCGAGGAAGCTCCAGAGGTAGTTCAGGTGGGCGCCCGGTTGGCCGTAGAGCCCGGAATGGAAACGGCCGAAGGCCACACTCACGATGAAGGCCGCAACGGCAAATGCCGCCACCCCCCAGATGGCCGGAACCCTGAATCCCATCAGCAGGGTGTCTCGCACGCTGCCGGTGATGCAGAAACGGCTCCGCTGCGCCACGGCGCCGAGTCCCGTTCCCACGGCCAGGGCGATCAGCCAGGGAGCGTGCTGGGCGGCACTTCCCCGTTCGGAAAAGAGCAGAAATGCGGGGCGGACGAGCAGGAACCCGAGCAACAGCAGAAACAGGAGCGGAATGAGATGACCGCTGCGCCCCTTGTCCGGCGTCGGCTTTTCCATCTCGGCACCGCTCACCACCCCCTTGAGGCCGCCCCAGACCCCGGCGACCAGGCCGGCCAGACCGGCCACTGCGGTCAGGTCGCCGGCAGTCAGCCGCAGGAACAGCTTGATGGGGCAACCGATGAAGACGGCGCAGCCGAAGATCATGAACATGCCGAGAAACAGACGCGCGAGGGGAGAGTTTCCCGCCCGGGAGCGGAATTCCCCGAACGCCATGGCAGATGCCGTGGCGCCGAGCACGAACCCGATCAGTTCGGGGCGCAGGTATTTCATGGTGGCGTTGTCGTGGAGGCCGAGCGCGCCGGCGGTATTCTCCATAAAGCAGGAAACGCAGATGCCGGAGTTTTCCGGGTTGCCCCAGACGGAGAGCATCACCCCCAGCGTGCCGAGCACGACCCCAGCCGTCACCACGATCCAGAATTCACGAGAGCGTATCATCATGGCTATTCGCATCCGCCCGCCAGCCTGCTCCTGAGGTAGCCGAGCTTCTGCAGCGTCTCGGCAGCCGTGCGGTTGCCCGGGTTCGCGGCAGCCCGCGCGCCGACCCGCTTCATGGAGTCATCCACGAAGGTCCGGATCTCGCTGCGGCGCGACAGCGGGCTCCTGTCGTCGAGGTATTCGCCGTTCAGCCGGATCCCCTGGACAAACGAGGCAACCGCCTCATCGGCCGCCCCCATCTCCCTCAGGATCCCCCCCTGCAGGATGTGGCCATGGGCCTCGCCCGGATACTGCCTGATCAGCCCATCGAGCTTCAGCAGCGCCTCCTGACGGTTCCCCGCCGCGACGAGCGTCTCCACCGGACCGTAGAGCCTGCTGATGAGCTCGACGCGAGCCCGGTAGGCCATTTCACGCTCGGCAGCCTTCCCCAGGCCGGGCGCCTTCCCGCTCGTGCCCTCCCCGGCGCCGCCCAGCAGCAGAACGGCCAGCGCTGTGCAGGCAACCAGCAGCACGAGCCAGCAGAATTTGTCAAACGGTTCCTTGACCATTATTCCCCTAACCATCAGGTTGCTCAAAAATAGTCAGATCGTCGCACCCGCAGCGAGCACCGCGGAGGCGTAGCAGCGCTACGCCGCACAAGGATGCTTGCGAGGACGGCGGCGAGATGGCTGTTTTTCAGCAACCGCAGCGGTTCAGTACTTCTGATAGGGCGGCATGTTGACCCGCTTCGCCATCCCCCTGATCGGATCATAGTCGCTGTCCAGCAGTTCCTCATAGCCGTCGATCCCGGCAGCCTTCAGCACCTTGATCCGCTCACCGTCGACCGCGGCCATGTCGGCCTGCCGCAGGGAGAGGAGCGCGTCTTTCACCTTCTTCACCAGGCCCGGGTCGGTCCCCTTGGCAGCGGCAAACGTACAGTACGGGATCGGCGTGCTCTGCGCCAGGATGACGAAATCGTCAGCCGCAATCTTCCCTTCCCTGGTCATGGTCTCCAGGTCGAGCAGCGGTGCGGCCGCCACGTCGTACTTTCCGTACAGCACGCCGTAGATGAGCTTTTCATGCTTGAAGGCGCCGGGCGGAATGGTGTAGTGGCCGAGGTCGTTCTCGGGGTTGATGCCGGCACTCAGCATCATGTCGTACTCCGCCAGGTAGCCCGTCGGCGCCAGCATCGGACCGAACGCCATCCGCTTCCCCTTGATGTCGGCCAGCTTTTCGATCCCGCTCCCCTTGCGGGCGATAATGGCGCCGGCCGTGCGCGAGCCGAGCGTGCCGCGTTTCTCCGAAGCGATCAGTTCGACCCCGTGGTTCTCGCGCAGGACGATGTAGAGCAGCGAATTGGTGTGGGTCAGGGTGAATTCTCCGGCCTTGAACCGCCGTTCGACATCGTGGGTGTCGACCGCCACCATGACGAAATCCACCCCCACCTTGTCGGAGAGATAACGCGTAAGGGGGGCGAAGCGCTCCGTGGTCTCCTGTTCGCTGTTGCAGATCATGTAGCCGATCTTGACCACTGGACGTTTTTCTTCCCCCCTGCAGCCGGCTATCGCCAGCAGCGTTGCAGCCAGAATGAGAACCCTGATCAGTAATGCATGCATGATCTACCCTTCACAGCCAAGGTCAGCGGCAGGCGCTGTCGATTCCGTCCAGGGTGCCGTGGAGCGCCACCCCCCTGCCGCGGCACCCCCCGCGACAGACCGTTCTCTCTTGGCACTCCGCGCAGTCGGCGGGAGGCTCAAGCAGTTTAGCCCGTAGCGAGCGCTTCCCCGGCGACGCCAGAATTTCCTTGAGCGGCATCTCGGCGACGCTGCCGAGCGAAAACGGCAGTGCCGGACAGGGGTAGACGGCCCCGTCCGGGGCAACGGCTATCATGGTGTTGGCGGCCTGGCACCCCCCCTGGGGAAAAGGGCGCCCCGGGTAGAAGGCGTGCCAGAGAAACGGATCGTGGATGGTCACGGCGATCGCGCCGGAGCCCCCGCTACGTTCCAGGGCCGAGCTCAACTCGTCCTGTTCGGCCCTGGAGATGAAAAAGGGGGACGCGCCAT
>CAYSJJ010000040.1:0-24534 GCA_964431365.1 uncultured Geobacter sp. | reverse complement strand
CATGGTACAGGCGCTGCATCGGCAGGACCAGGCGGCTGATTCCGGTATCCCGGCAGCATTGGAGCACGCCCGGCAGGTCGCGCCAGTTGCCGCGGGTGACCGGGAAGGATATGCCGAGGAGGCTACCCTCCGCCTGCCGATCCGCTGCCTCCTTCAATCCGCCGGCAACGGCCCGGCACTCCTCCAGATCGCCGCAGGAGAGGAGCAGCTCCTTGGGCCGCAAACCATCCCTGCTGCCGACGGCCGCCTGCACCGGGAAACCGGAGGCCGGCACGGTCAGGAAGAGGGCTATCGGTGCCGCGGACAACGGCGCCAACGCCTCGCCCACCGCAGGTTCGAGGGGGAACACCGGCGATGACAGCTGCAGCATGAGCGGCCGGCAGGCGATGATCTCCGCGCACGTCTGCCGGAGCGCATCTCGGTCGACAGATCTGTCAGGCAGGTCCCAGTAGACCGTTATGGGGGTTGCCAGTTCCATGCGTGATCCTGATGGATGCCACGAAAAGCCGTGGGAGAGCCGTCATCCCCAGCAGTGCGGATCGGGGTTGTTCATGTCGCCGGTGAGCGCCAGGGCGCGGGCGGTGCACCCCCCCAGGCACTCCGCATACTTGCTGCAGCCGGAACACTTGCCGGCCGGTTCCTTGTGGCGCATCTTTTCCAGCACGGCCGAATCTTTCCAGACCCGTTTCAGGTCATCGTCCACGATGTTGCCGATCACGATCGGAATGAATCCGCACGGGGTGATGTCGCCGTTGGCCTTGATATTGAGCGACAGCTTGCCGCAGACGCTCCCCTTGACCAGGCTGGCGCTGTCGCGCTCCCCCAGCAGGGCGATGATCGGATCGTCCAGCGAGACGTCGAGCTCCCTCTCCCTCTGTTTGGCACTGATCGCCTCGCAGTAGAACGCCTTCCACTCGTCCGGGGAGAGGTCCAGGTCATCCTTGTTGGCAAGGCCGAGACCCGAGCATTTGAAGTTGTGAAAATTGAGCTGCCCGACGCCATGGGCCTTGGCCATGGCGACCAGCTCCCCGACGGTACCGTTGTTGATCCGGCAGATGACCGTGGAGATGGAGGTGGCGATACCGGCCGCCTTAAGGTGCCCAAGGGCGGCCAGTGCCCGCTCGTGGCTAGCGGCGACACCGCGGAAAAGGTCGTGGACGTCGGCCAGATGGCTGTCGATGCTGATCCCCACCTTGGAGAAGCCGGCCTGTTTGAGCGCCAGGGCCTTGTCCCGGTCGATCAGCCAACCGTTGCTGTTCATGGAGACCCGCAGGCCGAGCCCACTGGCAAAGGCGGCCACTTCCAGCAGATGGGGATGCAGGAGCGGTTCCCCTCCGCCGAGATTCACGGAGAAGACGCCGGCCCTGGCGACCTTTTCCAGGGAGGCGTAAAGGAGCTCCAGCGGCAGCTCTGCTTCGGGGTCATTCCGGCTGTAACAGTGGCTGCAGGCGAAATTGCAGCTGTTGTTGATGGCCCAGTTGATGGTGAGGGGCGCTTCCAGCGCCAGTTCATTCCGCATAGGTGATGAATCCCCTGGTCCGCAGTTCACCGAGAAAGGCGTGGACGTCGGAGCGAAGCACCTCTTCCTCGACGTCGAACTCCCGGAGCAGTGCCGTTACGATCCCGTCGGCGTCACGTCCGTCACACAGCTTCCAGATCTCCATGCCGAGTATGTTGATCGACAGCATGGCGCCACCCAGGAAGAGAATGGCCGTGCCGAGCTCCCCCACATCGTCGCCCTGTGCGAGCCCGGCCTGTGCCTCAGCAAGGGCGTCGACCTCTTCGCGCCACATGACGTCCGGGTTACGTTGGATAGCGTTCATCTCTCCTGCCTCCTGGGGGGGTATCAGCCTATAGTACTCTCTTGCGCTCAGATTTGAGTCGGATTTGGCCGAGCTGATTGAGCAAAACCGCAGGCGTAGCAGGGCTACGTCGAGGATTTTGCGATTGAAGACCGGTCAAATGCGGCCAAATATGAGATGCAAGAGCTAGTCACCTAAGGCTGTGATCGACGCGATGACCAGATTTTCCTGCGCCGCATTGCGAATGCCGTGGTCCTCCAGGGCCGGAACGATCACGATCTGGCCGGTGGAGATGGTCTGGGTCGTGCCGCCGGACGTGAACTCGCCGGTCCCCTCCACCACGAACCAGATATGGCTGCCGTGATGGGTATGGGTGATGATTTCCTGCCCCGGCTTGATGCCGAACAGGCTGATGCGCGAATGGTCATCAGACCAGACGGTCTCCTGATGGCGCTTGGCGTCGTCGAATTTTTTCAGCTTCTGCAGGTCCAGTACCGCTGCTTTCATGACTCCTCCTGTGTGATGGATGCCTGATTCTCTCAGGCCTTTCTGACGACCTTCAAAGCCTGCCCAAGCAGTTCCGAGGCCCGGTTGATGAGATTCGAGGCAACCGAGACGCGCAGTTGTTCATTCTCCCTGACGTTGCCGCCAAAGGTCACCCCGAAGCGCGAAGCCAGGCTGTTCGCCTGCTGTTGCGTCCCCTCCCCGGAGTGGGGAGTCGCCGCCACGAGCAACATCCCCTTCCCTTTGGCATGCTGCTCCACAACCGTTCTCTGCTCCTCTTCGCTCAGCCCCCCCCTGTCGCCGGGGGGAAACATGATCCAGATCTGTCCATAGGAAGCAACGCTGGCGGCAGAGAGATGCGGAAGCGTCGTGCGGTCGGCCACCCTGACGGCATACCCCCTTGCGCCAAGTTCCCGCGCCAGCGGCTCTTTCCGGGGAGCCCTGCCGGAGAGGTCGTAGACGAGGATGCTCTGTTGGGGTGAGCCGGCTCCCTGATCGAGCCAGGCGGCGATATTGGCCAGATACGTCCGGTTGTCGTACCGTTCCAGCGCAGAAGCATCGAAACGGTCGGGCAGCGCGTCGAACACGACATTCCCCGTGGCCTCCAGGTCGTTGCTGTAGGTGGCAACCAGCCCGTTGCCGGTCGGATCCATGACCATCCGCACGTTCGGCCCATGCTTGCCGATCACGGCGGCCCGGCCGCCACTGAGGGAGCCGACCCCCTTCAGCAGGGGGTTGCCGAGGTCGACCCCCGGCGTGAACAGCAGAAGCTGGAAGCCGTAGGCAATCAGCAGGGTCCCGCTCAGGCAGACGAACATGTAGAGGGCGAAGACCCTTTTCTTGAAGAAGGTCCAGAACATGACCATGGTCGGTATTGCCGTGACCGGGCCGCCGATCATGAACGCCAGTGCCGCCCCATTGTCGAGCGTTCCGTCCAGCGAACTCTTGATGTGCGAAAGGATGCTGGAGGCGCTGATCTGGTGCAGAAACATAGGGACCGAAGCCAGGGTGACCCAGACGATGTTGAGGGGGTCGTTCCGGCCGAAGAACCGGTAGATCCACTCCTTTGGCATATAGCGCTCGACGACCGCGCCGATGAAGACGCCGACGACGACGTACTTCCCCACCACCCAGAGCATCTCGCTGCTCTTGGCCAGGAAGATGACGAACTTGTTGGCGGTCCTGACCGCCACCCGGTTGCCGAAGGTGCGTCGACAGTTACAGCGGAGTCGCTCGTCGGGATAGTCGTCGTCATGGAAATCCCCGCGAACGATGGCCCCTTCGATGAATAGGTCGTTCTTGCCGAACCCGCTACGCTTGCCCACGTAGTGGGTGACCAGGCCGGCAAATATCCCCATGCTGAAGGCTGAAACGGTTCTGATCACGGTCCATTCCGGCCCGAGGTCGTTAAGGGTGATGAGATAGGTGGATGGGCTCAGCAGCGGGGAGGTCACCATCAGGGCCATGACCGGCGCCAGCGGGATGCCGGCAAACAGGAGGCTGATGGCGGTGGTCATGGTGCCGCAGGCGCAGAGCGGGGTTATGATGCCGACGAACGAGGCCAGGAAGACGCTCGCGACGCCGTACTTGCGGAGTTTCATCTGCAACTTCGCCGCGACCTTGAAGGTGCGCAGGTACCCGGCAAGGAGGATGCCGACCAGGAAATAGGGAAAGACCTCCCACAACTCCGGCACGACCCCTTTCCTGTTGAAAAAGAGGTCCCAGATCTCGTTGCCGAACTGCCGGAAAAAGGAGCCGGAGACGGTGGCGCCAGGGGCCGTGGTGGCGCTGGGACCAAAGGTCCATACGTGCCATACGATCAGGGCGAGGGAGAGCACGAGCATCCCGGCGAGCATCCTGTTGCCGGATTTCCCGTGATGCCCGTGAACCTGGCACGCCGCTTCGGTCTTCGATGCGAATGGATTCAGCGACATATCACCGTTCATCCTGCGCATTCATCTTCAGAGAGATCATCGCGGTGGCTGACGTGGCTGACGTGGCGGAGCGCGGCCGTCGGTTGCCGCTCAAGCGGCGCAGCGAGGAGATGACGACCCCCACCCCCAGTATCGACAGGCCGGAGAATACCAGCGGCATTCCCGGGTCACGGACCACCTGGATCCCCGCATAGGGGACCCCGTTCTTGTCGATGTTGTTGCTGAGATTATAGATGGCATAGCTGTTCCAGTGGAAGGGGCTGTTGATGCCGCTGATCCCCTCGGCGACAACCCTGCCATCCTTCAGGATCGCCAGATCCAGCCACTCTTTCTTTGGTTTTGGGTTCTGGTATGCCACCAGTTCGAACGTATAGGGGAAACCGGGGGGGAAATCAGCCCCCTTGGTGGCGGTCTGATACGACCCGATACGCCTGTTGTCCCGGAATACGGTCAGCGTGATATTGCCGTTCAGGTATTCCAGTGGGCCTGTTTCGACCCGATACCCATCGCTGAACGAGAAACCTTCACCGGTCTTGAGGATATGAAGTCCGTCTTTCAGGCCGTTCTTCCGGACACCGATCTTGATCGGCATCGGGTAGAATTCCTTGTGAATCTTCTTCACCACAACGCCGAACCCCAGGTTCACATCCCTCTCCAGATCCCAGCGAAAAAACTCCGTTACCACGTTCTTTTCGTAGGTATTCACCGTGGCCACAAAGCCGAGCGACCTGACAACAGACCCCAGCAGGACAACCAGGACCCCGATGTGCACGACGAGCACGGCCCAATGGATGGTGCGAAAACGGCTGATGGTGCAAAGGGCGAGATTGCAGCCGAAAGCGGCAAGCAGGCCGACGAAATAGGGAGAGGAGTAGAGCGGACTCTTTTCGGCCAGCGTACCGGGAATGGCGACGACGGCAATGCCCAGGAAGAGGAACAGCGCCAGTTCCGTCGATGCCAGAAACCTGAAAACGCGGCCGAGACGGCCCGATGCATGCTTTTTCACGCTAGTGTCCCGGCGGTCGGCTCAGATCAGCTTTCGGTTCTTGAGAAACTCTTTGGCGGCTTTCCTCGTCCGCTCGACCGAATCCCCCGGCCGGACCATCTTGCCGTAGGTATCGTTCTGGAGCACCCCCGCGAGTTTGTTGAGCAGCTTGGGGAGCGCCGGATAATTGGCAAGCGTCTCCATGGTCAGGACCGGGGCGTACTGGGGTCTGCCACCGATGGGGGAGAGCCAGGACATGTTGAGGCTCCTGGAGTACTCGCTCTTGATCGCGTCAAACCCTGTAACCGCGGCCCCCTTGCTCTTGGCAAGCAGGTCCGACGCACGCTCGGTATTTTCCAGGATGATGTTGACCTTCCCCTGCTTCACGGCAGCGTACAGCTCCCTCGAATCCCGGTAGACGTCTATCGTTACGCTGGAACCGGTCCGTTCGCTGATCATCAGGGAGGTCATCTCCGCCAGCAGCCTCTCGTTGGGAGCGACGATCCCGAGATGTATCGTCCTGCCGACGCAGGCATCCCCGTTGACGACATATACCGCCGTAATCACCAGGATGAGGCATGCAATCAGCGTTTTCATTACTGCACCTCTGAACATAGCGTTTCGTGGCAAGAGTGCCGGGATTGTCCGGCTACTCCCTCTCCACGGTGATGTCTACCCTATCCGAGCCCTGGCCGGATACAGCAACGGGCAGCAGTTCACCGACCGGCGGGAAACTCCGCGCAACGCCGATGAATACCTGGTCTGATACCGCAACATGCAGCTTATACCGTCCGTCGATATCCGTCCACGCCGAAACATACTCCGGCATCCCGGCAACCTTTTTCGTGCGGTGGCCGAAGACCCACACCATGGGCACCGGCGTCCCCGAGGGAGTGGTGACCCGGCCGGTCACGACCCTCGTCCCCGTAGATTCTGTCCGTTTTTTCCGGCCCGCCTCCCGGATGTCCATGACCACGAAATCGGTTTCGCTGCCGCCGGCCGGCAGGATCTCCAGTTCCTGCGGTTCGCCCGAATGCTTGTCGCCGGGCATGAGCGGACCATATGTCCCGTCCTGCTTCAGCCGTGCCACGGCCCAGTATTTTCCCGGAGGAAGCATGATCACCGCCCTGCCGTCGGCTGCGGTGGGAGACGAAATGAAATCGGCCGGTCGCCGCACCTGCTGGCTGTCGTACAGAAACACCTTCACACCCGGGAGCGGTTTGCCGTCACCCCCCCGGACCGTGAAGCCGGCAGAGACGACGGATTCCGCCGCCAACAAGGGAGGGAGAGCGGTCAGCAGAGCGGCAGCCATACAGAAGCGGAGGACCAGGCGGCTCATGGGACCTCCCGGGCACCGGCATCGGCAGGGCCGGTCAGCATCGGGTCGATCAGAACCGTCCCGATGCCGGGCTCGGAGCGCGCGTCGAAAATCGCGGCCAGCGGGTCGCCGCTTCCCCACCAGTTGCCGCGCGCATCCACATCCTCGGTATTGAAATCTCCGATCCGGATGTTATAGCTGCTGTTGCCGTGGATGTTGTTCCCCGCGATGGCGAGCCCGCCTCCCCGTTCGCGGACGAAGATGCCGACCTCGTTAGCGCGGATCGTGTTGCCGCTGATAACCGCCTTGCCGATATAGGACCTGATTCCGATGCCGTTGTTCTCGAACAGGTTGCCGGTGAACCGGACCGGGCCGCTTCTGAAGCGCATTCCCCCCTGGTTCGACCTGAACGTGCTGTTGGAAACGGTCAGTTCGGTGAAATGGCTGTGCACCCCCCAGGTGGCATATTCGAACACGCAATGATCGACCACGCTCCCCGTGGCATATTCCAGCAGTATCTCGTTCCAGGCTCCCGGCTCCTTGCGGTCGACCGCCGTGAAGAGGATCTTTGCCCGGGAGGTCCCTCGTGCCAGCACCCTTCCCCGGACTGCAATCCCGGTGCCGCGCCCGAACTCCACGGTCGTGCCGGGTGCAATGTCAAGCGCCGCGCCCTTTACAACCTCCAGCGCCGCAGGTATGGAGATGATGCCGCGCCAGCGGGCGTCCGTCGTCATGGCGGTGAGCGGCCAGACGAAACGGACCGGCTCAGGCAGGGGTGCATCGCTGATGCAACGTCCACGGGCCGGATCGTCGTGCTTGTCCCGTATCACCGTTTCCCGGTCGTCGCCTCCCCACCAGTTGGCCGGTGCGGACAGGTCCTGGCTACCGTCCAGATCGATGGCGTAGCGGCCGTTGGCTGCCAGGTTGTTCTCCCGGATCACCCCGTCGAAGGCCTGAACGCCAATCCCCCGCTCACCGTTGTCGGCGATCAGGTTGCGGCTGACCAGAAAGCGGGACTCCTGGATGCCCAGCCCTGTCAATCCGTTGAGGATGATGGCATTACCGCTAAGCTCCAGATTGTCGCTGTTCTTTACGGAGATGCCGGTTTCCAGGTTCGCCGAAACCACATTCCCCGCATACTCGCCGTACGACATGTCGGCCAGCATGAGCCCGAACCGGTTGCCGTCAAACAGGTTCGCGGCTACGGTGGAGACCCCTTCGCGGACCCGCAATCCTTCCCGCCAGTTGCCGACAAAGCGGTTGTTGCGGGCGGTCAGGTTGGTCCGGAAGAAGTTGGCGCCGACGTAATTGTCGGCGATCAGGTTCTCCTCCAGGGTGATGTCCGAATCGCGCCCCTGGACCCCGCTCTTGTTGCCGATGATGCTGTTCCCCCGCAGATCGACCTGCGACTCCTGGAACTGGATTGCGCGATAATTGCCGCTGATCACGGAGTTCTGCACGGCAACCGTGGAAAAGTGGAAATGCAGCGCCCGATAGGCATCTTCGATGCGGCAGAATTCGATCAGATTCTGTGAGGAGGCGCTGTTCATGATGTTGATCGCATCCCAGTCGCCGGCGGCCTTGTCCCGTTCCGCGGAACGGAAAATCACCGGCTGCTCCCTGGTCCCCTTGGCGATGATGCTCCCCTGGATCAGGATACCGTTTTCGCCGATGCCGTCACCATCGGTATCGCGCCGGACGAACTCCACAATCGTGCCGGGTGCGACGATCAGCCGGCTTCCCTCGGGGATCCTGATGGTTCCCGCCACCTCGATGCGCCCCTGCCAGATGCTGTCGCCCCGGAAGACCTCATTGCCGTAGCGCCTGCCAACAGGGCTCTCCGTCACCGTGACCGGTTGCACGACATGTTCAAACCGCCCCGACGGCGCCGTAAACGAGTCCCGCTTGCGATTGCCGGCAATGCGGGAGTCGCGGGTGGAAACCGCACCCCCCTGAAACGAGAAAAGTCCGTATTCGTTCCCGGTAATATCCGTTCGATCCAGGCGGACAGAGCCTCGGTTCCCTGTTGCCACCACACCGTAACGGTTGCCGCTGAGGGTGGCGGAGACGAGAGTGACCGCGCCGGCCAGTGACGTGACCCCGGTTTCGGCCTGGGATATCCTGCACCAGGAGATCTCCGCCGTTCCGTGGTCAACGATGATCCCGGCCCAGCTCACCGCCTCGCCGGCGACACCGGCCAGCGTTACCGGCTGTTGTTCACTCCCCTCCACCTTCAGCCTCCCCCGGACCGTGATCTCGGTAAGCGGCGACAGGTATTCCGGGTCCGTCTTGGTACTTTCGGCAGCAGCGAGCCGGACTACGGTACCGGCCAGGATCCTCAGGGTTATCCCTTTGGGAACGACGACATCTTCCGTCAGGGAGACCTCCCCCTTCCAGATGGTGTCTTCCACCAGCACGAGGGCGTGGGCCGACGCTGTCACGCCGATCGAAACAAGCAGTGCGATCAAAAAGGAAACGGTTCTGCAGATATGTAGTGCTGAGGCTGTCACGGCGACCTTTGACAGACGAGGTTGGTGTGCAGAATGTATTCTGTAAACGACGTCAGCATCCCATGGGGAGGGTTTCATATCCTAATGCTGCGGCAAAAATACCAGCTGGGGAAAAAAAGTGAGGCCGCGTTACACGGCCTCACGTGCCAGACGTCATCGGATCAGCACGGATGAACATTAGCTGAACCAACTACCCTGGGTTTTACGTAGTTCTGCTTTTTCATCTGTTCATCTCCTTTCCGCACCGTATCCGGTGCTAATGTGCGGCTGACTGCTGTCGAGCGTTTCGCTAAGCGCAGCGCTGTACCCACGCGCATCAGGAAGAGTATAGCATGTACATCGGTAGTCGGCAGTAGCGAGCGGTTGTCGCCGTTAGATGGCGGCCCATCTGCCCGGCCTGCTCCATTAAATAATATTTTTTCATAAATGCAAGTTGTTTGCCATGAGAAGGGATGTCTCCTCTTTGCCGGCAGACGGGCCTAACTTCTGAAGTGTGAAGGGTTTCTTGCTATGGTTAAGAACTTGCATATTAATATATATTCACTGGTTGCTTTTAAGGCCGTGCGTGCGATTGCATGGGGTTTGGAATTCCTGAACCTGTATCGTCTCCGGTGATTTGACGTACCAGAATTTTGACAATGAGGGGTTGCAGAGCGGTGGCGTAATTTTTATATCAGCAATAACAGTTAGATATGATCAATCGCCTATCGATATATAGATATTTCTTATGGCGTTGGTCTGAGCCGTTATTTCACGGTCGTACCTGACCTGTCGCACAGGAGGGTAGAGATTGAAAGTTCTCGGAATAGAACGGAAACTCTTCGGGCTTGGGGCCATCTTCCTGGGTCTTGCGCTCACTGCCGGTTCGGCGGAGGCCGCCCTGCAGTGCTATGACTGCCATGGGAAGAAGAGTCCGGCAGACTATCGACCGCTGGATGCTCCCTACCGCAATATCAGCACCGGCGGATTCCCGGGGGAACATCGGACCCACCTGCAGCCCTCCGCCGGCCCGGGCGATTGCGCCATCTGTCATCCGGGAAGCTCCGGCTACACCTCGTCACACCGTGACGGCATCATAACGCTCTCCGGCAATATCAACTCCTCCCCAGCCAGAGCTACCTACCGCAACGGCAGCACCGCGATTCCCCAGACATTCCAGTCGAAGCTCGGCAGCTGCAGCAGTGTGAACTGTCACTTCGAGGCGGCCACCCCTACCTGGGGGACTCCCCCCCTGGCAAAGAGCGCCTGCTCGACCTGCCACTCGTCACCGCCGGCCGACGGCAGTCATGGCAAGAAGCACGGCCTCTACTACGGCACCGACCTGACCAGCTGCACGAAGTGCCATCCTGACCACCGGGAAGACCTTAGCCACGCCCTGGACGCGGGCAAGCGGCCGCTCTCGGTGCAGTTCAGCGGGGTCAACGCCCTGGGCCGTTACACCAGCGGCAGCGTGCGGTATCCGGGCTATCTCCCGAGCCAGGCACCGAGCCGGAGCGGTAGTTGTCTGAACCTGTACTGCCACAGCGACGGCACGGGCCGGGGCCCCCGCATCGTCCCGCGCTGGTCCGGACAGGAGACGACGCAATGCTACGCCTGCCACGGTGGCAAGGCGACCGACAACAACCAGGCAGCGTGCGGTGCGGTAGGCGGTACGTGGGATGCCGGCAGTCAGCTCTGCACCCCGTACGTCAACATGACCAGCAATGGCCACAGCAGGCTGGTCGGGCCGCAATGGATCAGAAAGTATCCCTGCTACTACTGCCATAACGCGACCGCCAATGCTGCCGGCGACATTGCCGACCTGACCAGGCACGTCAACGGCGCCAAGGACGTGGTAATGGCACCGCAGTGGAGCATCGTGGGGCGGCCGACGGCAAGCTATAACCCTTTTACCAAGGAGTGCGACAACATCTACTGCCACAGCGACGGCACCACCAATCCCGATCAGGTGAAACTCCTGGCCTGGGACAAGCACGGCACCAAGTGCAATACCTGCCATGGCCATCCGAAGGAGAGTTGCAGCAACACCGGGTGCCATGACGGTCGGGTCGACTCTCTCGGCAATGTCTGGACGATAAAGAGCGGCTGGCCGGTGGGGGAGGACTGGAAGGCCTCCATTCCGATGTTTCAGAACCAGGGGCCGGGATCAGACCGGTCAAACTCCCACATGCGTCATGCCCAGAGCGATTATACCTGTGACCAGTGCCACGCTGCCACCATCAAACCGAGCAACGGCCAGACGTCCTGCATCGGCGTGGGCTGCCACGAGGCGAACAAGCCGCTCCCCTCTGGCGGGATGTCGGAGGCGCCGCACCTGAACGCCGCCTATCATGCGAACAAGGTCAAGGACGTGATCTTCAAGCAGGGGGGAACCTACAACCCGATCTCCAAGACCTGCTCCAACACCGCCTGCCATAGCGGCGGCACCGACCCGCAGTGGGGGGCCTCGGTCAATTCGACGGTTATCTGCCTCTCCTGCCACGGTACCACCGGTCCCGATGTGGATAGTTTCGGCTTCAAGATCTACAGCACCCAGGCCAAGATCAACCTCACTGAATGGGCCACCAGCGGCCATGGCCGGCCGGCGAGCGCCGGTCCGTACCCGGTGTCCGGCAACCCGGCGGCGAACTTTCCCGGCAACCCGTGCTGGTACTGCCACGATAACAACGTCCTGCACAACGACCCGACCAACCCGTTCCGGTTGCGGCAATACAGCCAGTTCGACAGCAGGTTCCAGAAGGAATGCATCTACTGCCACATGGTGGGAACCGACAGCGAATGCCTCTCCTGCCATAACACGGCCGAATCGCTGGCTCCGCAACTGGCAAACCTGCCGGCCGACCTGATCGCGCAGTGGCCGGACGGCACGCCGGCCCCGCGACCCGACCACACGGCCATGACCGGCGGCCAGACATCGTGCATCACCGCCCCCTGCCATTATGTGGATACGGCCAATCCGAAAAACGACCTGAAACGCCATAATGTAGGGGCAGGTCTCTGGACCGTGGCGCAGCAGGCCGATGTCCGGAGCCAGTACCTGATGATGGGGGTCTGCCTCAAGTGCCACGACGACGATACCGGCGGCAAGTGCGCCAGCTGCCACACGGCGCCGGCTGACAAACCATTCAAATACTCCCTCGGCTTCGACCCGGGCACCGGCTTCATCAAGCCGCAGCGGGCGCGGGCCTCGTCGGTCCATTTCGGCTACAAGCATTACCGCGAATATCAGCAGGACGGCGCCTGGAAGGGGGGGAAGTTCTGCTGGGACTGCCACGACCCGCACGGTGACAGCAACATCTACATGATCCAGGGGAAGGTCGCCACCACGACCGACGGCACCTTCGGCATCCCCAAGACCCGGGCGACCGTGGTCTTCACCAAGAAGCAGAGCGGCCTCGACTATGCACGGATGACGGCGCCGTACAACGGCATCTGCAACGTCTGCCATGCCACCCGCACCTCCAAGCTCAGCAAGCACTATGGGAACGACTACGGCGATGGCCACAACGCCAGCCGGCTCTGCACCAATTGCCACGAGCACCGCTTCACCGACAGCCATGCCGACGACCAGCCGTGCACGACCTGCCACAAGAACAAGCCGGTGCCGCGGCACTCGGCCTTTGGCCAGCCAAGGGACTGCACCAAGTGCCATGCGGGCACCATCAACCAGCGGATGGACATCATGGGACAGATGAATGCCAATTCCCACCACGTCCAGGGGGTGACGGTCAGCAACAAGCACTGCTATGCCTGCCACTGGGAGTCGACTCCCGAGGGGCTGATCGATGTGCGCCACCACGAAGGGTACAACTACAAGACCTACACCTCGGTGAAGAATGCCACGGTTGACCTGGTGGTCTGGAAGGCCGGCGTAAGGCCGACCTACTACAACACGACCACGGCGGTGCAGTTCCTGGCGAGCAGGATCGGGACGGCCAACGAGCGGAGCGAAGCGGCCAAGCTGACCAATGTCTGCATCTCCTGCCACAGCGACCAGAACAACAAGACCATGCCGTTCAACGACTGCAAGACACCGCGCCAGTATGCCTGGGACGGCCAGAGTGTGGCGGCGCGCTACTCCCAGGCCGGGACCACGACGTGGGGCAAGTACAACTCGACGAGCTTTGCCAGCGCCAACCAGAAGGACCGGGTGGTGAAGGCGTTCTCGGCCCATGGCAACGCCGTTGCCAACCAGGGGGGCTTCGACCCGGTAAACGGCATTGACAGCGGCATCCCGAACACGCGGAACGGGAGCCAGAACGTGCAGTGTTTCGACTGCCACAGTTCCCACGGCTCCAAGGTCGAGGGGGTGACGTCGAGCTACGTCACCTTCAACGGCACGCACAACGGCGGCAACCTGAAGGAGACCCAGGCGGGCAAAGGTGGCTACGGCATGAGCTACAAGGCCTCCGCCAACAGTGCGCCGGGAGCGATCAACCCCTACAGTGCCGGCGCCGGCCAGTGTTTCGACTGCCACCTGACCCAGAACAGCGGCACCACGCCGTGGGGGTACCAGTCGACCTTCGGGGCCACGGCGCCGATCAAGGGGTACTTCGACGCGTCGTGGTTCGGCCAGTCGGCGGATGCGTCCATGGCCCGCTACGCGTACAAGGCCGCATCGATCAAGGGGGGTCACCTGCAGGCGTCGCGGTTCCTGAATCACACCACGTCAGGGCAGAACAAGATCGGCGGGCTCTGCACGCCGTGCCACGACCCGCACGGGGTAAGCCCGACGCTCGGCGCGAAGCAGCAGTATGCGGTGCCGATGCTGAAAGGGACCTGGCTCAGCTCGCCGTACCGCGAGGATGTCGCCCCGGCCGACACCAACAACCCGCCGGGGGGATCCCCGATCTACGGCAACCCGCCGGGGGCCCATACCGACCAGACCACCTTTGGCGGGGCCCGGATCAGCGAGGACGAAAGCCAGTTTGCGGGCTTGTGCCTCCGCTGCCACAACAAGGCGAACCTGACCAACGGCACCGATCATACCTGGAAGAGCCAGGACCGGGTGCACGAGTCGGTGAAGGGGTGGAAGACGGCCAACGCTACGATCCAGCACAACTACGCCTGTTCCAAGTGCCACGTGCCGCACACCTCCGGCCTGCCGCGGCTGATGCAGACGAACTGCCTGAACTTCAGCCACCGCGGCCAGGTGGCTTCCGGTGGCCAGGCCGGGTCCAACAGTGGGGTCTTCGAATATTCCGAAGGACCCTACAGCGGTAGCTTCCCGCGTGGAGTAGGCCAGTCGGGGGTGAACTGCCACCCGACCGGCAGCTGGCCGGACAACCGCTGGAACAGTGTGACGCCATGGTAAGGGCAACGACGAGGCATGGGGCGCAGCCGATGACGACAATGACCGGAAATGGGACCGTGAAGCGCTGCGGTCGTGCAGATACCAGACAACGTAACCTGCCGTGGCTGTGGCTGACGGCTCTGATCCTCTCCCTGGCCATGGTTTCGCCCGGATATGGAGCGGGCGGGGACATCGTCTGGCAGGCAGGGGATTCCCAGGCTGGCAAACAGCAGGCGCTGGCCACCACCGTCGACCGTCAGGGGAACGCCATCATCACCGGCTACCAGAATACGACGGGCGACACCAACGACAACTACTACACCGTCAAGTTCAAGGGAGACGGGAGCGGGGTTGCCTGGCGGGCGGCCTATGACAAGGCCGGCGGCTCCGACCAGGCCACCGCCGTGGCGGCCGATGCCAACAACGACGTCATCGTCACCGGCTTCGTCTGGAACGGCCTTAACAAGGACATCCACACCATCAAGTACGACGGCGCCACCGGGGCGGTGCTCTGGCAGCACACCTATAACGGCAGCGCCAACGGCCACGATATCGCCACCGCCGTCAGCGTCGACAGCCTGGACAACATCTACGTGACCGGCACCAGCCAGAACTCGGCCGGTAACGATGACATCATCATCCTGAAGTACAGCCCGGCCGGGCCCGATCAGAGCGGGAACCCTTTCTGGCAGGTTGCCTATAACGGTGCAGCGGGCGGCGCCGACCAGGCACTCTCCATAGCCGCCGGCAGCGACGGGGTCGCGGTGGCAGGCCAATCGTGGAACGGCACCGGCTTCGACTTCCTCACGCTGAAGTACGACTACAGCGGTGCCAAGCTGTGGGAGGCGCGGCATGCCTCCGCGGGCGGCGGCCTGGGGAAGAAGGTCCGGATGGACGCCGGCGGGAACGTCGTCGTCACCGGCTATAGCGCCACCACGGTGAACAAGGATATCTACACCGCCAGGTACAACGGCGCCACCGGCGCGCTCATCTGGGAAAAGACCTTTGACGGCGGGTATGACGACGAGGGGAACGGCCTCTACGTCGACGCGGCCGGCGACGTCTACATCACCGGCTACACCTGGACCCTGACCGGCAGCGAGAACTTCTACACCGCCCGCTACGCCGGCAGCAGCGGTGCGCTTGTCTGGCAGCAGAGCTATGAATCGGGTGGCGGCAACACGGACGTTGCCGCGCCGATCGTCGTCGACGAGGCAGGCGACCTGTTCGTCACCGGCTACACCGTGATGGACGGTACCTACGATTTCCAGACCATCAAGTACAAGCGGGACAACGGCACCCAGTTGTGGCAGCGAAGCTTCAACGCCACGGCCAACATGAACGACCGGCCGGTGGGTATCGGCCTGTCGCCGACCGGCGAGGTGCTGGTGGCGGGGTGGTCCGACTCGGGGGCCGCCAACCTGGACTACTATGTGGTCAAGTACGATCCGGGCCTCCTGAACGCCCCGACCAGCCTGACGGCGGAGACCCAGAGCGACACCAGCATCGCGCTCACCTGGCTGGACAACTCGAACAACGAGGAGGGCTTCCTGGTCGAGCGGAAGACCGGTGAGGGGGGGAACTACGCACAGGTCGCCTCCCTGGGGCCGAACACGACCAGCTACACCGACCCGGCCGGCGGGCTGACGGCCAACACCTATTACTACTACCGGGTCCGGAGCTACAACGCGGCCAACGGCAACTCGCACTTCTCCAACGAGGCGCATGCGCTCACGCTCTTCGTGAACGCCCAGCCCCCGGCCTGGAGCTACCTGTACAACAACCCGGACAACATGGACGACTATGCCAACGGCATTGCGGTCGGGCCTGACAACAACCCGGTGGTGACCGGCTACAGCCAGCGGACCGTCGGCGGCTTCGACTACTACACGGTCAAGCTGAACCGCGCCGACCGGAGCCTGATCTGGAGCGACCTGTACGACGACGTGGACAGCGAGATGGACGTGGCCAAATGCGTGGCAGTGGACAGCAACAACAACGCCATCGTCTCCGGCTACTCGCAGCTCTTCTACCCCCCTGCGGCACGGAACATCAACTCGATCTACACCATCAAATACCCGGCCAGCGGCCCTCCCAAGACGTGGGGTGCCCAGCACAACGGCCCCGGCGCCATCGACGACCGGGCCACGGCCATCGCCACCACGGCGGATGCGGCCAACAACATCGTCGTCATCGGCTACGGCAAGAACGCGGCCAACAACGACGACATCTACGTGGTCAAGTATTATGCCGACGGGACCAAGGCCTGGGCCGCCCCCCCCTTCGACGGGGCCGGCGGCGACGACATCCCCAGCGCCGTGGCCGTCGCGCCTGACGGCAGCGTCTACGTCACCGGCGTCAGCGAAAAGGGTCCCGGTGCCGGCGTCTACAACTTCTTCACCGCCAAGTACAACGGGGCAACCGGGGCGCTGGTCTGGTCCGACCTCTACAGCGTGACCCCTGACGGCAAGAACATGGGGAACAGCATCGCGGTGGACAAAAACGGCGATGCCTACGTCACCGGCTCGGCGACCACTGCCGCCGGGGACCGGGACATCTACACCATCAAATACAGCGGCAGCAGCGGCTCGACGCAGCGCCTGTGGGAGCGGGCCGTCTTCGGGCATGGGAACGGCGACGACGAGGGTATCGGCGTGAAGATCGACCCGATCGACGGCGCCATCGTCGTGGCCGGCACGGTCCTGACCGGCCCCGGTGACCACGACTTCACCCTGATCCGCTACACCGCCGGCGGGAATACCGTCTGGCAGACCACCCTGCAGCGGCATGACAACGACGATTACGCCACGGGACTGACCATCGATTCGTCCGGATACATCTACCTCGCGGGCAACACCTCCAACGGCCTCACCATGGACATCCTCTCCCTCGTTTACGGCGCCGACGGTACCCGACTGGGGGCGATGACCTACAACGGGGCGGCCAACGGCAATGACGAGGCCAGCGGGATCGCGGTCAACTACCAGGGGGAGGCGTTCATCGCCGGCTACAGCACCAATGCCTCCGGCAATGCCGACTATGTCGTCCTCAAGCAGACCAACAGCTATATCCTCGTACCGGCCCCGTTCACGACCATTGCTCAGGGAGACTTCAGCAGGATCAACCTGAACTGGGGGGACAACACCCCCGGCACCAGCTTCCTTCTCGAACGGACCCTCGGGCCGGTCAGCGACTCCAGCGTCTGGACCGCCATCAAGACCGCCACTGCGGGGAGCACCTCTTTCCAGGACACCGGTCTCAACGGCAACACCTCGTACTGCTACCGGATCTCGGCCTTCAACGGCACCCTCTTCTCCCGCAAGATCATCAGCTGTGCCACGACCACCCTGCCGGCCCCGATCCCGAACCCGCTCGCCATCCTGTCGCCCACCGCCATCGACATCAGCTGGGCGAACGTCAGCGGTAACACCGGCTACAAGCTGGAACGGCAGGCCGGCGGCGGGGACTGGAGCCAGATCGGCGGCACCCTGGCCGCCAACACCACCATCTACCACGACACCGGCCTGACCGCCGGGACCGTCTATGCGTACCGGGTCAGCAGCCTCAACAGCGCCGGCTCCTCACAGACCAGCAGCGTCCTGGTGGCGCCGGTGCTGAACACGCCGGGAGGGGTCACGTCGGGCAAGATCGACCTCACCTGGCCCACGGTGAGCGGTGCCACCGGCTACAAGGTGGAGCGCAGCCTGGACAACAGTGCTTGGTCGCTGATCGCCTCTCCGACAGCGGCGGCGACCGGCTACTCCGACACCAGCGTCGCCTCGGGGGTACTCCACTATTACCGGTTGAAGGCTGTCACCGCCGCAGGGGAGTCGATCCCGAGCCTGGTCCAGTCCGCCACCAGCAAGCTGAAGACCCCCACCATCAGCTCGGCCGTGGGGAGCTCCACCACCCAGGTCGCCATTGCCTGGAACGACCCCAACAACAACGAGGCAGGTTACACCCTGGAATATAGCCAGTGCACCTACTACGCCGATCCGGTCAGCTGCGGCAGCGTCGTCGCTACCGACTACTATTGGGGAAGCTGGACGCCGGTGAGCCTGGCTGCCAACAGCACCGGGACCACCGTCGGCAGCCTGACAGCGGGACGGACCTACCGTTTTCGGGTGACGGCGAACCTCAGCAATGCCAACTCCGACCCGACCCCCCTGGCCACCGCCACCGCCAACCTCGCCGGGCCGACCAATCTGACCGCCACCGCCGCCACCGGAAGTTCAGCGACCCTCACCTGGGGCGACATCATCGGCGAGACCAACATCCGCGTGGTCAAAGACGGCGTTACGCTGACCGGCAGTGGCCTGCCGCTGGGGCAGAACAGCACCACCTACACCGTTGCCGGCCTGTCACAGAACGTCCCCTACTGCTTCACGGTGCAGCCATACAACGCCTTCTCCTCTACCGAGAGCAACCAGGCGTGCGTCACGCTGTACGGGCCGCCGACCCTCAACAGCGTTACCGTGAACAGCCAGACCGCGGTGACCCTCGGTTGGAGCGATATCGCGGGGGCGACCGGCTTCGAGGTCTGGCAGAGCGTGGCCACGACTCAGTACAGCCCGCCGGCAAGCACCTCGACCGGTTCGTGGAACCCCTATGTCAACCTCACCTCCACGCCGCTGGCGGCAGGGACCACCTCCTATGCCGTCAGCACCGGCCTGACCGCCGGTTATACCTACAAGTACAAGATCCGCTACAAGCTGGAGGACGGCAGCTTTTCGCCCTACAGCAACGAGCTGATGACGACGACGATCCCCCCCACTCCGGTAAACCCGTACACGACCGTTGTCTCCGCGTCCCAGATCAATCTCAACTGGAACAACGGCTATGGCGAGTCGTCGTACAATGTGCAGGTGAAGCAGCGGACCGGCAGCGACTGCACCACCGAGGATTGGACCGGCATCGACGCGGTTGCGGTGGCGGTTAACACCGCCTCTTACAATGCCACCGGTCTGAATCAGGGGACGGTGTACTGTCTGCGGGTGAATGCGGCCAATGCCGGCGGTTCGTCCCCCTGGACAACGGCCCTGACGGCGACGACCCTGCTGCCGGCACCGACTCTGAGCCCCCTCGGCAACGTCACCCAGTCGCAGATCACCCTCTCCTGGGACAACGTGGCCGGCAACACCGGCTACCGGATCGAGCGGAGCACCGACAACGTCAGCTGGGTCCAGGCCAACCTGCCGGCAGTCAACGTCGTGACCTTTACCGACTCAAACCTGTCGCCCAACCAGATCTACTACTATCGTATCTACACGAAGAACAGCGCGGGCGCCTACTCCTCGCCGGCCAGCAACGTCCAGAGCGCCACCACGCTGGCGGTGACCTCGCCGGTGCTCGCCCCCCTCTCGGCAATAACCACCAGCCAGATCACCCTCACGTGGAACGACGTGGGGGGAAATGCCGGCTACAAGGTGGAGAGCAGCCCCGACAACAGCACCTGGACCCAGATCGCCACACCGGTCCAGGGGTCGACCAGCTACACCAAGACCGGCCTGACTGCGGGCACCCTCTATTACTACCGGGTTTCCACCAAGAACAGCGTCGGCGGGTACTCCGTCCCCAGCAACGTCCAGAGCGCCACCACCACATCTTCGGCACCGGTTGTGAGCCTCGTCGTGGTCTCCGAGGCTGGCATCGACCTCTCCTGGCAACTTGTCCTCGGTGGATCCAGCTACAAAGTGCTCCGCTCCATCGGTCCGGCCGGGCCTTTCAGCCAGGTGACTGAGCTGGCCATTCCGTACTCGACTCTCTATTGCGGGACCTCGACACTGCCGACCATCGGCTGCCCGTCGCTGGTGCCGGCGTATCGCTCATATTCCGATACCGGTCTCGTGGAGAACACCCAGTACTGTTACCAGTTCAAGGCGTGGAATGCCACCGGTGGGGACTCGGCCGCCAGCACGACGGTCTGCGGCAAGACTCCGGCGGTCAACGGCCCGACCCTGACGGAAGTCACGGCCACGGGTTCACAAAAGGTCAGACTCGACTGGACGCATAACCCTGCGGTCTGCTCACCGCTGCCGTGCGATAACCCGGATGGTTTCCAGATCTGGCGCCAGGCCTGGAATGGCGAGTGGGTGCCGGTCGACACCGTCCCGAACGTCACGACCTACCTGGATACGACGGCCATAGAGCCTCAGAAGAGCTACGTCTACAAGATCAGGGCATACAAGGGGGCTGACACGTCGGCCTTCAGCAACACAAAGGGCGCGACCACCCCCGCTTACAGCGTAGGAGGCGGCACCTGTCCGTAAGAGGGCTCTCTATACTTTTCTGGGAGAACGAGGAGGGGTGAGGAAAAAGAAAAAGGCCTCGCGATGGTATCGCGAGGCCTTGATTTTATGGTGCCCAGAGACGGACTTGCACCGTTGCTCGTGTAATTATAACTCGCTGAAACATAAGCACAATTTCTAGAAAACAACCTTCGAACCCATGACCGCCGATTTGCTGGTGTACCTGCCGCGTACTTTTATGTTCTTGGGCCCAATCTAATCTATCCCCCTTTTTAGTACAGGAAAAAATTCCGGTTTGTTGGCGGATAACGGGAGCGGGTTCGATTCCGAAATTGAATTTTTGTCATCAGGTGAGTCCATTATGCCGAATCAGTCAGCATCGAAGTTCGACGCGTCAAATACTGTACTGGATTCAGGAGTAGATGCCCATACGTCAATGATATCAGTGTGTTGAAAAAGGCTGAAAATTTTACCCCCTCTTGACATGCAAAAAGTGCGTACTTATTTTTCGATCAGAAAGTCACACATCGAAAGGAGGTAATCCACATGGCAACCTGGGATGTATTCAAAGAACTAGACAATCTGAGAAGGGAAATCGACGAAGCTTTCCGCGGCGCTGGGTACAACCGGCCGTTTGGACCGACATTCCTTTCGCCGGTAACAACACGTCGTTTCCCGCTGGTCAACTTCAGCGAGGATGAAGGTCATGTCTACATCGAGGCTCTGGTTCCCGGCGTTGATCCGAAGGATGTCGATCTGACCGTGCTGCGGAATACGGTCACAATCAGCGGTGAACGCAAACCGTTCGTCGAGAAGGAAGGGCAGATCGTACACCGTTCCGAACTTGGCTCCGGCAAGTTCTCCCGTACCCTCGAACTGCCGGTCGACATCGACCCTGAAAAGATCACGGCCAGGTGCAAGGACGGCATAATGCAGATCACTCTGGCCAAGGCCGAACATGCCAAACCGAAGAAAATCGACATCAAACTTTCGTGATACCGAACAACATGTTACGGAAAGGAGGTAATCAATCATGACTGCCAACAGCTTAACTGAAAGAAACGATGAACGGAATGTACAGGCCCGCGAAGAGACACGTTCCAATGAAAAATATATCCGTCCGGCAGTGAACATCCTTGAGGATGAAGAAGGTCTGGTACTGACCGCTGACATTCCTGGCGCCTCCAAGGAGTCGCTGGACGTCAATGTTGAAAAAGGCATCCTGACTATCAGCGCTCCGGCCCGGCACACCGTACCTGGAACCTCGGCCTACCGGGAATTTGAATTGGCCAGCTACTACAGACAGTTTACGATTCCCGAGAGCCTCGACCACGAAAAAGCCCATGCCGACTATGTTAACGGCATCCTGACCCTGCGGATACCGAAGGCTGAAGCCGCCAAACCGAAACGGATTGCTGTACAGGTCAGCTGAGAAAGGAGTCTGCGTAGGAGGTGATCAACATGCCAAACCTGTTGCCCGAAAAGTGGAGCGAGGCGCTGGAGCGGGTTCATGACAAAGTCGGCCATATCCTGAACAAGCTGAATCCGTCGAAAAAAGATGTTCAAACACCGGAACGGATCACAGCCGATACCCTACCAGCCTTCATGCAGTTTGGTGGTCCGTCGCTCGACATGCACGAAACAGCTGATGAACTGATCATCAGGGCAGAAGTACCGGGACTTAAAAAAGACGATTTCTCGGTTGAGCTTGTCGGCAGGCGGTTAACGATAAAAGGTGAAAAGAACGTCGTACGCGAACGGAAAGGAGGTGATGGGTGCCTAATTTCAGAATGCAGGTACGGCAGTTTTTCCCGTAGTATCCAGTTGCCGTACGAAATAGATGAGCAGACGATTGCGGCGGACCTCAAACACGGGGTCCTGACCATCCGGCTACCCAAGCCGGACAAAGGACGGCAGGCCCGCTATCGGGTGCCGGTATCCTGAACCAGTAGGAATCTATTGAGGGCCGCTTGATGCGGCCCTCGCCGGTTCTGGGGCATAGTTGCCACAAAATCAGAAAGGAGCATGGCATGCATTACTTCATCAAAGACAACAAGCTGCATCGCTATCCCGTTCCGAAGCGCTGTGGCGTCCAGTTTCAGAAGGAAATCCTGCGGGACACGATTCCGCATGAAGTTGAACAGTGTATCTACTGTATGCGCAGGTGGCCGGAAGACGACAACAAAGAATAACAGTTTCTGTCGAGAGTGAAGATCATGGCAACGTATCAGGATTATTACGCCACCCTCGGCGTAGGGAAAACGGCAACTCAGGAAGAGATTCAGCGGGCCTACCGTAAACTGGCCCGGAAGTACCATCCTGACATCAACAAGGAAAGCACCGCCGAGGAGAAATTCAAACAGATCAACGAAGCCTACGAGGTGCTGGGCGACCCGGAAAAACGGGCCAAGTACGATCAGTTCGGCAGCGGCTGGGATGGGCAGTTTGCCAACCAGGGGTATCAGGGAGGCGATAATGTTCGCTTCCACTACTCGAATGCCGATCCGGGCCAGTTCAGTGATTTCTTCCAGAACCTGTTCGGCGGCGGGTGGAGTTTTGGCGAAGAGACCGAATTCCGGGGCGGTGGCACCAGGAGGCGGCGAGGCCGTGACCATGAGACCACCATCAACATCACGCTGGCCGATGCCTATCATGGCGCCAGGAAAAGCATCGAACTGGAGAAGGTCGAAGCCGATAGCAGCGGCAGACCTACCAGGACCAGGCGCAGCTATGAAGTAACCATTCCTCCCGGCGTGACTGACGGCTCCCTGATCCGGCTTGCCGGACAAGGGGGAAGCGGCAGTGGCGGCGCGGATGCTGGCGACCTGTTCCTGCGGGTCAGTATCTTGCCCGACAGCCGCTTCAGTCTGAACGGCCATGACCTGGCCACGACGGTCGATATCACCCCCTGGGAAGCGGCCCTGGGGGCCAAGGTGCTGGTGCCGACCATCGATGGCAAGATCAACCTGACCGTTCCGGCCGGTACCCAGAGTGGCCAGACCTTGCGGGTACGGGGCAAGGGGATGCGGGTTACCTCGGGCCGCAACGGAGACCTGCTGGTGAATGTGCGTATTGTGGTGCCGAAACATCTCTCGGCCAGGGAGCGGCATCTCTTCGAGGAGTTGGCTAAAGAATCGCGATTCGATCCGCGTGTGTGACCGAGGGACAGTTATGACCGCTCAACAGTATGAAATAATCAGCAGCAGAAAGCATGAACTGGTCTCCGTGCCGGGCATCACCATCCATGAATTGAGCCGGCTGTGCGAGTGCCACCTTTCGGTGGCAAAACGCCTCTTTTCCATCGGCCTCATCGAGCCGCTGTCTGCAGGGACAACTCCTCTATTCGACCGGAGCGCCGTAGTCAGGGCCAGGAAGGCCCTGCGCCTGAAACGGGATCTTGGCCTCAACTTCGATGCAATGGCCCTGGTGATGGAACTGCTTGATCGCATTGACGAGCTGGAACGGAGATTTTGAGGAAAAGTGGGGACAGGATGTGCTGACCGAACGAAGCAGACTGCAATCATTGTTACACAGAGCAAGTGAGGGGCTCAGTAAAGCAAAGCCTTATCACCTGTTCGAGCACCTGATCGCCAATATACTGGTGCTGCTCATTTCGTTCATCGTGGTTGTCGCCTTGTACAAGCTGGGTGAAGATGTCCTCAGCCTGCTGGTGAGCAGTGCCTTCGATCCGCTGAAACACGAAACCTTCCAGACAGTATTTGGCGGCATCATGACCTTGCTCATTGCCATGGAGTTCAAGCACTCCATTTTGGTCGTCACCAAGCGGCAGCAGAATATCATCCAGGTAAAAGCATAGAAAAGGGTGTACGGGAATCGTTCGTGATGTCCGCGGAGAACACCTTGTCTGCCAACAGGGATCTGACGGATCATCTGAGTGAAGTGACAAGAAAGGCGGTAATTGAGAAGGTCTGTGCAGAAT
>CAYSJJ010000039.1:0-38088 GCA_964431365.1 uncultured Geobacter sp. | reverse complement strand
ATCCGGAGAAGGAGAGGGCCATCTGGCACCGCAGGACAGACTGGTCGGCACAGATCTGCGAGCGGGCCACTCGGGCTGACCTTGACCCGGAAGCCATTGCAAAGGCTCGGGAACAATTCAAAATCAAGCATCCCAAGACGGTAGACGATGTGGCCACTTGGGATGACAAGACTTTCCTCAACAAGGCCAAGCTAACCATTCACGGGGCCATCACCAACGCGGCCATCATCCTGTTGGGCAAACCGGAAGCATCGAGCCTCTTATCGCCGGCGGTGGCCAAGCTTTCGTGGATACTGAAGGACGGTCAGAACCGTGAGCTAGATTACGAGCACTTCGGCACGCCGTTCATTCTCCAGGTTGACCGTGTGCTACAGAGGATTCGCAATCTAACCCTGCGGACGCTTCCCAGCGGGACACTCTTCCCGCAAGAGATATCTCAATACGACCCGTGGGTGATCCGCGAGGCTCTGCATAACTGCATCGCCCACCAGGACTACGGCCTGAGAGGGCGAATCAATATCGTGGAGACGCCAAATGCAATCCTCCTTTCCAACGTTGGGAGCTTTATCCCCGGTGACATTGAGACGGTGATACGTCAGGATGCGCCGCTGGAGATCTACCGCAACCCCTTCCTGGCGGAAGCAATGGTGAATCTCAACATGATCGATACGCAAGGGGGCGGAATCAAACGGATGTTCCAGGCCCAGATCAAGCGATTCTTCCCGCTTCCGGACTACGATCTATCAACCCCTGACAGGGTGGCTGTAACCGTGCGTGGGGAGGTCCTCGACGAAAAGTACAGCCGGCTTTTAATGGAACGGTCCGATCTGGATCTCTGGCTGGTAATTCTCTTGGACAAAATCCAGAAACGGGTGCAGATTTCTCGCGATGATCATCGCCGGCTCAAGGAAGCGGAGTTGGTGGAGGGACGATATCCCAACTTGTTTATCGCCAGCCACGTCGCGAAGCTGACCGGTCAGGAAGCGCGCCACATCCTGGAACGAGGCTTCAACAAGAAATACTACATTGACCTTATTGTGGCTCTAGTGAAAGAGCATGGCCCCATTTCCCGGGAAAAGATCGATGAAATGCTCATCAACAAACTCCCCGAGGTGTTGTCGGAAAAACAAAAGAAGTCCAAAGTACATAACATGTTGTCGGAGCTTTCGCGGAATGGGGTAATCCGGAATATCGGCACCCGTGGACAGCCTCAGTGGCAGATGGGGACGAATACCGCAAATGACTAACAAAGGGTTAGCAAAGGGTTAGCAAAGGGTTAGCAAAGTAATCCGAAAGCTCATTCTTGCAAAACAATGTAAATTCAATATGTTGCGCTTTGTTAACATTGGGTAAATGTGACGGGGGCGGCGGAAAGATATCAAAGCGAACACGTATGGCTAGGTCCACCTAGTGTACGGCGCCATCCCGGCTCTGGCAGGAAAGATTGCAACCAAGACGAATAAATTTGTAATAATTTCAACGGGGCGGGGAATTTAAGAAAGAAATAATTTCGTAATTATAGCAAGTTACCTTGTTGAAATTCTGCATTTGGTTGCAACAAGTTGCAATTCTCCGGTGGTTAGCTGCAAAGGAGAGTGCCGTGACACATTTCACCTTCCTCAAATCCCATTTTCGAAGCAGCTGCAAAAGCCAAAGCGGCGGTGTATCCTGATCCCCGTACTGCCTGCTTCTACGCCCGCCGGACCCTGGAGCTTGCCGTCTCCTGGCCCTTCAAGCATGACGCCACGCTGAAACTCCCCTATTCGCGGCCACGCAGGTTGACGCACTGGTAGCTGTGCTCGACGACGTGCATGCCAGAGCGGTAGCCTGATAAGCCATATCGCGATTGGTATGATAGTGTCGAATTGTTCACAAGGTGCATCCAGGTGCAGGTTCACCGGTTTTCGATACAACCTGTAATAGCTGACGTGGTTTCGACCTCAACTGATGACACGCTTCAGCAATTCTCCCAGAAACTGTCTTAACCTTCTCGTGAACAAGTGACGAGCAACGATGCGGTGGTGATGAACATAAGTAACACAGTTACTTAATCACCCGCAATGTGTAGGGAGGCTGGGCTCCTTGGACTCGCCATCTCCCTCTATCTCATGGCAAGATCATGAATTGATCCGTAAAATGTCTGCTCCGTCCCTCGAACAAAACGCAGCGATGATTAACATAAGAAACACAGTTTCTTAATCACCCGCAATGTGCAGGTTGGCGGGATCCCAGAGTGACCCCGCCTATCGACCTGTTGTGGCAGCGGATCAGTCTTGATTCAACTTGGCGATTATGCGCCGAAGGTGTGCAATATGTCGCACAGAAATGACGCCGTAAGCGCCGAGTGCTCCCGCGGCAAGAGCAACTCCGGTTCCGAAATGCATCAGCAGAATGCCGTGCATCGAGACCACAGCGATCAACTCCAGGGTGCAAGTCGACAGTTGATGGTACAATGACCTCCGAGTGTGGTCGTATTCGTGCTGAAAGTGTTCCATTGGCTCCCCCTCCTTTACGTGTTTTGTCTCACACGCTACGCGAGGCCCGCGGTTTTTCAGTGACCGGCGCCCCATTGTCAAGGTGTCGTGACCTGATGAAGTCAAGCAAAGCAGGCCGAGAGACGTGAAGTATCCGGGCGATGGCAGCCTTCGCAACACCATATCCCAGCAGTTCTCGAATCTGTTCCTCCTTCCCGTCCAACTTCGATCGTCCGAGGCTGCCGACAGGCCTGCCCAACGGCTTACCCTCTGCACGGCGTCTCGCCAGGGCCTCCCTCGTTCGTGATGATATGAGCTCGCGTTCGATCTCTGCCGCCATTGCAAACGCAAACGCCAAAACTTTTGCCTGCAGGTTGTCAGCAAGCTCATACCCGCCTTTGATCGCGTGGACTCGAGTCCCCTTCCGCACGAGAATCGAGAGCAGTTCCATGATTTCGAGCATCGACCGGCCGAGTCGTGATAGCTCGGCGATGATCAGTACGTCGTCTTTGTGGAGCCTGTCGACCAAACCGGCAATATTACGTTTCTGCCAGCCGACCTTACCGGACACGGTTTCCTCTATGAACTCGACCGTTCCAAGCTGACGACTATTGGCAAACTCCAAGGCTATGTATCGCTGGTTTTCGATCTCTTGTGAGTTAGTTGAGACGCGGAGATACGCATACGTTGCCATGTCTATTCCGTCCTGTCGCCGTAATGACACTATCATACCATAATTTGACATTCACAGTATGTCTTAATGCAAGATTTTAGCCTACGTATAGTGTCAATAAAAAACGACCGTTTTAGGAAACTGTTTCGTGAGGAGCCGAACGACTGCGAGGGGTTATCAGACGCGAATGCTGTTCCTGTCAAAGGCGCAGGAATCATCGTCGGAGGAACCAAGAATTTTCAAGAAATTGAAGAATCCATGGTAACCCTCCTGACGCTTGCCAGCCTAGATTACGACTCGTAACACCAGGGAGCTGCCGGGTATGTAGTCAAGCGATACGGTGTTGGTTGACTGGCGCTCCGCATTAATAAGCAGAGGATTTCAGGACAACAACAGAAATTATTGCAGCAAAGAAGTCATGACGTACCGTCCCGTAATGATTGCAAGATTTGCTGAAAGAGAGGGCCGCGTTTGCGGCCCCCAAGAAGTACCGATTCGACGTCAACGGGCTCACTGGAGCTCAATCTCCGCCTCCGTAGCAGTGAGGATGGTGCCGCCCACGGATCCCTTCGCTTTGACCACGGTGACTCCCGGGGTCAAGGCGGCGAAGAAGGTCGCCTGAGTCAAGACGGTCTTATCCGATTTCTGGAACTGGGTGGCGCCACTGGTGACCACGCTGATTCCCAGGAGGGTCAGGTTAGGTGAAGCGGCGGCCGAAACCGGACCCTGGATGAAGCTGACGCTGCTGGCGTTGGTCCGCTGCACCTGGGAAGCGCTGACCTTGCCGGTGGTGTTGTCTAGGACACCGGAAATCTGGAGGTGATCGCCGGCGACGATGCTGCTTAAGGTCAATGCAGTGCCGTTCCGGTCGATGAGCCGAGTTACTGGGGAGAGATTCGTCGCGACACCGTTGAGGGTGAGTGTGTTGTCAGCGGCGCTGAATGCAGCAGTGCCTGCATTACCCTCAAGTCTGACACTCTTTTCCAGCTCGACGGAAACCTTGGTGGCCTTGACGGAGCCGTCGGCCTGAAGGGCACCTTCCACTTCCAGGACGGCACCGGCCGTTACTATTGCGGAGGTGGCAGCAGCGCCTCCACTCACGAAGGAAGCGGCTGCGGTCCGGATGGTGATCGCCCCGTTAGGGCCATTGAGAATGAAGCTGTTGTTGCTGACGGTGCCAACGGCGGTCCCCTTGACTCGGACGTTGTCATTCACCTCAGCCTCGACGGCGTTCTTCTTCTCGACCCTGGTAGCGGAGAATACCCCGGCGTTCAGATTGCCCTTCACCTCCACCAGCAGGCCGGCAGCGATGTCAGCCCTTACCATGTTCTGGAATACCGTAGTGTTGTCGACCACGATCGCCCGGGTGCCGATTGAGAAGCCGTTGGTGGTCGGTGCGGGTGAGGCCGCGATGGCCCCTTTGATCTCTACCACACCGTTGGTGAAATCGACTGACTTACGTCCGATGCGGGTGGCATGGAACACGCCGGCGCTGTCCATGTTGCCGCTGATTTCCAACTCGGGATGACGTCCCGCCTGCAGTTCCCCGTTGATCTCTGCCAGGTCTTTGATGCTGTCGAAGGACGTCCTGGCCTCGATCTGGACCTCCCTCCCCATGACAGTGAGTTTGTTGTTTACCAAATCAACCCCGGCGTTGTCCAGCGGCCCCCGTATCTCCGGCTGGAACTCTATGCTTTCATATTCGCCGGTGCCTGCTGAGGAATTGACTTCCCCCCTGATCTTGACGATCATGCCGATCCTCAGATTGTCTTCCCGGGCGCTGGTGTTGTTTTCGAACCTGAGCTTGACCCGGTCGTCGGTCAGGCCGCTCTTGCGGGAGAACTTGACTCCATTGACGATGACGCTGCCGAAGCCGCTGATCTCTCCGGTGGTCACGCTGGTTGCCGGCTGCGGGGAGGCGCCGCTTCCCCCTCCTCCACAACCGATGAGAAGAAAGACAAGGGATGACATGAACAAACTGGAGATAATGACGATGCGTTTCATGATGACTACCTCCTTTCCGATACCCTGTTGGTGATGCGCGGATAGCCGGCGGATTGATTTCGACGGAGTGTCAACCGTTCGTGCCGTCGATCACCGCCGGGGTGGCGTCCGGTACATCGTATTTGGCTCTCCCGGACTCGGCTATGAATTGCGATCCCGGCTGTTCCCACGGGGCGCGCACGCGGTGCTCGCCGCACCGTTCGCACCATACCAGGGGGAGTGCCGCCCTGATACAGGTACGCAGGCTGAAGAAGTTTTCGTTCAGCCAGCTCTCCTCCCTCTCGCTGACCACGACTGTTTTACCGCCGCAGGCCGGACAGGGGAAAGGGATGCCGGCGCAGACGTCGACCGTGATGTCGAGATGTCTCTTCTGTCCGGTCATCCTCATGGCTGAAATGCGCCAATAGGACGACAGGCCGAGTATGGCGGAAAAAATGTGCGGACTGGGCATAGGGTCTTTTCCTATCGTTCTCTCTGAACAGATCCCCTTTACCCATAGTATCCACTATGCGTGCCATGGCGATCAATGGGGTGAAATGGCGTGATATCAGCGGGTTGTGGTGGTGGGCCTTGCCGGCCGGAAGAGGCGGGCGCGGCCCGGATCCGTGCGCCGCAACCGGGAAATCCCCGCAATGCACGTCCTCGGCCCATTCGGGGGAGATGCAAACAAACCATCCTCTGCTAAAATATTGGCAGGGGGATATAACTGCAGTCATGGGATGAAGGAGGATGCCGTGGCCCGTTACCGGGAAGATGCCGCACCAAAAGGAGGTGGTACCAAACTGCTGACCCGCAGGGAGCGAAGCATTCTGTTCTCGCCGGTCCGACTGGTGATTCTGCTGGCGGTCAGCTGCTTCCTCGTCGAAACCCTGGTCATGCAGCTGATCGACGTGATCCCCAAGCTCACACCGGTAACCGAGACCCTGCTGGACGCCACCATCCTCACGATCCTCCTCTTCGCCATCCTTACGGTCTATCTCTTCAGGCCGCTCATGCACCTGATCAACGATTACCAGAACACTGAAGTCGAATTGATCTCCTATCACGAGCAGCTGGAAGAGAAGGTCGCCGAGCGGACGTTCGAGCTGGATGCGGCCGTCCAGAGCCTTGAGCAGGAGGCCCTTGTGCGGCGCAAGGTGGAGGAGGCGCTGAGAGAGAGCGAGGAACGCTTCAGGCAGATCTTCGAGCAGAGCGAGGATGCCATAGTCCTGTTGTCTCCGGCCGACGGGAGGATTCTTGATGTCAACCCCACGTCTGAGCGGATCTTCGGCTACACCAAGGACGAACTGATAGGGAAGGGGGCTGAAGTGCTCTGCGCCGACGGCTGTGCGGCAACACTCAGCCGTACCATACGGGAGATCACCACCGGGGGGGCGGCCGGCGGGATCGATGCGTTGAGCGCCAGGGTTCCCGGCCGCGGGGAGCGCATCCTCTCCTTTCGCGGGAAAATGATGCAGCTGGGAGACGAGGAGGTGGTCTTTACCACCTTCCGCGACGTGACCAGGCGGGTACGGATCGAGCAGGAGGCAAAGGAGATCCAGGCCCGACTGATCCATGCCAACCGGATGACGTCACTGGGGATGCTGGTAACCAGCGTTGCCCACGAGATCAACAACCCCAACAATTTTATTCTCATGAACGCGCGGCTGATACGCCACACCTGGGAAGAGTTGCACCCGCTCTTCTCCTCCCTCCACGAAGGAGAAGGCGGTTCCCCGATCAGTCCGTACGCCGAGCTGGAAGAGCAGATTCCGGAACAGGTCGACGCCATCGTCGAAGGGGCACGCCGGATCAGCACCATCGTCGACAATCTGAAGGATTTCGGCCGTGACGACCGTGTGCGGCCGGATGGGGAAGTGGATGTCAATGACGTCGTCAGGCTGTCCGTGGCGATTCTTAACCATCATATCGCCCGCTATACGCGGCATTTTTCAGTCGATCTTCCCGACGGGCTTCCGAAGATCCGGGGAAGTGTGCGGCAACTGGAACAGGTGGTGCTCAACCTGGTCATGAACGCCCTGCAAGCGCTCCCCGATCCCGAGCGGAGCGTGCGGGTCAGCACCGGTGCCGATTCGGAGCGGGGAGAGGTTACCATCCGGGTCGCGGATACCGGGAGCGGTTTTCCTCCCGAGATCGGTGCCCGCATCATGGAGCCGTTCTTCACGACCCGGCTGGATCAGGGGGGAACCGGGCTCGGCCTGGCCATCAGTTCGGCGATCGTCAAGGAGCATGGCGGTTCCATCGACTTCGACTCCGCGCCGGGGAGTGGAACAACGTTCACGGTGCACTTCCGGCAGGCTTCCGCTGCCGACTCTGACCGCTCGACAAGCGAGGTGCGACATGATGGTCGGTAATGCCGGCAGGGTGCTGGTGGTGGATGATGAGCCCTATACTCTGAAGGCGTGCGCCTCCACCCTGAAGGTGAACGGCGTCAAGGATGTGCTGACCGAGGTCGACAGCCGCCGGGTCATGGAGAGGATGGCCGCGGAAGGGGCGGACGTCGTGCTGCTGGATCTCTTCATGCCGCACCTGTCGGGGATGGAGCTGCTGCCGCAGCTGCGGGAGCGCTTTCCCCAGGTGCCGGTGGTGGTGGTGACCGCCGCCCACGAACTGGAGCGGGCAGTGGAGTGCATGAAGCTGGGGGCCTTCGACTACCTGGTCAAGCCGGTGGAGAACGAGCGGCTGCTCACGACGCTGGGGAAGGCCTTCGAGTGGAACACGCTGACCGGGCAGGTTCGCGAACTGCGCGACCGCTTGGTTGAAGACCGGCTGAACAGCCCTGACGCCTTCGCCGAGATCGTCACCCGCAACCGGAAGATGCGGGCACTCTTCCAGTACGTGGAGGTGGTGTCGCGTACCCAGCAACCGATCCTGATCACCGGCGAGTCCGGCACCGGCAAGGAGCTGATCGCCCGGGCGATCCACCGCCTGAGCGGCTGCAGGGGCGACATGGTTTCCGTCAACCTGGCCGGGCTCGACGACACGATGTTTTCGGACACCCTCTTCGGCCACAAGCGTGGCGCCTTCACCGGAGCCGAGCAGCAGCGTGACGGGCTCATCGTCAAGGCCGCCGGCAGCATTCTGTTCCTGGACGAAATCGGCGACCTGGCCGAATCGTCCCAGGTGAAGCTGCTCCGCCTCATCCAGCAGCGGGAGTTCTATCCGGTCGGCTCGGATGCCATCCGCACGAGCGACGCCCGCATCGTCTGCGCCAGTAACCGGGATATCAAGGGGCTGGTGGAGACGGGGCGATTCCGGAACGATCTCTACTACCGCCTCCGCGTCCATCATGTGGCTCTCCCCCCTCTCAGGGAGCGAAAAGAGGATATCCCCCTGCTGGTCGACCACTTTGTCCGGGAGGCGGCGATGGATATGGGGATCGCGCTGCCGGTCTATCCCAAGGAGCTGCCGGAACTGCTCGCCATTTACCCCTTCCCCGGCAACATCCGCGAACTCCAGGGGATGGTGATCGACGCCGTGGCGCGCTGCAAGTCGGGGATGCTCTCCCTGGAGCCGTTCCGTCAGGTAATCTCCAGCCGCCGATTGGATACCACCCAGGTGGCGAAACCCCTCCCGACGGATAGCGAGTCCCGTACGCGAACGATCGACGAAATCTGGGGGCATTTCCCCACCCTGGACGAGGCGGAGACCTTCCTGATCGATACCGCCCTCGACACGGCAAAGGGGAACCAGGGGATCGCCGCCACCATGCTGGGGCTCAAGCGCCAGACACTCAACATGCGACTCAAGGCGAAAGGTCGCCGGCGCTGACCACCTCCGTGGCCTCTGCAAAATTATTGGCATGTAACAAATCGCGACAGCAGTCAAAATGTTTAATGAAATCATACTGACGTCACGTCAGGCGCCACCAAAACCTGTCACCCACGCGCTCTTGCCCTGCAAGGCCCCGCTCCCAGCCCTCTTTGGGTAACTCTCCTAAATAACAAGTAGATTGTGTCCACTCCGGACATGGCACATTCCGTGGAATACATGGGGATCACGGTTTGCCGTAAAGGAGGATGGACATGAGAGAAAGATTTCGCAGTTGGCCCTTGATGCTGGCGGTGTTCCTCATCTGTGCGATCTGCTGCCCCAGCGCCAATGCCGTCCTGAACGATTTCGGCCCGCTCAACTTCGGCGGCTACCCGGCCTGGTACCGGGACAACAACAACCTGGCGGCCCAGCAATGCCTGTCACAGGCGGTCTCGCCCGTCACCGGCCTGCCGATCTGCGCGCTCCTTGCCTTCCCGAACACGGTGCCACCGTTCGATCCGCTTCTGCCTGTCACCTTTCCCCCCAATCCGCCGACCAACTTCAACTGGCCGCTGGAAACCTTCTATTTCAGCGCCCAGCCCCCCCCTGCCTTCAAGCTGCAGAGTCCGGGGGCGGGCAGGACAGTCCTTCTGGTCGCTCTGGAAGGCTCCTTTGCCAACAACATCAATCCGATCCCCGGCGACCAGATAGTCTTCAGCCGCGTGCGCATCGACCTGCTCGGCGCCCCGACCGGCCGCTACAAGATCACCCACCCCTACGGCGTCGACTTCATGGACGTGGTGCAGACCGATGTGAAGAGCCAGAAGTTTACCCGGGACATCGGCCTGGTGGGGACCCGCTTCACCGGGGCGCTGGTGGGCGACGTCGGTCCGTTCCTCAAATGGGCACCGGATGCGGCGCTGATCGCGGCCGGCACCCAGAACGCCGACGGGACCATCCCCGCCGTCAATCCGCTCACCGGGGCCGCCGAGGCCTTCCTGGGCGACCCGAACATCGTCCACCCCTTTACCGGCAGTCCCTTCGGCACCAACTACTGGCGCATCGACGGACCGGCGGGGTCCGGGATCGGCGGACCGGGGATCGACTTCATCCAGTCCAGCGACGCGGTCATCACCGGGCAGAAGTTCACCGCGCCGATTCCCAGCCCCCTGACCGTTGATCGCGCCACCTATGCCCGTGCCGGGCTGGGCGGCCAGATCGACATCTTTGCCAGCACTACTGCCACCTCGAACGTGAACACTCCCTCCGCCCTGTCGATCAGCGGTGCCAATATCACCACCACGGCCATGGCCGGCAACGGCCTCGGCAAGTTCTACGCCACCATCAAATCGACCACGCCGAACCTGTTGCCGCCGACCGTGACCGTCACCAATACCGCGGACGTGCCACCCACCGCGATCACGGCCAACCTGGTGGACGAGGTGACGATCACGAAGGCATACTATGATCTGGCCACATCGACCCTCCTGGTCCAGGCCTCCTCATCGGACAAACTGCTGGCGCCGTCGCTCACGGCCGTCGGCCTCGGCCCCCTCGATCCGGTGACCGGCTCCCTGACCATCAACCTGCCGGTGCCGCCGCCGAGCGTCACGGTGCAGTCGTCCGCCCATGGCGCGGCGACGCTTGCAATCGTCGCACGAACCAATACGCCGCCGATAGCCAACAACGACACGGCCACGACCACCAGCACCGCCGCGGTGGCCATCAATGTCGTTGCCAATGACAGCGATCCGGACGGGACGATCAACGCGGCGACGGTCACCATCGTGTCGCAGCCGGCCAACGGCTCGGCCATGCCCCATCCGGACGGCACGGTCTCCTATACGTCGGCCGCCGGCTTCACCGGCACCAATACCTTCACCTATACGGTCCAGGACAATCTGGGTGCCGTCTCCAACATCGCCACCGTCACCGTCTCGGTTGCGGCCGCCAATGTGCCGCCAATAGCCACGGCTGACAGCGCGACGACCCTGGTCGGCACCCCGGTCATCATCAACGTCATTGCCAACGATACCGACCCTGACGGTTTCATCAATCCCACCTCGGTGTCGGTGGTGACCGCCCCGGCCAACGGCACGGCCATTGCCAGTGCCAACGGCACGGTTACCTATACCCCCAATCCCGGCTTCAGCGGCAGCAACAGCTTCAACTATGTGGTCGCAGACAACCTGGGGGCCATTTCCAATGTTGCCACGGTCACGGTCACGGTAAATGCGGCCAATGTCCTGCCGGTGGCTGTCAACGACACCGCCGCCACCACCAGCGGCCTGGCGGTCGTCATCAACGTGCTGGCCAACGATACGCCGACCCTTAACCTCAACCCGGCATCGGTGCTGATCGTCGGTGCCCCGGCCCACGGCACGGCGGTGGCCGGCGCCAACGGCACGATCAGTTACGCCTCGGTCGCCGGCTATGCCGGGACCGACAGCTTCACCTACACGGTCAAGGATAACCTGGGCACGGTCTCCAACCTGGCCTCCGTGACTGTCACCGTCTCCTCCAACGTGCCGCCGGTCGCCAACAACGATACGGCCGTCACCCCGGTCGGCGTGGCTGCAACCCTCACGGTGCTGGCCAACGATGTGGCCTCGGTCGGCAACACCCTCAATGCCGCTTCGGTGGTCGTGACTCAGCCGGCCAGTGGCGGCTCCGTAGTCGCCAATGCCAACGGCACGGTCACCTTCACTCCGGCCGTCGGCTTCACCGGTGCCAGCTCCTTCACCTATACCGTGGCCGACAACCGGGGGAGCGTCTCCGCCGCCGCCTCCGTGACCGTGACCGTCACCGCCTCACCGGTGGCCTCCGCCGATACGGCGAGCACCCTGAGCGGCACCACCGTCACCATCAACGTGCTGGCCAACGACTCCGCCGCCACCGGCAATGCCCTCAACCCCGCCACGGTGGCCATCGCCTCTGTCCCGCTGGCGGCACAGGGAACGGCAACCGCCAATGCCAACGGTACGATCACCTTTACTCCGGCCATCGGCTTCACCGGCGCCAGCAACTTCACCTACACGGTGAAGGACAATCAGGGTGCCATCTCCAATGCCGCCGCCGTCACCGTCACCGTCTCCGCCGCCACCACACCGGTAGCGGTCAATGACAGCGCGACTACACCGCTGGGGACCGCAGTCGTCGTCCCGGTCCTGGCCAACGATGTGGCGGCCGCGGGGAAGGCGCTGAATCCGGCCACCGTCGCGATCGTTACGGCGCCACTGGCTGCCGAGGGGACCACTGCCGTCAACGCCACGACCGGTGCCATCACCTTCACTCCGGCCGCCGGCTTCACCGGCGCCAGCAGCTTCACCTACACGGTGCAGGACAACGCCCTGCCGGCGGGCACCTCCAACGCCGCCACGGTCACGGTCACCGTTGCCGCCGCCCCGACAGCCGCGGCTGACGCGGCCACGACTCCCACCGGGGCGTCGGTCACTATCAACGTCCTGGCCAACGACACCCCGTTTGCCGGCAACACCCTGAACCCGGCCTCGGTCGTCATCGTCTCCGCGCCGCCGGCTGCCCAGGGGAGTGCGGTCGCCAACGCCAACGGCACGATCTCCTTTACCCCGGCTGCCGCCTTCACCGGCGCCAGCAGCTTCACCTACACGGTCAGGGACAACCTGGGAACCACCTCCAACGCGGCCACCGTCACGGTCACCGTCAGCGGGACGAGCGCCCCGCCAGTGGCCAACAACGATGCCGCCGGCACCACTGCCGGCACGGCGGTCGCCATCTCGGTGCTAGCCAACGACACCGCGGCCCCTGGCAACACCCTCAATGCGACGACCGTCCTGGTTACCCCCCCGGCGGCCGCCCAGGGAACGACCGCTGTCAACGCCACCACCGGTGTGGTGACCTTCACCCCCGCAGTCGGCTTCACCGGCGCTGCCACCTTCAGCTATACGGTCAAGGATAACCTGGGGGTCGCCTCCAACAGCGCCACGGTGACGGTGACGGTCAACGCCGCCGCCCTGCCGCCGGTCGCCACCAACGACACCGCCACCGCCGTCTCGGGCATTGCCACCCCCATCAACGTCATCGGTAACGACACGGCCCCCAGCAGCACCATCAATCCGGCCAGCGTCACCATCCTGACCCAGCCCACCAACGGCACGGCCGTGGCCAACGCTTCCGGGATCGTGACCTATACCTCGACCCCCCTCTTCGTCGGCAGCAACACCTTTACCTACACGGTCAAGGACAACCTGGGGGCCACCTCCAACACCGCCACGGTTACCGTCACGGTCAACGCCGCCAACCAACCGCCGGTCGCGGCGAACGACACGTCAACCACCACCGCCGGCAGCCCGGTTACCATCAACGTCATCGCCAACGATGTCGACCCGGACGGTACCATCAACCCGGCCACGCTCTTCATCATAAGCCAGCCGCTGAGCGGCACGGCGCTGGCCCAGCCCAACGGCACGGTGGTCTACACGCCGGTTGCCGGCTTCACGGGCAGCAACACCTTCACCTACACGGTCAAGGATAACCTGGGGGCGGTGTCCAACACCGCGACCGTCACCGTCACCGTCAATCCTCCGGTGGTGGCTGTCCCGCCGGCGGCCTTGAACGACAGCGCCAGCACCAACAAGGATGCGGCCGTAACGATCCCGGTCCTGGCCAACGACACTGCCGCAGTGGGCAATACTCTCAACGCCGCCAGCGTCTTCATCCTCAGCCAGCCGCTCAACGGCACGGCAACGGCCAACGTCAACGGCACCATAACCTTTACCCCGGCACTGAATTTCGTCGGGACCACTACCTTCACCTACAACGTCAGGGACAACCTGGGGACCGCCTCCAACGCGGCAACGGTCACGGTCACCGTCCTGCCGGTGAACATCCCGCCGACGGCCCTGAATGACGCGGCGACCATGCTGAGCGGGGTCAACCCGAACGTCGTCGTCAACATCCTGGCCAACGATACGGACATCGACGGCACCCTCAACCCCGCTTCGGTACTCGTCGTCACCAGGCCGGCCCACGGCGCGGCGGTCGTCAACCTGGCCACCGGCGCCGTCACCTACACCCCAGCCCCCGGTTTCGTCGGGGTCGACACCTTCACCTACACGGTGAAGGATAATCTCGGGGCGGTATCCAATGCCGCCACCGTGACCGTGACCGTTAATGCGCCGGCCGCGGAAACGCTCACCATCACCCGGTCCCAGTTCCAGCTGGCCGGCAACAATTGGCGCGTCGACGGCACCACCACCGCCCGGGTCCTGGGTGAAAAGGTCTACGTCTTCAACAACCCGACCGTACCGGCCGGTGCCGACCCGGCCACGGGCGCCGGATCGATCATGTTCGGCCCGGTGGATAATAACGGCGTCTGGACCGCGGTGGTCAAGGGGGGGCCGGCTCTCAACGCCCAACGCCAGGTCAGCATCCTCACCAGCCTCGGTAATATTGTCAACAATATCGCGGTTGTAATCCGATGACCGCCACAGTCCGGCCGACGGCAACGACCGTTGGCCGGATCCGGCAGACGCGATACGCGGGGAGGGTGACTTCATGAAAAGCTCGAATCTCTATAGCAGAATGTTATGGCGCACCATGATCATGCTGGTCGTGATCGGTCTGTCCCGGGGGGCGTGGGCTGCGTCGGCCCGCCTCAGCGCCGGGGCCGCCCATACCGTCCTGACCCGTTCGGACGGCACGCTCTGGACCACCGGCACCAATACCGCCGGCCAGTTGGGGGACGGCTCGGCAGCCGCCGGCCGCTCGGTCCTCGGCCAGGCCGGTCTTCCCGCCAATGCCGGCAACTGGGTGGCAACCGCCGCCGGCACGGACCATACCGTGGCGCTGAAGGCGGACGGTTCGCTCTGGGCCTGGGGGGGAAACCAATTCGGCCAGCTGGGCGACGGTACGACCGTAGCCAAAGGGACGCCGGTCCGGGTCGGCACCGCCAGCGACTGGACCGCCGTCTCCGCGGGAGGGGGAAGTTCCTTTGCCGTGAAGGCGGACGGCACCCTCTGGGGATGGGGGCAGAACAATCTGGGGCAGCTGGGGAACGGCGATCCGGCCGCTACCCCTGTTGACCAGCACGCGCCGCAGCAGGTCCAGAACCTGGGGGGGAGCCCCTATGTGGCAGTTGCTGCAGGTGGCGGGCACGTCCTTGCTCTCCAGGCCGATGGCACTCTCTGGAGCTGGGGGGGTAGCCGGTACGGCCAGCTTGGCCAAGGCACGGCTGATCTCGCGGCCCATGCCGTCCCGGGCCAGGTGGGCATCGATAACGACTGGACGGCCCTGGTCGCCGGCGGCGGCCACTCCCTGGCGTTGAAGGTGGACGGCACCCTCTGGGCCTGGGGAGAGAACGGTGCCGGACAGCTGGGCATCGGCTCCGCGGATGCTGCACCGCACGCCACACCGCAGCAAGTGGCGACCGATCGGGACTGGCTGACCCTGGCCGCGGGTGGATTCCACTCCCTGGCCGTGAAACGCAACGGCACCATCTGGGGATGGGGCTCCAACCAGAGCGGCCAATTGGGGAACGGAACCCTCGTGGACCAGCAGCTGCCGAGTCTGATTGCCGACCTCGATGGCCTCGCCGATATCGTCGCCGTGGCTGCCGGGGCGCAGCACTCCCTTGCCCTAAGCGGCACGGGAGAAGTCTACGGCTGGGGCGCCAATGGTGCCGGCCAGCTGGGAGACGGCACCGCGGTCGGTTCCCTCACCCCGGTACTGCTGGCAAACGATGTGATCAGCTGGGTCAGTACCGAACCGGGACTGGATTTTACCGTGGCCCGCCGCTCCGATGGCTCGCTCTGGAGCTGGGGCGGGAACGCCGGTGGTCAGCTGGGTGATGGCACGATTACCCCGCGGAGCACCCCGGTAATGATCGACGCCCCGCGCAGCTGGGCGGCCCAGAGCGCCGGTTCGGCCCATACCGTTGCCATCCGGGCCGATGGCACCCTCTGGAGTTGGGGGGACAACTCGGCCAGCCAGCTGGGAGACGGCACGACCATCAGCAATCTGCTCCCGACGCCGATTTCCGTGACGCAGCCGTCATCCGCGACCAACGACTGGCGGGCAGTGAGCGCCGGCGATCTGCATACCCTGGCGCTTAAAACCGACGGCACCCTCTGGGCCTGGGGGGATAACACCAGCGGCCAGCTGGGGGACGGCACCACGGCGCAGAGGACGGTGCCGAAACAGGTCGTCATCGGCCAGCCGGGGATTCCCGATAACCACTGGATCGCCATCGCCGCCGGAGGGACGCACTCCCTGGCCCTGCAGGCGGATGGTACCCTCTGGGCCTGGGGAGACAACGGTTTCGGCCAGCTCGGCGATCCCGCCTTCGGGCTCAGCAGCAGTATCCCGCACCAGGTCGTCAATGTGGCGAACCCGCCGACGCCAGGCTTCAACAGCAGCTGGGCTGCCATTACCGCCGGCTTGAGTCATTCCCTGGCCCTCCAGGCGGACGGCACCCTCTGGGGGTGGGGGGACAACTTCAGCGGTCAGCTCGGCAATGGCGATGCCACCCTCCCCAACCCCGCCGACGCTGCTGTACCGGTCCAGGTGCAGAACCCCGGTCTGACCCCCTATGTCGCCGTTTCCACCGGTGACTCATCGACGGTAGCCCGCCAGGCAGACGGCACCCTCTGGTCGTGGGGGCTCAACATGAACGGCCAGCTCGGCAACGGCACGGCCGATCCCACGCCGCTTCCCCATCCCGTGCCGGTGCGGGAGGCCGGTGCGGCCCACGACTGGGTGGGCAACGGCAGCGGCGGCAGCAGTGCCGTTGCCCTGAAGGGGGAGGGTACCCTCTGGTCGTGGGGGAACAATGTCAGCGGCCAGTTGGGCGACGGGACCACGGTGGACAGGAGCAGCCCTGCGCCGCTTCTTGAGGCGCGGCTCTTGGCGCCGACTGCCGTCGATTTCGGCACGGTTGCCATCGGCACCACCGCGGCTCAGACCATCACCATCGGCAACGGCGGCACGGCGCCGCTGTCCATATCCTCCCTGGCAATCGGCGGCACGGATGCCGGGTTCTACAGTGTCGCCGGCGGTAGCTGCGGCGCTGCACCGATCGCGGTCGCCCCGGCGGGGAGCTGCACGGTGCAGCTGGCCTTTGCCGCGGCCGCGCCGAGCGGCGTTACCAGCGCCACGCTCTCCATCAGCTCCAACGCGCCGACCGCCCCGTCACTGCTGCTGCCGCTCGCCGGTACGTCGGCAGCGGCGTTCACCATCACTACCGCTGTGACCCCGGCCGGCAGCGGAACGATCACACCTCCGGGTGTGGTGCCGGCACTCCCCGGCAGCAGCCAGGCCATCACTATCGCCCCGGTGGTCGGCTATCACCTGGTGGATGTGACCATCAACGGCGTCTCCCAGGGACCGCTCACTTCCCTGACCACGCCGGCAGCCACAAGCAACGCCACGGTCACCGCCGTCATGGCCGTCAACAGCTATGCGGTCACCCTGACCCCCGGCGCCAATGGCGCCATTACCGGACCGGTGACGGTCCTCCACGGCGCCACGCCGACCTACGCCATTACCCCGCAAGCCGGCTACCACGTCACCGGCGTGACCGTTGACGGTGTATCGCAGGGGGCGGTTTCAGCACTGACCTTGCCGACAGTAACCGGCAACAGGACGATAACGGCAACCTTTGCCATAAACCTGTACACGGTCAGTGCCACGAGCGACAGCCGGGGGACGATTACCCCGGCCGGCAACGTACCGGTTCCCCACGGTACAGGCATGACATTCACCTTTACCCCGAACCCGGGCTATCACGTTGTGAATGTCCTGGTGGACGGCGCGCCGCAGGGGGCGATGCCCTCCTATACCTTCATCAATGTGGTCGCCGACAACCACACGGTCCGGGCGCTCTTCATCCCTGACGGAGACATGAACAACGATGGCAGGGTGGATGTGTCCGATGCCGTACAGGCGCTGAAGATGGCGGTCGGGCTGGTGTCGCCTGCTGCCGCCGACCTGCTGCACGGGGACGTGGCGCCGGTCGATGCGGACGGCATTCCCACGCCGGACAATGCCCTGTCGCTGGCCGATGCCCTGTTGATCCTCAAGAAGGCCGTCGGGCTGACAACCGGCTGGTAAAAGGCTGATCCTTGCTCCATTTGATTGTACGTCGAAGAAGGGCCGTCAGATACCGGCAGCGCCGGGGGGTGACGGCCCTTCTTCTTTTTGTGCCACGGTTTGTTGCAGACGGAGCTTCCCCACGCCTCGCCGTGCGACAGCCCCTGCAAAAAAGTTGGCATGAGAAAAGATGGTGACAGTTGAATATGTCTAAATAAATCAGGCTGATACGTAGCCATTGCTATGGGTGACGGTAATCCGTTCCCAAATCCACTCACCACTCAGACGTCGGCACGGCGAACTCAACATCTTGAAAACGTGAGGGAAAATCCAATTGGGAATTTGTGGCATGCTCCCTGTAATAGTAGATAAAACCAGCGGGTCGCCAGGCGGCTGAGGTTCCGTTGGTTGGTACGGATTCCGGATGGCCCACTACCGAACGAGGAGAACGACAATGATGAAGCGACGGGATTTTCTGAAACTGAGCGCCGCAGGGGTGGCGACTTTGGTCCTGAGCAGCCGCATCCCCGGCCTGGGGGTGGATGACGCCTTTGGCGCCAACCCGGTGCTGAACGTGACCATAACCGATGCCGTCAAGGATATGGTGACCCATAACTCGATCAACAACGCCCAGTGCTATTTCTGGATCTACAAGATGACCGCCAACGGGGTCGACGTGCCGGCGGACTGCCCGGGCCCCACCATCGTGACGGTAAAGGGCGACAAGATCGACATCAACATCACCAACCAGCTGGATGAGCCCCATTCGTTCTTCATCCCGGGGCGGCTACCCACCGATCCGCCGATGTTCGACAGCGGCCCGATCAATCCGGGGCAGACGGTGAACAAGACCCTGACCGTCACCCAGTCTGGGGCCTTCCTCTACTACGACAACCTGAACGAGCCGGTCAACCGGGTCATGGGACTGCACGGCGCATTGGTCGTCAGGCCGAGCGCGCCGGTGGGGAACAACAAGTTCACCCCCTACGACAATCCGACCACCCACGTCCAGGACATCTACAACGAATTCGGCAACTCCCCCCACTGGCCCGGCCTGGCCTGGGAGGAGGGCGATCCTGCCACCAATACCCCCGCCTTCCGGCAGTATGTCTGGCTAACCCACCAGGCCAGCCCCAACCTGTTCGCCGAAGTGGGAAACCTCCCGGCCGGGGCGCTCTACGACCCCAAAAAGTTCATGGACGCCTTTCTCCGGGACCCATTCAGCCCGACCCGCAACAACCGGATCCCGCAATTCTTCACCATCAACGGCCAGTCCGGCTTCTTCTCCCACTTCAGCCCGGCCATCACCCCCATGGGGCGGGTCGGGGAGCCGGTGGTGATCCACATCCTGAGCGCCGGCCTCTGGACCCACTCCATGCACCTGCACGCCAATCACATGTACATCACCAGCGTCAACGGGGCGGTCTCCGACAACCCGATCTGGGTGGACGTCTACACGGTCAAGCCGATGGACCGGGTCGATTACACCATCCCCTACATGCGGCCGCCGGATAATGCCAACACCCGCGCAATTGGCTACCCGGATCCGCCCCTGACCGGTCTCAATGGCAAGCCGGTCTGGCCCCCTGTCGAAGAGTTCGATGTCTACCTGCCTCCCAAGGGGATCCCGGCAATCAATCCGCCGACCGACATCAACGGGGTGCCGATTGATCTGGGGCAGCGGATGTCGCCCCTCTGCTTCCCCATGCACGATCACTCGGAACCGAGCCAGACCGCCCAGGGGGGAAACTACAACTGTGGACTGATATCGGGGATCTACTTCACCGGCGACCGCAACGCCCTGAGCCAGGGGCTGGGGAACTGGATGAACTTCCCGATGGATCCGGATTTCGCCATGATGTACCGCAATATCCGCGGCATCGACAATAGTGTCCAGGCGTTCCCGGCGCCAGGGCCACGGCCGGTTTAAGGGAAACGATACGCGTTATTCGATATAGGTGCGCTCGAAAGGAGAACGATCATGTCTGTTTCAAATCCGGCCTTTAAGGTCACCCGCTGGTCCGTGGTCGGCATGGAGGGGATGTGGGTCAAGATGTTCGACCCTCCCTCCGCGAGTCCGGCCACGCCCGACCTGATTGCTGCGACAAATCCGGTCCCGGAGATCATGGCGGCAGCCGGGTTCCAGAACCCGCCGAAACTGGTCCACACCGTTCAGCGGGACCTGCTGCACAACCTGGTGCTCCCCACCTGGGACGGCCAGAAGAACCTGGTCTTCTATGCGTTCGCCGATGCCGACAACCCCAGCGCCGCCGCCGGCACCTGGCCGGGAGCCACCATCCGGATGCCGCGGGGGGCCATCTTCCACTGCGAGACCTCGGGTAAAGGGCCGCCGCCGCACACGATCCACTGGCACGGCATCGAGCCGACCCCGATGAACGACGGGGTGGGGCACTGTTCCATGGAACTCGGCCACTACGTCTACAAGTGGCAGCCGAACTTCATCGGCACCTATTTCTACCACTGCCACCGCAACACCATGCAGCATTTCGAGTTCGGGCTCTACGGCATGCTCCTGATCGAACCTCCGGACGCCTATTTCGCCACCCAGGCCGATCCGGCCATCCCCATCGGCCACTGCCGGGACAGCAAGCGGCGGACCGCCGCTCACCTGGTGGACTTTCCCCAGTTCCCGGACTGGAATTCGAACCTCCTGACCGACCCGGACCCGTGGACCGGCAACCCGGCCCTCAAGTTCGCCACCGACCCCCATGCCATGACCGTCGCCTACGACGTAGAGGCCCTCTGGGTGCTTGACGACCGGGACTCGGTCTGGAGCGACCTCGCTCCGGGAGCCAAGGCCACCTTCCCGGCGCACGGCCTTATCCCGGGGGTCAACGACAACTTCACCCAAGCTCCCGGTGCGGGCGGCTTCTTCGCCTTCAACGACTTCAATGCGGACTACTGGTTCGTCACCGGCGTGCCGGTCCCTGCCCACAAGGGGGGCTCGGCGGCGATTCCGCCGGGGATCGTGGTTCCGCCGGCGCTGAACAGCGGCGTCTCCGGCATGCAGGTCTCCATCAACGCCCAGACCGGACAGACCATCCTGATCCGCTGCCTCGACGCGGCTTACAACAGCGCCGAAGTGACCTTCCCGGTGAACGTGGTCATCATCGCCTGGGACGGCCGCGCCCTGGGGGTCCCCCCCTACGGCCACAACGAAGCCTATCTGGTCCCGGCCGGCACCCCCATCGTCATGAGCACGGCCCGGCGGTTCGATGCGCTCATCAGGGCCACCACCCCGATCAACGACTTTGCCACGGTGAAGTTCATCAATACCCGCGGCCAGGTGCCGGGCGCAGCGGAAGAGGTTCTGGTGACCGCGAGGATCCCCTTCAACATCGGCGGCGCGCCGCAGACCTCCACCTTCGTGGCCGCAGGCAAGGTTGTCGACCAGTTCGGCCTGCCGCTGGCGGGGGTCTCCCTGAAGGGGGTTTCCCTCAGCCTCGCCGGCTCCACCCCGCAGACGGCCGTGACCGATGCGGCCGGCCGGTTCTCCCTGGCCGGACTTGCCAACGGCAGCTACGAGATCACCCCGACCCTCTCCGGCGTCGCCTTTTCCCCCGTGAGCTCGGTGGTAACGGTCAACGACCAGAACGTGAACGGCGTGAGCTTCGCCGGCACCAACCCCCTGAGCCTTACCCCGAACAAGGTCAGCCCACAGGATGTGAGCACGGCGGGCGGGGTCACCTTCACCGCCGCAATCCTGGGAGGCCCCTTCGAGTACCAGTTCCTGCTGCTCACCCCGACGACCCAGAACGTGGTGCAGGACTTCTCGACGAGCGCCACCTGGAACTGGGCGACCGCCTCTGCCCAATCAGGCTCCTACACCATCCAGGTGAAGGTGCGGCCGGCCGGCGGCTCCAACGTGGTGGCCCAGACCGCCGTATCCTTTGTCCTGGTCTCCCAGGCCTACGTGATCAGCGAGGCCCTGGATGCCCTGAGGATGTCGCTGGGAGAACGGGCACCCACCGCGGCCGACCTGGCCCGCTACGATCTGGCCCCCCTGATCAACGGCGTCACCCGGGCCGATGGGAGGATCGACATCCAGGACGTGATCGTCATCCTCAGGAAAGTGGTCGGCCTGCCGCTGTAACCGCCACACGTCAACCCTCCCGGCAACGATGGGGGGAGCATGCACCTACAGGAGTCGATGCCATGAAACATATGCGGAACATACTCAGCCTGCTTGCCGTAACCCTCCTCCTCTCCGCCTGCGGGGGAGGGGGAGGCGGGAGCGGCGTGCCGGCCGGGGGAGGGGGCGGTGGCGGCACCGGCAGCGCAGCCAAGACGGCCACGGTCGCCTTCAGCGTCGTCAGCACGGCCTCGCTCCCCGCGCCGGTCCAGGGGATCACCCTGATAGCGGTCCTTCCCGCCGGCACCAGCGTGGCAACCAATGCCGGGAGCCACGGCATCAGCAGCTCGGCCCTCACCATCGGCAGCGGCATCAGCGACCCGAACCTGCTGGTGTACGGCACCTATTCGGCGGCCGCAAACAAGGTGAAGATCGGCCTCGCCTCGACCAACGGCACCTTCCGGGGAGGGGAGTTCGCCAGGCTGACGGTGCAGCTCCCTTCGGCCGTCTCACTGGCGGCCGGCGACTTCACCTCGGCCAATCTCCCCGCGTTTCCCCTGTTCCAGGCTGCGGGCGACGACGGCGCGACGCACAGCGTTATGGACCTGAGCGGCAAGCTGCGGGCGTCGCTGGGGGTAACCTTCAACTGAGCCGGACGGAGAGGTCTGCCTCCCGGCAGAACATACGGGTGAGAGCGTGAAGAGACTGTTGCTGCTGACATTCCTCATAATCGTCTCGTCGGTCTCCCTGGCCCGGGCTCTGGTCTATACGGGCGCCATGGACAACCGGACCGGCTTCCCCCTGGTGCCGGGCTTCACCGCCCAGTCGCAGGCCTGGGCCACCGGCGGCAGCGCGAACGGGGGACTGCGGCTGGAGTGGCGGGCCGACGACGAGGCTGCCCCCGGCTCCTGGACATACACCTATCGCCTCATCCGGGGGGCCGCACGGAACAAGGGGTTCGCCTTTTTCGACATCGAGACCGCCGCCGACTTCACGGCAGCCAACATCAGGAGCCGGCAGGTCGTCTCGGCCACCGGCAGTACCGGCGCGCCCATACGGTCCGGGCTCTCGTCCGTTACCGTCTCCGACCCGGCCAGCTTCACTGCCGTCCATGATTTCTCCAATGCGGCGGTGACGGAGGCAAACGCCAGCACCCTGCTCACCAAGGCGGACCTGAGCCACTACAGCGGCGACCCCGGCCGGGTGCCGCCGGGGCAGCCGGGAGGCACGTCATCCGCCACCCCGTCGGTCGGCCCGGTCCCCCATCCGTTCTACGGCATCCGGGTGACCTTCCCCGGCAGCTTCCAGGACCTGGCCTACGAGGCTGCGGAGTGGGAATTCCGGATCGTCTCGGACCGGGCACCCATGTGGGGGAGCTTTTTCGGCTGGGGGGACCAGACAGTGCTCACCCCCTACTGGTACGCCAATTTCTACAACGACGCCATCGACAGTCCGGTACGGCTGGACCTGATCCCGACCAACAACGACACCGGCGCTGCTCCCTACCGGGGATGGATACTGGTCCCCGGGTCCCTGACGACCGTGACCCTTCCTGACGGCATCCTCTCCCCCGGCGGGTCCGCCACATCCGTGGCGGACGCCCTGCGGGCGCTCCGCATCGCCACGAACCTCGTTCCGCAGAGCGGGGACGACCTGAAGCACGGCGACGTGGCTCCCCTGGGCGCGGACGGCAAGCCCCGGCCCGACGGGAAGATCGACCTGCAGGACGCCCTGGTCATCCTGCGCAAGGCGGTGGGGACCGTCGGCTGGTAGATCCGGCAGGCCGGCGCTGCCCGGCCGTGCCCCCCCTATGAAAAGAGGTGGATGTTCATGAAGATGATTACGATGGTTCTCTGCCTGTTCCTGTTGAGCCCGGCAGCACACGGGGCGGACGACGCCACGCCCGATGCCCCACGGCAAAAGAGCATGGTGCGCACGTCCGACAACGGCCAGTTCACCATGGAGATGGCGCTGGCAGGGAAGGAGTTGAAGCAGGGCCCCAATACCCTCGATATCACACTGCGGGACAAGGTCGGCAAGGCGGTCCGGGGGGCGGAGCTCACCGTCACCCCCTGGATGCCGATGATGGGGCACGGCGTCTGGGACAAGCCCGAGGTGACGGAACGGGAGAACGGGGTCTACCACGTGGAGAACGTGAAGATCATCATGAACGGCCTCTGGGAGCTGAAAGTGACGGTCCGGAGAGGTGCCGGCGAGGGGCGGGCCGCGTTCGGCTTCTACGTGGCGGAGAAGGAGGAGCCCCCCCAGGCGGAGCCGGCCCGGCCGCGGGACGGCATTGAGCGGACCGTGAAGAACTACGTGGTCCCCAACGTGACGCTCCTGAACCAGGACGGGAAGAGGGTCAAGCTGCGGTCGCTGACCGATTCCGGCAAGCCGGTCATCATGAATTTCATCTTCACGACCTGTACCACCATCTGCCCGGTCCTCTCCGCAGGGTTCTCCAACCTGCGAAAGGAGCTGGGTGAGCAGGCGGACAAGGTGCAGCTCATCTCCGTCTCCATCGATCCCGAACACGACCGGCCGGAACAGCTCAAGGAGTACGGGGAGCGGTTCGAGGCGGGGAAGGGGTGGGAGTTTCTCACCGGGAGCAGGGACGACATCGGCAGGGTGCTGACGGCGTTTGACGCCTTTGTCACGGACAAGATGTCACACGAGCCGCTCTACATCTTCCGCAGGCCGAACAGCGAGGAGTGGGTCCGCGTCAAGGGGCTGGCCAGCAAGTCAGAACTTCTGAAGGAATACCGGAGAATAGAAACGAGATGAGATACCGCCCGCTCCTGGAATGCGCCACCCTTGCCTGCTCGCTCCTCCTGCTCCTGGCCTGCGTCCGGCCCGTCGTTGCCGCCGACGGCGCTGCCGTGGCGGGATTCCCGCCGGATGAGGCGCTCCGGCTGGGGGAGCGCATGTACCGGGAAGGTCTGCTCCCCTCCGGCCAGCCGATGAAGGCGGTGGTCAAGGGGGATATCGAGGTGAGCGGCAGGATGACCACCTGCTCCAACTGCCACCAGCGGGGGGGAATGGGCTCCCTGGAAGGGGGGGTCGTCACACCCCCCACCACGGGAGCCAAGCTCTTCGCCCCCCTGACGGGACAGCGGGACATTCCCGGCGCCATCATGAAGCGCTCCATGTTCACCAGCCCTCCGCGGCCGGCGTACACCGACGAGACGCTGGCCAGGGTGCTCAGGACCGGCATCGATCCCGCGGGGAGGCGGCTCAGCGATACCATGCCCCGCTACCACCTGGATGAGGATGGGGCGCGGATCATGGTGCACTACCTGAAGCAGCTCTCCTCCACCCATTCCCCCGGCGTGAACGCGGGCGAGATCCGGTTCGCCACGATCATCGCCGGAGAGGTCCCGGCCGGGGATCGGGATGCCCTCATCCTGCCGCTGGAGGCTTTCCTGCGGGACGAATGGAACAGCCAGCTGTCGGTCCTTGGCTCCCCCTGGAACCACCGCTGGTACAGCACCGGCGTCCAGCCGGCTCCGGAGACGTACCGCAAGGCCAGCCTCGATGTCTGGGAGCTGAAGGGGCCTCGGGAGAGCTGGAACAGCCAGCTCGAGACCTACTACCGCACGCGGCCGGTCTTCGCCATCCTGGGGGGGATCGCGCCGGGGACGTGGGAGCCGGTGCACGACTTCTGCGAGACGCACCGGATCCCCTGCCTCTTTCCCGACACCGACCTGCCGGTGGTTTCCAGCGACAACCGCTACACCCTCTATTTCTCGAAGGGGGTCTACCAGGAGGGGGAAGCTGCGGCCAAATACCTCTCCCGGGTCATCGACCTGCCGCCGGGAAAACAGCTCGTCCAGGTCTACCGGGACACCGACCACGGAAAGGCCCTGGGGCGCGGTTTTGCCGAAACCTGGACCAAGCTCGGCGATTCCCCCCTCTCTAACCGGATCGTCGCGGCCGGCGAGAAGGTCGACGCCCCGTTCTGGGAGAAGCTCGCCGCCTCCCATCCCAATGCGGTGCTCCTGGTCTGGCTCGACCCGTCGGACCTGACCGGCATCGACGCCTTGGGGAAGGGGGAGAACAGGCCCTCCTCGCTCTTCGTCTCCGCCACGCTGCTCGCCGGTGTCTACGGGGCGATTCCCGACGCGATCCGCGACGTCACCTTCGTCACGTGGCCCACCCGGCTCCCGGAAGAGGGGGAGTATCCCCGCTCCATCGTCAGCAGCTGGCTGAAGATGAAGAAGATCCCGGTTACCAACCTCTCCGCATCGTCGAAGGTCTACGTCCTGACGCGCCTCCTCTCCTTCGTCCTCAGGGACATGGGGACCGACTACTATCGCGACTTCTTTCTCGACCTCGTGGACGACGGGGCAGACCAGACCACAAGTTCCCTCGTCTACCCGACCCTCAGCTTCGGGCCGGGCCAGCGCTACGCCTCCAAGGGGTGCTACATCGTCACCCTCGGCAAGGGTGCCGCTCCGAAGATCGTCCGTCAGAGCGACTGGGTGGCCTACTGAACGACCATATCCGCTGTTAGCGGTCGAGCTCCCCTGCAAAGATCTTGGCTTTGATGAAACTCGTGCACGAGTTCTTGGTAAATGATTCCAGCTTGTTACGGATCAGCCCTCTTCGATTGCCTCGTTGTCTCATTAACCATGCAGATCGCCTGCAATTGTGTAACTCTATGAAATAACGCTATAAACAGCTGCTGTCCCATGGTGGTACGGTTCCTGTAATCGTCCATGCGTAGGGACAATCGTTAAAACAGGTCATTTCGTCTATTGAACGTAACGAGAGGATATCTCATGAACCGACAATTAATGGGAAGTCTGTTGCTGTTGATTCTATTGCTTGCCCTGTTCGGATGCGGTGGTGGGGGCGGGGGCGGAACCGTAGCGGGTGGAGGCGGAGTGCCTGCAACCAGGGGGGTGCTTACCGTGAGCCTGCAGGGAACACTGGCTGGCGGAACCTCCATCGGCGCGGTGGACGTCACCGTGACCCTTCCGGCGGGGGTGACGGCCAAGGCCGATCCGGTCACGGGCGAAACCGCCGCCGGAGTCGTGGTCCCTTCGGGGAACGGCGCCGGGTCGACCGCTGTCGCAAAATACACGGCTGCCACAGCAACGGCTCCCGCTACGATCAGGATCGGGGTCATCAATTCCGCCGGCGCCAAGGCGGGTGAGCTCCTGACCCTGAACCTGGATATCGGCGGTGCCGCGCCGGTCGTCAACGGTTTCGGCACGACCGGGCTGAGCGTTGTCGACCTGAACGGCACGGCGATCGCCGGCATGGCCGCTGCGCTAACCCTGCAGCTGATCTGAGGCAGAGCGGCGTGGCAGACGATTCGCCCCATCGGCGAAAGAGGGGACGTGCATGCTCAAGTTGAAACGGACTACGGGAGCTGACCAGAACTACGGGTTTCTCTCCCGGAGCTTCAAACGGTTGCTTGCGGCCTCCGTGATCTGTCTCCTGGTTATCGACAGTGTCGCTCTTGCTGTCGGCCCCCCCCCGCTCAGCCAGATTCCGGTCCCGGAACCGCCCGACCTGGCCCGGTTCGTCAAAAGCAGGTCGGCCGCCATCCAGCTCGGCAAGGCGCTCTTCTGGGACATGCAGGTGGGGAGCGACGGGGTCCAGGCCTGCGCCAGCTGCCACTACCGCGCCGGCGCCGACCCGGTGGCGGCGAATCCAGCCTTTACCGGCTTCACCTCCCACAAGCGGATCAGGAACCGGCTGAACCCGGGCCCGGACGCCATTTTCGGCAACAATTCCACGGTCATCAGGACCTCCGATCCCCTTACCCTCCAGCAGGTCGTGCTCAGGGCTGCGGGGAACCCGCAGTTCGGGCCGGTGCACACACTCCAGTCAGGCGACTTCCCCCTCTTCCGGCTCTCTCCGGTCAATGCCCGGCTGACCGGCGACCCCCTGACCGGCCTGACCAGCGATGCCGTCTCCAGCCTGGCCGACACCAACGACGTGGTCGGCTCCCCCGGGATCCGGCTGGCCGATTTCCTGGCCATCAATGCCGGTTCGGAGCTGGAGGCCGCTACGTTCGCGGCCGACCCGCTCTTCACCGACGGCGCCGGCAACAACCTGCGGCGGGTGACTCGCCGCAAGGCGCCGTCCGTCATCAACGCGGTGTTCAACTACACCAACTTCTGGGACGGCCGGGCCAGCAACATCTTCAACGGGGAAAACCCGTACGGCCCGCTGGACCAGGCGGCGGGCATCTGGGCCGACAACGGCACCGCGCTGGTGAAGCAACCGGTCGCCATCAGGAACGCCAGCCTCGCCTCCCAGGCGACCGGCCAGGCCCTCGGCGACGAGATGTCATACCGGGGCCGGACCTTCCCGGAACTGGGGAGGAAGCTCTTCACCCTCACCGTCCCTCCGCTCGGCAAGCAGCTGGTCCACCCGAACGACAGCGTCCTCGGTCCGCTTGCGCGGGGGAACATCCAGCCGGACGGGACCGTTACGGGGAATGGGGGGCTGAACAGCAGCTACAGCCAGATGGTCAGAAACGCCTTCGACGACGCGCTCTGGAACTCCCCCCGGACCGTCAACCTGCCGACCGTCGCCAATCCCGGCCCCACGGGCGAACCGTTCAGCCAGATGGAGGCGAATTTCTCCCTCTTCTTCGGGCTGGCGATCCAGCTCTACGAGGCGACCCTGGTCTCCGACCGGACCCCCTTCGACCGGTTCCAGGCAGGCAACCTGAATGCCCTTTCCGTCTCGGCACAGAGGGGGCTCAACACCTTCATCAGCAAGTGCGCCACCTGCCATACGGGGAGCGAGCTGACCTCGGCGGCCACCGGGAGCAGGGTGGCCGCCAGCACCCCGGTGGCGTTCACCAACAACACGACCCACAGCCTGATCACGGCCAACGCCAACCCGACGACCCTGGTCGTCAAGCTTGGGGATGCCGGTTTCAGCAACACCGGCGTCAGGCCGACGGCGGACGACATCGGACGGGGGGGGACGGCCCCTTCCGGGTATCCCCTGTCGTTTACCCGCCTGGCCGGGATCGGCGGGCTCCCCTTTTCAACGCCCCAATTGCCCCCGATAACCGCTACCCAGCCCGATGCGGTGAACGGCTCGTTCAAGGTCCCCGGCCTGCGCAACGTGGAGCTGACCCCCCCTTATTTCCACAACGGCGATTCACAGTCCCTGGGGCAGGTGGTGGAGTTCTACGCCAGGGGGGGGAACTTCCCGTCCAATCCGGAACTCTCCCCCACCATGCAGCCGATCGGCAACCTGCGGAAGGACCCGGTGGGGCAGTTCGAGCTGGTGGAGTTCCTGACAACGCTCACGGACGACCGCGTCCGGAACGAGACCGCCCCCTTCGACCACCCGCAGCTCCTGATCCCCCACGGGACGCCCGAGGACCTGTCAGACCCGGCAACCATCATCACCATCCCCCCCACCGGCGGGGCCCCCGCTCCCGTGGCACCGGGGCTGACGCTAAACCCGGTGGTCTCGCCCGCCATCCAGACGAGCCAGGTCATCGGCGGCACGGTCGATCCGGCCGCAACCGTGGCGGTCAGCCTCAACGGCCAGCCCCCCTTCTTCGCCACCGTATCGGGCGTCGCCTGGAGCGCCACCGTCAGCGGCCTCTCCGTGGGGCCGCCCAATATCGTCACCGTCACCGCCACCACACCCACCGGCGGCAGCGGGACGCAATCGGCAACCATCAACGTCCTGCCATCCGCCACCATAGCCGGCGCCCCGACGGGAGTCACGAGCCATACCTTCGCCACCCTGTCCATCGGCGGCCCCGGCATCGTCTCCTACCAGTACAAGCTCGACAGAGGGGCCTTTAGCGCCGATATCCCGGTGGCGACCCCCCTCGCCCTGAACGGTCTCGCAGACGGCATCCACACCGTCAGCGTGCTCGGCAGGGACGCCCTGGGGAACCAGCAGCCTGCCGGCAGTCCCTCCACCGCCTTCTGGTCGGTCAAGGCGACGCCGCCGCTCCTGACCGTCGATTCGGTCGCCACCCCGACGATCATGGCCAGCCAGACCATCGGCGGCACGGTCGAGGCGGGGGTCGTGCCGTCGGTCAGCGCCGACACGGGGGTGACCATCGGGCCGGTCTCCATCATCGGCAGCAGCTGGAGCTGCCTCCTTGCCGGCCTCGGCAAGGGGACCACCACCCTCACCGTCACCGCGGTGGACAGCGTGTTCAACACCACGGTCAAGACGGTCGCCATCGCGCTGGTCACCCCTGACGGCAACCTGAAGGGGAGCGGGGCGGCCGACATCTCCGACGCCTTCCGGGCGCTCCGCATCGCCGCCGGCATCATCGCGCCGACAGCCGCCGACCTGTTCCACGGGGACGTCGCGCCGCTGGTGAACGGCGTGCCGGCACCGGACGGCAGCATCGACGTCTCCGACGCCCTGGTGATCCTCCGTAAGGTGGTCGGGCTGGCGAGTTTCTGACGGGCCGGCCACCGTCATTCAGTGCGCATCGCTACAGGAGTCAACCGCATGAAGAGAACTGCCATTCCACAGTCGCTATCCGTCATGGTCACCCTGCTGCTCCTAGCGGTGGGGACCATTTCCCCGGCAGGCGTCGCCCGGGGAGCGGTCATTCCGCCGCCCGACCTGCTGCCGCTCAACCAGATCCCGGTTCCCGAGCCGACCAACCTGTTCCAGTTCGTGCGGAACAAGCCGGCCGCCATCAAGCTGGGGAAGGCGCTCTTCTGGGACATGCAGGCAGGGAGCGACGGCGTGCAGGCCTGCGCCAGCTGCCACTTCTCCGCAGGCACGGACAACCGGACCAGGAACAGCGTGAACCCGGGCACCAACGCCAAAGACACCACCTTCCAGGTGCGCAGGCCGGACGAGACCGTTATCCCGGCCGACTTCCCCTTTCACCAGCGCGCCGTCAACCCGGACCTGCAGTCCTCCCCCGTCCTGCGCGACTCCAACGACGTGGTCGGGTCGCAGGGGGTGAAACTGGCCCAGTTCGTGGACATCGTCGCCGGCTCGGCCGTGGACAACGGCACGCCGCTGGCGGACAAGGTGTTCAACCTCGGCGCCGATCCCAACAACGCCGATCCGGCCACCAACACCCGCCGGGTGACCGGCCGCAACACCCCCAGCGTGATCAACGCCGTCTTCAACTTCAACAACTTCTGGGACGGCCGTGCCCACTTCGTCTTCAACGGAGTCAGCCCGTTCGGCCCGGCAGACACCACCGCCGGGGTCTGGTTCTCCCAGCCCGACGGCAGCATGGTCAAGCAGCCGGTGGCCATCGAGTTCGCCAGCCTGGCCTCCCAGGCGACCGGTCCGCCGCTGAACGACGTGGAGATGTCGTTCACGGGCCGCACCTTTCCGAAGCTCGGCCGGAAGATGCTCAGCCTGACTCCGCTGGGGCAGCAGCTCGTCCACCCGAACGACAGCGTCCTAGGACCGAGTTCCAACGCGGTGCTCCAACCGGGCAACAGGCTTGCCGGCGGCAAGGGGCTGAAGACGACCTACGCCCAGATGATCCAGGATGCCTTCCTCGGCAAATTCTGGGACTCCGACCAGCTGACCCCGGACGGTTTCACCCAGATGGAGGCCAACTTTTCCCTCTTCTGGGGGCTCGCCATCCAGCTCTACGAGGCGACCCTGGTCTCCGACCAGACCCCCTTCGACCGGTTCCTGGGCGGAGACCAGACCGCCCTGACCGCGCAGCAGCAGGACGGGTTCAACATCTTTTTCGGCGCCGGCAGGTGCAACCTGTGCCACCTGGGAAGCGAGCTCACCCAGGCATCGCACCGGGCTGCCGCCTTCATCACCAACGGCGCCAACGCCCTGATCGAGCAGATGCCGGTGGCAGGCGGCCAGCAGATCATCTACGACAACGGCTACAACAACACCGCTGTCACGCGGACCACCGACGACATTGGCCGGGGAGGGACCACGCCGTTCACCAACCCCCTCACCCTCCTCCTGTTCCCGCTCTCCTTCTCGAAGATGGCCGAACTGGACGCAGTGGGGAACCTCCCTTTCAAGACGCCGCTCCTGTCGCCACTCCTCCCCCCGACCTTTCCGGTCGCCGTGGACGGCACGTTCAAGGTTCCCGGCCTGCGCAACGTGGAGCTGACCGCGCCCTACATGCATAATGGCAGCATGCTGACCCTGGACCAGGTGGTCGATTTCTACGTCCGGGGTGGCAACTTCCCGGTCGATAACGCGAGCATGCTGGACGTCAACATCGGCCAGATCGGCTCCCTGCAGAACAACCCGGTCGGCCAGGCGGCCCTGGTGGCCTTCATGATGGCCATGACCGACGAGCGGGTCAGGAACGAGTCCGCCCCCTTCGATCACCCGGAGCTGCTGATCCCCAACGGCAACGGCCCGGTGACGAAGCTGGCGGCGAAGGACGCCAGCGGCACCCCGGCACCGTCGATCACCCTCTCCATCGACCCCTTCGCCTCTCCCACCCGGCAGGCCGCGCCGGTGATCGGCGGGACCGTGGAGGCGGGGTCGACCGTCCAGGTGAAGGTGAACGGCGGCAGCCCGATCCCGGCCGCTATCCCGGCTGCCGGGACCTGGAGCGCCACCCTGAACGGCCTCGCTGAAGGGGCCAATACCGTTACGGTTACCGCCACCGACGCCCAGAACGTCGCCACGTCACTGTCGGCAGCCATCGCCCTCGACACCACGCCGCCGCTCCTCACCATCACCCAGCCGGCCACGCCGACCCGGGGGGGAAGCCAGGTGATATCCGGCACCGTGGAGGCCGGCATCAAGCCGGTGGTCTCCGTGGACACGAAGGCGGCGCTCGGCCCCCTGACGTTCAGCGGCTCCACCTGGAGCTGCCAGGTGAGCGGGCTCTCCCGAGGGGTCAACACCATCACGGTCACTGCCGCCGACCCTGCCGGGAACTCGGCCAGCAAGAGCGCAGCCGTGACGGTCATCCAGCCGGACGGGGACCTGAACGGCACCGGCGGCGCGGATCTGTCCGCCGCGCTCAAGGCGCTGAGAATAGCGGTGGGTTCGCTCCAGCCGTCGCCCGAGGAGCTGCTGCACGGCGACGTCGCCCCCCTGGCGAACGGGGCTCCCGCGCCGGACGGCAAGATCGACGTTGCCGACGCCCTGCTGATCCTGAGAAAGGCGATCGGACTGATCAGTTTCTGAAGATGGAGATATGGGGAGGATATATGAGAGTACGACGTGCGGCAGGACTCTTGATCGTGGGGATTCTTGCCCTGGCCGGGTGCGGCGGGGGAGGGGGCGGCTCGGCCGCGCTCCCCGCCACGACCGTGTTGAGCGGCATCGCCGCCAAGGGGCCGATCAGTGGAGGGACGCTCAAGGCCTATGCCATCGTCAACGGCGTCGAGGACCGGAGCGCCCCCATCGGCCAAGGATCGACGGACGCGGGGGGGAATTACCGGATCGACGTGGGGAACTACCAGGGGCCGGTTCTGGTGGAGGTGAGCGGCGGATCGTACGTCGACGAGGTCTCCGGGGCGACGGTCACCCTGAAGAGTCCTCTGCGCGCCGTGCTTTCCAATGCGTCGATCGGGGCGCAGAGCGTTGCCGTGACCCCGCTGACCGAGCTGGCCTACAAGAGGGCTCTGGGGGGAGGAGGGCTGACGCCAGCGGCCATCGACGAGGCGAATGCCACGATTGCCGCCTTCTTCAAGCTGAGCGGGATCGTCTCCTCCCTGCCGCTGGCCGGCTCGACCGACGACAATCGGAAGAAATACGCCTTCGTGCTCGGCGCCCTCTCGCAGCTCTGCAACGACCGGAGGAACTCCGGCGAGACGCTGGACGACGCCGTTGGCCGGATCATCGTCCAGATCTGTGATGAGCTGAAAGGGAGCGGCGGCTTTTCCAGCGCCACGCTCGCCAGCATCAACGCCGCCCTGACCGGTTTCGCCAATGGCGGGAAGAACCAGACCGGTGCCAGTATCACCCCCATTGCCGCCCCCGCCAGCGGCCTCCTCAAATTGACCGCCAGCGGACCGGCCGGGACGATCGGCGCCATCGATGCGGTGATCAACCTGCCGGCAGGGGTGACCGTGAAATTCGATCCGTTGACTGGAGAGGCCGGGTCAGGGGTCGTGACCGTTTCCGGGGTGGCCGCATCCGGCAGCAGCCATCTGTCGATCGCGAAATACACCCCCGCTGCCGGGGCCGCTCCGGCCCAGCTGAAGGTGCTGCTGATCAACGCCGCGGGATTTGCCCCCGGCGAATTCGTCGCCATCAGGTTTGATGTGGCTGCAGGGGCGGCCTTCCCGGCGAGTGCGGCCAGCTTTACGCTGGCGTCCTTTTCAGCCACGGGGCTGACCGGCTCGCGCCTGCCGGGAGTGACGGCGGCAGCGTCATCGGTCGCCCTTGCCCTGAACTGAGAAGGGTGGCCGGCACTCTCTGCAAATATCTTGGCAGGCGCGACAATCGTTACAGCTTCAGTTTGTCACGCTATCTCATGCAGTTAGAGCAGGTACTGGGTTGCCGGCTGTAAAGATAGTAAAACATCGCTAGTCATGGGCTGCTGTGTAACATGTCGATATTGCTTTGAATGGTGGGAAGGGGGGGCATGGCATACTCCGTGATAGGGGTACCGGTAACCAGCAATTGATGTAAGGAATGCGTACAAGACACGGAACGTGTCATCCCAACGAGGAACAGGACCGATCATGCAATTGAATAACAGCAATCCCTCACGGATACGACTATGGAAAGGAGGAAGCACTATGTTAAAGAAAACCAGCTTCCTGGCATCAACTGTCACAGCGATCTCGCTTCTGGCGACGGGATCGGCCCTGGCAGCTCTTACCGCCGCAGGTCCGGTGAACTCCACGGCCCCCGGTTCCCCGTTTCCTGCCGACGGCCTCCCCAACTGGTACCAGGATGCCAACGGCGTAACCCTGCAGGGGTGCCTAGACAATACACCTTTGGGATCTATCACCCCCATGTGCGTGTTGCCGGTGATCCTGGAGGAGGATTACAACCTGAACCAGCCGATCGCCTTCAACGGCGGTCTGACCGGCGTCCTGCCGCCGGTGGGCCCCACGGCCGGCATCAACGGAGGGATAGTCAACTTCCCGTCCGAAGTCTTCTACTACTACGCCAGCACCGATCCCAAGGGGACCCTGCTGACCGCCTCCTCAGACTTTACGGTTCTCATGGTCGTTGAGGGGACCTTCCTGAATACGCTGGCCACAACTCCCCCCAAAAGCGTCGGTAACCCGCGGCCGCGAAACGGTGACCAGATGACGTTCCAGCGGATCCGGGTCGACATCAATAATCCGCCCGTGAGCGGTGTCTACACCCTGACGTACCCCTGGGGAACCATCCAGTTCCCCTGCACCGCCGGCACCGTCATCTGCAAGAGCATTACCAATATACCCGTAGCGGCCGGACCGGCCGGCTTCCTCGCCAATCCCGATCCCGCCCTCGGTACCGGCATCGCCGGCAGCATCGGTCCCTTCATGGTGCCGACCACGCCTCCGGTGACGAATGCCTCAGGGAACCAGTTCATCGGCAACCCCAACTCATTCGTGACCGCCACTGTCCCCAACTGCCCGACCTGCAACAAGGACGTGAATGGGCTCAGCTTCATCCGGATCGACGGGCCTGCGGGGTCGGGGATATCCGTTACCACCAATACCTTCTCCATAGCCGGCCAGCAGTTCGGCATGGATGTCACTCCCCGGTTGGACACCTTCCCGGCGACACTGGTCAACGCGACCTCGGCGGCGCATACCTACACCGTGACCAATGTGGATACGGCCAACTCGCTGGTCTTCCCGGCCGCACCCAACGCACTGGTCCTCAAGGGGGCCAATCCGGGCGACTTCACCATCACTGCCGACACCTGCTCCGGTGCAACCCTGCTGCCGGCCGTTTCCCCCCCGGCTGCCACCAGCAAATGCACCTTCAGCGTGACCTTCAACCCCCATCCGATCCTGCCGACGGAAAAAGCCGTTCGTGAAGCGCAGGTGGAGATCGGTGTGGCCACCCCGGCAAGCTTTCCCAAAGGGCACGTGAACTTCAGCGGCACCGCACAGTACCCGGTGACGGCCCTTGCAGGCACAAACGGCGCCATAACCGGCGCGGCCGTGACGGCGCTCAAGGCGGATGCCGGCAGCACGCCGGTCTACACCGTGACCCCCAACTCGAAGTGGGAGGTGAAGGAGATTACGGTCAATGGCAGCCCGGCGACGTTTACCAGGCCGTCCAACCCGACGCAGCCGGTGGTCTTCACCGCTCCCGCACTGACCGGGCCGCAGGATATCGCCGCCACGTTCATGCCCAGCGGCAACCTGACCGGCAGCGGCACCCTGGGGGCCAATGACGCCCTGAAGGCCCTCAAGATCCTGCTCGGTCTTCAAACGCCGACGGGTGACGATCTGACGGCCATGAAGGTATATCCGCTCGACTCGCAGGGCCGACCCAGCGGCATCGCCGGAACGCCGGAGCTGAACGACGTTGTACTGATCCTCAAGAGAGTACTGGGAATTATCGCGTGGTAATCAACAAATTCACGACAGGTGGTGGCTTATGAAAATATCGAGACTCTCTATGGCAGCAGCATCCCTGGCGGCATTGACCCTGTTCGGTTGTGGGGGCGGAGGCGGTGCGGCAGGACCGCCGGCCGGATCGACAACCATCAAGGGGGTGGTCGCCAAGGGACCGATTTCCGGCGGCGACGTAACGGTTTACGCCATCAAGCCCAACGGCACGGTGGATCGTAGCGTTGCCATCGGTACCGGCAAGACCGCCGGCGACGGCAGCTACTCCATAACCCTTACGCAGGCTCCGGCCGGGCCGGCGTTGGTGGAGGTGACCGGCGGCACCTACACCGATGAGGCCAGCGGCAAGGCCGGCGTTCCCCTGAAGGCGACGTTGCACACACTGGTCGCCAGTGTCAAGGATGGCGACAAGATAGCCGTCACCCCGCTGACCGAACTGGCCTACCACCAGGCCGAGGGGATCGGCGGTACCAGCGCCTTTACCGCGACCAGCATCAACAGTGCAAACGCGAAGATCGGCCTTACCTTCAGTGTCGACAACATCGTCACCTCAACACCCTTTGACCCGACCACAACGGCGTCAGCCACCGCCACGGCCGACGACAAGCGCTATGCTGCCGCAGTCGGGATCTTCTCCCAGCTGGTCGACAATCGCAAGGGAGCACAAACCACGGAAGATTCTCTGGTTAGCGTCATCCTGCAGATGGAGACCGAACTGGAAACGACCGGCGGATTCTCTTCGGCCACCCTCAGTGCCATCAATACCGCCATCACGGGTTTCAGTTCCAAGAACAAGGGGGGGACCCTTCCCGGACCCATTACGTTCAAGGCAGGTGTACTCTCGATCAGCACTGCCGGCACGCTTGCCACCGGCACCGCCATCAACGGCATCGACATAACGGTAACACTGCCGGCAGGAGTGACCGTCAAGGCCGATGCCGTAACCGGCGAAGTCGCTTCCGGGGTGCTGGTGCCGTCCAGCGTTGCCGCCAGCAACAGCGTCGTCAGCGGAAAATACACCGCGGCTGTCGGCGCGACCCTGGCCACGCTGCGCATCGCGCTCATCAACGTGCAGCCGGGTGTCGGGCTGGGTGAATTCGTCCATGTCAACTTCGACGGGTTCCCCAGTGGTACGGATTCTTTTGCCATTGCCGTAAACCAGGTCAGCGGCAGCACCGCCTCGAACGCCTCCCCCACGACCCTGGCAGGGATAACGACCTCGTTCACCGATGCAGGATTCTGACCTCTAACAGAGAACGGGAGTGGTGACATTCGATGTCATCGCTCCCGTTCGGTTCAGGAAACGCATAGCTTCAATTTTCAAGCCGGGTTGCAGGCCAATCCCTCCATGAAAGGAGAGAGATAATGGGCAAGCTCGGTTCGATTGACTCGAGCATTGATCAGGGACGTGCCCATAAATAAATAAGCTGAAGTTGCTTCAGAACCAAGGAAGTGACTATGCCAGTCACCAAAATATTGCCATAAACATTGTAATATCAGCTTGTTATTTGCAGGTGCTAATAATTGAAAATCCTCGTGTCGGCGGTTCGATTCCGTCTCTGGGCACCATTAAGTTAG
>CAYSJJ010000038.1:0-38310 GCA_964431365.1 uncultured Geobacter sp. | reverse complement strand
AATTCCGTTGGTATCGCACCATCGGCAACTGCTCAATTACCATGGTTCTCGACACAGGCACGTAGCGCCTGGAATTAGACTACCGTCCCAACGATAAGATCTTCATTTTTGGGTTCAGTCGCGGGGCATGTGCCGCTAGGCAACTGGCGAGCATGCTCGTTTATTGTGGCGTGGGCAATACAACTTATGAATGGCTGGAAAAGGACTATAGAGAATGGCGTGAACTTAAGCGACCCGGAATTCACGTGACACATCCTAAGGTCGAAGTGGAGTTTCTTGGCCTTTTTGATTGCGTCCCGGGGAATCAGTTTGTTGGCACGAAGAGCGACAAAGTGAACCTCACCGCTCCCAATTAGAGGAGGGGATCAAGCACTTTCGACATGCCTTAGCGATTCATGAGCGACGTTGGTCGTTCTATTCATCTGTCTGCCACTATGGCTAGTGCTGCAAAGTGTAAAAGATTCCTTACAACTGTTGTCGAAAAACTTTACACATCAGGAAACCCCCATTTGGTGATGCACCAATAAACTTTCGTCTCGATTACAATCGATAATAAACTCAGCAGGTTATTCTTGTGTGCTCTGTCTTTAGAACTTTGGCACGCCGACTGCATTAAAACTTGAATAATGTTAATATTGAGTATCACTACCTGGGAGGGTCCAATGAAAGCTCATCATTTACTGGCGATCACCTGTTTATTTATGCTGCAATTTCTGCCTATCCGTGTAGAGGCACTCATTTATTCCATTGACGACGGCACTGGAGAGACTGGTGTAGGAGCCATCGGCCAACAAGCAAATGTCATCTGGGGGAACCACTTTAATGCAGTAGCTGGCGGTGAAGTCATCACAAATATTTCGGCGGCGTTTGGCGTTGCGGGTTACCCCTCGCTGGATGGTACCTCCCTGACAGCGAGCTTGTGGAGCGACCCCAATGGAGACGGGAACCCGGCAGACTCCGTTCTGTTGACTTCCGTGAATGGATTAGTTGCCAACTGGGGGACCGATACTCTTAACAATTACGATATCACCGATACTCTTGTGAATGGTTCATTCTTCGTTGCCATCTCGCTTGTTGATCCCGGCGGGATCTTCCCCGCTCGCTCGGACACTAACGGGGACGGAACTCAAAGCTTGATTGGTTTAGGATCGAGTATGCAGGATGCAACCTATCGTAACTCCGACTTTGGGTGGGGAACGTACATGGTCCGCGCACAGGGTGAACCTGCAGCGGTCCCGGAGCCGGGAACATTGACCCTTTTGGGCATTGGTGTCCTCGGGTTGGCTGGGACATTAAGAAGACGTACCCAAAAGTAGGACTCATCTCGAACCTGCTGTGAAAAAGGTGGGGTCCTTCGGGACACCACCTTTTTCATGTTCTAAGTGCAGTACAATGAAAGTATCTCAGTTCCGCTGATCGGACTGGAGTCGCCGTTACGCCTTTGCCGGGAGCCGCACGATATCGGAGTTATGAGGTAAAGGCTGATCGCGGAGGCCATACCATAACCAATCATTGACAGAATCAATGGCGGGGGCGTACTCTGAAACAATAAGTACCGGGTGCGGAAACAGAAATGAGGCTTTTCTATGGAAAATAGAAAATGCAAGAGAGTCCATTTCGTTTGTCAGGCTGAGGTTGTAACCAGTGGTCAATGGTTTGAGGCAGTGACTGACAATATCAGCATCTGTGGCATGTTCATTAGAACCGATCATCGGATGCCGGTCGGGGTGATGGCAGTAATATCCTTAAATCTGAACAAGACACACATTGGAGATGTGAACGGCGTTGTAGTTAGAAGTGACAATAAAGGGCTGGCGGTTCAATTCAGATCGTTCGACATGGATTCATTTAACCATATAAAGACGCTGGTACACAGACCTCCCTCATATTTCTATAATTCATATACAGCAAAAATGGCCCTTTGAATCTATCTGGGCCTCAATACAACAAAAGCCGGTCTCCGAATGGGACCGGCTTTTGTTGTATTGCACAAGTTTTAATTTACAACACTACTCAGTCTGGAGAAGGCGATAAAACCGAATCCACTCCTCAACAATTGAATCACCATTGGAATGGCTGAATTTGTAATATTTTATAATAAAAGGGTCCCTCTATTTAATATACTTTTTCAAATATTATCGATACTATGAACAATACTGAGTAATGTGTGAATTTTTTCTATTATTTACGTGATTCTCCGTTTGTCTGCCACCTCCACCTCATCCACCCCACTGTAGCCCCAGCGCTATTCCACACTAACCCTCCAGAACTGGAAAGAAGAGAAGTTCCCACATTCTACCGCCAAGAGTGAATCGAGCTGAACACTCCCAGCAACCATTCCATTGAAAGGAAATCATGTGAACAAAACGTTACAGGAGTTGGCCGATTATCTGGGCGGTACTATTGTCGGTAACCCTACGGTTGTCATTCGAGGTCTTGGTACCTTGGACGATGCTGTCGAAGGGCAGATATCGTTCCTTGCCAACAAAAAGTATGCCCTGAAAGTAGCGTCAACACGCGCGTCAGCAGTCATCATCCCGCCCGACACCGACCATTTCGGCCACAATGCAATTGTCGTGGCAAATCCATACCTTGCATTCGCCAAACTGCTCACCTTGTTTTCCACCAGACCCAGAAACGTCAGGGGGATAATGGAGGGTGCCCATGTCGATAAGGGCGCCGTCATCGGTACGGAAGCATCTGTTTATCCCGGCACCTATATCGCCGACAGGGTTCTAATCGGCGACAGGGTGACACTCCATCCCAATGTCACCCTGTACGAAGGGGTCGTTATCGGAGATGACGTAACGCTGCACGCAGGGGTATCGGTGCGTGAAGGGTGCAGAATCGGCAACAGGGTCACCATACATAACGGGACCGTTATTGGTGGCGACGGTTTCGGATACGCTCCGGATGGCAACTCATGGTTCAAGATTCCGCAGATCGGTAACGTCGTCATAGAAGACGATGTGGAAATCGGCTCAAACTCGGCGGTCGACAGGGCCGCCCTTGAAACTACCCGCATCGGGCGAGGAACGAAGATAGACAACCTCGTCCAGGTGGCGCACAACTGCTCGATCGGTGACGATTGCATCATTGCCGCACAGGCCGGCATTGCCGGCAGTGCCAAGCTCGGTGAGCACGTGAGTCTCGGGGGGCAGGTTGCCATTGTCGGCCATGTCATGATCGGTAACAACGCCATGATTTCAGGCCAGTCGGGAGTTTTCGGAAGCGTTGCGCCGGGAGAGATCCTGAGCGGAACCCCGGCCATCTCTCACCAGAAACGACTCAAGGCCGCCGCCGTGTTTCCCCATCTACCTGAAATGCGGAAGACCCTTGCCAAAATAGGGAGCCGTCTGACCAGGGCTGAGGAGCAGCTGGAAGGCCACGCCGGGTAGCTTCGCCTCTGCATGTCCAGGACAAGCAGAGGGATCAATAGTGATTTTGCCCCTATTGACAGGTGGGAGCGAGGTGTAAGATTTAATTGTACGAGGTGACATGAAGGGAAGGTGATGACTATGCTCTCCCTCAAGAGAGCTGGAGTAGCTATTGTACTGTTCGTGGGGATGATCGTGGCGCTCCCGGTCCTTGCCGCAGAGACGGGGCCGGCTGCCGTTTACCCGTACCGCTACTCCTCCTTTGACATCAATGTTGCGTGGAATACTCTCCCGTCCGGCAAGACCCTGATGGTTAACGGGCTGATCAAAAACATGCGGTACACCCAGATAGAAGATATCGATGTGACCATTTCGCTCCTCGACAAGGAGAAGAAGGAGGTTTCGGTAGGGGGCGCCTTGCCGATACCGATCGTGTTGAAGTCATATGACAGTGAGCCGTTTTCTGCCCCCCTGAAGGGTGCCGAGCTTCGACCGGGGAGCGCGCTGCAATTCGTTATTCGCTACCGGGTCAACGAAGGCGGGACGGACAATTACACCTGGATGACCAGCTTCACCGTTGACGCGGCATCAGGGGCTTTACTGAACCAGCCGCAACCATCGAATACCTGGTAGGGGATTTGACAGAGTCCGGGTAGGCGATATAGTAGAAGTATCTTCTCTCCTGAAGATAATGCAGTAGGCAAGGCCCCATGCGTGCTTCATGGGGTTTTGCTTTTTCATATCCCTCCGCAGCGCTTCAACTCCCCCCTGACAGAACTTTTTCTTGCCCGAAGCCATTCAGATGCGGCATTGTAGCGAATCAGTCGGTCCATACGCACGGGTTCCTTTGCGCCACGCTGGGCGCAAATGCCCGCAGCGAACTCCAAAGCAAAAAGGAGAACAGATGTCACAGCAGCTTTTAGCCGCCATCGACCTGGGAACCAATACCGCCCGTCTTCTGATCGGTACGGTGGATGGGCAGGGATCAATCGTTCCGCTTCTGATAAAACGGCAGATCACCCGCCTGGGGGGCGGCTTCTCCAGGGAGCGCGGCATCTCTCCCGAGGCGTGCGAGAGAACCATCGCCGCGTTGCAGGAGTTCAGCGGCGACATGCGGCTGCGAGGTGTGGAGTCGGTTCTTGCGGTTGCCACCAGCGCGGTACGGGATGCGGTCAACGGCCCCGAATTCTGCGCCGACGTGGAAGAGCGGACCGGCATCCGCCTGACGGTGATCGATGGCGACCGCGAAGGGCTCCTGACCAGGGCAGGGGTATACGCCGGCCTGGACGACCGGAGTGGTAACGTCTTCATCTTCGACGTGGGTGGGGGGAGCACCGAGTACACCCTGGTGCAGGAAGGGGAACTGCTCTTCACCAGGAGTCTGCCGCTGGGGGTGGTCAGGCTGACGGAAGGGAAGGTGAGCCCGGCGGCCATGACGGAAAAGATCGACCGGGAGCTGGCCACCGTCAGGGATGCGCTCGACGGCCATGGGCTAATGGACCGCACATCATCGGCGTTGCTGGTGGGAACGGCTGGTACGGCCACCTCCCTGGCCGCCATCAGCATGAAAATGACCGAGTACGATTACCGGCTCGTGAACAATTATCTCCTTGCCAGGAGCGAGATAGAGGCCATCTATGGGAAGCTGCTGCCGCTCTCGCCTGCGGAAAGGCTGTTGGTGCCGGGGCTGGAGAAAGGGCGGGAAGACCTGATTGTCGCCGGCATGCTCATCACTCTCCGCACCATGGCCCTCTTCGGTTTCGACCGGATGAAGGTGAGCGATTACGGCCTGCTGGAGGGGGTACTGCTCTGGGCTGCGGAGATGTCAGCGGCAAAAGGCACGGCTCACATGGTCACCTGATTCACCCGTCCCTGAATTGACGGTACACCGCCTTCCTACAGGTCTGAAATCTCGTTTTAATTCAGGTCAAACCAGTTGACAGGCGCGGCGTGAATTGGCTATAGTTGCGGCGCTGAAAAGGGGGGGATCCCCTAATTTTGTTTTTGAGGACCTTTCATTTGAAAACGGAAATTCTGTCCGGCAACGAGGCCATCGCCCGTGGCGCATACGAGGCAGGGGTACGGGTCGCCAGCGCCTATCCCGGGACCCCCTCCACCGAAATCCTGGAGACCATCGTTCAGTATCGGGAGATTGATTCCTCCTGGGCCCCCAACGAGAAGGTGGCCCTGGAAGTGGCCATCGGTGCCTCCTTCGGCGGCGGCAGGTCGCTGGCGGCCATGAAGCATGTCGGGGTGAACGTGGCGGCCGACCCGCTCTTCACCCTGTCGTATACCGGGGTGAATGGCGGCCTGCTGCTGATCACCGCAGACGACCCGGAGATGCACTCCTCCCAGAACGAACAGGACAACAGGAACTACGCCCGGTTCGCTAAGGTCCCCATGCTGGAGCCGTCCGACTCCCAGGAGTGCAAGGATTTCACCCGGCTCGCCTTCGAAATATCCGAACAGTTCGACACCCCGGTCATGCTCAGGACCACGACCCGCATCTCCCACAGCAAGTCGGTGGTAAGGCTCGGCGAGCCGGTCACCGGCCTCCCCAGCCCGAAGCTCGTTAAGAACGCGGCCAAGCTGGTGATGCTGCCGGGGAATGCCAAGGTGAGGCATCCGTTTGTCGAGGAACGGAGCAGGAAGCTCTCCATCTACGGCGATACCCTGGCCATCAACCGGATGGAGCTGAGGAGTGCCGATTACGGGATCATCACGGCCGGCGCCTCGTACCAGTACGTCCGGGAGGCCCTGCCGGACGCCTCGGTGCTCAAGCTCGGCCTGGTCTGGCCGCTGCCGGAGGCGTTGATCCGTGAGTTTGCCGCCAAGGTCGGCCGGCTCTTCGTGGTGGAGGAACTGGACCCGTTCATCGAGGACCAGATTAGGGCGATGGGGCTGGCCGTCACCGGCAAGGAGATTCTGCCGGTCTGCGGCGAGCTTTCGCCGGCAAAGGTCCGCTCGGCGTTTGCGTCAACCGGCATCGCGGTTGCTCAGCCCGACTCCCTGAGCCAGCTCGACCGGCTTCCCGGCCGCCCCCCCAACATGTGCCCCGGCTGCCCGCACCGCGGCGTCTTCTTCACCCTGAACCAGCTTAAAGCCTACGTCACCGGCGACATCGGCTGCTATACCCTTGGTTTCATGCCCCCCCTGAATGCCATGGATACCTGCGTCTGCATGGGGGCGAGCATCAGCACCGCCAGCGGCATCGTCCGGGTGCTCGACAAGGAAGAGCGACAGCGGGTGGTGGCGGTGATCGGCGATTCGACGTTCCTCCACACCGGCGTGAACAGCCTGATGGAGATGGCATACAACAAGGCGCCGGCAACGGTGATCCTCCTGGACAACCGGATCACCGCCATGACCGGCCGTCAGGACAATCCCGCGTCGGGGTGGACCCTTATGGAGGATCCGACCAACTCCATCGACCTGGTGCAGCTCTGCAGGGCACTGGGCATCAAGCATATCCGGGTGATCGACCCCCTCAACCTGGAACAGACCCGTCAGGCCCTGCAGGAAGAGATGGCACGTCCCGAACCGTCGGTGATCGTCACCAACCGGCCGTGCGTCCTGGTGAAGCGGGAAGGGGTCTTTATCAAGGGAGAAGTGCTGGCTGTGGATGCGGAACTCTGCACCGGCTGCCGTGCCTGCCTGAAGCTCGGGTGCCCTGCCATCGAATGGCGGTCGGCTGAAGGGAAAAAAGGGAAGGCCTACATCGATCCGCTTCTCTGCACCGGCTGCGACGTCTGCCGCCAGCTCTGCAAGTTCGAAGCGATCAAGAAGCGCGAGGGATAGCCGACATGGCCGATACCGTTACCAACATACTCCTGGTCGGCGTAGGGGGGCAGGGGACTCTCCTAGCCTCCGAGATACTCTCCGAGACCTTCAAACTGGCCGGTTTCGACGTCAAGAAGAGCGAGATCCACGGCATGTCCCAGCGGGGGGGGAGCGTGGTCTCCCACGTCCGTTACGGCCGTGAGGTTTTTTCTCCTACCGTCCCGGAAGGAGAGGGGGATATCCTCTGCGGCTTCGAGCTGATGGAGACCTACCGCTCGCTGAATCTCCTGAAGAAGGGGGGGAAGGTCGTGGCGAACAACCTGAAGATCGCCCCGCCGTCGGTGCTGATGGGGCAGGATGTCTATCCCGACGACCTGCCGGAGCGGATCAAGGGGCTGTACCCGGACTTTCTCCTGGTGGACGGTCTCAAACTGGCTACCGAGGCGGGCAACCCTCGGGCGGCGAATACGGTGCTGCTGGGAGCCGTTTCCCGGCAGCTGGAGATTGGCGAGGAGTTCTGGCTTGAGGCCCTGGCGCGGATGGTGCCGGCCAAGGCCCTGGAGGTGAACAAAAAGGCGTTCCTGCTCGGCAGAAATCTTTCCTGAATCCGTGATGGCTGCCGCACCGCCGGAGCGACTGTGCCAGAGCGCCAGCCGCTGTAGGCGAAATGGAGCGTAAGCGGCCTGATTTGTTCGAACCCGTCAGGGTGAGTTTCAGGCCGGTAGCGTAATGAGCCGTACAGCGGCGGTGCGAGCGGCACGCGGAGCGGAGCGGGGTGGTAGCCGTCACGGATTCAGCTTTCAATACTTGGTATGGAGGGGGCTTCATGTTTTTCAACGAGGAATTCGAAACCCTGCCGAGGCCGGCGCTGGAGTCGCTGCAGCTGAAGCGTCTGCAGACGGTGGTGGAGCGGGTATACAGCAGCGTTCCGTTTTACCGGAGCTCCTTCGAAAAGGCAGGCATCACCCCTGCCGACGTCAGGAGCCTGGACGACCTGCAGCGGCTCCCCTTCACCACCAAGCAGGACATGCGGGATTCCTACCCCTACGGCCTCTTTGCCGCGCCTCTGGAGGAGATCGTCCGTATCCATGCCTCCAGCGGCACCACCGGCAAGCCGACGGTTGTCGGCTATACCCAGAAGGATATCGACACCTGGTCCGAACTGATGGCCCGCTCCTTCGTTGCCGCCGGCGTGCACAAGGGGGACATCATCCACAACGCCTACGGCTACGGCCTCTTCACCGGCGGCCTCGGTGCACACTACGGCGCCGAGCGGCTGGGGGCCTCGGTCATCCCGATCTCCGGCGGCAACACCAAGCGCCAGATCATGATCATGCAGGACTTCGGCTCCACGGTCCTCACCTGCACCCCGTCGTACTCGCTCTTCGTGGCCGAGGAGGCCAAGGCCGAAGGGATCGATTTCGGGAAGCTGAAGCTGAAAGTCGGCATCTTCGGCGCCGAACCGTGGTCCGAGGCGATGCGTACCGAGATCGAAGCGAAGCTGAACCTCACAGCCATCGATATCTACGGACTGTCGGAAATCATGGGCCCCGGCGTGGCCATCGAGTGCATCGAGGCCAAGAAAGGGCTCCATATCTGGGAAGACCACTTCATCCCCGAGATCATCAACCCCGAGACCGGCCAGCGGGTTGCCGACGGCGAGCTTGGTGAACTGGTGATCACCACGATCACCAAGCAGGGGATACCGCTCATCCGCTACCGGACCCGGGACATCACAAGCATAAGCCATGAGCCGTGCGTCTGTGGCCGGACCCATGCCCGGATCGCCCGGATGAGCGGCCGGAGCGACGACATGCTGATCATTCGCGGCGTGAACGTCTTCCCCTCCCAGATCGAATCGATTCTGGTGGGGATCGAAGGGGTCGAGCCCCATTATCTGCTGGTGGTGGACCGGAAAGACAACCTCGACACCCTGGAGGTCCGGGTGGAAGTGGACGATCGTCTCTTCTCCGACGAGATCAAGGTGCTGCAGGCCCTTGCCAAACGGATCGAGAGGGAGATCAAGGTCATGCTCGGCGTCACCTGCACCGCAAAGCTCGTGGAGGCAAAAACGATCCAGCGGAGCGAAGGGAAGGCAACGCGCGTCATCGACAACAGGAAGCTGTAAGGGCAGATCGAGTAGTCGCGGCGTCATCTAGGATTGCCCTTTGCAAGAATTCAGGTTGCTCAAAAATAGTCAGATCGTCGTACCCGCAGAGAGCCCCGCGGAGGCGTAGCAGCGCTACGCCGCACAAGGCGGCGAACGAGGACGGCGGCGAGATGGCTGTTTTTCAGCAACCTGCTACAGGAGGAATCATGAAAGTCGAGCAGATATCCATCTTCATCGAGAACAAATCGGGCCGGCTGGCCGAGGTGGCCGGTATCCTGGGCGACGCCGGGATCAATATCCGTTCGCTCTCCCTGGCCGACACCAGCGACTTCGGCATCCTGCGGCTGATCGTCAACGATGTGGAGCAGGCCAAGGCGGTCCTGAAGGAGAGAGGGTTCACGGTCAACAAGACCGAGGTTGTGGCGGTGGAAGTCCCGGACCAGCCCGGCGGCCTGGCCGCAATCCTGAAGGTCCTGGACCGGGAGCGGATCAACGTGGAGTACATGTACGCCTTTGTGGAGCGGTGCGGCGGCAATGCCGTGATCATCTTCCGCTTCGACGAACCTGACAAGGCGATTGCTGCACTGCAGGCGAGTAGCTTCAGCATTCTCGACGGGGAACGCCTTTACAGCCTGTAAGTCACTCTAAGGAGGATCAACGCATGCGCAAGATTACTGCAGTCATGTTGGCCACCGTGCTCACGGTAGCCTTTTCGGCGCAACTGGCCATGGCCGCCGCAACCATCAGGATCGGTGCCCTGTTTTCGGTCACCGGACCCGCCGCTTTCCTGGGTGACCCGGAGAAGAAGACCCTGGAGATGCTGGTGAAGGAGGCCAATGCCAAGGGGGGGATCAACGGCGTCAAGATCGAGGCGGTTATCTACGACACCGGCGGCGATGCCACCAAGGCCAAGCAGTTGGTCAACAAGCTGATCAAGGATGACAAGGTATCGGTTGTCATCGGCCCCAGCACCACCGGCGAATCGATGGCGATCATCGACGACGTGGAACGGGCCGGGGTGCCGCTCATCTCCTGTGCGGCCGGGATCAAGATCACCGAGCCGGTGAAAAAGTGGGTATTCAAGACCCCGGCCAACGACCATATAGCCGCGGAAAAGATCCTCAACCACATGGCGAAGCAGAGGCAGAAGAGCTTCGCCCTCCTGACGGTGACCGACGGCTTCGGTCAGTCGGGACGCGAGCAGATCAAGGCCCTGGCCAAGCAGAAGGGGTTCTCCATCGTGGCTGACGAAGTCTACGGTCCGAAGGATACCGACATGACCGCCCAGCTCACCAAGATCCGCGGCGCAAAGGCCGATGCCATCATCTGCTGGGGGACCAATCCCGGCCCGGCCATCATCACCAAGAACGTGAAGCAGCTCGGCATAAAGACGCCGCTTTACATGAGCCACGGCGTGGCATCCAAGAAGTACATCGAGCTTGCCGGCGCCGACGCCGCTGAAGGGGTCATGCTCCCCGCGGGCAAACTGGCCGTCTACGATGCGCTGCCGCAAAAGGACGCTCAGAAGAAGCTACTCGCCGCCTACGACAAGGACTACAAGAAGAACTACGGCGTGGAGGCATCCACCTTCGGCGGCTATGCCTACGACGCCTTCCAGCTGCTCGGCAATGCCATAAAGAAGGGTGCCCGGACGCCGGATCAGCTTCGTAGCGGCATCGAGCAGGCCCAGAAGCTGGTGAGCGTCTCCGGCGTCTTCACCATGTCGCCCAAGGACCACAACGGCCTCGATCTCTCCGCCTTCGAGATGGTGAAGATCGTCAAAGGTGACTGGTCGCTGCTCAAGTAGGACTCGAACGCTTACATACCACTGGAGGGAATCTATGCGATTGAGAAATATCTTGTCGTTTACCGCGCTGGCCCTGACACTTTCCGGCGCATCGGCCTTTGCCGCAGCGCCGATCAAGATCGGTGCGCTCTTTTCCGTCACCGGGCCGGCCGCCTTTCTCGGGGGGCCGGAGCGCAACACCGCCCAGATGGTGGTGGATGAGATCAACAAGGCCGGCGGGATCAAGGGGCGCAAGCTCGAACTGGTTGCCTACGACACCACCGGTGACGCCACCAAGGCCAAGCAGCTGGTGAACAGGCTGATCAAGGACGACAAAGTGTCGGCCATCATCGGCCCCAGCACCACCGGCGAATCGATGGCGATCATCGACGACGTGGAGAAGGCCGGGGTGCCGCTCATCTCCTGCGCCGCCGGCATCAAGATCACCGAGCCGGTGAAGAAGTTCGTCTTCAAGACCGCCCAGAACGATTCCCTGGCGGTCGGTCGCATCTACGACTACCTGCAGAAGCACAAGCAGACCAAGGTGGCGATCCTGACCGTTTCCGACGGCTTCGGCCAGTCGGGCAGGGAGCAGCTGAAGGGCCAGGCGGCCAAGTACGGCGTTACCATCGTCTCCGACGACACCTACGGTCCCAAGGATACCGACATGACCGCCCAGCTCACCAAGATCCGCGGCTCCAAGGCCCAGGTGCTGATCTGCTGGGGGACCAATCCCGGTCCGGCCGTGGTGGCCAAGAACGCCAAGCAGCTCGGCCTCAAGATCCCGATCTACATGAGCCATGGCGTGTCGTCCAAGAAGTTCATCGAGCTTGCCGGCGATGCTGCCGAAGGGATCAGGCTCCCCTCCGGCAAGGTCATCGTTGCGGACGTCCTCCCCAACTCGGACGGGCAGAAGAAGTCGCTTCTGGCCTACGTGAAGGATTACAAGAACCATTTCAAGGCCGAGGGTGACCACTTCGGCGGTCACGCCTGGGATGCGCTCATGCTGCTCAAGGGAGCGATCGAACGGGGCGGCGACTCGCCGGCGACGATCCGCGAACAACTGGAGAAGACCAGGAAGTTCCACGGCATCGGCGGCACCTTCACCTATTCGGCGCAGGACCATGCCGGGCTCGGCAGCGATGCGTTCGTGCTGGTCGAGGTGAAGAACAAGGATTGGGTGCTGGTGAAGTAACTGGAGCCCTTATCCGGTATGGATGCCGCGCCAACGAAGCGACTGTGACCGAACACCTGCCGCTGTAGGCGAAATGGAGCGTAAGCGGCCTGTCTGTCTGAGCCCGCCAGGGCGAGTTACAGGCATGAGCCGTACAGCGGCGGTGCGAGCGGCACACGGAGCGAAGTGGCGTGGTATCCATGCCGAATCCGCGTAGATGAAACCAATCTTGAGAGACACGGGCAACCGTGTCTCTCTTTCTGTCCACAGAGGAACAATGCAGGCTGACCAGCTTCTCCAGTTCGCCCTTTCCGGTCTCTCCACCGGCGCCATCTACGCCCTGATCGGTATCGGCTTCTCCATCATCTTCAATGCAACCGGGATCATCAACTTCGCCCAGGGGGAGTTCGTGATGCTGGGGGGGATGCTGACCTTCTTCTGCATCGATATCCTCAAGCTGCCGCTCTGGGGGGCGATCCCGGTATCAGTTGCGGTGGCCACCATCACCGGGCTGCTGTTCGAACGGCTGGCCATCAGGCCGCTCCGGCAGGCTACCCCCATCAACCTGGTCATCATCACCATCGGCGGCAGCATCCTGATGCGGGGCCTCGCCATGCTCATCTGGGGTAAGGATACCCATAGCGTAGCGCCCTTTTCCGGCGACGAGCCGATCGCCATCGGCGGGGCGACCCTCCTGCCGCAGCACCTCTGGATCATGGCGATCACGGTCGTGGTCATCGCCCTCAACAAGTACTTCTTCTATCACACCATCAGCGGCAAGGCGATGCGGGCCTGCTCCTACAACCCCCGAGCTGCCGGTCTGGTGGGGATCGACGTCCGTCGCATGGTGCTCCTCTCCTTTGTCATCAGCTCGGCCATGGGCTCCATGGCCGGGATCATCGTCTCCCCGCTCACCATGACGGCCTATGACGTGGGGGTCATGCTGGGGCTGAAGGGGTTTTGCGCCGCCATCATCGGCGGCATGAGCAGCGGCATCGCCACCGTCATCGGCGGTCTCCTGCTGGGGGTGCTGGAATCCATGGGGGCCGGTCTGATATCCTCCGGCTACAAGGACGCCATCGCCTTTATCATCCTGCTCCTCATCCTGTTCATCAGGCCGCAGGGGCTCTTCGGCAAGGCCGAGTCGGAGCGGGTGTAGACGATGAAGCGCGAACTCTTGAAATTCCTCCTCTTTGCCCTGTTCATCATGGCCATACCCTCTTGTATCAGCGGCGGCTACCTGCTGAACGTCATGGTCTTCGTCGGCATCAACACCATGCTGGCCATCGCCCTGAACCTGCTCCTGGGGTACGCGGGGCAGATCTCTCTGGGACAGGCCGCGTTCTTCGGGCTCGGCGCCTATTTTTCCGGCGTACTGACCGCCACCTACGGCTGGAACCCCTGGCTGGTCATGGCGGCAGCGGCCCTTGCCGTGGGGGGGCTCGCCTTTCTGATCGGCTTTCCGATCCTGAAACTCAAAGGGCACTACCTGGCCATGGCCACCCTCGGTTTCGGCATCATCGTCTACATCGTCTTCAACGAGACCGTGGATATCACCGGCGGCCCGTCCGGCCTCTCCGGCATCCCCAACCTGAAGGCGGGCAAGATCACCTTTGACAGCGACCTGAAGAACTACTACCTGATCTGGTCGTTCACCCTGGTCTGCGTGCTCCTTTCGGTCAACCTGACCAACTCCCGCATCGGTCGGGCTCTACGGGCAATTCACGACTCGGAAATCGCCGCCCGCGTGATGGGGGTCAATGCCCGGCTGCTGAAGGTGCAGGTCTTTGCCCTGTCGGCGCTCATCTCGTCGATAGCAGGCTCCCTCTATGCCCACACCATGACCTTTGTGGCGCCCGCCTCCTTCGGTTTCAACTTTTCCGTGGAGCTCCTGACCATGGTGGTCATCGGGGGCTTAGGGAGCATCTACGGCTCCTTCCTGGGGGCGGCGCTGCTGACGCTGCTGCCGGAGTTCCTCAGGTTCATGCACGATTACGATATCATCGTCTACGGCCTGCTCCTGATGCTGATGACCATGTTCATCCCGGGCGGCCTGGTGCGTGGCATCCCGGCGGTCCTGCGCAAACTGCGCCGCTCCAAGGCGGAGGTGCGCAATGCTTGAAGTGCGCGGCGTCAGGCAGGTGTTCGGCGGCGTTACGGCCCTTGACGATGTCTCCTTCAACGTCGGCGAGGGGGAAATCACCGGCGTGATCGGCCCGAACGGCGCCGGCAAGACCACCCTCTTCAACATCATTACCGGCATCTACAGCCGCACCGCCGGCACTATCGTCCTGCAGGGAAAGGAGATCTCCGATCTCCCGGCAGAGCGGCTGACCAGACTCGGCATGGTCCGCACCTTCCAGAACATCGAGCTGTTCGGCCAGATGACGGTGCTGGAGAACGTGATGGTGGGGCTCCATTCGCGAAGCTCCTGCGGCGTGATCGCTTCGGCGCTGAAGATGCCGTGGGCCATAGCGGAAGAGCGTCGGATCCGCACCGAGGCACTACAGTGGCTGGAGTTTGCCGGCGTCCCCGAGCTTGCCGACACCGTGGCTGGGAACCTCCCCTTCGGCAAGGGGCGACTTCTGGAGATCGCCAGGGCCATGGCTGCCGGGCCGAAGATCCTCCTGATGGACGAACCGGCTGCCGGTCTCAACAGCCAGGAGACGCTGGGGTTGGGGAGGCTGATCCGCGCCATCCGCGACAAAGGGGTGACCGTGGTCATCGTCGAACACGACATGGAACTGGTAATGGATATCTGTGACCGGATCGTGGTGCTCAACCTGGGGAAGAAGCTGGCCGAAGGGACCCCGCGTGAAATCCAGGAGAACCCGGAGGTGATAGCCGCCTACCTGGGTGAGGATACCTGATATGCTCCGGTTGAAGAACATCAACACCTACTACGGCAAGGTGCACGCCCTGAAGAACGTCTCGCTCCATCTGGCGGCCGGAGAGATCGTCACCCTAATCGGCGCCAACGGGGCAGGGAAGACCACCATCCTCAACACCATCTCCGGCGTAACGCCGGCCGCCGAAGGTCAGGTGCTGTTCCAGAAGGAGGGGGTGGAGGCGCTGTCGCCGGACCGGATCGTCCGGCTCGGTATCGCCCAGGTCCCCGAGGGGCGCCAGGTGTTCAAGCCGCTGTCGGTGGAGGATAACCTGGAACTGGGGGCCTACCTCCGCTACCGGCAGCGTGAACCCAAGGCGGAGATCCAGAAGGACAAGCAGGAGATCTTCGCGCTCTTTCCGCGGCTTGAGGAGCGCCGCCGCCAGCTTGCCGGCACCTTGTCCGGCGGTGAGCAGCAGATGCTCGCCATCGGCCGTGCCATGATGACCCGGCCGAAGCTGCTCCTCCTGGACGAGCCGTCCATGGGACTGGCACCGCTCGTGGTGCAGGAGATCTTCCGGGTGATCGAGGAGCTGCGGCAGCAGCGCGGCACCACCGTCCTCCTGGTGGAGCAGAACGCCAAGGCGGCCCTCAAGCTCGCTGACCGCGGCTACGTGCTGGAAACCGGCAAGGTGGTGCTGGAAGGTGAGGCAGGGGAACTGCTGGAAAACCACGACGTGCAGCGGGCCTATCTGGGCAGGGAAAAGAAGGAAATCTGGGAACGGTAGGGGGAGTATATGGCGATCTGGGACAAAGCACACGAATGCATGCCGCGTGAAGAGATAGAGCAGTTGCAGCTGGAGCGCCTCCAGGCGACGCTGAACCGTGCCTATAAGAACGTCACCTGTTATCGGAACAAGTTCAACGAGAATGGCATCTCCCCCGAGGATATCCACTCCCTGGACGACCTGCAGCGTCTCCCCTTTACCACCAAGGAAGACCTGCGACTCAACTATCCCTATGGGATGTTCGCGGTGCCGCTCCGGGAGGTGGTGAGGATCCACTCCTCATCGGGCACCACCGGCAAGCCGACCGTTGTCGGCTATACCAAGAACGACATCAAGACCTGGTCCAACCTTGTGGCCCGGTTCATGACCGCCGCCGGCGTCAGCCACGACGATGTGGTGCAGATCGCCTTCGGGTACGGTCTCTTCACCGGCGCCTTCGGCCTTCACTACGGCGCAGAGGCCATCGGCGCCTCGGTCATCCCGATGGGTGGAGGAAATACCGAAAAACAGATCATGATCATGCAGGACTACCGTTCGTCGGTCCTGGTCTGTACCCCGAGCTACGCCATCACCATTGCCGAGAGGATCGAGCAGCTCGGCATCGATCCCAAGTCCCTCTCACTGAAGGTCGGCCTGTTCGGCGGCGAGCCATGGTCCGAGTCGATGCGCAGAGAGATCGAGACCCGGCTCTGCATCAGCGCCACGGACAACTACGGCCTCTCCGAGATCATCGGTCCGGGGGTTGCCGGCGAGTGCGAGGAGAAGTGCGGTATGCACCTCTTCGAGGACTCCTTTATCCCCGAGATCATCGACCCAGAGACCTGCCAGGTGCTCCCCCCCGGAAGCGTCGGCGAGCTGGTCTTGACCACCCTGAACAAAGAGGCCTACCCGATGATCCGTTACCGGACACGGGACATCACCAGCCTCGACTATGCACCGTGCGCCTGTGGCAGGACCATGGTCAGGATGCAGAAGACCATGGGACGCAGCGACGAGATGCTGATCATCAAGGGGGTGAACGTCTTCCCCTCCCAGATCGAGGAAGTGCTGATGGCCGTGGAGGGGTGCAAGCCGCACTATCAGCTGGTGGTCGACCGCAAGGGGACCCTCGACGTCCTCGAGGTCCAGATGGAGGTGAACGAGAACATCTTCTTCGACGAAATGAAACGGCAGAAGGCGTTCCTGGAGATGGTCGAAAAGAAGATCGTCTCGGTCATCGGTGTCGGGGTGAACGTCAAGCTCGTGGAGCCCAACAGCATTCCGCGGTATGAAGGGAAGGCTTCGCGGGTAATCGATAGACGGACCCTCTAACGGCTGGAACTGACTGAAATTACAAACGGCTCACCCCGATACGGAGCGGGCCGTGTCATTTTCACCGATCGGCGTTGATACTCGGGTATGGTCGGGCCGATCCGGAGGCATATGGATAAATGCTTGTGCATATGTAGGTAAAATAACTACATATTTTTGCTTGCAAAAATGTTCCATATGCGTAAAATCCGCCCATGGATCAACACTTCAAACTGCCTGACCCCGCCGTTTGCGCCACCCGACGCCTTTCCGACAGCCAGGAATTTTACTGGTGCCTGGTAAAGAAAGTAAATCCCGCCTATTGTCAGCATGCAACCAGTTTTGGTTCGGCATTCCTTTGCCGCCATCCGGAGCGGGGTGAATATTGCCATCCGCAGCCTGCCAGGAAGAACACCCAGCAGCAGTAACCCCTGAAATCAGCCGCGAGCCCGTTCCCGTCTCCCTTCGTCGTGATTGATTGTGACCGGCAGGGCCTTGCCGTTGTCGAAAATTTCATGAACCCCTTCATGAACCTCTCCGGCGGTGATATCCTTGTCACAGAGAGCGGACAGGACCGCCTGAGGCCGGTAGCGGTCCCCGTTTGAGTCGCGCAGGAGTTGCGGTATGGCATCCCCAACGCAGGTACAGCCGATCGATTCCCATAATCAGACACTGGTCGCCAACGTGCATCCACCCGGCTGGATCAACCCCGAGCCGGGCGGACGCTACAACCTGGTGGTGATCGGTGCCGGCACCGCCGGTCTGGTTGCTGCGGCCGGTGCCGCCGGGCTGGGGGCGCGGGTTGCGCTGATCGAACGGCATCTGATGGGTGGTGATTGTCTCAACGTGGGATGCGTTCCGTCCAAGGGGATCATCCGGGCGGCACGTGCCTGCTTCGACGCCCGCACCAGCGGAGCGTTCGGGGTCAGGGGGGTGGAGTCGCTGGAATTCGACTTCGGTGTGGCCATGGAACGGATGCGACGGTTACGGTCCCACATAAGCCATCATGACTCGGCGCACCGCTTCCGCGACGAACTGGGGGTTGACGTCTATATCGGTCACGGGCGGTTTGCCGGATCGGACTGCGTGGAGGTGGGAGGAGCGCGGCTCTTCTTTGAAAAGGGCGCCATCTGTACCGGTGCCCGGGCGGCAGCACCATCCATACCGGGAGTGGAGGAGGTGGGGTATCTCACCAACGAGACGGTCTTCTCCCTGACCGCACTGCCGAGACGGCTGGCAGTCATCGGTGCAGGGCCTATCGGCTGTGAACTGGCCCAGGCATTCGGCCGGTTCGGCAGCCGGGTGACCCTCATCGAACAGGGAGAACAGATCCTGGGACGTGAGGATGGCGATGCGGCCGGGGTGCTCCACACGGCTCTTCTAAACGAAGGGATTGATCTCCGCCTCGGGGTGACGATCCTTGGCGCGGAACTGCGGGGCACCGACAAGATCCTGCGTCTGGACCGCCAGGGGGAGAGCGCGGAGGTTGTGGTGGATGCGATCCTGGTCGGTGTCGGCCGGGCTCCCAACATCGAAGGGCTCGACCTGGACAAGGGGGGGATCCGCTACGACAGGACAGGGATCATTGTTGCCGAGACCCTGCAGACCAGCAATCCACGGGTCTACGCAGCCGGTGACATCTGCTTCCCCTTCAAGTTCACCCATACTGCCGACGCCCTGGCGCGCATCCTGATCGCCAACGCACTGTTCAAGGGGAGACGGAAGGTGTCGGCCCTGACCATCCCGTGGTGCACCTTCACCGACCCGGAGATCGCCCATGTGGGACTGTACGAGCGGAATGCCCGGGAACAGGGGATCGAACTCTCCACGCTGACCGTTCCGCTGGCCGACGTGGACCGGGCTCTGCTTGACGGAGAGACAGAGGGGTTTGCCAGGGTCCATCTGCGCAGGGGGTCGGACAAGATCCTGGGCGCCACCATCGTAGCCCGCCACGCCGGTGAGATGATCAACGAGTTCTCCCTGGCCATTACCAACGGGCTCGGTCTTGGTGCCATAGGTAACACGATCCATCCGTATCCGACCCAGGCGGAGGTGATCAAGAGACTGGCCGACGCCTACAACCGGACGCGTCTGACGCCGTTCGTGAAAAAGCTGCTCTCGGGATGGATGACGTGGCAACGGAGCTATAGATGACCTTCAGGAAAATCATCATTGTCGTTGGCGGCATCGCCGCCATCGCACTCTTCTTTTACCTCGACCTTCAGCGTTTCCTGACCCTCGCTGCCCTCAAGGCCAACCGCGAGGCGCTGGAGAACTATTATGCCGGCCATCGGGTCGCCATGGTGGCGGGCTTCATGACGGTCTACGTCGTGCAGACCGCCCTGTCGCTCCCCGGCGCGGCCATCCTGTCGCTGGCCGCAGGGGCCATCTTCGGTTCGGTCATGGGGACGGTCTATGCCATCATCGCCGCAACCATCGGCGCCACGCTGGCCTTTCTGGTTACCCGCTACCTGCTTCGTGAGGCGGTGTTGACCAGGTTCGGCCCGAAGCTGGAGGGGATCAACAGGGAACTGGAACTGCGCGGTTTCAACTACCTGCTCTTCCTGCGACTCGTGCCGGTGTTCCCCTTCTTCCTGATAAATCTGGCCGCCGGCCTTACCCGCCTCCCCCTGCGCACCTTCTTCATCGGCACCCTGCTGGGGATCGTGCCGGGCGGTTTTGTCTACGTGAATGCCGGGGCGAGCCTGGCAACGATCGATTCGCTCGCCGGAATCGCCTCTCCCCGCGTGATCGGCTCGCTCGCCATTCTTGGACTCTTCGCACTGATCCCCGCTCTGTACACGAAAGTGAAGAGTTCCCGCTGAGCGCATATCAACCGCAGGCAGATCATCCCGCCGCACCACTTCCTTGCATTCCACCCATTTGCCGATAAGCTGATCTTCAATGGTTCTGACGCGCCCCCCTGCGCCCCGATGGGCGCAGGAGCCGAATCCCTGATCGAGATCCGCAATGGTCGCTGCTATCGACAAGACAGATGACGTCACCATCCTGCTCGTGGAAGACGAGCAGCTCTCCAGGAATATCCTCGGAGAGATGCTCGCCAGGAAAATGCCGGCGACCCGGCTCGTTACGGCAGACAACGGTGAAAACGGTCTGGAACTCTACCAGAAGCACCGCCCTGATCTCGTCATTACCGACATCACCATGCCGATCATGAACGGTCTCCGGATGGCCGGGGCGATCAGGAAGTTGAATCCCGATGCACTCATCATCGTCCTGACGGCGCACAACGACACCGACTACCTGCTGGATGCCATCGAAATGGGGATCGCCCAGTATGTGCTGAAACCGATCGACCAGGGGAAACTGTTTGCGGCCATTGACCGCTGCGTGGAGAGAATCGCCCTGGAGCGGCAGGTCAGCAGGCAGCTCGCCTTTGTCAGCAAGCTTTCACGGGCCGTGGAACGGAGCCGGAGCATGGTGCTGATCGCGGCGGATGACGGAACCATCGACTACGTCAATCCCAGGTTTTCAGCTGTCACCGGCTACAGTTGCGAAGAGATGATCGGGCGCAATTTTCGACTCTACCTCGCCGAAACCACTCTCCCGGATCTTGCCGAAAGGATCTGGGCCATGGTCGCGAGCGGAGGGGAGTGGTCTGGCGAACTGAGGTTCAGTACGAAAGAAGGGGAGTCCTACTGGGCGGACCTTGCCATTTCGTCCATCGTGAGCGGGGATGGTGTCGTAAGCAGTTTCGTGGTCGTGAAGGAAGACGTCACGCCACGCAAGAGGTGGGAAGGGGAGATGGCAGCACTGAACAGGGAGCTTGCCGAACGGACCGCAGAGCTGGAGGGAGCGAACAGGGAACAGTAGTCCTTCGACTCGCCGCTCCCCCAAAGGGCGCATCCGGGTCGGGGGCGAACCTGACGACCCGGATGCGGCATCCTTCGCCATCGGCGAGTACCGGATGATCGTGCCCGCCTCTCTCTATTTGCCGAAGGCCTGGAGGAACTGCTGCAGGAGTGTCGGGGCGTTGGACTTGATGGCGCCGGTCATGAAATCCATTATTCCGGGCCGGTAGCCGTCGTTCCAGATCCTGACGAACATCTCCGCACTGGTCTTGCAGATGCAGTCGGCCTCGTCAACGGCTTTGCCGTCCTGAACCGTGCAGCCGTCGCCATCCAGGGTGACGGTCTTTTTTACGTCGTCGATGGAAAAGTAGAAGGTGGTCGGTAGCGAGAACACCCCCTTGCGGTAGATGTTCGGCAAACTCCGGATGATCTCTTCCTGCATGCGGATTCTCCTTGCGCCATGGCGCGCAGAAGGCGGGGCCTAGACCCCGCCTTGTCTGTATGGTGAGCGTTGAACGGTCAGTATCCGAGAATCTTCAGTACGGCCGGCAGACGGACGTCCTTGACCACGGCCGGGACCGGGCTCATGGCGACCGCTTTTGTCACGCCGGTCGGCGTGGGATCGACTATAACACCCCGCAGCAGATAATTCACCATCTGAGACTGGGCAAGGGCGGTATTGGTGGCCGAGGCCCTCGGATCGACCAGGAAGGTGTGGTTGACACCGGTCTGGTCGAACTGGAAATACCCTTCCGCGGGGGTGGTCGCGGTCAGGTTGCTCTGCGCCGCCGCAAAATCCACCTTCGGTGCGGGCGCTGCGCCGTTGAGGGTGAACATGAACGATGACGGGATGCGCGGCGTGGCGGCACCGCGATACCCGAGCTGCTTGAAGCCGGGTGCCACCGCGGCGCCGGCTGTGCCGAGAATGCCGCGCCCACCGAGGGCGTTGCCAAGGAAACGGGTGAAGTCGTTGGGAATGACCTGGTCGCCGACCGCCTCCTGGATGGCGATCCGGCCGGAGAGGCGCGACGGCAGCCCCGAGCCGAGCGGGGTGGTCATGGACGCCGGGTCGGCCGGATCTACGACCGACTGGGTCACCAGGAAAAACTGGTTGTAGGTCGGTGTCCCGACAATAATGCCGCTGGCAGCGAGGCCGGCGTTTATGCTGCCGCTGAAGCTCGGGCTATCCTTGAGCAGGTAGGCGAGACGGCCTCCCGGGACGCTGAGGAAACCCTTCATGTCGGCGTTGAGTGTCAACTGGGTGTAGGGGAGGCCGGATGTAGCAAGAGTGGTGTTGCCTGCCAGGTAATAGGCGCCAACGATGGAGCCGAGGCTCTGGGCGACTAATTTGGGTCTTGCCGTTGTCCGGTTGGGCGCGTCGGCCCCCAGGCTGTCGAAGCCACCGGCGAGCAGGGTGAACTCCAGGCGATTGAGATGGAAGGCCGCCTGTTGGATGTTGGAACGGGTGGCCAGCGGTGCGCCAAGAGCGATGAAGTCCTGTCCCCAGAGCGCCTGCTTCTGGGCGATCACCGTGGCGCTGTCGCCCGAGGCGATGGCATGGGTCGGAGAGAGTGCGCCGTGCATCGGCAGATCGATGGCCACAACGGCATAACCGGCAGCGGTGAGCGCACCGGCCACGGCCACGACATGCTCTTTCTGGCTGGTAATGCCGTGCTGGAAGATAACCAGCGGCCAGCCGCCGGCCGGCGCCGTCCCGGTCGGGACGATGTAGACGAACGGCACCGGGCGGGTCGCATGGTAATAACCGGTCAGGATGCCGCTGCTCCGGAACGGCTGGACAACCCCGGCTGCCGGGTTATAGGCGCCGGTAACGGCGGTGAGGTCCATGGTGGATGCGTTTGCCGTCGCTCTCGCAATGACCGGGTCTATGGAGAGCTCGGCGCTGTTGATGTTGCCGGTCACCACCGAGGCGACCGTTGACGGGGCAGTGCCGGCGCCGGTCGCCGCCCAGTAGGCAGCCGGGGTGAGGGTGGTCGTTGCGGTGAGGGAGTTGGTCCAGCTCTTGCCGCTCAATCCCCCCAGGGAAGCGCCGGCGGCAAAGGAGCGGAGCGCGCTCTCCACCGGCATGAGCGATGCCGCACTGGCGACGTCCTTGAGGATGCCGCCGGCACCGGAGGTGATGAAGCGGCCCAGGAGGACGATGTCGCTGCGGCTGGCCACCGTGGTGGTGGCCGTTGCCGCGATGAGATCGTCCATCACCTTGGCGTAGCCGCGGAGCTTGATGACGCTCCTGGTCGTATCGGTGTAAACGTTGTCACGGATCGCCTCAAGGGGGGCAAACGGCCCCACCAGCGGCAGGGGGGCCTTCATGGCATCGAAATAGGTCGAACTGCATACCGGCTTGCCCGTTGCGGCGTCAAGCACCCGGTTGGTCACCAGGTAGAGGTAGCGGGCGCCCGGCGTCAGCGGGAAGTTCGGGAAGAGGAATATGTCGGTGGAGCCGGCCGCATACTGGAGGGTGAACATGCCGGTCACATCGGTAAAGCCGAGGGGGTTGTTTTCCGTTGCCGACGAGCTGGTGGAGTCGGGGGTGAGCTGGAACACCTTGATATTCGCCGCCGTAACGGAGGCCGGGTCAAGGGGGCTGGTGACGCGGATGTAGATAGGCGCGGTAAGCCCGGCCACGGCGTTGGTGCTCCCCACTTCATACTTGTTCACATAGGCGAGGGCCTCCGGCGGGGTCAGGGGGGTATTGGCCGGACGGGGGCCGACCACGCCCGTAGCGGGGTTCGTGTACTGGGTAAGGGGGTCCTTGGCTGTGGCGGTGGCCAGGATGTTCGGCAACGGGACCGTGCTGGTGCTCGGGTCAAAGAGTACCGCGTTGGTGCTGGTCGGTCCGGTCTGCGAGTCGGAGCCGCAGCCCACCACCAGCAGGAAGGAGATGTAGAGCAAAGAGCGTATGAAGAGCTGATACATGGCATTACCTCTCTGATTTTGTTGGCTGCCGTGAGCAGTGGATAGCGGATCTTTCCACATCGTCAGGGGCGCTCACCGTTAGAACTTGATGGTAAGGTTGGCGCCGAAGAGGTGGGCGTCGCTTTTGAACGTACCGTTTTCGCCCGTAAGCTTGACCGGGTCCTGATTGTTCACGGTCCGGTCCACCCAGTGCACCCACATGTATGCCAGGTCGAGGGAGACATAGTCGTTGTGGATCCCGGAGCCGATGGTCACGTTGTGCCGGTCGGCGTCGGGGAGCATCGGACCGAGGGTGGAGTCGGGTATGGGGTTGGTATCGTAGGCATACCCGGCGCGGAGATCCAGGTTCCTGTTGACCGAGTACTGCCCGCCAACCTTGTAGCACCAGGCGTCCTCCCAGTTCTTGGCTTCCGGCTTGTTGTTGAAGCTGTTGAACCTGGCATTGTCGAATTTGAACTCAAGCTGTTTCAGAGAGCTCCAGCCGGTTCGCTCTGCATCGAACTCCAGGGTCAGCTTGTCGTTCGGTTGCCAGGCGACCCCCACGGCGAGGCTGTCGGGCAGGGTGATGCTGGTGGTCACGGTGGACTTGTCGCGGAGCCGGGAATAATAGGAGGTGAAGTTGGCCGACTGACCGATCGCTGCGGCGCCGGCCTGGCTCGTGGCCAGGAAATTGGCGTCACCGTCGATATGAAGGGTGATCTCGCTCCGGTAGGCGAGGCCGAACGAGAGCTCCTTCAGCGGCTTCCACTTCACTCCGAAATTGTAGCCGACATCGGTGGCAGTCCCGTCCAGCCCCATGTTGCCCAGCTCGGCAGGTGTGTTCGGGTTTGCCGGGTCGGCCACATACGCCGATTTCTGCAGGGTGACAATGGTATGGGTGACGTCGATGCCGGCAGCCACCGCCAGGTTCAGGTCGTCGAAGCGATAGGCAACGGTCGGCTGGAAATTGATCGGCTTGATGGCGATATTCTGGATCTGGTTGCGAAAGGCGCTGCTCTCGTCCCAGCTCTTGGCCAACGGGTAGATGGAGTTGACCCCGAGGCCGAAGGTGAGGGGCACGCCTTCCATGCTGTAGGTGGCGTACAGGGTCGGGGCGATAAAGAGATCCCGCTTAGCCTTTTCGCTGACCTGCTCGTTGCCGGTCAAGGCGACGGTTCCGTCGAATTCGGTCTGGGGGACCGCGATGACAAGCCCTCCGAGGTTGACCTGGGCCCCCTTGAGATAGGCGATGCCGGCAGGGTTGTAGTACAGGGCGGTCGGGTCGTCGGCCTGGGCAACGAAGGCGTTTGCCATCCCCATCGCCTTGGCCCCCTGTTCGTTGATCTTGAACCCGGCCCCGAAGGAGAGGGTGGCGGACCCCGCGATGGCGGCCAGCATGCATGCAGATACCAGTTTCTTGCCCATAATGTTCCTCCTTTTCTGTGTGCCCGTCACCCGACAGTTCTGCTTCATTATCATTAAGATTGGTAGTATCGAAATAATTAAATCACCTTGACGTTGATGTCAAGTTTAAATATAACGCGGTTATCAAAAAAATAAGGATCGTTGAGGGTGGGGTAGATGTCATGGTTGGTAAGCGCGGGTCGCCGGTGACTGCATGTGATACTTCCTTATAGATGGCGGGATGTTGGGGAGGCATGCGACGTTTGCATTCGGTTCCCCGGCGGGCGCACGTGGATCGCTCGGCCCTGCCATCGACCCCGAAGCCGGATGCTTTTAACCTGCGACATGGTATAATAATAAAAAAAGATTTTATCTTGTACTTGACATGAGCGTTAAGGTTATGTAGCCTACACGAAAATCATCGAGGATGGGTGACGAGTCATGAGCGAGATACCCTACAAATCTATTCCCGACATGCTGCGGCATCACGCCGGAACGCTGAAGGGAAAGCTGGCCCTCAAATTCCGCAAGCAGGGGAGATACGTGACCCTGAGTTACGCCGAGTTCTACCACCGGGCGCTCATGGTGGCACGCGGGCTGAAGAAGTGCGGTATCCAGCCCGGGGACAAGGTGGCGATACTTTCGGAGAACAGGGCCGGGTGGGTGATCGCCGATATGGGCATCCTGATCGCCGGCGCTGTCACGGTCCCCATCTATTCCACCAGCACCCCGGAGCAGGTGGAATATCTGATCAATCACTCCGATGCCCGGCTCGTCTTCGTCTCCAACAAATTCCAGTACACCAAACTCCTGAAGATCCGCAAAGCCACCCCCCATGTGCGGCAGGTCGTCTCCTTTGAACGGTTCCTGGGTGAATCGACACTGCCGGTCTGTACCTTCTACCAGCTCTCCGAGATCGACCTGCCGGTTACGGAGGAGGAGCGGAGCGAGCTGGAGATCGGTATCGACCGGCTGACGCCCGGCGACCTGGTGACCATCATCTATACCTCCGGCACCACCGGTGTGCCGAAAGGGGTGATGCTCTCCCACGGCAACGTCCTTTTCGACGCCTCGGCCTGCATTAAAAAGGCGGCCGCACTCACCGAGCGCGACGTGGCGTTGAGTTTTCTGCCGCTCAGCCATGTATTCGAACGGACCATCGGCTACTACTCCATCATCATGCTCGGGGCGCTGATGGCCTTTGCCGACAGCATCGAAAAGGTGCCGGAAAACATGCTGGATGTGAAGCCGACCGTCATCGTCAGCGTGCCGCGGCTCTTCGAGAAGATCCACTCGCGCATCTTCGAAACCGTGCACAAGATGCCGGTGATAAAGCGGTGGCTTTTTCACTGGGCCCTCAGGATCGGCAAGAGATACGTGCAGCAGAAATACGTCGAGCGCCAGCAGGTGCCGCTGGTGACGCTGTGCGAATACCGGCTGGCCGATACCCTGATCTTCCGCACGCTGCGCGACCGCTTCGGCGGCAACATGCGCACCTTCTGCTCCGGCGGGGCGCCGCTGGACAAGTCGATCAACGAATTTTTCTGGATCATCGGCATCCCGGTCCTGGAGGGGTATGGCTTGACCGAGACCAGTCCGGTGCTGTCGCTCAACACCCTGGAGGAGGTCCGGTTCGGCTCCGTCGGCACCCTTCTGGAGCAGACCGAGGCCCGATGCGACAGCGACGGGGAGATCCTGGTGCGGGGCCCGCAGGTGATGTCCGGCTACTACAAGGATCCGGAAGCGACGGCGGAGGCGTTTCAGGACGGCTGGTTCCGCACCGGCGATGTCGGTCACATCGACGAAGGCTTTGTCTATATCACCGACCGGAAGAAGGAGCTGATCATTACCGCCGGCGGCAAGAACATTGCGCCGCAGTCGATCGAAAACGAACTGAAGCTGGACAAGTACATCTCCCAGGCTTTCGTCTATGGCGACCGGAAGCCGTACCTGACAGCACTCCTGGTGCCGAATTTCGACCGGGTCGTGGAGTATGCCCGGGAGCACCATGTGAACTACTACGACATGGACGACCTGGTGATGCACGAGCCGATCGAGGAACTGCTGCACCAGCGGGTGGCCGAGATCAATGGCCGTCTGGCACCCTACGAGACCATCAAGAAGTTCGTGCTCCTGCCGCGTGATTTCTCCATCGAGGGGGGAGAACTGACGCCGACCCTGAAGTTCAGGCGCAAGCAGATCTACGAAAAGTACAAGGACCGGATCGAACGGATGTACGGTGAGAACGGCATCTGAATACGTCCCCCACCCGACCAGCCCTGCTGAGCGGAGGAGATGATTGCTCCCTCCCCAGGAGGGGGAGGGTCGGGGAGGGGGGCTGAATATGACAGTGAACGGACCAGCAACCAACGGAGGAACACGATGAAACGGATCAACAAGGTGGCAGTTCTCGGGGCAGGGGTCATGGGGGCGACCATCGCGGCCCACCTGGCCAATGCCGGCATACGGACGCTCCTCCTGGATATCGTCCCCAAAGAGCCGAACGAGGCGGAAGCGGGGGCCGGCCTGACCCTGAACGACCGGCCGGTGAGAAACCGCATCGCCGCGGCCGGGCTGGAGGGGCTGAAGAAGATGAAGCCGGCCCCGCTCTTCCTTCCCGGGTACGCCGGCGCCATCGAGGTGGGGAACTTCGAGGACGACATCTCCCGGCTGAAGGAGTGCGACTGGGTGATCGAGGTGGTCGTGGAGAACATGGCCATCAAGAAGCAGCTCTTCCTCGAAAAGGTGGTCCCCAACCTGAAGGAGGGGGCGGTCCTCTCCACCAACACCAGCGGCCTCTCGGTCAACGAGATGGCCTCCTGCCTCCCGGCGGAGGTCAGGAAGCGGTTCCTGGTGACCCACTTCTTCAACCCGCCCCGCTACATGCGGCTCCTGGAGATCGTCCCCTGCAGCGAGACCGACCCGACGGTGACCGCCGACATGGCCGCCTTCATCGCCAGGCGCCTGGGGAAAGGGATCGTCTACGCCAAGGACACCCCCAACTTCATCGCCAACCGGATCGGCGTCTACGCCATTGCCAACTCCATCCGCACCATGCTGGCCATGGGGCTGACCGTGGAGGAGGTGGACGCCGTTGCCGGTCCGGCCACGGCCCGCCCCAAGAGTGCCGCCTTCCGCACTGCCGACCTGGTGGGGATCGACACCCTGCGGCATGTGGCCAACAACTCCTATGAACTGCTGAAGGACGACGAGGAGCGGGAGATCTTCCGCTTTCCCCCCTTCATCGAGGAGATGGTAGGAAAGGGGCTGCTGGGGAACAAGAGCCGGCAGGGTTTCTTCAAGAAGGTGAAGGACGACAACGGCAGCTCGTTCTTCTACTACGACTATGCCACCGGTGACTATTTGCCGTCGAAGCGCCCGAAATTCGCCTCCGTGGAGGGGGCAAAGCAGATCGACGATCCGGCCAGGCGGCTCCAGGCGGTCGTCACCGGGAGCGACAAGGGGGCCGAGTTCGCCTGGCAGAACCTGCGCGACACCCTGATCTACACCTTCAAGCGGATCCCGGAGATCGCCGACGACATCGTCAACGTGGACAATGCCATGCGCTGGGGCTTCAACTGGGAGCTTGGACCGTTCGAGATGTTCGACGCCATCGGCGTGGCCGGCTTCGTTGCGCGGGCTGAAGGGGAGGGGATCGCGGTTCCCCCGGCCCTGAAGGAGATCGAGCGGTTCTACCGGTTCGAGAACGGCAGGAAGCAGTATTACTCCCTCACCACCCGGAGCTGGCGCGACGTTCCGGTCCGGGCCGACCAGATCCATCTTTCCATCCTCAAGCGTGGCGACGGGGTCGTGGAGAAGAATAGCGGCGCCTCGGTGGTCGACCTGGGAGACGGCGTCTTCTGCCTGGAATTCCACACCAAGATGAACGCCATCGGCAACGAGATCCTCTCCATGGTGCACAAGGCGGTCAAGCGGGCCGAGGAGGAGGGGGTGGGTCTGGTGATCGCCAACGAGGGGACCATGTTCTCCGCCGGCGCCAACCTGATGCTGCTGGTTATGGCGATCGCCGAAGGGGCCTACGACGAGATCGCCATGACGGTGAGACAGTTCCAGAAGGCGATGATGGCGATCAAGTACTCCAACATCCCGGTGGTGGCCGCCCCCCACAACCTGGTCATGGGAGGGGGGTGCGAGACCTGCCTCCACAGCGACGCCATCACCCCCCATGCCGAGACCTACATGGGGCTGGTGGAGATCGGCGTCGGGCTCCTCCCGGCAGGGGGCGGCACCAAGGAGATGGCCATCCGCGCCATGAAGCTGGCCGAACAGTATGAGACCGACGTGCAGCCGTTCCTGTTCAAGAACTTCATGAACATCGCCATGGCCAGGGTGAGCATGTCGGCGGCCGAGCTGTACGATATGGGGTTCCTTAAGCCGGGCGATGGCATCTCCATGGACATGGATCGCCGGATCTACGACGCCAAGCAGCGGGCCATCGCCCTTGCCGCCACCTACCGGCCGTCCCTGCCGCTGGTCGACCTGAAGGCCCCGGGCCGGAGCGTGGCTGCCAGCATCAAGTCCCAGCTCTGGAACATGCGGATGGGTGGCTTCATCTCGGAATACGACCAGTTCCTGGCCGCGACCATCGCCGACGTCATCACCGGCGGCGATGTGCCGGCCGGCACCCTGATCACCGAGGAGTACCTGCTGGAGCTGGAGCGTGAGGCGTTCGTCCGTCTCTGCGGCCAGAAGAAGACCCTGGAGCGGATCCAGCACATGCTGAAGAAGGGGAAGCCGCTGAGGAATTAGACGGTTTAGTCAAAGGCAATTCAACGCGCATCACACATTGAGAAACTCAGGTTGCTCAAAAATAGTCAGATCGTCGCACCCGCAGCGAGCTCCGCGGAGGCGTAGCACCCGAACACCGGGCATAAACAGCGCTACGCCGCACAATTTCACCTGTGAAATTGGACCGCGAAGGCGCCCGAAGGGTGAGGCCGCAGGCCGAAGTCACAAGGAAGCGAACGAGGACGGCGGCGAGATGGCTGTTTTTCAGCGACCCTTCCGGAGGATACCATGAAAACCGCATACATCCTGGCAGCATACCGCACCGCCGGGTGCAAGGCCAAAAAGGGAAAGTTCAGGGATATGAGGCCGGACGACCTGGCCGCCGCCGCCATCAAGGGGCTCGTGGAAAGGAGCGGCGTCGACCCGCTGGACGTGGAGGACGTCATCATGGGGTGCGCCTTCCCCGAGGCGGAGCAGGGGATGAACATGGCCCGGGTGGCGGCCATGCGGGCCGGCCTGCCGGTGGAGGTGCCGGCCCAGACCGTGAACCGCTTCTGCTCGTCCGGTCTCCAGTCCATCGCCGCCGCTGCCGAGCGGATCATGGCCGGCTTCAGCGACTGCATCATCGCCGGCGGCGCCGAGAGCATGACGATGATCCCCATGGGGGGGGGCAAATTCAGCGCCAACCCGTCGCTGGTCGCCTCCTGGCCCGAGTCGTACGCCTCCATGGGGATCACCGCGGAACTGGTGGCCGACAAGTACGCCATCAACCGGGAGGACCAGGACGCCTTTGCGGCGGCGAGCCACCAGAAGGCCGCCGCAGCCATTGCCGCCGGCAGGTTCCGGGACGAGATCATCCCGGTGGAGGTGGAGAACTGCGCCCTGGTGAACGGCAAGATGAAGAGGAGCAGGGAGCTGGTGGAGGGGGACGACGGCGTGCGGGGGGAGACCACCGCCGCTGCCCTTGCCAGGCTGAAGCCGGCCTTCAGGGCAAACGGCTCGGTAACGGCCGGGAACTCCTCCCAGATGACCGACGGCGCAGCAGCCGTGCTGGTGGTCTCCGGCGACTACCTTGAGCGGGTCGGGAAGAAGGCCCTGGCCCGGTTCGTCGCCTTTGCCGTCAAGGGGGTGGCGCCGGAGGTCATGGGGATCGGCCCGGTGGCGGCGATCCCGGCTGCGCTGAAGCTGGCCGGACTCTCCCTGGCGGACATCGGCCTGATCGAGTTGAACGAGGCCTTCGCGGTCCAGTCCCTGGCCTGCGTCAGGGAACTGGGGATCGATCCGGCCAGGGTGAACGTGAACGGCGGGGCCATCGCCCTGGGGCACCCCCTGGGATGCACCGGCGCCAAACTGACCGCGACGCTCCTGCACGAGATGCAGCGGAGCTCCACCCGCTACGGCATGGTCTCCATGTGCATCGGCGGCGGCATGGGGGCGGCCGGGATCTTCGAGAAGGTGTAACGCTACCCGAAAGCTGGCACCGCAGAGGACGCAGAGGATCGCAGAGAGGAACGCACAGGGCTACGATGAAATCACCAGCTGACCAGGTGGTTAGCTAACCTTTTGAATTCCCACGGCGTCCTCTGCGGTAAGTTGCTTTTGAATTGATTCCAATTTGACCACTACAAGGAGAGCCGACATGGCAGCGAAACTTTTCAAGGGTGCCGAATACCTGATTACCGAGGTGACCAAGGACGATGTCTTCACCCCGGAGGATTTTACCGACGAACAGCGGCAGATCGGCGAGACAACCGAACAGTTTGTCCTGAACGAGGTTATCCCGCAGCGCGAGAGGATCGAGCATCAGGATCTTCCTCTGACGGTCGAGCTGATGAAAAAATGTGGCGAGCTGGGATTGTTGATGATCGATGCCCCCGAGGAGTATGGCGGTCTTGAACTGGACAAGGCCACCAGCATGCTGGTGGCGGAAAAACTGGCCCCGGCCGGGTCGCTGTTGTGCACCTATTCGGCCCATACCGGCATCGGCACCCTCCCCCTGATCTATTACGGCACCAAAGAGCAGAAAGAGAAATATCTCGGCAAGATCATCTCCGGCGAGTGGATTGCCGCCTACTGTCTTACCGAACCCGGCTCCGGCAGTGATGCGCTCGGCGCTGCGGCTACCGCCACCCTCTCCGCTGACGGGAAACACTACATCCTCAACGGTACCAAGCAGTTCATCACCAACGGCGGCATCGCCGACCTCTACACGGTCTTTGCCAAGATCGACAAGCAGCATTTCACCGGTTTCCTGGTCGAGCGGAGTACCGAAGGACTAAGCGTCGGACCGGAAGAGAAAAAGATGGGGGTCAAGGGTTCATCCACGACCCAGATCATCCTGGAAGACGCCAAGGTCCCGGTTGAAAACCTGCTGGGGGAGATCGGCAAAGGACACAAGATAGCCTTCAACGTCCTCAATGTCGGGCGATTCAAGCTGGGAGCCGCTGTCACCGGTGCTGCCAAGGAATCACTCACTACCGGGATCAAATACGCCAACGAAAGAAAGGCCTTTGGCGTGACTATCGGAACCTTCGGCGCCATCAAGGAAAAGATCGCCGACATGAGCGCCGCCATCTTCGCGTCGGAATCGGTCGTCTACCGCCTGGCCGGTCTGATCGACGACCGTATTGCCACCCTCCCGAAGGGGACGCCCGACTACTATGAAACGTATCAACAGGGGATCGAGGAATACTCCATCGAGTGCGCCATCGCCAAGGTCTTCTGCAGCGAGGTTCTGGCGCAGGTGGTGGACGAGGTGGTGCAGATCCACGGCGGCTACGGCTTCATCCAGGAGTACCCGGCCGAGGGATACTATCGGGACGAGCGGATCAACCGCATCTGGGAGGGGACCAGCGAGATCAACCGTCTCCTGATCCCCGGCACCATCCTCCGCCGGGCCATGAAGGGTGAGATCCCGCTCCAGAGAGAGGCGATGAAGGCGTTCGAGTCGCTCATGACCCCCTCCTTCGACGAGATCGACGACACGGTCCCCTTTGCCGCGGAAAAGGCGCTGATCGCCAATCTGAAAAAAGCGTTCCTGGTGGTGGCCGGCACCGGCGCCCAGAAGTTCATGGCCACCATCAAGGACGAACAGGAGCTCCTCCTGGCCGTGGCCGACGTGGCCATCAACATCTTCGCCATCGAGAGCGCCGTGCTCCGTGCCGAGAAGATCCTCCCCTCCCTGAGCGACACCCGGAAGGGGGCGGTCACGGCAGCGGTCAGGAGCTTCACCTTCGAGGCCGCCGAACGCACCGCCACGGCAGCCCGCAAGGCAGCCTTCTACATCGAGGAGGGTGACACCCTGACCATGCTCCTGGCCGGCATCCGGCGCTTCACCAAGTACGACGCCACCGGCCTCCTGCAGTCCAAGCGTCTCCTGGCCGACGCCTGCATCGAGGCGGAGAGGTACATCTTCTGAGCCGGACCATGCGTCGCCACACGGTACAGACACCGTACATGGTGGGGGAGGCCCACTACTACTCCCTGGAGATGGAGGGGGGCCTCGCCCTGTTCGACACCGGCCCGCCGACCCCGGAGGGGGAGACCGCGCTCCGGGAGGCGGTCGATCTCGGCCGGGTCACGCACATTTTCGTCACCCACTGTCATGTGGACCATTACGGTCTGGCCAGCCTGCTGCTGGAGAAGAGCGACGCCCGTCTCTTCATCGCCCGCCGGGACGCGATCAAGTTCAGGCGGCAGAAGGAGCGGCTCTCGGCCCAGGCCGGGCTGCTCCGGGAGTACGGCTTTGACGACGCCTTTGTGCGGGAGTTGCAGGACGCGTTCAGCAGGAACAAGGTCTTCCCCACCGCTCCGGAGCGGTATTCCATCGTCGAGGAGGCGCCCGAACTGGCCGACCTCGGCATCGACTGGCTCGCCTGCCCGGGGCACTCCCAGAGCGACCTGGTCTATCTGGCCGGCGAGTATGCGGTAACCGGCGATATCCTGCTGCAGAACGTCTTCCAGGCGCCGCTCCTGGACATCGACATGGAGAGTTTCCAGGGGCGTTTCCGGAACTACGACGCCTACTGCGCTTCGCTCCTGAACCTCGTCCGGCTGCGGGGGATGCGGATCATGCCGGGCCACCGGGAGCCCCCCGCATCGGTGGACGAGGCGATCCTCTTCTACGTCCGGACCCTTCTCCAGCGTTCGGCCCAGATCCTGCCGCTGCGGCACCTAACGCTTACCGGGATCATCGAGCGGCTCTTCAGGGGGAGGCTCGTGGAGCCTTTCCTGGTCTACCTGAAGGCCTCGGAGATCGTCTTCATGCTCGATTTCCTGGAGAACCCGGAGCTGCTGAAGTCGACGCTGGAGCGGATCGGGCTCTTCGGCGCCGTGGCGGAGATGTATGAAAGAGTGAGCAGGCGATAGCAGCACAGAGGATGCCGGCTAACAGCCCCCACCCTAACCCTCCCCCGCTGGGGGAGGCAGGAGGGGGAGCCGGTTTGAAAGGACCAGACCATGACCGACCCGCTGTTTCAACCGATCACCATCAACTCCATGGAGGTGAAGAACCGGATCTTCATGCCGGCCATGCACCTGAACATGGCGGCCAATTACGCCGTGACCGACCGGCTGGTGGAGTTCTACGCCGAGCGGGCACGGGGCGGGGCCGGGATGATAACGGTCGGCTACGCCACGGTGGACGAGCGCTCGGGCAATCCCGCCAACATCGGCGCCCACAAGGATGCCCACATCCCCGGCCTGGCCAGACTGGCCGTCGCCATCCGCGACAACGGCGCCCGTGCCTCGGTGCAGCTGAACCATGCCGGCCGCTACAACCACTCCATGCTCATGGGGGGGAACCGGCCGGTGGCCCCGTCCCCCATCGCCTCGCGGTTGACCCGTGAGACGCCGCACGAGCTGACGGTCGAGGAGATCGACGGGATCGTCGGCCGGTTCGCCGAGGCAGCGGGACGGGTACGGGAGGCCGGCTTCGACGCGGTGGAGATCCTGGCCGGCACCGGCTACCTGATCAGCGAGTTCCTCTCCCCCCTCACCAACCAGCGGAGCGACGCATACGGCGGTTCGTTCGACAACCGGACCCGCTTTGGCCTGGAGGTGGTCCGGGCGGTCAGGGGAACCGTCGGGGAGCGGTTTCCCCTCCTGGTCAGGATGAACGGCAACGACTTCATGAAGGGGGGGATGGGCCGGCATGAACTGGAGGAGTTCGCCGCGCTCCTGGCCGCCGGTGGGGTGGATGCCCTCTGCGTCAATGTCGGCTGGCACGAGGCCCTGGTCCCCCAGATCGTCACCGAGGTCCCCCGCGGGGTCTTCGCCTACCTGGCAAGGGGGATCAAGGAACGGGTCGGCGTGCCGGTCATCGCCAGCCACCGGATCAACGACCCGCAGACGGCCCGGGAGATGATCAGCGACGGCATCTGCGACATGGTGGCCGTGGGCCGCGCCCTGATCGCCGATCCCCGGTTCCCGGAAAAGGCCCAGAACGGCCGCGAGGGCGAAATCGTCCACTGCGTCGCCTGCGGCCAGGGGTGTTTCGACAACCTCTTCAAGATGCGCCCCGTCGAGTGCCTCTGCAACCCGCTGGCCGGCTACGAGCGGGAGCGTTCCGTGGAGAAGGCGGAGAAGCCGCTCCACGTCATGGTGGTCGGCGGGGGCGCTGCCGGGATGAGCGCGGCCCTGGCGGCTGCCAGACGTGGCCACCGGGTGACGCTCCATGAGCGGAGCGACCGGCTGGGGGGGCAGCTCCTGCTGGCCGGGGCGCCGCCGGGACGGGAGGAGTTCCGGGTCCTGGCCGACGACCTGCAGCGGCAGCTGCTCCTCTCCGGCGTAACGGTTCATTTCGGTTCGGCTGTGGATGCGGAGCTCCTGCGCCGCTCCGCGCCCGACGCGGTCATCCTCGCCACCGGCGGCACGCCGGTCACCCCCCCCATTCCCGGGGTGGAGCTCCCCCACGTGATCCAGGCGTGGGATCTGCTGCGAGGCACGGCAGTTACCGGCAGACGGGTTGCGGTGATCGGCGGCGGAGCCGTCGGGATCGAGACGGCGCTCCTGCTGGCGGAAAAGGGGACCCTTTCCGGCGAGGCGCTCAAGTTCCTCCTGGTCCACGGCGCCGAGCTGCCCGACAGCCTCTACGACCTGGCGACCCGCGGCAGCAAGGAGGTCACGGTCATCGAGATGCTGGACGAACTGGGGAAGAACTTCGGCAAGAGCACCCGTTGGACGATGATGCAGGACGTGGAGCGCTACGGGGTGAAGACGCGGGTCGCGGCCCGGGTGGTGGAGATCTGCACCGACTCCGTACGGATCGAGAACGACGGCCGGATCGAGGCGATCCCGGCCGACACGGTGGTGCTGGCGGTGGGGACCCGCTCCGCGAACCCACTGCAGGGGGTTGTCGAAGCCCTGGGGCTGCCGCTCCGGGTGGTGGGGGACGCGGCCAGGCCGGCCATGGTCTTCGACGCCGTGCACAACGGGTTCCTGGCCGGCCGGGAGATCGGTTGATACCGCAGGTATCGAGGAAGAATCATGGTAACGGAAAGGATGATACGGATGAAACTGTTTACCGCTTTGCTGCTGATACTCCTTTCGGCCCTGCCGGCCGCAGCCCTGGAGGTGGCCGGCGTCAACCTGGAGCCGTCGGTCACGGTGAACGGCCATGCCTTGAAGCTGAACGGCGCCGGCATCAGGAAGAAATTCTTCGTCAAAGTCTATATCGGTTCGCTCTACAGCGCGAAACGGTTGGCAACCCCGGCCGAGGCGCTCAACGACAAGGGGGACCGGCTGATCCGGATGAACTTCCTCCACAGCAAGGTCGACCGGGGGAAGATCACGGAGGCCTTCAGCGAAGGGTTTGCCAACAACGCCCCCGACCTGGCCGGCTCCGCAGAGGTGAAGCGGTTCCTCGCCCTCTTCACCGCCGACTTTCTGCGCGGCGACGTGGTGGACCTGGTGCTCCCCGGCGACGGGAACGTGGTGGTCAGGCATAACGGCAAGCTCCTGGGAAGCGTCCCGTCCGGCAGGCTGGCAGGCGGCATCATGGCCATCTATTTCGGGGAGAAGCCGGCTGACGAGGCCTTGAAGAAAGGGATGCTGGGAGGGTGACCATGGCACGGAGCTACGACATACCGATCGAGATGCGCTTTTCCGATCTCGACATCTATGGTCACGTCAACAACGTCGTCTACTTCGACTACCTGGAAACGGCTCGCGTACGGCTCATCAGCGGGCCGTTTCGCGAGCTGACCAGCCAGGGAACCTATCTGCTGGTGGCCAGGGCCGAGTGCGACTACAAGCTGCCGATCCTGTTCGACGACCGGGTGGTGGTCTCCATCACGGTGTCACGGGTCGGCAGGAGCAGCTTCGACCTTGCCTACCGCGTCCATGACGGAGCGGAAAAGACCTTTGCCACGGCAAAGACCGTCATGGTCTGCTACGACAACGCGAACAGGAAGACCATCGCCGTCCCCGCCATCCTCCGGGCGATGGCCGAAGGGGAGGGGGAGGAGCCATGACCGACGAACTGGTCCGGACCGAACTCCGGGAGGGGGTGCTGACGCTGCTCCTGAACCGGCCCGACAAGAAGAACGCCCTGAACATGGCCATGTACGGCGCCCTGGATGCGGCGCTGGGGGAGGCCGACCGCGACGACGGCGTGCGGGCGGTCCTGATCTCCGGCAGCGGCGGTTGCTTTACCAGCGGCAATGACCTGGCCGACTTCCTCGACGCCTCGTTCCTTGCCAGCGACAGCCCGGTCATGGGGTTCCTGACCACCCTGTTCCGGGCCAAAAAGCCGATCATTGCCGCGGTCGAGGGGATGGCCATCGGCGTCGGCGTGACCATGCTGCTCCACTGCGATCTGGTCTATGCAGGGGAGGGGGCGCAGTTCCAGATGCCGTTCGTGAACCTCGGCCTCTGCCCCGAGGCGGGCTCGACGCTCCTGCTCCCTCGCCTGATGGGGCACCAGCGGGCAGCGGAACTGCTCCTGCTGGGAGGCTCCTTCCCGGCCGCCGAGGCCAGGGAGGTGGGGATCGTGAACCGGCTCTTCCCCGACGGGACCGTGCTGGACGCGGCCCGGTCCGTTGCCCTGCGACTGGCCGCCCAGCCGGCGGCGGCTGTTCGGATGACCAAGGCGCTCCTGAAACGGGAGTACGCGGACGCACTCCTTGAAACCGCCCTGCACGAGGTCGGCTGCTTTGCCGAGCGACTCCGGTCGCCGGAGGCAGCCGAGGCGCTGCGGGCGTTCAGGGAGCACCGCAAGCCGGACTTCTCCCGTTTTCCGTAACGGTTGCTGAAAAACAGCCATCTCGCCGCCGTCCTCGCAAGCCTCCTTGTGCGGC
>CAYSJJ010000037.1:7073-38496 GCA_964431365.1 uncultured Geobacter sp. | reverse complement strand
ACCGCCGGGAGCGCTATTCCGCCGGAGAGGTAACCGCCCTTCTCAACTTTGTCCGCAACGAACAGTTCAACGACCTCAAACGATTCAAGCTCTCCTCCCTCACCCTGGACGAACTCATCCTCGGTATCGATCGTTTTTACGGCGAATACCGCAACAGTGCGATCAAGATTACCGACTCTTTCTACTTCGTAAAACGGAAACAGGAAGGGACCACCGACGAAGAGCTGCAGGCCGTTCTCCAACACCTCCGCAACCCCGACACCAAGGCAGCCGAGATACTCTTCACCGACCGTCGAGGCGAAATCGGGCTGGCAACGTTTCCGTAATCCCCACAGACAATTCAGCTGTCAGTAGAGCCGAAGCTGATCAATCCGATCAGATCGATCAAACGGCTTGAGTAGCCACTTTCGTTGTCATACCAGGCAATGAGCTTGACAAGGTTGCCACCCACCACCTGGGTGCAGGAGGCATCCAGCATTGTCGAGTAACGGCACCCCATGAAGTCGGATGAAACGAGCGGCTCATCGCTAATGCCGACAATCCCTTTCATCCCCCCCCTGGCCGCCCGGCGAAAGGCGTCGTTAACTGCCAGGGGATCGACTGACCGCTCCAGTTCGGCTACCAGATCGATGTCGGCCACTGACGACGTCGGTACCCTGATCGCCATGCCGTCGATTCTGCCGGCCAGTTCGGGCATGACCTGGGTGACGGCCCGGATGGCGGTGGTCGTGGTGGGGATAATGGAGAGTGCCCCTCCCCTTGCCCGCCGCAGGTCGCTGTGGGGAGCGTCTAGGAGTGGCTGATTGTTGGTGTAGGGGTGAACCGTGGTCAGAAAGGCCTTGGTCAGGCCGAACGCATCGTCCAGCACCTTGAGAAGCGGTGCCAGTCCATTGGTCGTGCACGAGGTATTGGAGATAATCCTGTGGCGTCCGGGATCGTACGCCCCCTGGTTGACCCCCAGCACCAAGGAGACATCCGCATCCTCGGAGGGGGCGGAGATCACGACCCGCCGTGCGCCGGCCCTGAGATGACCGGCAGCGGCCCCCCTGGAGGTGAAGCGTCCGGTGGCCTCGATGACCACGTCGACCCCCTCCTCGAACCAGGGGAGTTCCTCCGGCTCTGCCTGGCGCAGCAGCCTGATGGAGCGGCCATTGACGACGAGGCGCTCACCGTGCAGCTCGATCCTGCCGGGAAAAACGCCGTGGGTCGAGTCGTACTTCAGTTGATGCAGGATCATGGAGGAGTCGGCGACATCGTTGATCGCCACCACTTCTATCCGTCGTGTCTGCAGGGCCAGGCGGAGCGCAGTCCGCCCTATCCGGCCGAAGCCATTGATGGCTACGCGCACCGGGGTATCATTTCCCATCTCAATCCCCTTTGCCAGGCTGTTGGAAACTGCTCAAGATAACCGAATATCTCCTCCCGGTCAATCTACGAGACCTACGGGGCCCCGTCAGATTGTCTGCGAGCAGGGTGATATCTTATTTACCACTTATTCTACTGCCAATCTTCCATCATAATGTCCGACCATTGTCATCAACAATCAAAAAATGGTCATCTATTTACTTGCTAAGCTTAACATGATACCAATTGGCCTATGAGTGAAAACGTCACGCGGGTGCCCGATCTGCAGGCAGTACCGGCGCACCTGAACAGGAGGAATACCAGATGAAGCGCTCACTTGGACCCAAAACACTCGCCGTACCGGCCCCTGCCTGGCTCGTGGGGACATACGACTCGGACGGCCGTCCCAACCTCGTCACCGTAGCCTGGGGCGGGGTCTGCTGCTCGGAGCCGCCGAGCATCGGCATTTCCCTGCGGAAATCCCGCCACTCCTATGATGCCATCGTCAAACGGCAGGCATTCACCATCAACATACCGGCTGAAACCCACGTACGGGAGACCGATTTTGCCGGTATAGTCTCGGGAAGGGACGGCGACAAATTTGCCGCTGCCGGCCTGACGCCGGTCATGAGCGAACTGGTGGACGCCCCTTATGTCGCCGAATTCCCGCTGGTGATCGAGTGTCGGCTGATTCACACCATGGAGATCGGCATCCATACCCAGTTCATCGGCGAAATCGTCGACGTCAAGGCCGATGAGGCGGTACTGAACGCACAGGGCCTCCCCGATGCCGACAAAATCCGCCCCATCATCTACGACACCGGCACCAAGAACTATTTCGGCCTCGGGCAGCTCATCGGCAAGGGGTTCTCCATCGGCAACGAACTGCGTAAGCGGTAACACAGGTTGGGGATGGAATATACGGAGGGAGCAGCGATGGGGCTGACGGACTTCGATCAGATAGTTGACCGGCGCGGGACCGGGAGCGTCAAGTGGGACAGGTATCGCGACCGCGACATCATCCCGCTCTGGGTGGCTGACATGGATTTCCGCTCCCCGCCGGCCATTATGGAGGCGCTGCACGAACGGGTCAACCACGGTGTCTTTGGTTACACCAACCCTCCGTCAGAACTGGCAGAGGTGGTCAGAGAGCATTTGCGCGCGGAATTCGCCTGGGATACCGACAGCGACTGGCTTGTCTGGCTGCCGGGGTTGGTGACCGGACTCAACGTTGCCAGCCGCGCCGTTGGTGTCGACGGGGAAAGCGTCGTCACCCTGGTCCCGGTCTATCCCCCGTTCCTCTCCGCCCCCGGGCTTACCGGTCGCGAGCTGATCACGGTCCGGATGGAACAGTTCCAGGGACGCTGGTCCATCGACTTCGACAGCCTGGAACGGAGCATCACGCCCCGCACCCGGCTCTTCATGCTCTGCAACCCGCACAACCCGGTCGGTCGGGCCTTTGATCGCCAAGAACTGGAGCGTCTTGCCGAGCTGGCCCTAGCCCACGACCTGATCATCTGCAGCGACGAGATCCATGCCGGGCTGGTGCTGGACAACGACAAACGGCACATCCCCATCGCCTCGCTCTCCCCGGAGGTAGCCAGCCGGACCATTACCCTGCACGCCCCGAGCAAGACCTTCAACATTCCGGGACTCGGCTGTTCCTTTGCCGTGATTTCCGACCCGGCTCTCCGGCGAAGTTTTAAACGTGCCATGGGGCGACTCGTTCCACACGTCAACCTGCTGGGGTATACGGCGACCCTGGCCGCGTATCGCCACGGGGGAGAGTGGCAGCGTGAACTGCTCGCCTACCTGCGGGGAAATCGGGACCTGGTGGAAAGCGCCATCGGATCGATGCCCGGCCTGTCAACAACCCATGTGGAGGCGACCTACCTCGCCTGGATCGACGCGAGGGGGGCGGGTCTGGACGATCCGACACGGTTCTTCGAGGCAGCAGGCGTGGGGTTGTCGGATGGGGGGGAGTTTGACGGGGCCGGTTTCGTGCGGCTCAATTTCGGCTGTCCGAGAGCGCTTTTGGAAAGAGCCCTGCAGCGCATGAGGGACGCCCTCCTGAACAGACGCTGAGGAGCGGAGTCTTTCGGGTCAGGAAGTCGTCCCGCTGACGATCCGCAGGTATTCCTTTTCCGTTACCAGATCACGGGTGGATACAACCCGGTCGATAAACACGATCCCCTGCAGATGATCATATTCGTGCTGGAACACCCGGGCGATGAACTCCTCGTACTCCGCTTCGCACAGCTGACCGCCGGGACTCTGATAGCGCACCCCGATCCGCCGGTGGCGGGGGACCAGCCCCCGTATCCCCGGGATGCTGAGGCACCCTTCCCAGCCCGGCTCGGTCTCCTCGGAACACCAGACGATCTCCGGATTGATCACCGCGGTCGGCTCCATCCGAGGGGCCTGCGGGTAGCGGGGAGTGGGGCGGGAGGCGACAATGAAGAGGGCGAGCGACTCATAGACCTGGGGTGCGGCAATGCCGACGCCGTTCGCATCGCCAACGGTCGCCAGCATATCCTCGATGAGCGGCAGGAGCCTCGGGGCGAAGGGCTTGGCGATGGAACGGGCCTGCTGGCGCAGGACCGGCTGGCCGAGCTGGGCTATCTGGCGGATGATCGGCATGGGGCCTCCTATCTCTTCGCCCGCTCGTACTGGTTGGGCCAGGCGACATCCACGCCAAGGGCACGGGCGGCATGGAGTGGCCAGTAGGGATCGCGCAGCAGCTCGCGGGCCAGGGCGACCGCATCGGCCTGGCCCGTGGCGACGATCTGCTCCGCCTGGGCCGGGTCGGTTACGAAGCCGACCGCAGCGGTGGCGATGTCAGCGTCTTTCCGAATGGCTGCGGCAAACGGCACCTGGTAGCCCGGGCCGGCCGGCACGGGTTCATTGGGTACGCCGTAGCCTGCCGAACAGTCGATCATATCGATCCCAATCCGCTTCAACTCCTCTGCCAGAACAATCGACTGGCTAAGATCCCACCCGTCCGGCAACCAATCGACCGAAGATATGCGAGCAAGCAGGGGCAACTCGTCCGGCCAGGCGGAGCGGACGGCCCGTGCCACGCGCAACGGGAACCGCAGCCGGTTTTCCAGGCTGCCGCCGTACTCGTCGGTGCGCATGTTGGTCAAAGGCGACAGGAACTCGTGGAGCAGGTACCCGTGGGCCATGTGGATCTCAGCCACCTGAAAGCCGGCAGCATGGGAGCGACGGGCGGCAGCCGCGAACTGCCCCTCGATCACGTCCAGGTCGCCAGGGGTAAGCTGGCGGGGAACCGGATATCCCGGGGCGAACGGGACCGCGCTCGGCGCGACCGGCTGCCACCCTCCGGCATCGTTGAACAGGGGCTCGCCGCCGCGCCAGGGAGCGTCGGTGGAGGCCTTGCGCCCGGCATGAGCGAGCTGGATGCCCGGAACCGCCCCCTGTTCGCGGATGAAGCGTGCGATGGGGGCAAAGGCCTTGGCGTGGTCGCCACTCCAGATGCCGCTGTCGCCGGGGCTTATCCGCCCCTCCGGGCTCACGGCAGTGGCCTCGACCATCACCAGCCCGGCGCCGCCGACGGCGCGACTCCCCAGATGGACCAGGTGCCAGTCCGTTGGCAGCCCGTTGCGACTGGAATACTGGCACATGGGCGAAACGAAGATCCGATTGCGGAACGTGACCGATCGGAGAGACAGTGGTGAAAAAAGCCTGCTCATGTAATCCCTCCTTGACTGTAGGGATATTCTACCAAAGGCTCAGCACTCCACCAGTCACCGCGACTTGCTCCAGCACTCTCCGTAACTGTTATGCTTCACCTTGTCATACTGCAGCTCGTCAGCCCGCAGCGGTTGTCGCCTTTCCTTCGGATGGCCGATGCTGACGATCGACTCGACCTTCACATGCTCGGGCAGCCCCAGCAGTTCCTGGATGTACGCCTCCGCCGTACTATCGGCATCGTGGGGGCGGAGCCGGATCTGGATCCAGCAGCTCCCGAGCCCCAGGGACTCTGCAACCATCTGCACGAGGATCGAGGCGATGGAACAGTCTTCCACCCAGACGTCCGACTTTGTACTGTCCGCACAGATCACGATCCCCAGCGCCGCACCCTTCAGGAAGGCGGAACCGTGGGCCTTGGCAGTTGACAATTTCTTCAGGAGATCCCGGTCATCGACGACGATGAACTGCCAGGGGTTAATGTTGCGCGACGACGGAGCACGAAGGAGCGTCTCCACCAACAGGTCGAGCGACTGCCGGTCCACCGGCTCCGGGGTATAGGCGCGCATGCTGCGGCGTTTGCGAACCAGTTCTATCATGCTGCTTTCCTCACTTTCATTCTCTATTCCTGCCCACAGCACGCACCGTCAGGCCGCCACAGGTAGCGTTCGAGGGGAATGCGGCCCTCGGCATCGAACTCCACCTGCTCCGCCTCGAGGCGGAGCCGCTGCTCATGTTCAGCCGAGCTACCGCCGGACCGGCGGCTGATCTCTCCCCTGGCATTGACGACCCGCTGCCACGGGACCGACGTATCGACGAGGGCGCTCAGCGCATAGCCGACCTGGCGGGCATGTCCGGGCACCCCCGCCAGGCGGGCGACTTGTCCGTAGGTTGCCACCCGCCCCTTCGGGATCAGGGAGACAATACGGTAAATAGTTCGATACGTTTCTGAAATGGGCATGATTCAATGGAGACGTCAAGAGTGCCGGCGGCACGCCCGCTGCTGCTGGAGACGTGCATTGACGTTATACACCGCCTCCACGCCCCTGCAAAGTCCGTTTGTAACGAGTAACGGCCAGGGCGCGGCAGGGCCGCGTGGAGGGCCCTACCCTTTGAGTGCCATCCCTGTTGCCGGAAGCATGTTTGATCAACGTTGCGCACGATCCTCCTCCTGCGCCGCCTTCAACGCCTCCGGCCAGGCGATGACCCTCCCCCCGTTCGCCGTGACGAAGGCTCTGGCAGCGGCCTCGGTGGCAAAGGCCCATTTGGGCTGCTGCGTCATCACGCCGCGCTTTTTCCCCCCGATTACCCAGATCGCCTTGTCGGCGTCGATCAACCGGTGGCTGTCCCTGTCGGCCACCTGCAGAGATTTCACCTGTTTATCCCGCTGTCCGTTCATCTCGGTAACTGCGCAGTGCAAACTGCAGAGACCGACCTGACTGGCGTCAACATATTCCACCAGCATCCTGCTGTAGCCATAGACCTTGCGGTCCATGCCGCAGTGGGCACAGTCACGGTGCGCGGCTATATCGTCGTTGCCGGCAGCTGCCAGCGCAGTGCCGACAAGCATCACCAAGAAAAGAGCTGCACCGATTCCCTTCAGTATCTTCATATCGTTCTCCCTGTAATGGTTACGGAAGTGCCGCCAGCACCGACTGCAGCCGGGAGCCGTCCTTGAAGTCCTCGTTCATCCGGACAATCCCGCTGCTGTCGATGACCACGGTGGTCCCCATGGTGGCCTGAAAAGAGTTAAGCAGGAGCTGGCCGGTATCTGCCAGGGTCGTGAACGCACCACCGACATAGCCACTGGCCGCTGCCGCGTTGCCGGCCTCCGTGTAGGTACCGGAGACATAATCGATCAGATAGAACCCGACGGCCGGGAAGGACGGGACGACGTTGGAGCGCATATTGCTCATATGGGCGTCGCAGATGGGACACCACATGGTGAAGTAGAGGACGATCCCCTTCCTGGCAGCCAGGGCCGAGGTGAGGGTAACGGTGGCTCCGCTCGTATCCGGCAGGGCGAAATCGGGCGCCTTCTGGCCCACCGCCGGCCCGGTGCTCCCCTGCTGGACGAGGGGCCGCTTGTCCTCGCCGGACGGGATGAGGTTGTCGCCACAGCCGGCCAGAAGGCCAAGCAGCAAGAAAATGCAGGCTGATCTAGCGAAACACATAACGCACCCCCACGGTGAAAATGTCGGTGGTCGGGAAGTTCCTCCCCCAGCCATCCTCCTGGACGGCATGGTTCCACCCTCCCCTTACGCTCCAGTCCTGGTCGCTGCTTCCGTAGGCGAGCTGGCCGCCCAGGGATTGCTTGCTAAAGGCCGTGGAGCCATCGGCTGCCCCGTTTACGCTTCCGTCCCCTTCGTGCAGGTAACTGTAGGAAGCAGTGGCGGTAACCGTATCCCCCCCCGAACCAATGGGGTAACTGTAACCGAGGGAGACAGAGGTGGAGAGCCGGTCACCCAATTGCCGGCGGTACGGCTCCACGTACCTGCCGTACTCCCGATTGACTGACCGCTCGAAGTGGGTGCCGTAGCTGAAGGAGGCAGAAGCGCTCCAGGGCCTGACCGTCTTCTCGACGAGCAGGTTCCCGTCCAGGCGGTAGAATCCGCGGCCGGTCACGTCGAAGCTGCTGTTCACGTCGTCGTAGGGCGAAATACCTGTGGGGAGCAGCAGCGACATGCCGATGGTCACCCCCGGGATCAGGTCGGCGGGCTTGCGGACCCGCCAGGTGGAGTCGTCGTCCCGCGCCTCGTACCAGAGGCTGACCGTGGTGTCCCCCAGGCCGTCGCTTCGGGACGACAGACCGGAGTAGTTGTTGTCGTTCCAGACGAACGGCAGCGTGATGCCGGCCTGCCAGTCCCGCGCGATCCGCTGCCCATAGCCGAGGTTAACGCGGTACTGCCGCAGATCCGAGCCGGGGGGATCGGAACGGTGCCTCCCCCCCTGGTCCCAGTAGCCATCGTACAGCTCCGCGTCGAAGGAGAGGTCTGCCACTCCCCAGGCGTACTTGGGGACGATCAGGGACACAGCCGAACCGCCGCCGCAGCAGGAGCCGGCCAGGGCAGCCGTGGGAAAGAGTGTTGCAGCCCCCGCGAGGAGGGCTGCAACTGCCATTGATGCCAAGGTCCGATGCATGGTCATGACCTACATGCCACCGGGGGTGACGGTGAAGGTCTGATACCCGTTGGCAGCGGCTACGGCGAGGCCGTCGGTGCTCTTCTGCTCACCGTTGACCGTAAGGCGGACATAGATCTTGCCGCTGGTACCGGCCGTTAAGCCGGTCAGGCCGGCGACGGACCAGTGACCATTACCCAGATCGGTCGCGGTCAGCCAGGTCGTCTTGTCCGTGGAGGCTTCCACAACCATGCTGGCAACGGTCCAGGGAGTGCCCGCTTCATTGTTGAGCGCATCGCCAACCTTGACTGCCGGGAAGCTGAGGCTGGAACCCATCTCCTTGGTGGCCACGAAAAGCCTGAAGGTGTAGGCGCCCCCCATGCCGGCGGAGAGACCGTCGTTGAACAGGAACCAGGTCCGCTTTTCAACACCGGCCAGCCCCATGATGGCATCTGCAATACCGGTCAGCTTGGCAAGCGCCGTACTCCCCATCGGCATGGCCACATCGGGGTAAAAATAGGCCGACTCGGTCCCGCCGATGGTGACCTTCAGTTCCCAAACCCCCATGGAGATACCGTTCATGGCGGTGGACATCACATAGTAGACCGTGCACGCATAGGTGCCGTCACCGTTGTCCACCGGGGTCTCCATCGGCGTGGTGTGGCTCTTGGTCGCCATGTACATGTACGGTCTCAGCGTGACAGCCTTGCCGCTGGCAGCAGTGCCGGTGCTCCGGTTGGTCAGTCTGATCGTGAAGCTGGTCTTGCCGGCGGAGGCAGCCATGGTACCGGGGATGTACTCGACGATGTAGCTGTCGGTGAGAGCCTTTTTGACAAAGGGAAGAGCGCCGATCTTGTCCATGGCCAGCTTGGACCTGTTCAAGGTGCTGGTCTGGTAGGTCATCATGGCCCTGGCAAATCGATTGCCGATGTCGACCGGGATTGCGGTGCCGTACGCCGTGGTTACGGCACCACCGCCGCTCCTCAGGCCGTCCAGCGAGCCGTCGGAAAGATCGTCGGCCAGTGCCAGGACCAGTTCGGACTGCTTTGAGGAGTCGTTCAACAGATCTTTGGTCAGCTGGCTGAAGGCGGCGGCCCTGAGGCCTGCCAGTCGCTGGGGTGTGGTGGAGGCGCTGGATTGGTTGGCAAAGGCGGGCCTGACCGAAAGGTCGGGAGTATAGCCGAAGGCTGCATTGAAGACGGATTCGGCCGCGGCCCTGGTCCTGCCGCCGGCCATCAGCTTCTGGATGATGGTGCTGGACGGATCGACCGTTACGCTGGAAGCCGACGTGAGGCTGCCGGCATCGGCATGGGCGGTAAAGGTGCCCAGGGTGGCTGCGGCTGCGGTTGCCTCATCGGTGAAGCTACCGCCGGTTGCCTCGAACACCAGGTCAGCGGCCAGGGCCGCCGTCGGGATGGCGATAGTGTAGGAACCGTCGCCGGCAGTAACGACCGGGCCGGCAACCAGCACGCCGGATGCGTTCTTCACGGTGACGGACGAACCGGACGCCGGTCCGGCGAAGACCGTGCCGGTGATGGTGGTCGTAGGGGTAGCCGAGCTGCCGCCGCCGCAACCGAAGATGAGCAGCGAAATGCCTATGAGCAGCAGTGAGTGGATATATCGTTTGAACAGTTTCATACCGTTTCCTCCAGATGATTGGATACTAGTGGGTGAAAACCCGTTGGCTGCGTCCTGCGGTCGGAACAGAGCGCACAGGACGACGCTTCCGGATCAGGCAGTATCGTGCCGCGGACAGGCTCGCCAAAAGGATGCAACTCTGCCGCTGATCTGCCCTGTCAGGCAGCCCCGGCGCTGCGGATAGCTTAGTATCAGAGGGTCAGGCCAGTTTCGGGGGAGGATCGGGTGGGGCGACATGACGGTCTGTCAGGTGCCTGGGGGGATTCTGAGCGCGGATGGGCTCGTAATGAGTCATGATGGAACCGTTGAAATGGTACGGCAGCAGTTCGTCGTTGTCCGCACCGGAGAACGCAATCAGCTTACCGCTGCCGCACGGGCATTCAGAGATGGTCACTCTTGGCGTCCGGTTTTTCTTCTTGCAGCAGCCGCCGCTCTGCGCCTCCTGCTGCTTTGCAGCTGCGTCCTTCTTCAGCTTCTTCTGCCAGCAGCAGCAGGTCTGCGAAGCGCTCCGTTCCGGAGAGCAGCCGCAGACCCGGCAATCTTCGGCGCATTCGCCGGTAAGCGCATGGGCGATAACCGGCGAATGAAGCGCCAGAGGCGCAAGGGAACCCATGACGATCACCAGGTAGATCGCCGTAAGTATCAGCGTAATGTGATGTCGGGCCGACGCTTTCACCATTCCACCAAGACCATAGAGAGGGCAAACCATTGTCACCAATCTTTACAGATGCAATGGAACTGTAAAGATGTTCTTAACCAAAGAAAACTAACCTGCTGACTCTGCATCGGTAGCAGATCCTGCTGCTCTTCGTTAGCAAGCAACATTCCAAACGGACAGGAGGGGACTACTCACCCTCTGAGGGAAAAGCTGGTGAAGAGTACCGGCCAGGTCGCCAGTGACGTGGAAACGACTATGGCGATGAGGACCGTAAGGGTCAGCCGCCTGGTCAGCCGCGGAATTATTGCCTGCAGACTCTCAACGGTTCGAAAGGGAAGAAGCATCCCCACCCCGATGCCGCACACACCGGCAACCAGGATGGCGATATAAAGCGGATAACCGACAAAGTGATACTCCTGCTGCAGGATGCAGAACGGGCAGTGATGAGACGGCATCTGGTAGATGTAGAGGGAGATGACCGAGATGACGGCAACCATCGATGCGAGAAAATTGGTGCCGCTCAAGGCGGCGAACAGGTATCCTCCCCTTCCCTGCAGCAGGTACCAGAGGCCGGAGAGAGTGGTTACGCCGGCACTGCCATAGTACAGCCAGAGCATCGGCAGGGGGGGCGCGTTGACGATCTCGGTGGCGATCCCCCGGCTGGTCGGGCTGAAGAGGCTGCCGCAGCAGGAGGTGATGATGTCCGGCTTCAGTCCCAGGAAGAAGGCCCCCTGCACCCCGGTCTCGGCAAGGATGAAGGGGGCGATGAGCAGCAGCAGGAGGTATTTCTTCCTGATCAGGGGGTAATCGTATCCCTGGTTGTCGGCATGGTTCAGGATCAGCCAGAGACCGGCCAGGATGAAGGTGACTATCTTGAGGAGCAGGGTCGGGTAGCCGAAACCGTTGACGGTCAGGGTGCCGACGGCGCACATGGCGCCGACGAACAGGTTGCAGATGCTGTCGGCGGTGTGGATGAAGAGAAACAGCGACACCAGCTGAAAGGCAAGGAAGTAGCTGACGATGGTGGAGATGAGGTAGGTCTTTCGCTCCAAGGCCAACTGAAGCTCGCTGCCGCTGGAGAGATCCCAGCTGCGGAGGATCTGGACCCCATAGACGACGGAATAGAGGACCATCAGGCTGATGAAGAGCGACGAGACGAGGAGCGCCAGCACGCTCGGGTGGAGGATCATGGGGCGTCCCCGGCGGTCACCACCCGGCCGTCACGCATCTCCACGACCCGGTCGGCCAGATCGGAATCGTAGACGATCGGGTCGTGGCTCGCCAGGATGATCGTCTTGCCGGTCCCTCTCAGTTGGCGCATGATGGCCATGAACTCGCTGGAGAGCCGGGTATCCAGGTGAGCGGTCGGTTCGTCGGCAATGATGACCGACGGATTGTTGATGAGGGCCCGGCTGATGGCGACCCGCTGGGCTTCGCCTCCTGAGAGCCACTCTATTTTCGAGTCGGCCTTCTGCTCCAGGTTGAACAGGGCCATGGTCTGCAGCGCCCGCTGTTTCAGGGAGGAATACTTCTCCCCGGTCGGGTAGGCCGGGGCCATGACGTTCTCCAGGGCGGTGAGCCCCTTGATCAGGTTGAACTGCTGGAAGATAAAGCCGAAGGTCTGGCGCCGGATGCCGGTCAGGAACCGCTCCGGAAGGCTGGTGATCTCCCGGTCTTCCAGGAAGATCCGACCGGAGGTGGGTCGGGCCATGCAGCCGACGATGCCGAGCAGGGTCGTCTTGCCCGATCCGCTCGGCCCCTTGAGGATGGTCACCTCCCCCAGGTTGACGGTCAGGGAGACCCCGCGGATTGCGGTGAATTCGTTGGGACGGCCGGCGTTGAATACCTTGGTGATATCGTGGGTCTTGATCATCGCATCACCGAATCAGGGTCAATGGTTGCCGCCCGCCACGAGGGGATAATGGTGGTGATGGTGTACGGAACGATAGTGAGGAAGAAGATGGCGGCCAGCTGCCCGAAATCGACGAACGGCACGAGCCTGAATTCGGGGTAGAGGGTGGACCACCCCTTCAGGACCGGCACGAAGAGGATCGACGAGGTGAAAAAGACATGGCCGTAGGCCAGGGCGATCCCCACCAGGAAGGAGGTGAGGGAGATGGCGAGCCCTTCCCAGAACTTCATCAGGAGGATATCCGAGGTCTCCCAGCCGATGGCCTTCAGGATGCCGATCTCCTTCCGCTCCTCGGCGGAGAGCCCGGTCGCCTTGTCCCAGGCAAAGATGACAAAGGCCAGGGCCGCGATGCCGAAGATGACGGTGATCACTCCTGCCCGCCAGTTGAAGACCGCGTCGTAGGTCCGGAGGATCTCGTTCCTGACGATCGGCCTGGTGTCGGGATAGAGTTTGGTGATCTTCTCGGCAATGGTGGTGAACTCTTTGGGGTTCCGCACCTTCAGGACCAGGTCCGTGGCCAGGCCGGCCGGGATGCCGGCGAAATCCCGGTAGTCCTGTTCGGAGATGAGGATCAGGTCGGCGGAGACCAGCTGCGACTCGTCACTGAGAACCGAACCGATGGTGAAACTCCTCGGCTTGCCGTCAAAGCCGCTGAAGCCGACCGTGTCCCCCTCGAACGCCTCGCGCACGCGGGAGATGCCGCTGCCGATGCCGATGGTTCCCTGCCTGGGAGGGTTCTCTGCCGGGACCACCAGGGTGTAGTTGGCCAGGAAGTTGGCGTCGTAATAGTATCCCCAGAGCCGGGGCCTGACCGACAGCACCCCGCGGATCTCACGGATCCTGTCGCCATAGGCAACCGGGATCGGCGCATAGCGGCCGGTCAGGGTCCGCTGGACGATGATCTCCGGGGAGTCGCGAAGGACCAGTGCCGCCTCCTGCTTCAGGGCATGGGTGAAAAAGAGCACCGAGGCAAGGAGGAAGACGATCAGGGTGTAGACCGCCAGGAGTGCTCCGTTCTTCCCTTTGCGACGCAGGAGGGACGAGAGGGTGAAATCGATGATGTGCCGCTGCCGTTCAATCCCGTTTGCCATGGCTCCTCACAAGGTGTTCGGGGGGGCGGACCAGGGCGCCGGTCGGGAAGTGCTCAAAGGAGAACGGTGCATCCTGAAACGGCGTATTCAGGTCGGTCATGGCGAGGTGACGGGTATAGCTCGCCTCGGTGAAGAGACAGAGGTCGGTCAGTTCGAGCTCCCGCACCAGTTGGGCCTTGCGGGCCAGGAGCGGTGCCGCGGCGGTTCGGGCATGGAGCGAATGGCCCAGCATGGCGACGAACAGGAGGAAAAGCGAAGCAGTCCCGGCGAGGAAGAGCGTGGAGTTGCGGAACGCCATCAATCCAGCTCCTTGACGATGGCCGGGGTGACATCCCTGAAGCGGAGAAGCGACTTACCCTTGTGGTCCTTCAGGAACTCACGGGCCTCGGCCTCCTTCTCGAAGGGAACAAGTTCCCTCCCCATAGGTCCGAACACGTCGCTGCCGGTCACGTACCAGGCTGTTTGGGCGTCGATGGGTGAGAGGGAGTAGTAGCTGGTGACGAGAATGGCGGCAATGTCTCCCTGTTTCCTGCCGGGGGTATACCGGGAGATGTTCTGGTAGTACTTGAAGAAATCCTTTGCCCCGTCGAAGTGGAGCACGTTGCCGTTCCTGAACTGGACCTGGGCGGCAAAATCCGGATACTTGGCCACGAACATGCCGCAGACCGGGCATTTGTCCCCTTTGGCAGGCTTTCGTGCGTTCAATGCAGCGGCGCCGGCCGACGTTGTCAGACAGATCAGCAGCAGGGGAGCGATGAGCAGGGTCAGTCTCTTCACGCGGTTCTCCGTGTCGTGGGTTGAACAGGGCACTCTTTCGTCACGCCTCAGTCAGCTGCACTCTTCCAGACCTCGTCAAAACCGGTCACCGTGCCGCCGAACTCCTTGACGAACTTCTCTGCCGCGGGCCTCCCCGCAAAAGCCCACGTGGCCGTGGAGGTCATGACTCCCCTCTTGCTCCCGCCGATGACCCAGACCGACTTCTTTGCATCCATCAGCTCTTTGGTGTTGTAGTCGGCCACCTGGATACCTTTCACCTTCCTGCCGGCATGCTTGTCCACGACCTCATGGACACAGCTGATACTGCAGGTACCCGTTTTCGTACCGTCATCAAAGGTTACCAGGGCGCGACTGTAGGCAAACATACGCCGGTCCATGCCGCAGATCGCGCACTTGGCCGGATCTTCGACCTTGATCGTCTTACCTTCCCCCTTGTGCATGGTCCCATGTTCCGCGGAAACAGCGAGACCACCTGCCACCAGGCAACTCAGCACGGCAAGCAGGCAAACCGAGAACTTTAACATCGCGACCTCCGGGTGTTAACGATAATGACACTGGGTAAGCGTTTGGAGCTGCCAGCGTTGGAGCAGAAGTATATCAGCTGGATCGCCCATTTCAACCGCAGGCTATGCACGTGCGCTTCGGCGTGTTTGGCCGCGCATGTTTACCTCATCTCTCCGCCAGCGGTTGCATCCAGCTGGTAGATCGCCGCCAGGGCCTGGTGGCGGTAGTAGTGACTCAACCGGCGGAAGCCGCGTGGAATCAGGATCTGATCCAACTCCTCATGGCTGTAAGTCTTGGTGCATTCTTGGCCTTTGAAGTACTCGGGGCATCCCTGCCCGCACTCGCCATGGGAACGGCGGCAGCGGAGTTCGATGAGCAGATAGCCGCCGGGCCGCAGGTTAGCGACGATGTTATCCAGGTAACTCTGCCGTTCGGCATTCCCGACTATGATATTGAACACATAGGTGGAGAGGACCAGGTCCACATTCAGCCGGCTGTCGGGGAGCTCCCCCACTTCCAGGACTCCTGCCAGACGGCTGATGGCCGGGCATACGCGAAACCTGTTCACCTGCTCCGGCAGGTCGGCCGCATAGACGGAAAAACCCTCTGCCGCAAGATAGAGGGCGTTGCGCAGCTTTCCCGCCCCATAATCCAGGACAGTGGAAGCCTTCTGATGTCTGAAAAAAGGTGAATAGCGGGTGATACTCCTGGCAGCCTGTGCCATCTGGGCCTCCTTTTCACGCATAGAGGGAAAAGCGGTTCGTGAAACGCCTCCTGTCGATGTCGATCAACGGTCAGATGCCGCTGCCGTTGATATGTCCCGGGCGGGTCAGCCGGATCTTCTCGTTCCTGTCGATCTGGATGACGTGGCCATCCTGGATCACCAGTGTGACCGTGCCGAAGCGTATGGCTTGCAGCGCTTCACGCACCTGCCGCTCCAGCTCCCTGCTCCACCCATCCTTCTGCGCTGCAACGGCTGTCGATGTCATGGTGTCCCCCTTTGAATCAGTAAGGAAATACATACTTCCTTATCAAATCTGATAATCCTCTGCAAAAACGGTCACCTTGCGTGGCCGGATATAGACCTCTTCGCCGGCCTGCAGGCTGAGCCGGTCGGCGACCTCGCGGGAGAGTTCCGCCTCCAGGGTTGCGCCGGTATCGGCCAGGGCCAGCTCAACCCTCACCAGCGGTCCGACGGTCTGCACGTAGCGAACCCTAGCCTTTACGGCAGTCGGGTCTGACAGTTGGCGCTCCACCTCGATATCGTGGGAGCGGACATACCCCACCGAAGGTACCGGGTCGGCCGCCACCTGGCCCACTGCCGCCTGGGCTTCTGCGGCAGTCCCCCGGCCATGGAACAGGTTCACGTTGCCGAGAAAACTGAACACGAATGGCGTAGCCGGGTGGTCATAGACCTGGCTGGGCGTCCCTTCCTGCTCGATCTGCCCCTGATTCATCACCACGATCCGGTCGGCCACTTCCAGGGCCTCTTCCTGGTCGTGGGTTACAAAGACGCTGGTCACGTGGATTTCATCGTGGAGGCGGCGGAGCCAGCGACGAAGCTCGGCCCGCACCTTGGCGTCCAGGGCGCCGAACGGCTCGTCCAGCAGCAGCACCTTCGGCTCCACAGCCAACGCCCTAGCCAGGGCCACCCGCTGCCGCTGACCACCGGAGAGTTGGGCCGGGTAACGGTCGGCTACCTGCTCCAACTGTATCAGCTTGAGGAGCTCGAATACCTTCTCCCGGATCTGCGCCTTGCCGGGCCGCTCCCGGCGGGGCTTGACCGTCAGGCCGAAGGCGATGTTGTCGAACACCGTCATGTGCCTGAACAGTGCATAGTGCTGGAACACGAAGCCTACCTGCCGCTCGCGGACATGACTATTGGTCGTCTCCACGCCGTCAAAAAGTATCTGCCCCTGGTCTGGCGCCTCAAGACCGGCGATGATCCTGAGCAGCGTGGTCTTGCCTGACCCCGATGGGCCGAGGAGGGCCACCAGTTCGCCCGAAGGAACGGTGAGGTTCACCTCTTTCAGGGCGGTGAACTGGCCGAAATGTTTGCTGACACTGCCAATCTCTATGCTCATGTCATCTACCTTCCCTTGTACTTCAGTGGTTGGCCAGTTCCTGCCGGACTTTCCACTCGGCGATCGTCTTCACCACCAGGGTGACGAGCGCCAGGAGTGCCAGCAGCGAGGCTACGGCAAAGGCGGCCGCAAAATTGTATTCGTTGTAGAGTATCTCCACCTGCAGCGGGACGGTGTTGGTAGAGCCACGCACATGCCCCGACACCACCGATACTGCCCCGAATTCCCCCATTGCCCGGGCATTGCAGAGGATGACCCCGTAGAGGATACCCCACTTGATGTTCGGGAGCGTCACCCGGAAAAAAGTCTGCAGTCCGCTGGCGCCGAGGGTGAGAGCGGCCTCTTCCTCTTCCCGCCCTTGGCTCTCCATGAGCGGAATCAACTCCCGCGCAACAAAGGGGAAGGTGACGAAGATGGTTGCCAGGACGATACCGGGCACGGCAAAGATGATCTTCAGGTCATGGGCCTGGAGCCACGGCCCCAGCCACCCCTGGAGGCCGAAGATCAGGACGTAGATCAGACCGGAGACCACCGGCGAAACGGAGAACGGCAGGTCGATCAGGGTGATGAGGAAGCTCTTGCCGGGAAAATCGAACTTGGCGATCCCCCAGGCAGCAACGACGCCGAACACCAGATTGAGCGGCACGCTGACGGCGGCGGTGAGCAGGGTAAGCTTGATGGCCGCCAGGGTGTCAGGTTCGTGCAGTGCGGCCAGATAGGCTTCCCACCCTTTTTCCAGCGCCTGGCTGAAGACGGCTGCCAGCGGAACCAGCAGAAACAGGGCCAGGAAACCGAGGGCGACGGCGATCAGCAGCCAGCGGACCAGGGCCGGCTCACCAAGCCCCCTCCCCTTCTGCGTGCCCTTTGTCTTTTTCAAACCGCCGGCAACGTGCATGGGGCGTCCTCCCGGGTCAGTCGGCAAAACGTCTGCTCCACTTCTGGAGCAGGTTAATGGTCAGGAGCAGAATGAACGAGACCACGAGCATGACCGAGGCGATGGCCGTGGCCCCTGCGTAGTCGTACTGTTCGAGTTTGGTGATGATCAAGAGCGGCGTGATCTCGGATACCATCGGCATGTTGCCGGCAATGAAGATCACCGAGCCGTACTCCCCCACGGCCCGGGCAAAGGCCAGGGCAAAGCCGGTCAGCACCGCCGGCAGCATGGTGGGGAAGAGGACCCGCCGGAAGGTCTGGAACCGGTTGGCCCCCAGGCAGGCGGCCGCCTCTTCGATCTCGGCATCCAGCTCCTCGAGGACCGGTTGGACGGTTCGCACCACAAAGGGAAGGCCGATGAAGGTCATGGCCACGAGAATCCCCAGCGGCGTGAATGCCACCTTGATGCCGTGCGCTTCCAGATGGCGACCGATCCAGCCGTTGTTGGAGTAGACCGTTGCCAGGGTGATGCCGGCCACCGCCGTGGGAAGTGCGAAGGGAAGGTCCACCAGGGCGTCGAAGAGCCGCTTGCCGGGAAACCGGTAACGGACCAGCACCCAGGCCACCAGCACCCCGAACAGGGCGTTGATTCCGGCGGCCAGCAGGGCGGCACCGAACGTGACCCGGTAGGAGGCCACTACCCGTGGCGAGGCCACGGCAGCCAGAAACTGGGGCCAGGTCAGGGTGGCGGACTTGAAGACTAGCGCCGAGAGCGGGATGAGCACGATGATGCTCAGATAGAATATGGTGTAGCCGAGTGCCGGCCCGAATCCCGGGAGGACTGAGTGTGTCTTGCGAAATCGGGACATTGCTGGCTCCTTGCGATGGTAACTGTCTGTACGTTCTCCTCTGGCACCCGCGCCGGGTGCCAGAGGAACAGATCCTACTTGTTAGCGCCGTAGATCTGGTCGAAGACTCCGCCATCGGCAAAGTGGGTCGTCTGGGCCTTGCGCCAGCCGCCGAACTCCTTGTCGATGGTCACCAGCTTGACCTTGGCAAAGGTCTTGCCGTGCTTCGCAGCCACCTTCTTGTCGGTCGGACGGTAAAAGTGCCTGGCAGCAATCTCCTGACCTTCCGGCGTGTAGAGATACTTCAGGTATTCCTCGGCAACCTTGCGGGTTCCCTTCCTGTCCACCACCTTGTCGACCACCGAAACCGGCGGCTCGGCCAGGATGCTGAGCGACGGGACAACGATCTCGAACTTGTCCCTGCCAAGCTCGTTCACCGCCAGGAAGGCCTCATTCTCCCAGGCCAGCAGGACGTCGCCCTGGCCACGCTGCACAAAGGTGGTGGTGGAACCGCGGGCGCCGGAATCAAGCACCGGCACGTTCCTGAAGAGCTTTGTTACGAACTCCTTCGCCTTGGCGTCGTTGCCACCCTTCTGCTTCAGGGCGTAGGCCCAGGCGGCCAAGTAGTTCCAGCGGGCACCGCCGGAGGTCTTGGGGTTGGGGGTGATGACCCCCACGCCCGGTTTGACCAGGTCGTTCCAATCCTTGATATGCTTCGGATTCCCTTTCCGGACCAGGAAGACGATGGTCGACGTATAAGGGGAACTGTTGAGCGGCAGGCGCTTCTGCCAGTTCTCGGGGATCAGCTTGGCCTTGTTGTGGATTTCGTCGATGTCGTAGGCCAGTGCCAGGGTCACCACATCCGCCTCCAGGCCGTCGATGACCGAACGGGCCTGCTTGCCTGAACCGCCATGGGACTGCTTGACGCTGATATCCTGGCCGCTCTTTTTCTTCCAGTATGTTGCAAAGGACTTGTTAAAGTCCTGGTACAACTCGCGGGTCGGATCGTACGAGACGTTCAGGAGATCCACCGCTGCGAACGACATCACCGGCAGGGCCAGACTCACTACAACCAGCAGGGCAATGGTAAACAGATTTCTTCGCTTCACGACATCCTCCTTGTCAAGTCTATCGATTTAGTAGTTTTTTACTGCAAAAAAATGTCATCCCTTCACGTGCCCATTCCCGTATTGCCGCGCCTGTTCGGGCAGCGCGTTATGTCCCAATTTCGTTTCTTACCATTACTCTATCAAGTATGTAGTCTACCTAATAGCATTCATCTACCAACTCTGTCAAGAATTTTATCCGTACATCAGGGTGGGTCCTGAAAGCGGTAACGGCATACGTGGCAGTTCCGGACGCGAAAAGGGGATGGTTACTCGAACCATCCCCTTTTCGCGCGGCTTTTGCCTCGGTAGTACGGCAAGCTACTTGACGGTGTACCAGAATTTGGAGCTGCGGACCTTCCCGTCCGTCAACTGGAACTTGCTCATCATGCCGTATTTACCCTTCTTGGCGAGGTTGAAGTCGGCACCGAAATGCCCCTGCATTCCCATCAGATTCTTGGTCTGCTCGGACTTGTCCGGACCTTGAACCTTCAGCTTTACCTCACCCTCGGTCAGGGCCTTGCCGCTCTTGGCATCCTTGAACTCGACCATGATATGGTGGGTCTCCTTCATATCCTTTGGCATCTCCATATCCATCCCCTTCATATGCTCCTTCATGGAGATGACCTTGAAGACGGCTTTGACGCCATCCACCACTTCCTGGTGCGCGACATCCCCCATCTCCATCATCGAATGGTCACCATGGCTCATATTGTGACCACCGTCATGGCCATGGTCGGCGCCGTAGGCCACCGGGGCTGTTAACGCCAGAACCGCTGCATAGATCGCTATCAGTTTCCTCATGTTCGTTTCTCCTTTTCTTTGATGATGTTGCTTTTCCTGCCGCTCCGAATTTTGGTCAGATCGGCGCACCCGCAGTCGGATGTTGCGCAGGCAATCCCTCTCTCTATCTCTCCCCCAGAGGGGGAGCGTACCCCTTGCCCTTTCCCTCTGGGAGAGGGATTGGGTGAGGGCTGCAGCGCCACGTCAAGCAGGCATCCGGCGAGGACGGCGTCGAGATGGCTGAAAGCTCGGAGCCGGCCTAATGCTTCATCCCGGAATATTTGAGCATTCCCTTGCGCAGTTCCCTCTTCTTCATCAGCACGAAGATCACCGGCGTCATGATGAGTACATGCACCGCTGAGGAAATCATACCGCCGATCATCGGCGCGGCAATCGGCTTCATCACGTCGGCGCCGGTACCTGACGACCACATGATCGGGATCAGACCCAGGAGCGCCACGGCTACGGTCATCAGCTTGGGACGCAGGCGGAGCACCGCCCCCTCGAACGTGGCGTCGTAGATATCCTGCTCGGTGCAGGGGCCGTGGATCAGCTTCTTGTCCAACGCCTCGTGCAGATAGATGACCATCACCACCCCGGTCTCAACGGCAATGCCGTACAGGGCGATGAAGCCGACCCAGACCGCCACCGACATGTTGTAGCCGAGGGCCGAAACCAGATAGACCCCCCCCACCAGGGCAAACGGGACCGAGAGCATGACCATGCTCGCCTCCAGTGCCGAGTGGAAGGTGAAGTAGAGGAGGATGAAGATGATGATCATCCCGGCCGGCACCAGGAGCTGCAGCCGCGCCTTGGCCCGGACCTGGTTCTCCCACTGTCCGGACCAGGCCACGTAGTAGCCGGGGGGGAGCTTCAGCTGCTTCTCCAGCACCTGTTTGGCCTCGGTGACAAAGCCCCCCATGTCCCGACCGCGCACGTTGAGGAAGACCAGGGAGCGGAGCAGTCCCCCTTCGCTGTTGATCTCCGGCGCGCCGGTGGAGATTTTCAGCTTCGTCACCAGCGACAGCGGCACTTGCGCGCCCTCCATCCCCGCGACCAGGATACGGCGGATCGCCGGGATGTTGTCCCGGTAGTCGCGCAGATAACGGATCCTGATCGGGAAGCGATTGCGCCCTTCCACGGTGGTGGAGAGCATCTCGCCCCCGAGGGCGGTCTCGATGACATCCTGGATGTCACCCACATTGACGCCGTAGCGGGCGGCCGCCTCCCGGTCGATGTCGATGTCGATGTAGTTGCCGCCGGTGACCCGTTCAGCCACCACGTCGGCAGCGCCCGGGATAGGCTTGAGGATCGCCTCGGCCTGGATGGCCAGGTCCCGCAGCACGTTCAGGTCGGAACCGAAGATCTTCACCCCCAGGTCGGTTCGGACGCCGGTGGAGAGCATGTTGATCCGGTTGATGATCGGCTGGGTCCAGCCGTTTCTCACCCCGATCTGCTGCAGTTTCGAGTCAAGCTCGGCCACGATGTCCGCCTTCTTGATCCCCGGCCGCCACTGCTCCTTCGGTTTCAGGATGATGATCGACTCGAACATGGAGACCGGCGCCGGGTCGGTGGAGGTCTCGGCCCGTCCGACCTTGCCCAGGACATGCTCCACCTCCGGTACACTCTTGATGATGGTATCCTGCACCTGGATCAGCCGTTTGGCCTCGGTGATGGAGACGTTGGGGAGCGTCACCGGCATGTAGAGGAGCGACCCCTCGTCCAGGGGTGGCATGAACTCGGAACCGAGGTGCATGAACATCGGAATGGCAATGGCCAGGGCCAGGACGTTCAGGGCGATGGTGGTCTTCTTCCAGACCAGGACCCAGCGGATGACCGGCGAGTAGAGCCTGATGAAGAACGAGGAGACCGGGTTGGAGCTCTCCGGCGGCATCTTCCCCCGCATGAAGAAGTACATCAATACTGGCACCAGGGTGATGGCGATCATGGCCGACCCCATCATGGAGAAGGTCTTGGTGAAGGCCAGTGGATGGAACATCTTTCCTTCCTGCCCCTCCAGCAGAAAGACCGGGACGAAGGAGAGTACGATGATCGCCAGGGAGAAAAAGATGGCGCGACCCACCTGTTTCGCGCTGGTGATGATCACCTCCAGCCGCTTTGCTGGCCGCTCCTCCGGCGGCATCTCCGAGAGATGGCGGTAGCAGTTCTCCACCATGATGACACCGGCATCCACGAGAACGCCTATCGCAATGGCGATCCCCCCCAGCGACATGATGTTGGAGGTAACCCCCATCAGTTTCATGGTGATGAAGGCGATCAGGACCGAGATGGGGAGGGTCAGGACGATCACCAGGGCGCTCTGGAAGTGGAGCAGGAAGATCAGGATTACCAGCGAGACAACGACCGATTCCTCCAGGAGGTTATGTTTCAGGGTATCGATGGCCCGTTCGATCAGGTCGGAGCGGTCATAGGAGACCATGATCCTGACTCCCGGTGGCAGCCCCTTTTCCAGCTCCTTGATCTTTACCTTGACCCGGTCGATGACATCCTTGGCGTTCTCGCCGTAGCGCATGACCACGATGCCGCCGACCGCCTCCCCCTCGCCGTTCATGTCCAGAAGGCCGCGACGGATGGCGCCCCCCATCTGCACGGTCCCCAGATTCTTCAGATAAATCGGCGTGCCGCGCATGTCGGCGCCGACGACGATATTCTCCAGGTCGGCCTTGGACTTCACGTACCCCTGGCCGCGGATCAGGTATTCGGCGTCGGCCTGCTCGATCAGCCGCCCCCCCACATCCTTGTTGGACGCCTTCACCGCCTCCATCACCTTGGCAACCTTGATGTTGTAGGCAAAGAGCTTGGCCGGGTCCAGGTCGATCTGGTACTCCCGCACCAGCCCACCGATGGAGGCCACCTCGGCCACCCCCTGGACAGTGTTCAGCTGGTAACGGACAAACCAGTCCTGAAGCGTCCGGAGCTGTTCCAGGTCGTACCCCTTCCCCTCGATGGTGTACCAGAAGACATGGCCGACGCCGGTGCCGTCCGGACCGAGGGTGGGTACCACGCCGGGGGGGAGGAGCGACGCGGCATAGTTGAGCCGCTCCAGCACCCTGGTCCTGGCCCAGTAGATGTCGGCCTTGTCCTCGAAGATCACGTAGATCATGGAGAAGCCGAAGGCCGAAGAGGCCCGCACCGCCTTCACCTGGGGAAGCCCCTGCAGGTTGACCGCCAAGGGGTAGGTGACCTGGTCCTCCACCACCTGGGGGGAGCGGCCCGGGTAATCGGTGAAGACGATCACCTGGTTGTCGGACAGGTCGGGAATCGCGTCCACCGGGGTCTTGTAGACCGACCAGACCCCCCAGGCGATGATCAGCCCGAAGACCATCAGGATGATGACCCGGTTACGGGCGGAATATTCGATAATTCGTTCGATCATATAAACCTCGGCACAAGGCACAAGGCAGAGGGCTCAAGAAAAGGCTTTAATCCTGCGCCTCGTGCCTTGCACCTTGCGCCTGCCTCCTTTACATCTTCATATCATCCATATTCAGTGACTTATTCGCCGGTACCGGTTTTGCCGGCTGCTGTGCCGGAGCGGTTGCCGGCTGCCTGGCCCCCTTGGGCTCATCCATCTTCATGCCGGGCATGTTTTCGTGTCCGCCGCCCCCCTTCAACTGCGATTCGGAATCGATCAGGTAGCCACCGGAGACCGCCACCTTGTCGCCGACCTTGAGACCAGACAGGATCTGGACCTTGTCGTCGGACTGCTGGCCGACCTGGACATCACGCGGCTCGAACATGCCGGGCGAGCTCTCCACCCAGACCACCTGGCGTTTGCCGGTGTCCATGACTGCGGAAACGGGCACGACGATGGCCGAACCAAGCGGCACCTTGATGACGGCGTTGACGAACATGTCCGGCTTCAGCTTCATGCCTGGATTACGCATCTCCACCCGGGCCTTGACGGTCCGGGTCTTGGGATCGAGGAATGGGTAGATGAAAGAGATCCTGCCGGTAAAAGGCTTGCCGGGGAACGACTGTGAACGGATCTCCACCTGCTGGCCAAGGTGGATGTTGGGGAATTCGTTCTCGTAGACCTCCACCTCCACCCAGACCGTGGAGAGATCGGCGATGTTGAACAACGGATCGCCCGTATTGACGTACTGACCCTGCTGCACCATCTTCTCGATGACAACGCCGGAGAGCGGGGTATAGATCGGGAGGCGGATGTTCGGCTTGCCTGCCCGCTCCAGTTCGGCGATCTGGCTCTCCTTGACCCCGAACAGCATCAGCCGCTGCTTGGCCGACGCCACCAGACCGTCGCCATTCTGGGCAATGGAGGGGATGGGGGAGTTTTTCAACTGATCGCGGCTCTTGACCGCCAGCAGGTACTCCTGCTGGGTCGCCAGCAGGTCGGGCGAGTAGACCTCGGCCACCGGCCGGTCCTTGGATACGAAGGCGCCGACCGTGCTGACGTTGAGCTTGTCGATCCGGCCGGCGATCCAGGCGGTGACCTTGGCCTGCCGCGACTGGTCGAACTGGACGATCCCCACGGCATTGATCTCCTTGTTGAGGGTCTGTTGCTTCGCCGCCACGGTGGCCACATTGGCCATCACCCTCTGGGTCGGCGAGAGAGATACATGGCCGAGCATCTCGGCCTGCTTCTTCTGCTCCGCGGTCTGCTCCCCGCCGGCGGCGCCGTCGATCTTCTTGATCAGCTCCATGCCGCAGATCGGGCAGGTGCCGGGCTTGTCCTTGACGATGAACGGGTGCATGGAGCAGGTGTAGAGCTGCTTGGCAGCGTGCTCTATCCTTGAGTGGCCGTCCTTGTCCTTATTGAACCACCCCGCCTTGTACAGCCAGCCACCGCCGGCGGCCGCAGCCAGGATGAGTAGTGCCAGCAATAGAGCAACCTTCTTGTTCAGGCTCATGGTCGTACCTCGGTATGGTTATGTGTGGCATGCGTGATGGCAGGCGGTGCGCCAGCAGATGGGCTCTCAGCTCCTGGCGGTGTCGTCAGGTCGCTGCCGACCACCGCCTCCAGCTGGGCCAGACGCATCATGTACTCGGCCTTCGAATCGTACAGCTCCCGCTCGTAGGTGAACAGGTTCATCCGGCCGTCCAGCAGGGTCAGGAAATCCACCTTGTTCACCCGGTAGCCGATGACCGCCGACTCCAGCGACTGCTCAGCCTGGGGTATGATCCCCCCCTTGTACAGTTCCACCAGCTTCCGGCGCCGCTCCATCTGTGCCAGGAGGTCGTTGATCGCATAGCCGATGCTGTTCCTGAGGCTGTTCAGCTCTTCCAAGGACATGTTCGTTTCCGATGACGCCTCCGCAACCATCGCCTGGCGGCGTTCACGCTGAAGCGGCAGATTGAAGGTCACCCCCAGGGTAAACATGTTGTAGCCCGGATCGCTGACCATGTCCGTCGAAACAGCCTCCTTGAACATGTACTCGAAGGAGAGGTTGAAATCGGGCCAGTACTCCTTCCGGGCCAGCCGCCGGGAGGCCTCCCCCTTCTGCACCAGGTTGGTCAGGCTCTTGATCTGGGGACGCTTCTCATCGGCCGTCTCCTTGAGCTGCTCGGCCGACAGTTCCGGCTTCGGCAGGTCGAAATCGGCAATCTTCCCCACCGGGGTAGTCACCGGCCGAAAGAGGAGATAGTTCAGGTTGGCTTCCAGGCTCCTGCGCTGCTGCTGCAGGGTTATCTGCATCTCCAGCATCTTGGACCGTTCCAGCCCGGCCTTGTAGATGTCCTGCTGCGCCCCCTGGCCGACGGAATACTTGGACTCCGCAATGGTCCTGATGTCATCGAGGATCTTCAGGTTCTTCTCGACGATCTCCAGAGACTTGTCCACGCTGTAGAGCTGGTAATAGCTCTCCTTGACCATGCGGGCCAGTTCCAGCCGCCGCTCCGCGATGGCCCACCGGTACGATTCGGCCTCGTACTGGGCGACTTCCTCCTTCAGTGCCCGCTTCCCCCAGAAGGGTATCTGCTGGGAGATGCCGATCACCTTGGCTGACTGGGGGTCCTTGTTGAAGACGAACGGCTCCCGGGCCAGCATGTTCTGCAGCTTGAACATGAACATCGGGTCTTCCAGGGTGGACGCCTGCTTCGCCCTGGTGGTAAACATCTGCCAGCGGGCCTGGGACGACTTCAGTTCGGGGTTGTTCTCGATGGCGGTTTTGACCAGTACGGAAAGGTTTTCGGGCGGGGTGCTGCTTTCTGCTGCAAAGGATAAGGTCGCTGCAAGGGCAAGGTGTGAAACCAGGGTGAGCAGACCGATGCGCTTTTTCATGATGACCTCTGGAGCGATTAATTACGGTTTTCTATTCACATGATGTGCCACCAACATATCCTACAGAATTTACTACATTATTCTCACATTGCCAGCAGCCCCCGGAAAAGCAAATGCAGAATATTCTGCACCGGGGGTAGGATTTTCCCTATCGTCATCGCTTCTCAGGGAGGGGGATCCCGAACTTTTCCAGACGATAGATGAGGGTGTGGCGGGGTATCCTGAGGAAGCGGGCAGCGGCGGCCTGGTTCCAGTTGTTCCGCTCCAGGGCGTCGATCACCACCTCCCGCTCCAGCTGCTCCAGCGAATATCCCTCGTCCGGGAGCCGGAAAACGGCCCCGCCCTGCGGCTGCCCGGTTTTCGCGTGCAGGATCTTGTCCGGCAGGTCGTCGAGGGTGATCGTGTCGCCACTCCGCATGATGAGGAGCCGCTCTACCGTGTTCTCCAGTTCCCGGACGTTTCCCGGCCACCCATAGGCGACCATCGTCTCCAGCGCCCCCTTGTCGAAACCGACCGTTTCGCCCTGGTGCTTGGCGCAGAAGTGCCGAATCAGGAGCGGGATGTCGTTTCGCCGCTCGCGAAGCGGCGGGAGATGGATCGGGATGACCGACAGGCGGTAATAGAGGTCCTCGCGGAAGGTCCCCTCTTCGATGGCCTGGTCCATGTCCAGGTTGGTGGCGGAGACCACCCGGACGTCCAGCTTCCTGACCTCCGTCCCCCCCACCGGCTCGACCTCCTTCTCCTGCAGCGCCCGGAGGAGCTTCGGCTGGAGTTCCACCGGCAGCTCCCCCACCTCGTCCAGGAAGAGGGTGCCGCCGTCCGCCAACTGGAACTTGCCGGCCTTGTCCCTGATGGCGCCGGTGAACGCCCCCTTCACGTGCCCGAACAGCTCGCTCTCCAGGAGGTCGCGGGGGATGGCGGCGCAGTTGACGGCGACGAACGGGGCATCCCGGCGTGAGCTGCCCGTATGGATCGAACGGGCCACCAGTTCCTTGCCGGTCCCCGACTCGCCGGTGATCAGCACCGACGCCTCGGTGTCCGCGACCTTGCGGACAACGGCGAAGACCCTTTCCATCTGGGGGGAGCTGCCGACGATGGTCCTGAAATCGCTCCGGTCGGCGAGTTCATCCTTCAGGCGCCGGTTCTCCTCGGTGAGCCCGGTGAACTGGAGCGCCTTTCTCACCGTGAGCCGTAGCGCCTCGCGGTTGAACGGCTTGGTGATGTAGTCGTAGGCCCCCAGCTTCATCGCCTCCACGGCCATGTCGACTGCGCCGAAGGCGGTGATGATGATGACCAGGGTCTCGGGGGACTGCTCCTTGACCGCCTTCAGCACCTGCATCCCGTCCATGCCGGACATCTTCATGTCGGTGATGACCAGCGACGGTTTCACCTCGGCAAAGAGGCGCAGGCCGGCCTCGCCAGACTCGGCGGTGGTGACGTCGTACCCCTCCTCCTGAAGGTTGTATTCCAACACGCGACGCAGTGACGCGTCGTCGTCGATGACCAGGATTTTTTGTTTCATGGTGCTCCTAGCTTTCTTGCGGTATGGAAATTATTTCTATATAGTTGCCGCATGACGACGAAGTACCGACGGATAACCCGCCCACGGTTGACGGATGTAACCCCTGCGGCCGACTACTCCCTTGACGTTCGCTTTGCAGACGGTTCCGGCGGTATGGTCAGCCTGAAAGACTCCGTTTTTTCTCTGCCCGGCCTTGCCCCGCTTCGTGACCCCGCAGCCTTCTCCGGTGCAGTCATGGGAGAGTTCGGCTGGGAAGCGGAATGGCCCCGGTTCGACATCCAGATCGGCGCCGACACCCTCTTTACTGACATGCTAGAGCAACACTCGACCATACCTGCCGACCGTTTCACGGTCTGGCGAATCCGAAACGGTTTATCTCTTGCTGCCGCCAGCCGCGAACTTGGCGTCACCGTCCGTACGGTAAGCGCCTACGGTTCCGGTGCCCGCCCCATCCCCCGCACCGTCCAGCTTGCCTGTATCGGCTGGGAGGAGGAGCAGCGCCGGAAGGCGGGGGGGGAGTAAATGGGTTGGGTAAATGTGAACGATGAACGAGTGAGAGCACAGCGGCGAGCTTCATCCGCCCGTTGTTACGCTTAGTTGTGCCTGTACTCACTCAATCTGTCTAATGATATCTCTGGTCGCACTTTCCAGTCGGACAAGTCTGTCAACCAAGTCTCTTTGTATCGTCCCCCATTTCGAGTCATCTTCGAGGCCTCCCTGGGGACTACTCGTTCTCAGGTATTGTTGCTTTCTTCCTTCCTTGAACTCCCATTGAAGAGATTCGCCAAATCGCTTCTCGATTTCGTCCTTGCGAGCGAGCAGGGCCTCAAACCTCTTCCGATTGACCTCTGCTGTCGGCGCACAGAAGAAAAGTTCTGCACGAGAGGTTTTCTCTGTTGCTACGAGCGACCACATCAAACCGGCCTTACCGGCGCCTGCATTTACCCAATTTTGATAGCCAACAGGCGATACGTTGTTGAAGAGATTTGTCTTAATCCGGCAGCACTCAAGCAGTTGCTCAAAAAAGCCATACCGTCTATTGTCTCGCTCTGCCAGTTCCTTTTTGGTTTCTCCTACAGCTTTTCTTTCTTTAGAAGGACCTGCTTCGATTGTGAACAATGGGGCAGGTTCTGAATCACCAATTTTGAAAGCCTGTAACTTAACAAGGTAAAATTCTGTATCTGGCGGGACAACTTCATTCAAATAGTCAATAACGGTTATATGTTCTGGGCGAGGATCACTTGAGATCCAGATCGCGACCTTTGCGTCGAGGTTAGCCAAGTAAGTCAAGACCTTTCCTAGATGGTCGTGATCTGTTCGTTCTAGTTGATTTTCTATAATCACAAGCCGACCAGTAGCATCTTTTGCAAAAATATCAGCACTGAACGATCCTACAGGCTTTTCTGTCTGTTCGATCGTAAGATCAAGCCCAAGTTGTTCCTTCAACACTTCACAATTTTCAGCAAGCCAGCCAGTGAAACTGAGGGCCTCATGTTTCCATATTTCCCTGAGGGCAACCTGTTCTAGCTTTCCAACCATCTGTCCCCCCTTCTATTAAACCATTTTTATGGCGTCGAATTCCCGTCGAATTCCGTCCGAATTCCGGTGACACCATACTCAATTACAGTACCCATGCAATGCCTTGTTTGACGTGGTGTTTGTTGCCCCGACCTCGTCAATGCTAAGCGGCAAGCCGGGCATGGACCTCTTTCGCAACTTTCTGGCCAATCTCCCGCTCAGCGCATTTCAGATCATAACTGGTCTGCAGGTTCATCCAGAATTGCGGTGTGTTGCCAAAGTAGCGCGCGAGCCTAAGAGCCGTGTCCGGTGAAATGCCCCGTCGTTCTCGCACGATATCATTGATGCGCGGCGCTGGGACTTTCAGTTCAAGCGCAAGTGCATGTGCAGTCATGTTCAGGGGGACAAGGAACTCTTCCCGCAGAATTTCACCTGGATGAATGGGACGCATTTTATTCGTTGGGTTCATGATGGTCTCCTCAGTGATAATCAATAATTTCCACACCAAAGGCATTGCCGTCTTCAAAGCTAAAGCAGAGTCGCCACTGGTCGTTTATGCGAATACTCCATTGGCCCTTGCGATCTCCACGCAAAGCTTCCAGCCGGTTACCCGGCGGGGACCTGAGATCATCCAGAGAATAAGCATCATCGAGTATTTGCAGCTTACGTTCAGCAACATTCGCAAATGACTTGAACCGTTTCGGGCACTTGCCTTCGAATAATGACTGTGTGTCCTTGCAGTGGAAAGTTATTATCATAACGGAAGAGTATAATGCGGAGCGTTAAACGTCAAGCGGTCTATTCCACAGACTAGGTGCTGCCCGCCAATCTGACCGTCACTGTCGTCCCCTTCCCTTGCTCGCTCTCCACAGTCAGGGTGCCGCCGTGCCCCTCGACGATCTTCTTGGTGATGGCGAGTCCCAGGCCGGTGCCGTCGGGCTTGGTGGTGAAGAACGGCTCGAAGATCTTTGCCTGGGCGTCGGCGTCGATACCGGTGCCGGTGTCGCTGACGGTGATTTGATAGCCGGAGTCCGCCTTCCGGAGGGAGATTGAGACTTTGCCGCCGGAGGGAGTCGCCTGGAGGGCGTTGATGACGATATTGAGGAACGCCTGGCGGAGCTTTTCGCCGTTGGCACTGACGACCGCGTCGCCCGGGAACGGCTCCAGGCGGAGCGCCACGCCCCGCTCCTGGGCATCCCGTGACACCAGCGTCGCCACGGTTTCCAACTCCTCCACCAGGGAGCAGCGCGTCATCTCGGAGGGCTGGGGTCTGGCCATGCGGAGGAAATCCTCCACCACCCGGTTCAGCCGTTCGGTCTCCCTGATCTGGATCTCGATGAACTCGTGCTTGGGGTCGCCGGGCCGGTAGTCGTCCTTCAGTATCTCGGCGGTCCCCCGGATGGAGCCGAGGGGGTTTCTGATCTCGTGGGCCAGCACCGCCGCCATCTCCCCCAGGGTGGAAAGCTTCTCCGCCCGCCGCAGCTGTTCCTCCACGGCGATGATCCGCTCCGACTGCTGCTGCAGCTTCTGGTATGACTCTTCAAGGCCGCGAGCCGTCTTCTGCAGCTCCATGGTCCGCTCCCGCTCGCGCTGGGACAACAGACCGGTCACGCCGCCGACGACATTGTACAGGACGATCTCCAGGTACTTTTCCATCTCCACGGTAAGGTGT